>NZ_BSSF01000006.1:222673-622139 GCF_030268985.1 Microbispora sp. NBRC 16548
CTGGAAGGCGTACGGCGAGGTGCGCGGCTTGTAGGCGCCGCCGCGCAGCAGCGTCGCGCCCGCCGCCTTGGCCATCAGCGCGGCCTCCAGCGTCTGCTCCGGCGTCTCGACCGCGCACGGGCCCGCGATCAGGGTGACGGTGTCCGGGCCGATCGGCACGCCGCGCACGGTCACCGTGGAGCGCTGGGGGTGGTTCTCCCGGCTCACGAGCTTGTACGGCGTGGAGACCCGCACGACGTCCGCGACGCCCGGCATGGCGCGCAGGTTCAGCGTGGCGAACTGCTCGACGTCGCCGATGAGGCCGACGATCGTACGGTTCACGCCGCGGCTCGCGAACGCCTCCCCTCCGGCGGCGGCGACGAGGTCGGCGATCGCCTCGATGTCGTCCTGCGTGGCCTCGGGGGTCATGACGATGACCATGGTGACTCCTGTCGCTGTGAACGGTGCGGGTCCGGAAAACGACGAAGGCCCCGGGTCCGTGTGGACCCGGGGCCTTCGTTCGCCGTGGCTGTCAGCGCAGCGCATGGAGGCGATCGGTCCTCACGGGTCCGTCGCCATACCAAAACGACCAAGCGGTGCGCATGTGACGCAATATAGCGCACGCTTCCTTGATCGTGCCGCACCCGCACCTCCGGGGTCCGGTGCGGCCGTCCTCCGGGCGGATGGCAGGATGGCGTGCGTGCCGGAGAAACCTGAGGAGGAGACGCGCCTGCCACCGGGCCAGTACGTCCCACGCGGACGGCCCGTCGTCCACTACGGGCGGGTCCCGGCGTTCCGCCCTGAGACGTGGCGTTTCCAGGTGTTCGGCGCCACGGCCTCGGGCCGGGTCCACGAGTTCTCGTGGGAGGAGTTCTCCGCGCTGCCCAGGACGACGGTCGTCGCGGACTTCCACTGCGTCACCAAGTTCTCCCTCATGGGCAACGAGTGGGGCGGCGTTCCCACGTCGGAGCTGCTCGACCGCGTCCCCCCGGCGCCGGGCGTGCGCCACGTCATGGTCTGGGCCGAGTACGGCTACAGCGCCAATGTGCGCATGTCCGACTTCGACCGCCCGACGACGCTGTTCGCCACACACCTCGACGAGAACCCGCTGTCCCCCGAACGCGGCTATCCCGTACGGATCGTGGTGCCGCACCTGTACGCGTGGAAGAGCGTGAAGTGGGTGCGCGCGGTCGAGTACCTGACCGAGGACCGGCGGGGCTTCTGGGAGGATCGCGGCTACCACAACGTGGCCGATCCCTGGAAGGAGCAGCGCTACTCATATCAGGAGGACCCGGGCGACGGCCCTCCGTGAGGCCGCCGAGCGGCTACGGTGTCCGGCGTGTCTTCAGCCGTCTGGGTCGCGCTGTGCGCGCTCTGCGGGGTCTGCGGCGGCGCACTGGGCCGCGCCCTCGCCTGCCGCGGGCCGGCCCCCGGCGGGCTGCCGGCGGAGGCGACGCTCCTCGCCCTGCGCGTCGCCGGGCGGGCGGCGGGCTCGCTGCGCGCCGGGCTCACCCGCGGCTCCGCCCGCCGCGCCGCACGGCACCTGCGGACGTTGCTCGGCACCGCCGGCCTGGTGGTCGCCACGAGCGACCGCGTCCTGGCCAGGGACGGCACGGGTGTGCCGGCGGACGAGGCGGTCCTCGCCGAGGTGCGCGCGACCATGGCGGGCGGCAGGCCACGCCGCGCCCCCGCCGCGGGCGGCGACCGGCACGGGGTGGTCGTCCCCCTGACCGTGGAAGGGCGGGCGGTCGGCGCGCTCGCGGTGTACGACGCGGAGATCGGCGCCGCCATGGTGCGCACGGCGGCCGAGGTGGGCCGCTGGATGTCCGGCCAGCTCGAACTCGCCGAACTCGACGCCTCCCGCAGGCGGACCCTGGAGGCGGAGGCGCGGGCCCTGCGGGCGCAGATCTCGCCCCACTTCGTGTACAACTCGCTCACCACGATCGCCTCGTTCGTCCGGACCGATCCCGAGCGCGCCCGCGAGTTGCTGCTCGACTTCGCCGACTTCATCCGGTACGCGCTGCGCCGGGCGGCCGACTTCACCTCGCTCGCCGACGAGCTGAGCTGCGTGGACCGCTACCTGCTGCTGGAGCAGGCGAGGTTCGGCGACCGGCTGCGCTTCACCGTCCAGGTCGCCCCCGAGGTGCTGCGGGTCGACGTGCCGTTCCTGTGCCTGCAACCCCTGGTGGAGAACGCCATCAAGCACGGCATGCCGGGCGAGGTCCGGGTCGTGATCAGGGACGCCGGGCCGGAGGCGCACATCTGGGTCGAGGACGACGGCGTCGGCATGGACCCCGAGCATCTGCGGGCCGCGCTCGCCGAGGAGAGCAGCGGGATCGGGCTGAGCAACGTGGATGTGCGCATGCGCCACCTCTACGGCCAGGACTACGGGCTCATGGTCGAGACGGCGCCCGGCAAGGGGACCCGCATCCGGCTGCGCATCCCCAAGACCCGCCCCCGGGCCGTCCCGGCCCGCTCCTGAACCCCGCCGGTCGGCGAGTGCACCGCAGGACGGGGTCCTGCGGCGGTCACGGGCGGGCGAGCACGTGCCCCGCCAGCAACCCGCGTCTCCGATGACCGCGTCTCCGATGACCGTGGCCCCCGATGACGGTGGCCCCCGATGGCCGGGCCGGGCGCTCAGCCGGTCAGGAGCGGGAGCCGGAGGACGAACCGGGCGCCGCGCGGGGAGTCCTCGACGCACAGGCTGCCCTCGTGTGCCACCGCGATCGCCCGGCACAGGGCCAGGCCGAGGCCGCTGCCGTCGGGGTCGAGGCGCCGTCCCGCCTCCAGGCGGGTGAAGGGTTCGAAGATGCGCTCCCTGTCCTCCTTGCCGACGCCGTCGCCGTCGTCGAGCACCACCACCAGCGCCTGGGCGCCGGCGCGCTCGGCGCTCACGTCCACCTGGCCGCTGGCGTGGCGCTGCGCGTTCACCAGAAGGTTCGTCACGATGCTGGCCAGCTGCACGCGGTTGCCGAGGACCCGCACGTCCGGCTCGGCCCTGGCGTGCACCGGCACGCCCGTGGTGCGCGCCGCCTCGGCGCGTACGAGCGCCCCGAGGTCGACCGGCTCGGACGAGCACGGCGTGTTGCGGAGCCGGGCGAAGGCGAGCAGCTCGTCGATGATCTGCTGCATGCGGTCGGCGGCGGGCAGCGACCTGGCGATCGCCTGCCGTGCGTCGATCTCCGGGTAGAGCAGCGCCTCCTCCAGCCCGGTGCGCAGGCCGGTGAGCGGGGACTTGAGCTCGTGGGACACGACGGCGGCGAACTCCCGCTGCCGCGTCACCGCCGACTCCAGCCGGCTGAGCGTCTGGTTCGCGGCCCGGGCCAGCCGGGCGATCTCGTCCCGGCCGGACGGCTCCGGCACCCGCAGGGACAGGTCGTTGGCGTTGATCTCCGACATCCGCTGCCGGATCGCGTTGATGGGGCGCAGGATGCGACCCGTCGCCCGCCAGGTCGTCCACGTCCACAGAGCGGCCAGCAGCACTCCGCCGGCGCCGATGAGGAACTCCAGCCGCCGCCCGCGCAGGGCGGGCGGCTGGTCCGTGCCGGTGTAAACGAAGTGGGGCTCGCCCCGCCAGAGCTCCCAGGACTGCAACGACGGGACCCGGGCGGCGGTGAGCATGACGCACCGCTCGCTCTCAGGGCACTCGATCACGTCCCGGAAACGGTTCTCCTCCGTCGGCCGGACCGTGCTCAGCGGCCGATCGCCGGCCATGGGCCCGGCCGTCACCACCCGGCCCCGCGAGTCGACGAGCTGGACGAGCGGGACCCGCGCCGTCGGCGCCGGCGGCGGAACCTGCCCGCGTTCCATCAGGCCGATCCACTCGGTCGCGACCCGGCGGGTCTCCCCGTAGATCTCGGCTTCGACCCGGTGGCGGATCAGCAGGCACAGGCCTGCTGCGATCACGGCGGCGACGAGCACGGACACCACCGCCACGGTCAGCGTCACGCGCGCCTGGATGGAGTGGGAGAAGGGAAGGAACGTGGCCGGCCTGATGCTCATCGAAGTTCCTCGTTGGGCCTGTCTTCCTGTCAACGGTAAGCAGCCGTAGCAGACAAAAGGCCTTATAGACGGCAAAAGCCGAATAGCTCTACCTAGTCTTGGCGTGGAGGTTGCCTCGGCATCGGCCACGACGGTGGCGGAGAGTATCGGGAATGTCACCTACCGCTCGGTCACCCCTTGCGCGGAGGGCGGGGCACGCGGCACGGTGGACGCCATGCTGCGTGTCCTCGCGGTGGACGACGAGGTCCCCGCTCTGTCCGAGCTCGCCTTCCTGCTCCGCCAGGACGCCCGGGTGGAGCACGTGAGCACGGCGACCGACGGCGGGGCCGCCCTGCACGACATGGTCCAGATGATCGCCGACGGGGAGCGCCTCGACGGCGTCTTCCTGGACGTGCGCATGCCGGGCCTCGACGGCCTCGACCTGGCCCGGCTCATCGGCGGTTTCCCCACGCCTCCCCGCCTGGTCTTCGTCAGCGCCCACGACTGCGCCGTCCAGGCGTTCGAGCTGGAGGCCGTCGACTACCTGCTCAAGCCCGTACGCCCGGAACGCCTGGCGGAGGCCGTACGCCGGCTCTCGGCCGCCGTCGCGCCTCCCGGCACCGAGGAGGACCTGGAGACGATCCCGGTCGAGCTCGGGGGCCGCACGAAGTTCGTGGCCCGGCAGGACGTGTGCTACGCCGAAGCCCACGGCGACTACGTGCGCCTGCACACGGCGGACGCCGCCTACCTCGTGCGGATGTCCCTCGCGGCGCTGGAACGCCGCTGGGCCGGCGCCGGGTTCGTCCGGGCCCACCGCAGCACCCTCGTCAACGCCCGGCACGTCAGCGAGCTGCGCTTCGACGCCGGGCGGGTGGTCCTGCAGGTGGGCGGAGAGACGCTGCCGGTGAGCAGGCGGCACACCCGGCAGGTGCGCGAGCAGCTCGTCCGCCAGTTCCGTCCCTGAGCCTCCACGCGATCACCCCGCATCCCGCGGCGCCTCAGGAGCGGGCCGGGGACACGACCATGCCGCTCTCGAAGGCGCGGGTCACGGCGGCGGCGACGCCGTGCCGGGGGAGCAGCCCCTTCTCGGCCGCCTCCCAGCCCGTGTAGGTGAGGGCCCACAGCACCTGCTGGATCCACTCGGCGCTGACGCCGGGGTCGAACACCCCCTCGGCCTGGCCGCGCTCGATGAGGGTGACGGTGGTCGGCACCGACAGATCGGGCTCGAAGCAGGCCGTGAACTCCTCGAGCACCCGGGGGTCGCCGAACAGGAACGCCAGGCGGTCCCCGGCGTCCACCAGGGCGGCGATCAGTCTCCGCATCGCCTCGAGCGGCGGGCCCTGGTCGATGGCCGCCCCCGCCGTCGACCTCTCCACCACGCGGAAGGAGTCGACGACGGCCGCGTTCACGAGGTCCTGCCGGTCGGAGAAGTAGCGGTGCAGCGTGCTGCGGCCGATCTGGGCGGCTTCGGCGATGTCCGCGAGCGTCGCGCCGCGGTCGCGGGCGAGGACCGAGGCCGCCGCGGCGAGGATGGCACGGCGCGTACGGCTGCGCGTGCCCGATTCCCTGGTGTCGGTCACCCCCGGAAGGCTAGCAGCGCCTCCATTAGGAGGCGGTTGTGGTTGATAATGAGACATTAAAGTCTCATTATGGAGCCATGAACTCTTACTCTATCCTCGCTGAGGGGCTTGGCAGGCGCTACGGCGAGACCAGAGCCCTCAACGGGTTCGACCTGAGGGTCGCCGGCGGGAGCGTGTGCGCGCTTCTCGGCCCGAACGGCGCGGGCAAGACCACCGCCGTCCGCGTGCTGACCACGCTGGCGCGACCGGACTCCGGCCGCGCGCTCGTGGCCGGGTTCGACGTCGCGCGGCAGCCGGCCGAGGTGCGCCGCCGCATCGGCCTGGCCGGGCAGGAGGCGGCCGTGGACGAGATCCTCACGGGGCGGGAGAACCTCGAGATGTGGGGGCGGCTCCACCACCTCCACGCGGCGGCGGCACGCCGCCGCGCGGGCGAGCTCCTGGAGCGGTTCGGGCTGTCCGAGGCGGCCGACCGGCGGGTCAGGCACTACTCCGGAGGAATGCGGCGGCGTCTCGACCTGGCCGCCGCGTTCCTTCAGGCCCCGCGCGTGCTCTTCCTCGACGAGCCGACCACCGGGCTCGACCCCCGCAGCCGCACGGAGGTCTGGCGCACCGTGCGCGGGCTCGCGGACGCCGGCAGCACCGTGCTCATGACGACGCAGTACCTGTTCGAGGCCGACCAGCTCGCCCGGCAGATCGCGGTGATCGACGGGGGGAGGGTGATCGCGGACGACACCCCCGAGCGTCTGAAGTCGCTGATCGGCGGCGACCACCTCGACCTCGTCGTGCGCGATCCCGCCCGCCTCGGCGACGCCGCCACGGTCCTCACGGGCGTCGCGCAGGCCGAGCCCGTGACCGACGCGGACGCCCGCCGCCTGACCGCCCCCGTACGCGACCGCGTCGGGGCGCTCACCACGGTCGTACGCGAGCTGGAGCGGCGCGGCATCGAGGTCGAGGACGTCTCTCTGCGCCGTCCGACCCTGGACGAGGTGTTCCTGAGCCTGACGGCGGAGGCGGCGGCGTGAGCGCCCTGGCCGCCCCGGACGCGCCGCCCCGGTGGGGCGAGCGGCTGCGCTGGACGCTGTCGGACGCGTCGGTCATCGCCCGCACCAACCTCAGACACTGGGTCCGCAACCCGGCCGCCGTCCTCAACCTGACGCTGTATCCGATCGTCATGGTCGTGCTGTTCGGCTACGTCCTCGGCAGCGCGATGAACGTCGCGGGCGGCGGCGACTACCGCGAGTTCCTGATGCCGGGCATGTTCTCCCAGACGATGGCGATGGGGGTGATGACCACGATGACGGTGGTCAGCCTGCAGACCGCCCGCGGGGTGACCGACCGCTACCGCTCGATGCCGATCTCGCGGCCCGGCGTGGTGCTCGGCCGCGCCTTCGCCGACATCGTCAACTCGGTGCTCGAACTGCTGATCCTGCTCGGGTGCGGCCTGGTCGCCGGATGGAGCTGGCACCGGGGGATCGGCGACGCCCTGGCCGCCGTCGGCCTGCTCCTCCTGCTGCGCTTCGCGCTCATCTGGGTGGGGATCTACCTCGGGCTGGCGCTCACCCCGGAGGCGGCGAGCGCGGCCTGGCTGCCGCTGCTGCCGCTCACGATGCTGGCCAACACCTTCGTGTCCCCGGCGCTCCTGCCGGGATGGCTCGGGGCGATCGCGGAGTGGAACCCGCTGTCGGCGACGGTCGCCACGTGCCGGATGCTGTTCGGCAACCCCGGCTGGCAGGGCGATTCCTGGGCCGCCGAGCACGCCCTGACGCTGGCGATCGGCTGGCCGCTGCTGATCACGCTCGTCTTCCTGCCTCTGTCCGCCCGGCGCTACCGCCGCCTCGGCGGCTGAGCTGGGCACACTCGTCGGGGGCGCGCGGGCCGACCCGGGGCGTCTTCGCGCGCCCCGATCTACCGCTCGTCGTCTCCCGGGGCCCGCTCGTCGTGCGGGAGCGGGCCGCATGGCGCTAACTAGAGACCGCTCGTCCGAAGGGCCATCCCCCCGCCCAACTACACCTCGTAGTCTTTCGCACGTCGCAAGACACGCGGGGTAATCACAAAGTGAGCAGGTTGTCACCGAGTGGTTACCAAGCGGGGCCCTACTCGGGGGGGAAGGGCCCCGCCAACGCGTATCGGGGGGGGGTGCGCGGCGATCCGGCCATACGGGGGCGCCGGATCGCCGCGAACGCCCCGTCCCCGCTTTCCCCGCAGGGCGCCTGCCCCTGAACGCGGGGGGCCGCTGCCCCTGAACGCGGGGTGCGGCTACCTCGGAACGCCGGGTACCCGCCGCGGCGCGGTGACCGGCGGCCCCGGGGACGCGCCGGTCAGGCGCCGCGCAGCTTCTTGAGCAGTTCGATGTCCTCGCGGTGCTTTTCCACCTTGCCGGGCGTCTCGATGCAGATGGGCACCCCGGCGGCCGTGGGGTGGCGCATCAGCTCGCCGAACGCCTGGGCGCCGATGTGCCCGGCCCCGATGTTCTCGTGCCGGTCCCGCTTGGAGCCGCAGGGGTCCTTCGAGTCGTTGGCGTGGATCAGCTTGAGCCGGCCGGGGGCGACGTCGTTCAGGGCGTCCATCATCTCCTTCACCCCGCCCGGCGCGGCCAGGTCGTGCCCCGCCGCGAAGGCGTGGCAGGTGTCGAGGCACACGCCCACCTTGGGGTGGTGGTCGAGGGCCTCCAGATAGGGACCGAGGTCCTGCACGGTCGCGCAGAGCATCTGGCCCTGGCCCGCCATCGGTTCGAGCAGCAGGTCGGGGCCGTCGTCCGGAAGCTCGTCCAGCACCGGCAGCAGGCGCTCGTGGATCTGGCGCATCGCGGCCTCGCGCGACTGGCTCACGGCCGAGCCGGTGTGGACGACCACGCCGAGCGCGCCGGTCTCGGCGCCCCTGCGCAGGGTGTGGCGGATCACCGCGATCGAGTTCTCCAGGGTCTCCGGCGTCGGCGACCCGCAGTTCACGAGATAGGCGGCGTGCAGGAAGACCGGCACGCCCGACTCGCGGAGCTTGGCGTCCTCGGCGGGGTTGCCCTCGCTGAGCGCCCAGCCCCGCGGGTTGGTGACGAAAACCTGGATCATCTCCGCGCCGATGTCGGCCGCGTACTTCAGCCCGCCCTTGGCGAGGCCGCCGGCGACGAAGACGTGTCCGCCGATGAGAGTGGAAGGAGTCATGATGCCCCCAGAGTATTGGCACAGCGTATTGGCGCAGGACATTGGCGCAGGCTGGCGCCGCCCCCTTGTTGCCACAGCCCCTTTTGCGGCAGCCCCTTTGTCACAGCCCCTTTGTCACAACGTACAAAGCGGCGCCCGGAGCAGGGCGTCCGGTTCGGACTTCGCGCCGCTGGAATCGCCTCGGGCCCGGCGGTTGACTGACGGGCATGCGCGAACTCGGCCGGGAGGACCTGCGGTCCTGCTGCGCCTCCGCCAGGTGGCTGGAGGCGGTCGCCGCGCGCGGGCCGTTCCGGGATCTCGACGGGCTCCGCCGCGCGAGCGAGGCGGCTCTCGCGGTGCTCACTTGGGACGACGTGCTGGAGGCGCTGGCGGCGCACCCGAGGATCGGCGAGCGGCCTGACGGCGCGGGACGCGAGGCCGCGTGGTCGCGGTCCGAGCAGTCCGGGACCGCGGACGCCGGCCGGGAGGTGCTCGGCGCGCTCCGCGAGGGCAACGCCGCCTACGAGAGCCGGTTCGGTCACGTCTACCTGGTCTGCGCGACGGGCCGGGAGGCCGGCCAACTGCTGGCGCTGCTGAGGGACCGGCTCGGCAACGACGAGGAGACCGAGCGCGAGGTCGTCAGGGACGAACTTTCGAAGATCGTCGCGATGCGGCTGACCAAGCTCTGGGAGGGCCGGTGAGCCTTTCGACGCACGTGCTCGACACCGCCGCCGGGCGGCCGGCCAAGGACCTGTTCGTACGGCTGTCGCGGCGCGCCGCGCACGGCTTCGTGCCGGTGGCCGAGGGCCGCACCGACGGCGACGGCCGCATCCGGGACTGGACGCCGCTGGGCCGGGAGTGGGACCCGGCCGAAGATCCGCGCCCGGGCACCTACCGGCTCGTGTTCGACACCGGCGCCTACCTGGGGGACGAGGCGTTCTTCCCCGAGGTGAGCGTCGTGTTCGCCATCCGGGAGGCCGGCGAGCACTACCACGTGCCGCTGCTGCTGAGCCCGTTCGCCTACTCGACCTACCGGGGGAGCTGACGTGGCCGTTCTGGGGCCGAACAGGTATGGCAAGGCCGAGACAAGGGTCGTGCGGGTGACCCGGCACGGCGACGCCCACCGGATCAAGGACCTCACGGTCAGCACGTCGCTGTCGGGCGACATGACCGAGGTGCACCTGAGCGGGGACAACAGCGCCGTCCTGCCCACCGACACGCAGAAGAACACGGTCTTCGCGTTCGCCAAGAAGCACGGCGTCGGGATGATCGAAGACTTCGCGCTGCTGCTGGCCCGTCATTTCGCGGACTCTCAGCCCGCGATCCACCACGCGAGGGTCGCCGTCGAGGAGCACGCCTGGGAGCGCAACGGCGCGTTCGGGCACTCGTTCGTCCGCTCGGGCCGGGAGGTCCGCACCTGCGTGGCCCACCACGACGGGACGCGGTCCTGGGTGGTCTCCGGGCTGCGCGACCTCGTGGTGCTCAACACGACCAACTCCGAGTTCTGGGGCTTCGCCAGGGACGAGTACACGACGCTGCCGGAGACCCGCGACCGCGTCCTGGCCACCGCGGTGGACGCGGCGTGGCGGCACGCGGACGCCTCCCAGGACTGGGACAAGACCTACGAGAACGCGCGGGGCGCCCTGCTCGCGGCCTTCGCCGACACCTACAGCCTGTCCCTGCAGCAGACGCTGTACGCCATGGGCACGCGCGTGCTGGCCGAGTGCCCGGGGGTCTGCGAGGTGCGGCTGTCGCTGCCGAACAAGCACCACTTCCTGGTGGATCTCGCGCCCTTCGGGCTGGACAACGACGGTGAGGTCTTCTTCGCCGCCGACCGGCCGTACGGGCTGATCGAGGGCACGGTGCTGCGCGAGGACGCGCCCGCCGCCGGCCCGGCCTGGGAGTAGCCGATGGACTTCCTGCGACCGCTTACCTGGGTGGACGCCCTGGCGCTGAAGGCCGAGCGGCCCGAGGCCACACCGATCCAGGGCGGCACCGACGTCATGGTGGAGATCAACCTCGACAAGGGCCGCCCGGCCGCCCTGCTCGACCTCACGCCGATCCCCGAGCTCCGGGAGTGGTCGCGGGAGGGCGGCGAGATCCGCGTGGGCGCGGGCGTGACCTACTCCCGGCTGATCGCCGAGCTCGGGGCCGAACTTCCCGGCCTGGCCCAGGCGTCCCGCACGGTCGGCTCGCCGCAGATCCGCAACCGGGGCACGGTCGCGGGCAATCTCGGCGCGGCCTCGCCCGCGGGCGACAGCCACCCGCCGCTGCTGGCCTGCGGCGCGGTCGTGGAGACCGAGTCGGTGCGCGGCACCCGGCTGATCCCGATCGGGGAGTTCTACACCGGCGTGAAGCGCAACGCGCTCGCCCCCGACGAGCTGATCCGCGCCGTGCGCGTCCCGGCCGCCACAGGACCGCAGTACTTCTCCAAGATCGGCACCAGGAACGCCATGGTGATCGCGGTGTGCTCGTTCGCGGTCGCGCTGGACCCGTCCGTGCGCCGGGTGGGCACCGGCATCGGCTCGGCCGCGCCGACCCCGCGCCACGCCCCGCGGGCCGAGGACTTCGCGGCAGGGGAACTGGACTGGGATGGCCGCGGCCCGCTCGATCCCGGTGCGGCGCGCCGCTTCGGCGAACTCGTGGCCGCCTCCGCCGCGCCCATCGACGACGTGCGGGGCCGCGCCGCCTACCGCACACACGCGCTGGCCGTGATGGCGCGCCGCGCGCTCGGCTGGGCATGGGACGACTTCAGAGCCGGCGACCGCAGGGGGAGCGCATGAGGGTGAACCTCACGGTGAACGGCCGCCCGATGACGGCCGACGACGTGTGGGAGGGCGAGAGCCTGCTGTACGTCCTGCGCGAGCGGCTCGGCCTGCCGGGCGCCAAGAACGCCTGCGAGCAGGGCGAATGCGGCTCCTGCACGGTCTATCTCGACGACACCCCGGTCTGCGCGTGCCTGGTCGCCGCCGGCCAGGCGGAGGGACGCGAGGTGGTGACGGTCGAGGGCCTGGCCGCCTCCGGCGGCGGGCTGGACGGTGAACTCGGCGGCGGTCTGAACAGCGGCCTGAACAGCGGACTGAACAGCGGGCTGAACGACGTGCAGCGCGCGTTCGTGGACGCGGGGGCCGTGCAGTGCGGCTTCTGCACGCCCGGTCTCGTCGTCCAGGCCCACGCGCTGCTCGCGGGGTCCGACGGCGTGCCGCCGGACGCCGACATCCGGGAGGCCCTGGCCGGCAACCTGTGCCGCTGCACCGGATACGAGAAGATCCTCGACGCGGTGCGCCTGGCCGCCGCCCGCCGCGCGGGGACGGCCTAGGCCGCCGCCCATGACGAAACACGATCCCGCCATCGTCCGCCTCCGGGGGGTTCCGTTGCCCGAAAGCCCGCGTCCGGTCGTCATCGAGAACGCCTACGTCGTCCCCGTCGCCGGGGAGGAGAGCGCGTCCGGCCACGTCGTCGTGGAGGACGGTCTGATCACGGCGGTCGGCCCCGGCCCGGCGCCGCGCGTGCCGGAGGGGGCGGAACGCGTCGACGGCTCCGGCTGCCTGGCCACCCCCGGCCTGGTCAACACCCACCACCACCTCTACCAGTGGGCGTCCCAGGGGGTGACACCGGACGGCACGCTGTTCGAGTGGCTGGTGGCCAGCTACCGGCTGTGGGCCCGGATGGACGCCGAGGTGGTGTCGGGCGCCGCGACGGCGGGGCTGGCCTGGCTGGCCCTGTCGGGCTGCACGACCTCGACCGACCACCACTACGTCTTCCCCAAGGGCAGGGGAGACCTCTTCGAGGCGGAGATCGAGGCCGCGCGGCGGGTCGGGCTGCGTTTCCATCCCTGCCGGGGGTCGATGGACCGTGGCGCCTCGCGCGGTGGCCTGCCGCCGGACGAGGTCGTGGAGGAGGTCGACGAGATCCTCCAGGCCACCGACGACGCGATCCGGAAATATCATGATCCGTCGTTCGGGTCGATGCTGCGCGTCGCGGTCGCCCCCTGCTCGCCGTTCTCGGTCAGCGGCGAACTCATGACCCGCTCGGCCGACCTCGCCCGCGCCCACGGCGTACGGCTGCACACGCACGTGGCGGAGACGGCCGACGAGGACGAGCACTGCAGGGAGCAGTTCGGCGTGCTGCCCGTCGAGTATCTCGACCGGCTCGGCTGGCTGGGTCCCGACGTGTGGCTGGCCCACTGCGTCCACCTGACCGACAAGGACGTGCGGCGCTTCGCCGAGACCGGCACGGGCACGGCCCACTGCCCGTCGTCCAACGGCCGTCTCGGGGCGGGCATCGCCCGGATCTCCGACCTGCTGGCCGCGGGCGCGCCGGTCGGGCTCGGCGTCGACGGCGCGGCCTCCAGCGAGATGACCCCGCTCGCCGGGGAGATCCGCATGGCCGTGCTCACGCAGCGGGCCCGTTACGGCCCGCGCGCGCTGACCGCCCGCCAGGCCCTGGAGATGGCCACGCTCGGCGGCGCCCGCTGCCTCGGCCGGGAGGCCGAGATCGGCTCGCTGGAGCCCGGCAAGCTCGCCGACGTGGCGCTGTGGCGGCTCGGCGGCTTCCACGCCGCGATCGACGATCCCGTGGTCGCCTTCGCGTACGGCGCGACCCCGCCGCTCGCCCGGCTGCTCGTGGGCGGCCGGACCGTCGTGGACGACGGCGAACTGCGCACCGTCCCGGGAGAGGAGGCCGCGCGGGCCGGGGCCGACGCCCATCGCCGGCTGACCACCATGGATCATGTCTGAGGCGTTCCCGGACACGATCGAAGGGCCACAGGTGAGCCACACCATGACAGGACACGTCGTCATCGCACCGGACAAGTTCCGAGGGTCGCTCACCTCGCCCGAGGTGGCCGCGCACGTGGCCGCCGGGCTGCGTTATCCGGGATTGGGGAACGTCCCGGTCGTCGAGCTGCCGGTGGCCGACGGGGGCGACGGCACCGTGGACGCGGTCGTGGCGAGCGGGTTCACCCGGGTCGAGACGGAGGTGACCGGGCCGGCCGGCGATCCGGTCACCGCGAGCTACGCCGTGCGGAACGAGCCCGGCGCACGGGTCGCGGTGATCGAGCTGGCCGAGGCGTCGGGCCTGCGCCGGCTGCCGGGTCCGCCCGGAGGGCGGCCGGAGGAGCACGTCCCGGTGCCGCTGACCGCGACCAGCCGAGGCACGGGTGAGCTGATCGCCCACGCCGTACGGCACGGCGCGACGCGGATCGTGCTCGGCCTCGGCGGCAGCGCCTGCACCGACGGCGGCGCGGGGATGGCCCAGGCCCTCGGCGTGCGGCTGCTCGACGCGGCCGGGAACGACCTGCCGCCGGGCGGCGCCGCGCTGCGCGACCTGCACGCCGTCGATGCCTCCGGCCGCCTGAGCGGGTTCGAGGTGATCGTGGCGAGCGACGTGGACAACCCGCTGCTCGGGCCGTACGGCGCGGCGGCGGTGTACGGCCCGCAGAAGGGCGCGAGCCCGCAGGACGTGGCCGTGCTGGAGGCCGGGCTGGCCCGGCTGGCGGCCGTCGCCGCGCACACCCACGGCCTGGCCGGCGCCGCCGAGCACGACGGTGTCGTGCGCGCGATGGGCGTGGCCGGGCGGCCGGGGGCGGGCGCCGCCGGCGGTGTGGGCTTCGGCGCGCTGACGTTCCTCGACGCCGAGATCCGCCCCGGCATCGGCTATCTGCTGGATCTGGTGGAGTTCGACCGCCACGTGGAGGGCGCCCAGTTGGTGATCACGGGCGAGGGCGCGATCGACGAGCAGACCCTGCGTGGCAAGGCGCCGGTCGGCGTCGCGGCGGCCGCG
Organism: Microbispora sp. NBRC 16548; assembly: GCF_030268985.1. Lineage (NCBI taxonomy): Bacteria > Bacillati > Actinomycetota > Actinomycetes > Streptosporangiales > Streptosporangiaceae > Microbispora > Microbispora sp. NBRC 16548. The sequence continues at coordinate 237,135 of NZ_BSSF01000006.1, forward strand.
GCCAAGCACGGTGTGCCGGTGGTGGCCGTCTGCGGGCGGCGCACCGTCGGCGACGAGGAGCTGCGGGCGGCCGGCATCGAGGCGGCGTACGCGCTGACCGACATCGAGCCCGACGTGCGGCGGTGCATGGCCGAGGCCGGGCCGCTGCTTGAGCGGCTGGCGGCGCGGATCGCCGCCGGACATCTCACGACATGAGGAGTGGCGCGTGGGGGAACCGTACGACCTGGTGGTGAGGTCCCGGCGGACCGTGACCCCGGAGGGGGAGCGCCCGCTCGCGGTCGCCGTGCGCGGGGGCGTGATCGCGGCCCTGCGGCCCTACGACGAGCCGCCGGCGGCGGAGGAGTCCGCCGACCTCGGCGACCTGCCGCTGCTGCCCGGGCTGGTCGACTCCCACGTGCACGTCAACGAGCCCGGCCGCACCCACTGGGAGGGCTTCGCGACCGCCACCAGGGCGGCGGCGGCCGGGGGCGTGACCACGATCGTGGACATGCCGCTCAACTCGCTGCCCCCGACCGTGGACGTGGCGGCGCTGGAGGTCAAGCGGAAGGCCGCCGAGGGCCGGTGCCACGTCGACACGGGCTTTTGGGGCGGCGCGATCCCCAGCAACCTCGCCGATCTGCGGCCCCTGCACGAGGCCGGGGTGATGGGCGTCAAGTGCTTCCTGTCCCCGTCCGGGGTGGACGAGTTCCCCCCGCTCGACCACGACGGGCTGCGGGCCGCGCTGGCGGAGGTGGCGGCCTTCGACGGCCTGCTGATCGCGCACGCCGAGGACCCCGGGCTGCTGTCCGACCCCGGCGGCCCCGCGTACGACGACTTCCTGCGGTCACGCCCGCAGGAGGCCGAGCGCCGGGCCGTCGAGCAGGTGATCGCCCTCGCGGCGGAGACGGGCGCGCGGGCGCACATCGTGCACGTGTCGGCCGCCGCCTGCGTCGAACCGCTGCGGGCGGCGCAGGCGGCGGGGGTGCGCGTCACCGCCGAGACCTGCCCGCACTACCTGACCCTGGCGGCCGAGCAGGTCACCGGGCCCGCCTACAAGTGCTGCCCGCCGATCCGGGAGGCCGCCAACCGCGACGCGCTGTGGCAGGCGCTCGCCGACGGCGTGCTCATGGGGATCGTCTCCGACCACTCCCCGTCGACGCCCGACCTCAAGGTGCCCGACTTCGCCGCCGCCTGGGGCGGCATCTCCTCGCTCCAGGTCGGCCTGCCCGCCGTGTGGACCGCGGCCCGCGCCCGCGGGCACGGCCTGGCCGACGTGGCCCGCTGGATGGCCGAGGGACCGGCCCGCCTGGCCGGCCTGCCGCACAAGGGGGCGATCCGGGAGGGCGACGACGCGGACCTCGTCGCCTTCGACCCCGACGCCGAGTTCACGGTGGACGTCGCGACGCTCCACCACCGCAACCCGGTGTCTCCCTACCACGGTGCGCGGCTGGCGGGCGTGGTGCGCACCACCTGGTTGCGCGGCACGCCCGTCGACTTCGCCAGACCGCGTGGCCGGCTGCTGACGAGGGGAGCCCGATGACCGGCTTCACCCGCCTGCCCGATCTCGCCCTGCGCACGTACGGCGGGTCGGTCGTGGCCGCCAACGACGAGTCGTTCGCCGAGCGGGAGGCCCTGATCAGGCCGGGACCGGCCGAGTTCCGGCCGCACACCTTCGGGGCCAAGGGCCAGGTCTACGACGGCTGGGAGACCCGGCGGCGGCGCGAGCCCGGCCACGACTGGGCGATCGTGCGGCTCGGCCTGCCGGGGATCATCAGGGGCGTGGTCGTGGACACCGCGTGGTTCCGCGGCAACTACCCGCCGTACGCGTCGGTCGAGGCGTGCGCGGCCGAGGGCCATCCCTCGCCGGACGAGCTGGACGGCTGGGTGGAGGTCGTGCCGAAGAGCCCGCTGAAGGGCGACACGGTCCACGAGTTCGCCGTGACCGATCCCCGCCGCTTCACCCATGTGCGGCTGAACATCTTCCCCGACGGCGGCGTCGCCCGGCTGCGGGTCCACGGGCGGGTCGTGCCCGACCGGGCGTTCCTGGAGGGCCTCACCGTCGACCTCGCCGCGCTGGAGAACGGCGGCCTCGTGACCGCGTGCTCCGACGAGTTCTACTCCTCGCCGAACAACGTCCTCGCGCCCGGACTGGCCCGCAACCAGGCCGAGGGCTGGGAGACCGCCCGCCGTCGCGACGGCGGCAACGACTGGCTCGTCGTCGCCCTGGCCGGGCCCGGCCGGGTGGCCGTCGCCGAGATCGACACGACCAACCTGGTGTTCAACGCCCCTGGCTGGGCATCGCTGAAGGGCGTGGACGCGGACCGGGCGCCGCTGGAGGACGAGGACGCCTGGTTCCCGCTGCTGCCCAGGACGCGCCTGCAGCCCGACACCCGCCACCGCTTCCGCCTCGACGACGACCGCCGGATCACCCACGCCCGGCTCGACATCTACCCCGACGGCGGCCTCGCCCGCCTCCGCCTCCTCGGCACCCTCACCCCCTGCTCCCCGCCCTGACGGCGGGCTTGACGATTCACGCTCAGGAGTGAAGCATTTTCTCTACACTCGCACGACGTGGAGGAATGGGAGGTCCGCGTAACCAACGACCTCCTTAGCTGGATTCGCAAGCTGGACGATCGATCACGGGTACAGGTCGTCGACGCCATCGACAGGCTGGCCGAGATCGGTCCTGGGCTGGGCCGTCCGCTGGTCGACAGAATTGAGGGATCCAAGATTCACAATCTGAAGGAGTTGCGTCCTGGTTCCGCAGGCCGTTCCGAGATTCGGATCCTGTTCGTGTTCGATCCGTGGCGCTCGGCCATCCTTCTTACAGGCGGTGACAAGTCCGGTGACTGGTCGGGCTGGTATCGCCGCGCGATACCTCAAGCTGAGGAGCTGTACGAGGAGTATCTGAGAGAACGGGAGGCGGAGGAGGACCACTCATGACCAACTTTCCCAAATGGCGCGACCTCCGTGCGGACATCGTCGCCGAATCCGGCGGTGAGGAGGCTGTCGCCGAAGCGCGGCGGCGCAATGAGGCGTACATAGACGGCCACCGGCTCGCGGAACGCCGCAGGGCGCAGGGCCTGTCCCAGGCCGAGGTCGCGGACCGCATGGGGGTCACCAAGAGCCGTGTCTCGCAGATCGAGCGTGGTGAGGTGTCCACGGTGGAGGCCATAGCCCGCTACGTGCAGGCGCTGGGCGGCAAGATCCAGATATCCGCGGTGTTCGGCGACGACCTCTACATCCTCAGGGGAGCCGACCCCGACGCCGCCTGATGCCGATCGGGTCCGTCTCGCTTCGTCACCGGAGCCGCTTGGCGCTCCTGTCTGGGCACCGCGCCGCCGGGGCGGTGCCGGGCGGTGCCCGTGAGCGGGGCGGTGGCCGCGAACGGGATTCGGTAAGGCTTCCGGATTCGGGGTGTTCGGGACGATCACGACTGCTGCGCCGCGTACCGGCGGACGACCGGTTCCAGGTGGTCGACGTGGGGCCCGCTGAGACGCGCGAGTTCGGCGGGGGAGTGGACAAGGGCGATCCGGTCCAGCTCCGGGTCGCGACCCAGAGCCGTCTCCGACGCCACGAGATCCGCGAATCGTTCGTGCAGGAACGACGCGGGCCGGGGCGGAGCGAGGAACAGGACACCGGCGCTTCCGTCCTCATCCCGGGTGACCAGCCACAGGGTCAGATCACCGGGCGCCGTGTCGACACCGATCTCCTCGGCCAGCTCCCGCGTCGCATGCTTGCGCAGCGCGGCCGTGTCGAGGAGCCCGTCGTCCTCGGGAGGTTCGGCGGAACCGCCCGGAAGTTGCCAGCGGCCCGGAGCGGCCGTCCACGGCGACATCCGCACCACCAGGAGGCGCCCGTCGTCCGACGGCTGCACGACGCTGACGAAGAGGGACGGCAGCCACACTGTGGCGCCCGGAACACGGCGCAGGGCATGGAGCCGGTAGGTCGTCCGTGCCCAGGTGATGACCAGGCCGTCCGGATCATCCCGTGCCAGCCCCGCGCATGACACGGCCGGTCCGTCGAAGAGGGCCGGATTGGCCCGCACCGCCTCATCCCACGCGCGGTTCACGGCCGCCTGCTCTTCGGGTGGGATCCGCGGCGCGGCGGCTTCGACGAGGCGGAGCCGGCGAGTCTCCAGGAGTTCGACGACGGAAGGTTCTGGCAGGGCCTCGCTCACCGGCTCATGTTCGCACGTACACCCCCCGCCGGCTGTGACTCGTACGGCACAGGGGGGCGCGTCCCGGCACGGCTCGTGTCTCCGCTCCGCCCTCGGCGACGCGTACGGCCAGGCGCCGCCGGCCGGTCGCGCGGCTCCGCGCCGGGAAGCGGCCTCGGACAACCGTGCGACCGGGCCGTACGCGACCGGATACCCGGCGTCAGTGCCAGATGGTGATGGTGGTGCCCGCGGGCTGCTGGCCGAGCGGGTTCTCGCCGATCACGCGCTGGGTGCCCACGCCGGCCAGCTTGCGGACGTTCACCTTGAAGCCGGCCGCCTTCAGCTCGTTCACCGCGTCCTTCACGAACTTGAACCGTACGTCGGGCACGTTGACGACGGCGGGCGGGTTCTGGGAGGGGTCGGCGGGGTTGATCTCCCACGGCCAGTGGAAGCCTTGGTCCGGCCCGCGTGACACGGTCATGTGCACGATCGCCCCGGACACCACCTCGGCGCCTCCGGGAGGGTCCTGCGCGATCACGGTGCCCGGCGGGGCGTCGTCGGTGGTCTCGTCGATCTGGACGTTGAAGCCCTTCTCGCGCAGGAACTTCTCCGCCTGGTCGCGCATCATCTGCGTGACGTCCGGCATCAGCAGTCCGGCGCTGACGACGAAGTTGACCGTGCTGCCCTTCTTGACGCGCTTGCCCACCGGCGGGTTGGTACGGATGACCTGGTCGCGGGGGACGGTGTCGCTCGCGCTCTTGCTCACCCGCCCGGGAGTCAGCCCGACCTCGGCGATCTTCGCCCGGGCGTCCGTCAGGTTGAAACTCTCGACCTTCGGCACGGGGACCGTCTCCGGGCCTGCCGACGGGATGAGGGTGAGCACCGAGCCCTTGACCACCTCGGCGCCCAGTCCCGGCTCGGTGTCGAGAACGATGTCCTTCGGCACCTTGTCGTCGAACCGCTCCTTGCCGATCCGGACCTCGAAGCCGGCCTGCTGCGCCACCTGCCTGGCGACCGTGACGGGCTTGTTCACCAGGTCGGGGACCTTCGTGTAGCGGCCCTGGGAGAACCACCAGCCGGTGAAGGCGACGCCGGCCAGCATGACGAGGGCCAGCGCGGCGACGAACCAGACGGGCCTGATCCTGCGTCCCCGGCGCCGCTCCGCCTCGGCCGCGCCGGTCAGCAGTTCCGAGCGCGGCTGGATCATCGTGTGACCGAGCGGTGACCCGGGCTCCGCGAGCGCGTGCTGGGCGGTGCCGAACGACGAGGCCCCGCCGGCCGGCGGCATGGTCCGGTGCGCGCCCGTCCGTATGCCGCTGTGGGCGCCGGTGTCCGGGGCCCCGTGCGGGGCGGCGTGCGCACCGGTGTGCCCGGTCCTCGGCAGCGTACGGTGCACCTCGACGGCGGCGACGAGCATGGCGGTCGCGTCCGCCGGGCGCGCGGCGGGGTCCTTGTCGGTGGCCGCGGCGACGAGCGCGTCGATCGGCGGCGGCAGTTCGGGCACGATCGAGGACGGCGCGGGGACGGTCTCGTGCACGTGCCGGTAGGCGATCGACATCGGCGTCTCGCCCGCGTACGGCTGCCGCCCGGTGAGCAGCTCGAACAGCATGATTCCGGCGGCGTACACGTCGCTGCGGGCGTCGGCCGTGCCGGTCGTGACCTGCTCGGGCGACATGTAGCCGATCGTGCCGATCATCATGCCGGTCTTGGTCTGGTTGGTCGCCTCGATCGCGCGGGCCAGGCCGAAGTCCACGACCTTCACCCGGCCGTCGTCGGCGAGCAGCACGTTCTCGGGCTTGACGTCGCGGTGGATGAGCCCGGCCTGGTGGGCCGCGCCGAGGGCGGCGAGCACCGGGATGACCATCTCCAGGGCCTCGCGAGCCGGGAGGCGGCCGCGGCGGCGCAGGACGTCGCGCAGCGTCCGCCCCGGGACGTACTCCATCGACAGGTAGACGTGCGCCCCGTCGGTGCCCTGGTCGAAGACCTGCACGATGTTGGGGTGCGAGAGGCTGGCCACCGACTTGGCCTCGCCGATGAACCGCCGCACGAACTGCGGGTCCTCGGCCAGCGAGCGGTGCATCACCTTGACGGCGACCGTGCGGTCGAGCCGGACGTCCAGAGCCAGGTAGACGGAGGCCATGCCACCCCGGGCGATCCGGGACTCGACGCGGTAGCGCCCGTCGAGCAACTGCCCCACGAGCGGGTCGGTTAGCGTCGTGTCCACTCGCCAGAGTTTACGGGTGATTTGCCGCCCGGCGTGTTCCCGAATCCCAAACCGAGACCTATTCGGCCGCCTACCGTGCGGTCCGAAAAGCCGTGCCGATTCCGAAAACCGGGCTTACCAGACGAGGAAATCGTACGCCTTCCCGCCCGCCCGCGCAGACGTCTCGGGACGGGCGGGCGAGGGGAGGGCGGCTGGTCGCGGCGATGGCGGATTCAGGACGGGCGGGCGGGAGAGGACGCCTCGGCGTAGCGGCGGCGTGGGATGCGCCCGGCGAGGCGGGCCAGCCGCCCGGCCGTGACCGCCTGCCGCATGGCCGCGGCCATCAGGCCGGGCCGGTGGGCCCGGGTCACGGCGCTGGCCAGCAGCACGGCGTCGCAGCCCAGCTCCATCGCCAGCGCGGCGTCGCTGGCCGTGCCGATGCCGGCGTCGAGGATCACCGGCACCGTGGCGGCCTCGACGATCAGCTCGATGCTGTGCGGGTTGCGGATGCCCAGCCCGGAGCCGATCGGAGCGCCGAGCGGCATCACGGCGGCGCACCCGGCGTCCTGGAGCCTGCGGGCCAGCGCCGGGTCGTCGCCGATGTACGGCAGCACCACGAAACCGTCGGCGACCAGCCGCTCGGCGGCGTCGAAGGTCTCGATCGGGTCGGGCAGCAGGGTCCGCTCGTCCGCGATGACCTCCAGCTTGACCCAGTCGGTCTCCAGCGCCTCGCGGGCCAGGCGTGCGGTCAGCACCGCCTCCCCGGCGGTGAAGCACCCCGCCGTGTTCGGCAGCACCTTGATGCCGCGGGCGCGCAGCAGGTCGAGCACCGAACCGCGGGACTCCGGGTCGAGCCTGCGCATCGCGACGGTCGTCAGCTCGGTGCCGGACGCCTCCAGCGCCTGGTCGAGCACCTCCAGCGACGGCGCGCCGCCTGTGCCCATGATGAGCCGCGAGGTGAACTTCTCCCCGCCCAGCACGAGGACGTCGTCGGTCATGCTCACCCTCCCTGCACGGCCGTGAGCACCTCGACGCCGTCGCCGTCGGCGACCTGGGTGGAGTCCCAGGCGCTCCGGCTCACGACTTCGCCGTTCAGCGCCACCGCGACCCCGGACGTGAGGGGCGTGAGGGTCCGTACGGCGTCGCCGATCGTGGCGCCGTCCGGCAGTTCGGCCGCGCCTCCGTTGATCGTGACTTTCATTGGCTGAATCTCCCTGGATCGCAGAACCGGGCGACCGGAGGCACCTCGTCGCCGGTGAGGAACGCGGCGACGGCGTCGGCGGTGATCGGGGACAGCAGCACCCCGTTGCGTCCGTGCCCGGTCGCCGCGAGCACGCCGGGCGGCCCGGCCGGGCCGATGAGCGGCAGGTTGTCGGGCGTGCCCGGGCGGAAGCCGGTCGTCGTCTCGGCCAGTTCGAGCTCCGTGATGCCGGGCACCAGTTCGCGGGCGTCGCGCAGCAGCTCGTACACGCCTCCTGCGGTGACCCGCGCGTCGAACCCCATCTCCTGGGTCGTGGCGCCCAAAGTGATCTCTCCGTCGCCCCGGGGGACGAGGTAGGCGGGGGAGCCGTGCACCAGCCCCCTGACGCACCGGGTGAGGAAGCCCCGGGGCCCGCGCAGCCGGAGGATCTCGCCCTTCACCGGGCGTACCGGCAGGCCGGGCAGCAGGGACGCCGACCACGACCCGGCCGCCACGACGACCTGACCGGCCGCGACGGCGCCGCCGGACTCCAGCCGTACGCACGGAGCGCCGGGCCCCGGGGCGTCGATCCCGGCGACGCGCTCGGTCACCAGCGTGCCGCCCGCCTTCTCGAACGCCGCGAGGAGGGCGCGCACGACCCTGCGGGGGTTGACCCACGCGTCGTCGCGGGCCAGCAGCCCACCGCGTACGGAGGGGGAGAGCATCGGCTCGAAGGAGCGGCACTCGCGCCCGGTGAGCCGCTCGACCCGCAGGCCGAGCGTCCGCTCGAAGGCCGCGAGGTCGTCGAGGACGGCCATGTCGTCCGCGCCGCGGGCGACCTCAAGCGTGCCCTCGGTCCGGTAGTCGAGGTCGTCGCCGGTCTCGTCCTCAAGCTCCGCCCGGAACGCCGGCCAGGCCGCCAGCGACGCGAGGCCGAGCCGCAGCAGCGGCTCCTCCGTGTAGGTCACCTCGCTGACCGGCGCGAGCATCCCCGCCGACGCGTGAGTGGCGCCGCCTCCTGGCGCGGGGTCGACCACCGCCACCGACAGGCCCCGCCGCGCGGTGCGCCAGGCCGCGGCCAGGCCCTCCACCCCGCCGCCCACGATCACGACGTCGTAGCCGGACTGCGCGCCGGATGGCGGTGTGCGGGACACAGCGCTCCCTTCGCCGGCATTACCCGGATCAGGTCGGGGCGGTCGAGAGCCTCACGCTCTCCTCTCAGCCCGGTCCGCCGGGCTCCCGCGCGTCTTACGCCCACAAGGGTAGTACGCCCCCCATGACGGCCGATCGCCGGATCGGCGGGTACGGGGCCGTCCGCGGGCGCATGATGGCGCGACGTGGATCGACCCGAAGGAGGTACCCCATCATGGCCACGATGCTGTACTCGGCCACCATGTCCCTGGACGGCTTCATCGCCGGGCCGGGCGGCGACATGTCCTGGCTGACCGAACATCTCGGGCCCAACCCGACCGTGGACGCGCTCGTCGGCGACATCGGCGCGCTGCTCGTCGGCAACCGCACCTTCCGCGGTGACGACCCCTACCGGGACACCCCCCAGGAGGGCGAGCCGTTCGGTGGCGGGTGGAGCGGGCCGCAGTTCGTGCTCACCCACGACGTCCCGGCCGCGCCGGTGCCCGGCGTGACCTTCGTGACGGACTTCGGCGCCGCCGTCGCGGACGTCGCCGCGCAGTGCCTCGACGCGGGCCTGCTCGACGAGATCCTCGTGTGCGTGGCGCCGGTCATGCTCGGCGACGGCGTCCGGCTGTTCTCCCACCCCGGCGGCGACCGGGTCAGGCTCGAACGGATCAGCCTCACGCACGTGCCGCACGCCACGAACATCTGGATGCGCGTGGTGCGGTGAGGACCCGGCTTCCTTCACAACGTGGGCCCCCGCGGAAGTGCGCGTCAATTGCCCAACTCGTTATGGGGGGCCTGTTGGCCAGGGCCCCCGTTGACAATCTATGGTCAAGCTGTGGATCACGTCGTGGTGGTGGGTGCCGGCCTGGCCGGCGTGCGAAGCATCGAGGCGTTGAGGGCCGGTGGGTTCACCGGCCGCATCACGCTCATCGGCGAGGAACACCATCGCCCCTATGACCGGCCGCCGCTGTCGAAGGCGGTGCTGCTCGGAGAGACCGACTCCACCGTGGTCGACTCCGATCTCGACGCCCTCGACGTACGGCTGTGCCTCGGCACGGCGGCCAAGGGCCTGCGCGACGGCGTGCTGGAGACGACCGAGGGCGAGCTGGAGTACGACGGCCTGGTCATCGCCACCGGCGCCACGCCGATCCGCCTGCGCGGAGAGGGCCACCAGCACGTGCTGCGCACGATCGAGGACGCGCTCGCGCTGCGCGAGCGGCTCGTCCCAGGCGCCCGCGTGGCCGTCGTCGGGGCCGGCTGGATCGGCGCCGAGGTCGCCACCGCGGCGGCCAGGGCGGGGTGCGCGGTGACCGTGGTGGAGGCGGGGGAGAGCCCGCTCGCCGTGGCGCTCGGGCCCGCCGTGGGCAGCCATACCACCGACTGGTACGCGCGGGCGGGCGTCGAGCTGCGCCTCGGCGCGATGGTCGGCACCGTGGACTCCGACGGTCTCACGCTCATGTCCGGCGCCCGGGTGCCGGCCGACGTGGTCGTCACCGGCGTCGGGGTGCGCCCTGCCGTCGACTGGCTGAAGGGGTCGGCGGTCCGGCTCGACGACGGGGTGGTGGTCGACGAGCACCTGCGCACGTCGCTGCCCAACGTGGTCGCGGTGGGCGACTGCGCGAACTGGTGGTCGCGCAGGTTCCGCACCCGGCTGCGGGTCGAGCACTGGGACACCGCGCTCCAGGCCCCCGACACGGCCGCCGCCACCCTGCTGGGCGAGGAGGCGGTCTACGACCCCGTGCCGTACTTCTGGTCCGAGCAGTTCGGTCACATGGTGCAGTTCGCCGGTCACAGGGAGGCCGGCGACCGCATGGTGCTGCGCGGCGACCCGCGCAGGGACGCGAAGTGGTCGGTGTGCTGGCTGACGGCGGACGACCGGCTCGCCGCGGTGCTAACCGTCGACCGGCCGCGCGACGTGGTGCAGGGCCGCAAGATCATCGAGAGTGGCCGGCGGCTCGACCCCCAGCGGGTCGCGGATGCGGCCGTGCCGCTCCGCGACTGCATTATGGCCTAATCGAGGTGTTTCCTGGCAGCTCGCCTGTGGTAATGGTGGACCCGTGACGCTTACTGTTGCGCAGATCGACCGGGAGACCGACCAGCTCGTAGGGGAGTGGCTCCCCCTCTCGGACGCCGCCAAGAAGCTGGCACTGAGCATCGGCCGTGCCAAGCAACTCCTCAAGGACAAGAAGCTCGTCGGCGTCCGGCGGGGCGGCGGCGAGCCGCAGATCCCGGCGGTGTTCATCGCGGACGGCGAGGTGCTCAAGGGCCTGCCCGGCACGCTCACGGTCCTGTCGGACGCCGGGTACGACGAGGTGGAGTCGATCCGGTGGCTGTTCACCCCGGACGACTCGCTGCCGGGGTCCCCGATCGACGCGATCGTGAAGGGCCGGCACACCGAGGTCAAGCGCAGGGCCCAGGCCCTGGGCTTCTGACCCCGCCGCCGCGTGGCATTGTGGTCGGGTGAACGACATCCGGCGACAGCGGCTCGCGCAGGCCAGGCTCTACCTCTGCACTGACGGCAGGAGGGACCGCGGCGACCTGGAGAAGTTCCTCGACGCGGTCCTGTCCGGCGGAGTGGACATCGTCCAGCTGAGGGAGAAGGGCCTGGAGGCGCGCGAGGAGCTGGACCTGCTGGAGGTCTTCCGCGCGGCCTGCGACAGGCACGGCGCGCTGCTGGCGGTCAACGACCGGGCGGACGTGGCCTACGCCGCCCGGCCCGACATCCTGCACCTCGGCCAGGACGACCTCCCGGTCCCGGTGGCCCGGGAGATCCTCGGTCCCGATGTGCTCATCGGCAGGTCCACGCACTCGGCGGCCGAGGCGTCGGCCGCGGCCGTGGAGCCGGGGGTGGACTACTTCTGCTGCGGGCCGATCTGGCCCACGCCCACCAAGCCCGGCCGTCCGGCGCCCGGCCCCGCGCTGCTGGAGCACGCCGCGCGCCTGGGCACCGACCGGCCGTGGTTCGGCATCGGCGGCATCGACCTGGGCAACCTCGACGAGGTGATGGCGCACGGCGTGCGCCGCGCCGTGGTCGTCCGGGCCGTCACCGAGGCCGACGACCCGGGGGCCGCCGCCGCCGCGCTCAAGGCCCGGCTGTCCGCCGTCCCGCTCTGAGCGGAACGCCTCCTCCGGGCCCGTCCCGTCGCCCGCGACGCGGCCCGGTGGCAGACGGCGGCCCGGTGGTGCTGACTCGGTGCGGCCGGCGGCCCGGTGGTGCCTGCTCGGTGGTGCCTGCTCAGTGCTGCCCACTCAGGGGCTGTCTGCTCGGTGCTGCCTGCTCAGGGCGGCCGCCGGTCCTGCCGACGCGTCGCGTCAGGTGCGGCGGGACGTGGCGGCCACGGCCAGGGCGGCCAGTGCCGTGCGGGCCTCCTCCTCGATCGGCGCCTGGTCGAGGGCGTGCAGCGCGTCGTCGAGGTAGCGCTTGATCATGCCTTCGCACGCGGCCAGCGCGCCGGTCTCCTCGATCACCGTACGCAGCCGCCCGACCCCCTCGGCGTCCAGCCCGGGGTCGCCGAGCAGGGCCCGTACGACCGCCGTCTGTGCGGGGGTGGCCGAGGCGAGCGCACGCGCGATCAGGACGGTCCGCTTGCCCTCGCGAAGGTCGTCCCCGGCGGGCTTGCCGGTCTCCGCAGGGTCGCCGAACACGCCGAGGATGTCGTCGCGGAGCTGGAAGGCGATGCCCACCTGCTGGCCGTACTGCACGCAGAGCCGGTCGATCCAGGCGTGCGGGGCCCGGGCGGCGAGGACGAGCCCGAGCCTGAGCGGCTGCTCGACCGAGTATTTGCCGCTCTTGTAGAGCGCCACCCGCAGCGCGCTGTCGAACGTGCTCTCGCCCTGCGCCTGTTCGAGCAGGTCGAGGTACTGCCCGCACATCAGTTCGGTGAGCATGTAATCGTGCAGCGGCTGAGCGGCGGCGATCGCCTCGGGCGCCAGGCCGCTGGTGCGCCACATCTCCCCGGACCACACCAGCAGCAGGTTGCCCAGCAGCACGGCCGTTCCCTCGCCGAACTGCCGCCCGGAGCCGTGCCAGCCCGCTTCTGCGTGCATCCGTTCGAACCGGCGGTGCGCCGACGGCATGCCCCGGCGCACGTCGCTCGCGTCCATGACGTCGTCGTGGATGAGCGCGCTGGCCTGCAGGAGTTCCAGCGAGGCGGCGGCGAAGTGCAGTCCCGGGTCGTCGCCTCCCCCGGCGGCGCGCCAACCCCAGTGACAGAAGGCGGGGCGCAGCCTTTTGCCGCCCGCTAGGAAGTCCTCCGCGGCGGACAGCAGGGTGGCCAGATGAGGGTCACCGAAGTGTGGTCGCTGCCGGTCGAGGAACTCCCGGAGTGCGCGGTCCACCTCCGTACGGATGGAATCGAGCGAGGCGGCGGAAGCGGTCATGCTCAGAGACTAACCGGGGTTGATCCGGGCACCCAGCAGCAGATCCCCTCCAAGTGGGCCAACTCACTCTGATAGGGCAAATGTCCACATAGCAAGACCGCGGGGGCCGTGAAAACCGCCATCGCTGTACCCTTGCCGGTATGGCTCTCGGTCTGCCCTCACGGCTCCCTGATCGCGTCCCGACGGTCCGCGAACTGCTGGCCGCGGGCGAGCGCTCGTTCTCGTTCGAGTTCCTCCCGCCGAAGACCGACGAGGGGGAGCGCCAGCTGTGGAGGGCGATCCGCGAGCTGGAAGCCCTGCGGCCGACGTTCGTCTCCGTGACCTACGGCGCCGGCGGCTCGACCCGGGACCGCACGGTGGACATCGTCGAGCGGCTGGCGCACGAGACGACGCTGACCCCCGTCGCCCACTTCACCGCGGTCGACCACTCGATCCGCGAGCTGCGCCACCTCGTCGGCAGGTTCGCCGACGCGGGCGTGCGCAACATCCTCGCCGTACGCGGCGACCCGCGCGGCGGCAACCCCCTGGACGAGTGGGTCAAGCACCCGGAGGGCGTCCTGTACGCCGAGGAGCTGGTGCGGCTGATCCGCCAGGCGGGCGACTTCTGCGTGGGGGTGGCCGCCTTCCCGTACAAGCACCCCAGGTCGGCGACCATCGAGTCGGACACCAGGTATTTCGTGCAGAAGTGCCGGGCCGGCGCGGACTACGCGATCACCCAGATGTTCTTCAGGGCGGAGGACTACCTGCGGCTGCGCGACCGCGTGGCGGCCCAGGGGTGCGACACCCCGATCATCCCCGGCATCATGCCCGTGACGCAGATGAGCACGATCGCCCGGTCGGAGCAGCTGTCCGGTGCGCCGTTCCCGCCGGAGGTGGCCGAGCGGTTCGAGGCCGTCGCAGACGACCCGGCCGCGGTCCGCCGCCTCGGCATCGAGCACGCCGTCGAGCTGTGCCGGAAGCTTCTCGACGAGGGCGCGCCCGGCATCCACTTCATCACCTTCAACCGGTCGAGTGCGACCCGCGAGGTGTTCCAGGCGCTGCACAGCGTGCCCGCCGCCGTGGCCGGCTGAGCCGGCCGGTCCCGTCAGCCTTCGCGGGCCCCGGGCTCGGGCAGCGGCAGGCGCACGCCGGCGATGACGTACTCCTCGTAACCGCCCGGGAAGACGAACCGGGTCATCAGGTCGGCGAACCCGACGTCCCGGTAGAGGTGCCGGGCCACGGTGGGAGCGTCGTGCGTCGACAGCACCGCCGTGCGCTCCGGGCGGCCCTCGCACAGCGTGTGGATCAGCCGCCGGCCGATTCCCCGGCCCTGATACTCGGGGCGCACGTGGATCTCGGCGATCTCCAGGGCGTCGCCGAACCACGCGTTCGCCACCACCGGCCCGGCCCGGTCCTGCAGCGCCCCGCGCACGACGTCGTGCCACCACTGCCCCTGGCCGCCGTGGAAGCCGTACGCGAAGCCGGCGATGCCGGAGTCCTGCGTGTCCTCCGCGAGCACGCAGTCGAAGTCGGGATAGGTGGCGTGGTTGCGCATGATCGCCATGCGGCCCGCGAGCTGGTCCGACGGCGGGCGCATGGCGACCGTGTAGATCTCCAGCACGGTGTCCAGCACCGCCCTGAACTCGTCGGGCCCCACCCGTCGCAGTTGGATCACTCGTCGCACACTAGCAAAACGACGCCGGGCCGGTCCGGCAGGCGTCACTCCACCTCGGCGGCCGTGCCCCCGGTGATGCGCAGCAGCTCGTCGTAGGACGTGGGGAAGACGGTGTGGGGGTGCCCCGCGGCGGCCCACACGACGTCGTGCTTGCTCAGCCAGGTGTCCACCAGCGTCCGTACGGGCGCGGGGTGCCCGACCGGGGCGACGCCGCCGATGGGCTGCCGGGTGTGCTCGCGGACGAACTCCGGCGTGGCCCGCCGCACCTTCGCCGCGCCCACGAGCCGCGCGATCAGATCGGTGTTCACGCGGTGGGCGCCGCTGGTCAGCACCAGCAGCGGCGCGCCGTCCGCGTCGAAGATCAGGCTGTTGGCGATCGCGCCGACCTCGCAGCCCAGCTGGGCCGCCGCCGTGGCGGCCGTCGGGGCGGCCTCGTCGAGTACGACGACCTCGCCCGTCACCGCGTGGGCCCGCAGGGCCTCCTGAACCCGGACGACGTTCGGATGCAACTTTTCTGCCACCCGGTCACTCTAAACGGATTGCCAGGACATACGCGGCCGATTATGGCCACTTACGATCACGCGGCTCACAATCGGACCGTAAGGTGAGTCCTTTGATCGAGAAACGGGCTTATGAGGGGGTTGGTCATGATGAGGGGTCGACGGCGGCTGCTCGTCGCGGTGGGGGCGGCGACGTTCGCGACTGCCTTCGCGGCGACCGGCGTGAGCGGCACGGCGCAGGCGCGCACCGCCGTGCCGGCGGGGACCGTCACGGCGGGGACCGCGCTCCCGGCGCTTCAGGCGTCCTCGGCGCTCCCCGCGCTCCCTGCGTTCCCGCCGCGAAGCGCCGTTCCCGCCCGCGCCACCGGTTACCCGCCGTTCACCGCCCCGGGCAAGACGCTCAAGCTCGGCGCCAAGGGCTCCGTCGTGAAGGCGCTGCAGGCCCGGCTCAAGGAGCTCGGGTACGTGCCCGGCAGCGTCGACGGCCGGTACGGCGGGGCCACGCTGACGGCGGTCTGGGCGTTCCAGAAGGTGCAGGGGATCACGCCGACCAGCACGGTCGCGGCCCGCACCTGGAGGGCGCTGGAGAACCCCCGGGCGCCCAAGGTCCTGGTGCCCAGGGGCAAGGCGACCCGCGTCGAGGTGAACCTGACCAAGCAGGTGATGGTTCTGTACCGGGGCGGTACGCCGGTTCTGATCAGCCACATCTCCAGCGGCAGCGGCATCCCCTACACGGAGTACGCCACCTGGAACGGCAAGCGGCAGCGGTTCTCCGGCAGCGCCCGCACGCCGACCGGCGACTACGCGACCACCTGGCGGGCCAGGGGCTGGCACCGGTCCTACCTCGGGCAGCTCTACAACCCCATCTTCTTCAACGGCGGCATCGCGCTCCACGGCGCGCTGTCGGTGCCGCTCTACCCGGCGTCGCACGGCTGCGTGCGGCTGCCCATGAACGTGGCCGAGATCCTGCCCGGCATGCTCGGCAAGGGTGTCCCTGTGCACGTCAGGGGCGCCTTCAGGCGCTAACGCCATCCCCGGAGGGGCCCCGCGCGAGGTGGTCGCGCGGGGCCCCTCCGCCGTCTCCGGCCCGTGTTTCGAACGTGGTCCTCGAACACATATTCGTTGACAGCCTTGACAGGGGACATGATCGAATCTATGTTCGATGGAGTGGGCGTGGGACTCGCGGCTCGCGCCCACCCCGTTGGATTCGTGCCTTCGTCGTCGGCGGAGACGGATGCGGCACGGCCCGCGGCGTGGGTCGGACGGGGAGAGGGGAAGCTCCTCGTCCGGCCGCCCACGGGAGCCTGAGAAAGCGTCGGGCGATCTCGAGCGGTTCGCGGGATCTCCCGGCCGGCGAAATTGTCGGTGCGATCTGCGACTGTGAAGTCACCGGCGACTTTCGCCGGAGTGCCACGACTCAAGGAGGCGGGCATGACTGAGCAGAACGACGATCAGAAGAGCGGGCCCCGGCTCTCGCAGGCGGTTCTGGCACACCTCGCGGACGCCAGGGCATGCCTCGCGGACGCCACCGTCGGGCCCACCCCCGCGGACCGCTACGTGTCGGCCCATCTGGCGGCCCTCCGTGCGGCCGCCGGGATCCTCGCGGCCCGTCCGCGGCCGATGGACGGCCGCAGGCGGCGGCTGCGCAGCGCCTGGGAGCTGCTCCCGGAGGCCGAGCCCAAGCTCGCGGACTGGGCGGCCTACTTCGCGGTGAGCGCGACCAAGCGCGCGGCGGCCGAGGCCGGCATGGTCCGAGCCGTCACGCAGAACGACGCAGAGGAGATCATAGCGGAGGCGGACAGGTTCGTCGGCGAGGTCGAGTCGATCCTCGGCCTGCCCGGCCGTCCCACTCTGCCCATGGCCGGCTGACCTCCGTCTCCGCCCATGGCCCCGCTCGTCCGTCCGGCACGGCCCAGGCGTCCACAGCGCCGGCGCCAGGGTCGGCCAGGAGCCGGGGCGCCCACCCGTGATGCCGGGCACGAGGCGCGCACCGGGGTGATCAGACGGGGTCGCGCTCCAGCGGGCAGCTCATGCACCGTGGCCCGCCGCGTCCGCGGCCGAGCTCGCTGCCCCGGATCGTGATGACCTCGATGCCGTGCCTGCGCAGGTGGTTGTTGGTCGTGGTGTTGCGCTCGTAGGCCACGACCACGCCGGGTTCCAGCGCCAGCACGTTGCAGCCGTCGTCCCACTGCTCGCGCTCGGCCGCGTGCACGTCCTGCGTCGGCGTGAGGACCTTGATGTCGTCAAGGCCGAGGGCCCGCGCGATCGCCTTGTGCATGTCCTCCGGCGGGTGGTCGGTGACCTTCAGCTCCTTGTCGGTGTCGCCCGGCTCCACCGTGTACGACGGGAGCATGCCGAGCCCGGCGTACTTGGTGAACACGCCCACGTCGACGTTGGTCATCACGGTGTCGAGGTGCATGAACGCACGGGTCTTGGGCAGATCGAGCGCCACGATGCGGGTCGCCGACCCCGCCCGGAACAGATTGGTCGCCAGCATCTCCACGGCCTGCGGCTGGGTGCGCTCGCTCACCCCGACGAGCACGACGCCGTTGCCGAGCACCAGGACGTCGCCGCCCTCGATGGTGGCCGGGGCCATGCGCACGCCCTCGTACCAGACGTTGAATCCGCCGGCGTCGGGGTTGCCGTATCCCGCGGCGAACAGCGGGTGCCACCGGTAGACCGCCTCGTAGTTGACGGTCTCCCGCCTGCGCGCCTTCTTGCGCATCGCGTTGATCGACACCCCGTCGTACACCCAGCAGGAGGTGTCGCGGGCGAACAGGTGGTTGGGCAGCGGCGGGAGGACGAAGTCGTCCATGCCGAGCGTGTGGAAGGCGATGGAGCCGGGGTCGCAGCCCAGCTCCATGATCTCGCGTTTGGTGATCCCGCCGGTCAGCAGCGGCGCGAGCGTGTCCGCGTCGAGGGCGTCGAGTGTGTTGCGGATCGCGTCGGCGGCCAGCGGGCCGAACCAGTGCTCGTCGACGCTGCCGTCGAGGATGTGCTTGCGCGCGTCGGGGATCTCGATCACCTCCCGCAGGAGGTCGCCGAGGTGGTGCACCGTGACGCCGCGCCCGGCGAGCACCTCGCACCACTCCCGGTGCTCCTCCAGCGCGCGGTGCACCCACAGCACGTCGTCGAACAGCAGGCCGTCCTTGTTGCCCGGGGTGAGCCGCTTGAGCGCGAGTTCGGGTATGTCGACCAGGACCCGGCGAAGCCTGCCCACCTCGGAGCCCACGTAAAACGTCATGTCCTGACCTATCCCCGCGTGGCGGGAATCACTCGCACCGGCGGCTCCCCCTTGCGGAGGCGCCGCCTGTGACCACGCCGGAGAGGACGGACATCGGCACGGGGAGCCGCGTACGAACCGGGCGAGAGGTCAGAAGGACTCGACGGCGCGGCGGGCCTCGGCGTCGAGCACACCCCAGTGGATGAACTCCTCGGTCAGCTCGACCGGCGACTTGTCATAGATGACCGCGAGCGAGCGCAGGTCCTCCTGCCGGATGGACAGCACCTTGCCGTTGTAGTCGCCCCGCTGGCTCTGAATGGTGGCGGCGTAACGGGCAAGCGGGCCGGCCTTGTCCTTCGGCAGCTGCGACAGCCGCTCCAGGTCGATGACCAGCTTGGGAGCGGGCGCAAGAGGGCTGGGGGCGGCTCCGCCCGGAAGAAGCTCCGACACCGGCACTCCGTAGAAATCCGCGAGCTCGGCGAGCTTCTGCACGGTCACCGCGCGGTCGCCCCGCTCATAGGAGCCCACGACGACGGCCTTCCACCGTCCGCGGGACTTCTCTTCCACACCGTGCAGGGACAGCCCCTGCTGGGTTCGGATGGCGCGCAGGCGTGCGCCCAGCGACTTGGCGTAGTCAGACGGCATCGTGTGGCCCCCGGCTTTCTATGACTCTTCTCACTTGATTGTGCGTCCTTGTCCTAAGCGTTCCGAACACCGGGGCTGGTGCCCGTGACCGGCACCTTCGGTGACCGCTGCGTCGGGTTTTACCCAGGAAGGTCGCGTGTTGTGGTTACGGACAGTGACGGTAAAGCCGACACTCCCAAAGGTCAAGCTGATTGGAAAAAAGAGCGTCAAACAGTGCTCTCACCGAAATCACCGACACCCGGCGCGATGCGGCTTCCGATCCCCGGCCCGCCCCTCGCCCGGCCCCCGAACGTCCCGGAACGTCACCAGAACGTCACCGGAAGGTTCCCGAAGATCCCCAGTTCGCCCTCGTCACGCCGAGGGCGAACGGCTCCTCCGCGGCCATCACCCCTGGCGGGAGGGGGGTTCGCAGACGGCCCTGATACTCTAAGCAGAACCGACACCCTTTTAAGACCCGTCCCGTGAGGCGGGAAAGGTGGTGACTTTTTCATGTCTGATGCCCGAAATCAGGCCCGTGCCGTCCTGGAGGGGCCCGACATCCACCGGGCGCTCACCCGGATCGCGCACGAGATCCTCGAACGCACCAGGGGCGCGGAGAGCGTCGTCCTGCTCGGCATCCCCACCCGCGGCGCCACTCTCGCGCATCGCATCGCCGGGCGCATCGCGCAGTTCGAGGGGATCAAGGTCCCCGTCGGCGCCATCGACGTCACGATGTACCGCGACGATCTGCGCCTGCGGCCCGCGCGCCCGCTCGGCCGCACCGAACTGCCGCCGGACGGCGTGGACGGCAGGACCGTCGTCCTCGTGGACGACGTCCTCTACTCCGGCCGCACCGTGCGCGCCGCGCTCGACGCGCTGAACGACGTGGGCAGGCCCAGGGCCGTCCAACTGGCCACGCTCGTCGACCGCGGCCACAGGGAGCTGCCGATCCGCGCCGACTACGTCGGAAAAAACCTGCCGACCTCCAAGAGCGAGAAGGTCAAGGTCTTCCTGGAGGAGACGGACGGGCGCGACGCGGTCGTGCTCATCAAGGAGGACGACCGATGAAGCGTCACCTGATCTCGACCGGCGACCTCACCCGCGACGACGCGCTCCTCATCCTCGACACGGCCGAGGAGCTGGCGCGGGTCTCGCAGCGGTCCATCAAGAAGCTGCCGACGCTGCGCGGCCGCACGGTGGTGAACCTCTTCTTCGAGGACTCCACCCGGACCCGCATCTCCTTCGAGGCCGCGGCCAAGCGCCTGTCGGCCGATGTGATCAATTTCTCGGCCAAGGGGTCGAGCGTGTCCAAGGGCGAGTCGCTGAAGGACACCGCGCTCACCCTGGAGGCCATGGGCGCCGACGCCGTGGTGATCAGGCACAGCGCCTCGGGCGCGCCGCATCGCCTGGCCACCTGGGTGCGCGGCAGCGTGGTCAACGCCGGGGACGGCACCCACGAGCACCCCACCCAGGCGCTGCTCGACGCCTTCAGCATCCGCCGCCGGCTGGGCCGGCTTGAGGGCCTTAAGATCGCCGTCGTGGGCGACGTGCTGCACAGCCGGGTCGCCCGGTCCAACGTGCTGCTGCTGCACACGCTCGGCGCGGAGGTGACGCTGGTCGCGCCGCCGACCCTGCTGCCGGTGGCGGTCGGGACCTGGCCCTGCCAGATCTCGTACGACCTCGACGCCGTGCTGCCCAAGTCGGACGTCGTGATGATGCTGCGGGTCCAGCTGGAGCGGATGAACGCGGCCTACTTCCCCTCGGCGCGGGAGTACAGCCGCCGCTACGGCCTCGACCGCGACCGTTTCGCCCGCCTGCACGACGACGCCATCGTCATGCACCCCGGCCCGATGAACCGCGGCATGGAGATCTCCGCGGAGGTCGCCGACTCGCCGCGCTCGACGATCGTCGAGCAGGTCGCCAACGGCGTGACGGTCCGGATGGCCGTCCTCTACCTGCTGCTCGGCGGTTCCGAGCCTGCGATCGGAGGCGCCGAATGAGCACGTACGACCTTCACGAGGGGACTGTGACCACCATCCTCATCAGGGGCGCCCGCATCCTGGGCGGCGCCCCGAGCGACATCCTGCTGCGCGACGGCGTCGTGGCCGAGACCGGCGACCTCGCGGGCGCGAAGGCCGACCAGACGGTCGACGCCGACGGGCTGGTCGCCCTGCCCGGCCTGGTGGACCTGCACACCCACCTGCGCGAGCCCGGCCGGGAGGACGCCGAGACCGTCGAGACCGGCACCCAGGCCGCGGCGCGGGGCGGGTACACCGCCGTCCACGCGATGGCCAACACCTCCCCGGTGGCCGACACCGCCGGCGTGGTGGAACAGGTCTGGCGGCTCGGCCAGGAATACGGCCACTGCGACGTGCAGCCCGTGGGCGCCGTGACCTCCGGCCTCGAGGGCCGCCAGCTGGCCGAGCTCGGCGCGATGGCCGACTCCGCGGCCCGGGTGCGGGTCTTCTCCGACGACGGCAAGTGCGTGTCCGACGCCGTGCTGATGCGCCGGGCGCTGGAGTACGTCAAGGCGTTCGACGGCGTCGTGGCCCAGCACGCCCAGGAGCCCAGGCTGACCGAGGGCGCCCAGCTCAACGAGGGCGAGGTGTCGGCCAGGCTCGGCCTGACCGGCTGGCCGGCGGTCGCCGAGGAGGCGATCATCGCGCGCGACTGCCTGCTCGCCGCGCACGTCGGCTCCCGGCTGCACGTCTGCCACGTCTCCACCGCGGGCTCCGTCGAGATCATCCGCTGGGCCAAGTCGAAGGGCTGGGACGTGACCGCAGAGGTCACCCCCCACCACCTGCTGCTGACCGACTCCTGCGCGGAGCGGTCCCCGCTCGGGCCGTACAACCCGATCTACAAGGTGAACCCGCCGCTGCGCACCGCCGAGGACGTGCGGGCGCTGCGCGAGGCGCTGGCCGACGGCACGATCGACTGCGTGGCCACCGACCACGCCCCCCACCCGGTCGAGGACAAGGAGACCGAGTGGGCCGCGGCGGCCATGGGGATGATCGGCCTGGAGACCGCCCTGTCCGTGGTCCAGGAGGCCATGGTCGAGACCGGGCTGCTCGACTGGGCCGGCGTCGCCGACCGCATGTCGGCGCGGCCGGCCGCGATCGGCCGCCTGGCCGGGCACGGCCGCCCGATCGAGCCCGGCGCCCCCGGCAACGTCACGCTGTACGACCCGTCGGTCCGGCAGCCCGTCGACCCTGCCGCGATGGCGTCGAAGAGCCGCAACACCCCCTACGAGGGACTGACCCTGCCCGGCCGCGTCGTCGCCACGTTCCTGCGCGGCCGCCCCACCGTTCTCGAAGGGAAGCTCGTATGACAGCCCTGCTCGTGCTCGAGGACGGACGCGTCTTCGAGGGAACGCCGTACGGCGCCGTGGGCGAGACGTTCGGCGAGATGGTCTTCAACACCGGCATGACCGGCTACCAGGAGACGCTCACCGACCCCTCCTACCACCGCCAGATCGTCGCGATGACCGCCCCGCACATCGGCAACACCGGTGTCAACGACGAGGACCCCGAGTCCCGCAGGGTCTGGGTCGCGGGCTACGTGGTGCGCGAGCCGTCCCGGATCCCGTCGAACTGGCGCTCCCGCAGGACGCTCGACGACTACCTGCGCGACCAGGGCGTGGTCGGCATCGCGATGCCCGGCACCCGCGCCCTCACCCGCCACCTGCGCGAGCGCGGCGCGATGCGCGCGGGCATCTTCAGCGAGGGCGGCGAGATCGCCGACCTGGTCGAGCGGGTGCGGCGCTCGCCCGGCATGGAGGGCGCCGACCTGGCCCGCGAGGTCAGCACGGCCGAGCCGTACGTCGTGCCGGCGGTCGGGCGCAAGCGCTTCACCGTCGCCGCGGTCGACCTCGGCATCAAGGCCATGACCCCGCAGCGGATGTCCGAGCGGGGCTGCGAGGTGCACGTGCTGCCGGCGACCGCCAAGGCGGCCGACATCCTCGCCCTCGACCCCGACGGCGTCTTCTTCTCCAACGGCCCCGGCGACCCCGCCGCGGCCGGGTACGCGGTCGAGTCCCTGCGCGAGGTGCTGGACGAGAGCGTGCCGTTCTTCGGCATCTGCTTCGGCAACCAGATCCTCGGCCGGGCGCTCGGCCTCGGCACCTACAAGCTGCGGTACGGCCACCGCGGAGTGAACCAGCCGGTGCAGGACCGCAGGACCGGCAAGGTCGAGATCTCCGCGCACAACCACGGCTTCGCCGTGCGCGCGCCGCTCGACGGGCCCTTCGAGACCCCGTACGGCGCGGCCGAGGTGAGCCACGTCAACCTCAACGACGACTGCGTGGAGGGGCTGCGCCTGCTGGACCGCCCCGCGTTCAGCGTGCAGTACCACCCCGAGGCGGCCGCGGGCCCGCACGACGCCGCGTATTTGTTCGACGAGTTCTGCGAGCTGATGGACAAGAAGGGGGCCAAGGGTGCCTAAGCGTACGGACATCAGGTCCGTCATGGTGATCGGCTCCGGCCCGATCGTCATCGGACAGGCGTGCGAGTTCGACTACTCCGGCACCCAGGCCTGCCGCGTCCTGCGCAGCGAGGGATTCCGGGTCGTCCTCGTCAACAGCAACCCCGCCACGATCATGACGGACCCGGAGTTCGCCGACGCCACCTACGTCGAGCCGATCACGCCGGACATCGTCGAGAAGATCATCGCCAAGGAGCGGCCCGACGCGCTGCTGCCCACGCTGGGCGGCCAGACGGCGCTCAACACCGCCGTGGCGCTGCACGAGGCGGGCGTGCTCGACAAGTACGGCGTCGAGCTGATCGGCGCCGACATCGACGCCATCCAGGCGGGGGAGAACCGCGAGAGGTTCAAGGAGATCGTCGCCAAGGTCGCCGCCGAGCACGGCCTCAACGCCGAGTCGGCGCGCAGCGTGATCTGCCACACCATGGACGAGTGCCTGCGCGCGGCCGGCGAGCTGGGCTACCCGCTCGTCGTCCGCCCGAGCTTCACCATGGGCGGCGCGGGCTCCGGCTTCGCCCACGACGAGCAGGAACTGCGCCGCATCGCCGGCGCCGGCCTCGACGCGTCCCCGACCACCGAGGTGCTCCTGGAGGAGTCGATCCTCGGCTGGAAGGAGTACGAGCTCGAGGTCATGCGGGACCGCAACGACAACGTGGTCATCGTGTGCTCCATCGAGAACATCGACCCGATGGGCGTCCACACCGGCGACAGCGTGACGGTGGCGCCCGCGCTGACGCTGACCGACCGCGAGTACCAGAACATGCGCGACGTCGCGATCGCGGTCATCCGCGAGGTCGGCGTGGACACCGGCGGCTGCAACATCCAGTTCGCGGTCGACCCGCAGACCGGCCGGATGATCGTCATCGAGATGAACCCGCGCGTGTCGCGGTCGTCGGCGCTGGCGTCCAAGGCCACCGGCTTCCCCATCGCCAAGATCGCCGCCAAGCTCGCGATCGGCTACACCCTCGACGAGATCCCCAACGACATCACCAAGGAGACCCCGGCGTCGTTCGAGCCGTCGCTCGACTACATCGTGGTCAAGGTGCCGAGGTTCGCGTTCGAGAAGTTCGCCGGGGCCGACCAGACGCTGACCACCCACATGAAGTCGGTCGGCGAGGCGATGGCGATCGGCCGCTCCTTCCCCGAGGCGCTGCAGAAGGCGCTGCGGTCGATGGAGAAGAAGGGGTCGTCGTTCAGCTGGGCGGGCGAGCCCGGCGACCTGGACGAGCTCCTGGAGGCCTGCCGCACGCCGCACGACGGGCGGCTGCGCACCATGCAGCAGGCCATCAGGGCGGGCGCGACCCCCGAGCAGGTCCACGAGGCCACGTCGGTGGACCCGTGGTTCGTCGACCAGCTCTTCGCGATCGACGAGGTCGCCCGGTCGATCACCGCGCTCGACCGGCCCACCCTCGAGCTGGCCAAGCGGCACGGCTTCAGCGACGCGCAGATCGCCGAGATCCTGGGCGTGCCGGAGCCCGAGGTGCGGGCCAGGCGCCACGAGCACGGCGTCCGGCCCGTCTACAACACCGTGGACACCTGCGCCGCCGAGTTCGCCGCACGCACGCCGTACCTCTACTCGACGTACGACGAGGAGAACGAGGTGCCGGTGGGGGACCGGCCCAAGGTGATCATCCTGGGCAGCGGGCCCAACCGCATCGGCCAGGGCATCGAGTTCGACTACGCCTGCGTGCACGCGTCGTTCGAGCTGGCCAAGGCCGGCTACGAGACCGTGATGGTCAACTGCAACCCCGAGACCGTCTCGACCGACTACGACACCTCCGACCGGCTCTACTTCGAGCCGCTCACGCTGGAGGACGTCCTGGAGGTCGTGCACGCCGAGCAGGAGACCGGGCCGGTCGTCGGCGTCATCGTGCAGCTCGGCGGCCAGACGCCGCTCGGGCTCGCCCAGGCGCTCAAGGACGCGGGGGTGCCCGTGGTCGGCACCTCACCCGAGTCGATCCACCTCGCCGAGGACCGGGGCGCGTTCGGGCAGGTCCTCGCCGAGGCCGGGCTGCCCGCGCCCAGGCACGGCACCGCGACGACCGTGGAGGAGGCGCAGGCGGTCGCCGAGGAGATCGGTTACCCGGTGCTCGTGCGGCCGTCGTACGTGCTCGGCGGCGCCGGCATGGCCATCGTGTACGACGAGGACACCCTCGGGGCGTACATGGCGAAGGCGGCCTCCGAGCACCCGGTGCTGATCGACCGGTTCCTCGACGACGCCATCGAGATCGACGTGGACGCGCTGTTCGACGGCGAGGAGCTGTACCTCGGCGGCGTCATGGAGCACATCGAGGAGGCCGGCATCCACTCCGGCGACTCCGCGTGCGCGCTGCCGCCGATCACGCTGGGCGGCTTCGACATCAAGCGGATCCGCGCGGCCACCGAGGCCATCGCCCGCGGCGTGGGTGTGCGCGGCCTGCTGAACGTCCAGTACGCGATGGCCTCCAACGTGCTGTACGTCCTGGAGGCCAACCCCAGGGCCAGCCGTACGGTGCCGTTCGTGTCCAAGGCCACGGCGGTGCCGCTGGCCAAGGCGGCGGCGCGGCTGATGCTGGGCGCGACGATCGCCGAGTTGCGCGCCGAGGGCATGCTGCCGGCCGACTACGACGGCGGCACGCTGCCGATGGACGCGCCGGTCGCGGTCAAGGAGGCGGTGCTGCCGTTCAACCGCTTCCGCGGCGTGGACACCGTCCTCGGGCCGGAGATGCGCTCGACCGGCGAGGTCATGGGCATCGACGAGTTCTTCGGCACGGCCTTCGCCAAGTCGCAGTCGGCGGCCTACGGCGCGCTGCCGACCAAGGGACGGGCGTTCGTCTCGGTCGCGAACAAGGACAAGCGGGCCATGATCTTCCCCGTGAAGGCGCTCGCGGACCTCGGCTTCGAGATCCTGGCCACGGAGGGCACCGCCGAGGTGCTGCGCCGCAACGGCGTCCGTGCCAAGATCGTGCGCAAGCACAGCGACGGCACCGGTCCCGACGGCGAGTCGACGATCGTGCGGCGCATCCTCGACGGGGAGGTGGACCTCATCGTGAACACCCCGTTCAGCAGCCCCGGCCAGTCCGGGCCGCGCCTGGACGGGTACGAGATCCGCACCGCCGCCGTCAACCGCGGCATCGCCTGCATCACGACCGTCCAGGGCCTGGCTGCCGCCGTGCAGGGCATCCAGCACATCGTCAGAGGCGACATCGACGTGTGTTCCCTCCAGGAACACGCCAGGAGGCTGCGAGACTAGCCCGGGACACGCGGAGGGCTTGGGCGCCCGGAGCCGCGCGAGCGGAGCGAGCGCCAGGAACAGGGAGCGGAGAGTGGCCGGCAGTCCGGTTCAGGTCACGGGCACGGTGCTGACGACGCGCCGCGTGGACGCCTACCATGCGCTCACCGTCGTCGCGCCGGGCATCGCCGACCGGTTCCGGCCCGGCCACTTCGTCACGGTCGCCGTCGGGGGCCGCGACTCCTCGCTGCTCACCCGGCGGGCCTTCACGATCCATGACGTGAAGCCGGACTACGGTGGCACGGTGGAGCTCGTCTTCGGCGTGCGCGGTGCCGGGACGGCCTGGCTCGCCGACCTGCGGGCGCGCGACACGCTCGACATGGTCGGCCCGCTCGGCCGTCCCTTCCCTCTGCCCCGCGACCCCTGCACCTGCGTGCTGGTCGGCGACGAGCACGGCGCGGCGCCGCTGTTCGCGCTGGGGGACGCGCTGCAGCAGCGGGGCTGCCGCATCGACTTCGTGCTGGGGGCGCCGTCGGCCGACCGGGTCTTCGGGGCGCTGCGGGCCCGCCGGATGGGCGAGACGACCACGCTGACGACGGAGGACGGCTCGCTGGGCATGCGCGGCAAGGTGACCGACGTGCTGCCCGGCGTGATCGCCGACGCGCGGGCCGACGCGGTCTACGCGTGCGGGCCGATGGACACGCTGCGCGGCGTCACGGCGGTCGCCGTCGAGCTCGGCATCCCCGTGCAGGTGGCCGTGGAGGAGTCCATGGCCTGCGGCATCGGCGTCTGCATGACGTGTGTGGTGCCGGTCATCGGCGACGACGGCGTGACCCGAATGGTCCGGGCCTGCACCGAGGGGCCGGTGTTCCGGGGCGAGCGGGTGCGGTTCGACGACGTCGGGACGATCCCGTTCGACGCGCTCGGCGCGCCCGGCGGACGGCATGTCTGAGCCGAGGCGGGGGAGGCGGCCGTGACCGCCGACCTGCGGACCTACCTGGCCCATGTGGAGCTGCCCAACCCGGTGCTGACCGCCTCAGGCTGCGGCGGGACCGGCCGCGAGCTGGCCCAGTTCTCCGACGTCCACCGGCTGGGCGCGTTCGTCACCCGGTCGATCACCATGGCCCCCCGCGCGGGACGGCCGACGCCGCGGATGGCCGAGACCCCCTCCGGGCTGCTGAACGCCGTGGGTCTGCAGGGCCCCGGCGTCGAGGCGTTCCTGGAGCGCGAGCTGCCCTGGCTGGCCGAGCGCGGGGCCCGCACGGTCGTGTCGATCGGCGGCGGCACCGTGACCGAGTACACCGCGCTGGCGCGGCGCCTGGCCGGCGTCGACGGCATCACCGCCGTGGAGATCAACCTGTCGTGCCCGAACGTCGAGGACCGCGGTAGGGTGTTCGCCCGCGACGGGGCCGCCGCGGCGGAGGTCGTGGCCTCGGTGCGCGCGGCCACGCCGTACGAGGTGCCGGTGATCGCCAAGCTGTCCCCGGACGTGGCGGACGTCGTCGCGGTCGCACGCGCGTGCGTGGACGGCGGCGCCGACGCCCTCGCGATGATCAACACCCCGGTCGGGATGAGCATCGACGTGGACACGATGCGCCCCTCGCTCGCGGCGGGCACCGGCGGCCTGTCCGGCCCCGCCGTACGGCCCCTGGCGGTGCGCTGCGTATGGCAGGTCCACGCGGCGCTGCCGGGAGTGCCGATCATCGGCATGGGCGGCGTCTCGACCGGCAGGGACGCCCTTGAGCTCGTCCTGGCGGGCGCCTGCGCCGTCGCGGTGGGCACGGCGCTGTTCCACGACCCCTACGCCTGCCCGCGGGTCCTGAGGGAGCTTGAGGAGCTTCTGCAGGAGCGCGGGTTCGACCGGCTCGCCGACGCCGTGGGCCTGGCCCACCGCCCGGCGGGCGCGCAACCACGTTCGCGATCAGATCTCGAGGAGAGTTCGCTTTGACCACGCCCGCTCCCATCGCCGTCGCCCTGGACGCGCCCGACCTGGAGACCGCGGCCCGCTGGGCCGGCCTGGTCACCCCGCACGTCACCACGGTGAAGGTGGGACTGGAGCTCTACCTGCGGTACGGGCCCGACGTGATCGCCTCGGTGCGTGGCGCGAGCGGCGTGCAGGTCTTCCTGGACCTCAAGCTGCACGACATCCCGAACACCGTCGGCGCCGCCGCCCGGGCGGTCGCCCGGCTCAAGCCGACGTACCTCACCGTGCACGCCGCGGGGGGCCCCGCGATGGTCAGGGCGGCCGTCGAGGGGGCCCCCAACACCCAGATCGCGGCCGTGACGCTCCTGACGTCGCTTTCTGAGGCCGATCTCCGCCAGATCGGTATCCAGGGACCCCCTGCGGACGCCGCGCGCCGTATGGCCGCCGTGGCCGTCGGGGCGGGCGCCCAGGCCCTCGTCTGCTCGCCCAGGGAGGTCGCCGCCGTACGCGCGGAGGTCGGTCCGGACGTGACATTGATCACCCCCGGCGTACGGCCCGTCGGCGCCGACACCCAGGACCAGGCGCGGGTGGCCACTCCGGAGGACGCGATCGCCCACGGGGCCGACCTCCTCGTGATCGGGCGGCCCATCACCGGGGCGCCCGACCCGGGTGCGGCGGCCGCCGCGATCGCCGCCGCGCTGCGCCGCGTGAGCCCCTGATCGGGCGCCGGGCGGCCTGCGGCGCCGTCACCATGCGTCATCCCGCTCCGGGCCTGCTGAGGCGGTTTTGATCTACGAAGAGTGACTTTTCCAATACCAAAAGTAGTAAAATCAATTTTGTAGTCCGAGAAACCGCCCTTGACGTTGCCGTTACGGCCAAGACCAGCTAGTTTCCCCTCCCGTCCGAGTACATCGACAAGAAATTCGAGGTGACCCGGCGTGGCTCTTCCTCCCCTGACCCCCGAGCAGCGCGCCGCAGCTCTTGAGAAGGCTGCCAAGGCACGCAAGGAGCGTGCCGAGGTCAAGAACCGGCTCAAGCACGGCGCGGTTTCTCTGGCTGAGGTGCTGAAGGATGGGCAGACCGACGACGTCATCGGCAAGATGAAGGTCTCGGCTCTGCTGGAGTCGCTCCCTGGCGTCGGCAAGGTCCGCGCCAAGCAGCTCATGGAGCGCCTTGGTATCGCCGAATCCCGCCGCGTGCGGGGTCTCGGCGCCAACCAGCGCGCCTCCCTGGAGCGCGAGTTCGGCGGCGCCGAGAGCTGATCTCGGCGGCGTACGAGCGAGTTTCACGGGGGTAACGGAGTGACCGACACGTCCCGGTCCGCTGGAGATCGGGCCCACGAGGCAGTCGCGACCAGCGGGTTCAGGACGCGCGGCGGTGACTCCATGCCTCGCCCGCGCCTGACGGTCCTGTCCGGTCCGTCGGGTGTGGGGAAGTCCACGGTCGTCGCCGAGCTCCGGCGGTCCCACCCTGAGGTGTGGCTGTCGGTCTCGGTGACTACCCGGAAGCCCCGTCCGGGGGAGCAGCACGGCGTGGAGTACTTCTTCGCCGGCAACGACGAGTTCGACGAGCTCGTCGCCTCCGGCGAGCTTCTGGAGTGGGCCGAGTTCGCCGGCAACCGGTACGGCACGCCCAGGCGGCCGGTGCTGGAGAAGCTGGCGGCAGGCGTCCCCGCTCTGCTGGAGATCGACCTGCAGGGCGCCAGGCAGGTGCGTACGACGATGCCCGATGCCCTGCTGGTGTTCCTGGCCCCGCCGAGCTGGGAGGAGCTGGAGCGGCGGCTGCGCGGCCGCGGCACCGAGCCTCCCGACGTGATCGCCCGCCGCCTGGAGGTGGGCCGGATCGAACTCGCGGCGGAGAAGGAGTTCGATCTCACGATCGTCAACACGTCCGTCAAGGGCGTGTGCCATCGGCTGATAACCTTGATGGGACACTCACCTAGCCAGGGGAATCACTGACGTGGCAAGCAGCTCCGCCTACGCGGAAGGCATCACCAACCCGTCGATCGACGCGCTTCTCGACATCGTCGACAGCAAGTACAGCCTTGTGATCATGGGTGCGAAGCGGGCGCGCCAGATCAACGCTTACTACTCTCAGCTCGGCGAGGGCCTGCTGGAGTACGTGGGGCCCCTCGTGGAGACCCACGCCCAGGAGAAGCCGCTGTCCATCGCCCTGCGCGAGGTCTCCGAGGGCCTGCTCACCTCTGAGCCCATCGAGGGCTGAGCACCACTCCGTCGATGACGTCTGTCGTGCTGGGCGTGAGCGCCGGCATCGCGGTCTACAAGTCCTGCGAGCTGCTCCGCCTGTTCACCGAGTCGGGTCACGACGTGCGCGTCGTGCCGACCCGGGACGCTCTGCGGTTCGTGGGCGAGCCGACTTGGGCGGCGCTGTCGGGCAATCCGGTGACCACCGAGGTGTGGGAGTCGGTGCACGAGGTGCCGCACGTGCGCATCGGGCAGTCCGCCGATCTGGTGGTCGTCGCCCCGGCGACGGCGGACGTGCTGGCCCGCGCCGCGCACGGCATGGCCAACGACCTGCTCACCAACACCCTGCTCACGGCGCGCTGCCCGGTGGTGTTCGCGCCCGCGATGCACACCGAGATGTGGGAGCACCCGGCCACGCGGGCGAACGTGGCGACGCTGCGCGAGCGCGGCGCGATCGTGATCGAGCCCGCCGTCGGCAGGCTCACCGGCGCCGACACCGGTCCTGGGCGGCTGCCCGACCCCGCCGAGATCTTCGAGGTGTGCCGGCGTGTGCTGGCGGGCCGGCGCGAGGACCTGACCGGGCGGCACGTCGTCGTCTCCGCCGGGGGCACCCGCGAGGCGATCGACCCCGTGCGCTTCATCGGCAACCGGTCTTCCGGGCTGCAGGGATACGCCCTCGCCCGTACGGCCGTCGCCCGGGGCGCGGAGGTCACGCTCGTGGCGGCGAACGTGACGCTGCCCGATCCCGCGGGCGCGAAGGTCGTGCGGGTGGAGTCGGCGCGGCAGTTGCGCGACGCGGTCCTCGCGGCGGCCGAGCACGCCGACGCGGTCGTGATGGCCGCCGCGGTCGCGGACTTCCGGCCCGTACGGCAGAGCGACACGAAGATCAAGAAGTCGTCCGCCGAGCCCGACCCCATCCGTCTGGTGAAAAATCCGGACATCCTGGCCGAGTTGGGAGAGGTCCGCCGGGCCAGGCTGGAGACGTACGCCGCGGGCGACGCGGCGGCGGGCGGCGGGCGCGAGACGGGCGAGGGTCCGGGCGCCGCGAAGGAGGCCGGGACGGACGGGCCGCGCCCCCGGGTGATCGTGGGATTCGCGGCGGAGACCGACGACGTCCTGGCCAACGGCCGGGCCAAGCTGGAGCGCAAGGGCTGCGACCTGCTCGTGGTGAACCAGGTCGGAGAGAACCTGGCGTTCGGCACGCCGGACAACGCGGCCGTCGTCCTCACGGCGGAGGGCGGGTCCGTTGAGATTCCGAGGGGTCCCAAAGAGGATCTCGCCGACGTAGTGTGGGATTTGGTGGCGCAGCGTCTCGCCTGACCTTCGCGTGGTGCCGGCGCGGGCGCCCGCCCCGCCCCCACAGGTCGTGCGTCGAGGGAGCGATCGCCATGCCGGTGTCCGCCACGATCAGGGAGCGCTGCCGGGCGATGCTCGGTCCCGGCGAGGACATCCGCTACGTGTTTCCCGCGGTGGCCCTGCCGCCTCCCGCCACGATCGGTTTCCTCGTCGTGGTGACGGACCGGTCGATCACCCTGCTGTCCACCAAGATGTTCAGCAGGGACGAGCCGTCAGGGGTGTGGGCGCGCTACCCCCGCCGCACCCGCCTCGGGCCGGTCGAGTTCGGGTCGGGGCCCCGCATCGAGATCGGTGGCATGACCCTGGAGGTCGACGACGAGTACGCCGCCGTGGTGGCGGCGGCGGACGCGGAGGCGTTCTCGCCCGGTGACCTGCCCAGAGATCCCCTGCCCGACCTCTGACACGCCGTCCGCGAGCGCGGCGGGTCTTCCCGCGGGCGGCCGACCCGGCGACCCGAACCCGGATGGCTTCGCGGCTCCGCAGCGCCTGGGGCTAGACTCGCGTGAGCATCGAGTGGCCGCGGTGGGGCTGGGCTCTACCGCCGGTCACTCATGGACGTCAGCAGCCGCTGCATGAGGAGCCCTGAGTTGTCCCGTCGCCTGTTCACCTCCGAGTCGGTCACCGAGGGCCACCCGGACAAGATCGCCGACCAGATCAGTGACGCGATTCTCGACGCCATGCTCAAGGACGACCCCAAGAGCCGGGTCGCCGTCGAGACGCTGATCACTACTGGCCAGGTCCACGTCGCCGGCGAGGTGACGACGGAGACCTATGTCGACATCCCCGCCCTGATCCGCGAGAAGATCCTCGAGATCGGCTACGACGCCTCCCACAAGGGCTTCGACGGCGCCTCCTGCGGCGTGTCGGTGTCCATCGGAGCGCAGTCGCCGGACATCGCGCAGGGCGTGGACGACGCCTACGAGCACCGCGCGGGCGAGGGTTCCGACGACTTCGACCGTCAGGGCGCCGGCGACCAAGGCCTGATGTTCGGCTACGCCTGCCGTGAGACCCCCGAGCTGATGCCGCTGCCGATCCAGCTCGCGCACCGGATGGCCCGGCGCCTGTCCGAGGTGCGGAAGAACGGCACGGTTCCCTACCTGCGCCCGGACGGCAAGACCCAGGTCACCATCGAGTACGACGGTGACCGGCCCGTCCGCCTCGACACCGTGGTCGTCTCCACGCAGCACGCTCCGGAGATCGACCTGCGGGAGATGCTGACGCCCGACATCCGCGAGCACGTGGTCGAGCCGGTGCTGGCCGACCTGGAGATCGAGACCGAGGGCTACCGCCTGCTGGTCAACCCGACCGGCCGCTTCGAGATCGGCGGGCCCATGGGCGACGCCGGGCTCACCGGCCGCAAGATCATCATTGACACCTACGGCGGCATGGCCCGGCACGGCGGCGGCGCCTTCTCCGGCAAGGACCCGTCCAAGGTCGACCGCTCGGCCGCCTACGCCATGCGCTGGGTCGCCAAGAACGTCGTCGCGGCCGGCCTGGCCGACCGCTGCGAGGTCCAGGTCGCCTACGCCATCGGCAAGGCCCAGCCGGTCGGTCTGTTCGTCGAGACGTTCGGCACCGAGAAGGCGCCGGTCAACGTCATCCAGGACGCGGTGCTCCAGGTCTTCGACCTGCGTCCTGCCGCGATCATCCGTGACCTCGACCTGCTGCGCCCGATCTACTCCGAGACCGCCGCCTACGGCCACTTCGGCCGTGAGGGCTTCTCCTGGGAGTCCACGGACCGGGCCGACGCCCTGCGTAAGGCCGCGGGTCTGTGACCTGCGCCTGACGAGCACCGCGATCAGCGTCGCACCGGGCGGCGCCCGCCCCTGAGGGTGGGCGCCGCCCACGCGTGCCCGGCGGATTCCCGGACGTCCACAGGCGGCGGGCGTACGTGTGATTGCGGCTCGCCGGGTCTGGTAGGACGGAGACGTGACCGAGCCGACCCGCGCCCCGCATCCTCAGGAGGCGCTCCTTCCGGCGCCCCCGGCCGCCCCGCAGCGGCCCACAGAGCGGACGCGGGGAGGCACAGAGCGGACGCGGGGCAGCACAGAGCGGACGCGGGGGGGCACAGAGCGGACGCGGGGGACGGCTGAGCGGGCGCGCGGAAGCGCAGGGCGGGCGGGCGCGTCCAAGGGCGCGCGCGAGGCGGCGCCGAACCTTCCCGTCGCCAGGGTCGTCGTGGACACGCCGCTGCCGCACCTCGACCGGCCCTTCGACTACCTCGTGCCCACCACGATGGACGCCGAGGCGGTGCCCGGCTGCCGGGTGCGCGTCCGCTTCGCCGGGCAGCTCGCCGACGGCTACCTGCTCGAACGGCTCTCCGAGAGCGAGCACGAGGGCCGGCTGTCCTTCCTGGAACGGGTGATCTCCCCGGAGCCCGTCCTCACCCCCGACATCGCGCGGCTGGCCCGCGCCGTGGCCGACCGGTACGCCGGGACCATGTCCGATGTCCTGCGTCTGGCCGTTCCGCCGCGGCACGCCCGGGTCGAGGCCGAGGCGAGGACCCCCGCGCGCCGGGCGGCTTCCCCCGACGCCGCCGACGGCGACGTACCCCCGCCTGCCGCCGAGCCCGTACGCGCGACGGCGGACGCCGGTGGCCCGCGGTCAAGCCCCATCGAGGGCGCGGGACCCACAGAGCAGGATGCGGGGCCCACGGAGCAGAATGGGGGATTCACCGAGCAGGATGCGGGATCCACAGGGCAGGATGCGGCCCACGAAGACGCGGCACCCGCGGCGGCGATCCACGCGGTGACGCTCCAGGGGGAGGCGACGCCAGGGGAGGCCGCGCCACACGAGGCGGCGCCACAGGAGGCGGGGCCACACGAGGTGGCGCCACACGAGGCGGCGGGGCGGCGGGCGGCGCGGGCCTACGGCGACGCCTGGAGGGCCTACCCGGCGGGTGCCTCCTTCCTGGAGGCGTTGGCCGAGGGGAGGGCGCCGCGCGCCGTGTGGACGGCCCTGCCCGGCACGGACGCCGGCGGGCCGTCGTGGCCGCACGCCATCGCGGCCGCCGCGCGGGCGACGCTGGACGGCGGCCGGGGCGTCGTCGTGGTGGTGCCCGACGGCAAGGACGTGGCGCTGGTGACCGCGGCCCTGGGGGAGACGCCGCACGTGGCGATCACGGCGGACCTCGGGCCCGCGGAGCGCTACCGGCGCTGGCTCAAGGCGTTGCGCGGCGAGATCGGGATCGTGGTGGGCAACCGCCCCGCGGCGTACGCGCCGGTGGCCCGCCTCGGGCTGGCGGTCGTCTGGGACGACGGCGACGACCTGCACGCCGAGCGTCACGCGCCCTACCCGCACACGCGGGAGGTCCTCGGCCTGCGGGCGCACCAGGCCGGGGCGGGCCTGCTCGTCGGCGGCTACGCCCGCACCGCCGAGGCCACGGCGCTCGCCGAGACGGGCTGGGCGGCCCCGCTCGTCCCCGACCGGACGGCGGTCAGGGCCCGGGCGCCCCGGGTGCGCCCGGCGGGCGACGACGCGGAGCTGGCCCGCGACCAGGCGGCCAGGGCGGCCCGCCTGCCCAGCCTCGCCTGGCGGGCGCTGCGGGAGGGACTGGAGCACGGTCCCGTGCTCGTCCAGGTGCCGCGCAGGGGTTACCTGCCCGCGCTGGCGTGCCGCCACTGCCGCGCCCCCGCCCGCTGCTCGGGCCTGCCGCCGGTGCGCCCGGTCCCGGCGTCCGGGGCGGCCGATCCCGTGCTCGCGGAACCTGTGCTCGTGGAACCTGTGCTCGCGAAACCCATGCTCGCGGAACCCACGGCCACCGGACCCGTGTGCTCGGGCCCGCTCGCGCTGCGCGGCGGGCACGCCGTGCCGTACTGCCGCTGGTGCGGCCGGATCGCGGGCGACTGGCGCTGCCCGTCCTGCGGCGGGACCGGCGTGCGGGCCGTCATCGTGGGCGCGCGGCGCACCGCCGAGGAGCTGGGCCGGGCCTTTCCTTCGGTGGCCGTGCGCACCAGCGGGCGCGACGGCGTGCTCGCGACGGTGAGCGGTGCCCCTGCGCTGGTCGTGGCGACGCCGGGGGCCGAGCCGGTGCCGGACGGCGGCTACGCGGCCGCCGTGCTGCTCGACGGATGGGCGCTGCTGGGCCGTCCCGACCTGCGCGCGGCCGAGGAGGCGCTGCGGCGCTGGACGAACGCCGCCGCCCTGCTGCGGCCGGCGGGGGAGCTGGTCGTCCTGGCCGACGCCGCGGTGCCCGCCGTGCAGGCGCTGCTGCGCTGGGACCCCGTCACCTTCGCCGAACGCGAGCTCGACGAGCGGGCCGAGCTGGGCTTTCCCCCGGCCGTGCGGATGGCGACGCTGACGGGCCCGGGCGCGGCGGTCAGGGAGACGCTGGCGGGCGCCGGGCTGCCTCCCGGGGCGCAGGTGCTGGGGCCGGTGCCGGTGGAGGACGGGCTGGAACGGGCCATGGTCCGGGTGCCGCGCCACCTCGGGTCCGCGCTGGCCCGCGCGCTCAAGGGCGCCTCCGGTGTGCGCTCCGCGCGCAAGGCGCCGGACGTGGTACGTGTGAACATTGATCCGCTCGACCTCATCTGACCGATTCGCCTCGCACAAAGCGAGCCGTTAGCGTGCCTCTGTGTCGATCGAATGGGTGAACCGGGCCGTCGACGGCCTGCGTGCCTGGGGGCGCGAGCGGAACGTCGAGGTCGACGTCGACGAGGTACGTCTGCTGTGCGACTACGCCAGCGACTACCTGGAGGTGAACGAACTGGGCGATTTCCGGCCGGGAACCTTCGAGGAGCTCCTGCTGGAAATCTATCCGCGCAAGGTCATCGCGCCGCCGGAGAGCGCGCCGGAGACGGTCGCCGCGGCGCGGACACTGGTCGAGTTCCTGCTGGACACGGGCGAGATCGGCAGCAAGACGGCCGCCCGGATGCGGGAGACCATCGACC
The DNA here is from genome assembly GCF_030268985.1 of Microbispora sp. NBRC 16548. Taxonomy (NCBI): domain Bacteria; kingdom Bacillati; phylum Actinomycetota; class Actinomycetes; order Streptosporangiales; family Streptosporangiaceae; genus Microbispora; species Microbispora sp. NBRC 16548. The sequence continues at coordinate 274,237 of NZ_BSSF01000006.1, forward strand.
GCATCGAGCCGGAGATGCCGCAGGCGCTCGCGGACACGTCCAAGTTCGGCATGGCCAAGAGCCTGTTCAGCGCCATCGGACCCGACTCCCTGGAGCTCGACTCGGCCCGGGGGGTGGGGGCACAGGGCACGGAGGACGGCGACGAGTGCGACTGCCCCGGCTGCGCGCCCCTGCCGCCCGTACGGCTCGCGCCGCGCGAGGAGGTGGCGCTGGCCGTGCGCGAGGTGCCGCTGCTGCGCGACGCCCACCGGGTGGTGACGTGGCTGGTGGAGGGTGGCCGCACGGTGACGACGCGCCGGTCGCTGCGGGTCAGGGACGCGCGGGCGTGCACGGCCGAGCTCGGCGTCGAGTGTCCGGAACCGGCGTGGCGTCTCGCGCTCGACCTGGGCCTGGCCCGGCTCGACGGCACGGCCGTCGTGGTCGCGGAGGACTTCCGAGAGCTGAACGCGCGCGGTGAGGACGAGCTGCTCGACCTGTGGCGGTCGGCGCTGGAGTTCCTCATCGAGAGGTCCGTGCCGCTCACCGGGGAGGCGGTGGTGGACGAGGGGATGTCCCAGATCCACGACCTGCTCTACCGGCTGCAGTCGCCCGTCCCGGTGGACGCGCTCGCCGACTACCTGCGCGAAGTGGCCGCGGGGCGGCCGGTCGGCAGGCTGGACGAGGCGCTGAGCGCTCTGGCGTACGCGGGAACGGTCCAGCGCACCGAGGACGGCCTGGCCCTGACCTCGCACGCCCTGTGGGGCCTGCGGGAGGTGTACGCCGGCATGGGCCTGGACGCGCCGCTCGCGCCCGCACCGGCCGAGGGCGACGCGAGCGGGCTGATCGCCGGCCTGATCGGCGACGGCACGGCGGACGAGGCGGCCGAGCGGGACATCGCCGAGTGGCTGTCGCGGCGCACCGCCGAGCAGGCGGCGTCGGAGCTGCTCGCCGCCGTGGCCGGCGCCCCGGCGGAGGTGCGCGGGGTCGCCGTGACCATCGTGGACCGGCTGGGCGTCGAGGCGGCGCCGGTCGTGCGGTCCTACCTGGACGACGCCGAACTGCGCCCGCACGCCATCCACTGGCTGTCCTCGCGGGGCCTGGACGCGCCCGCGCTCACCCCCGAGGAGGTCCTGTGGGTGAGCGTCGACATGCTCGCGCTCGCACTGCCCGCCGCCGAGGCCGACCCGGAGGGTTTCGCGGAGAACATCGCGGCCTCGGGGCCGCCCGCCCATCTGATCGAGGACATGTGGCGGGTGGACCACCCCGACGTGGTCGAGGTTCTCGAACTGCTCGGCAGCACGCTGCCGGACCAGGCGGCCGCCAAAGCCGCCCGGAAAGCGGCGTTCAAGGCTCGTTCGCGGGGCATCAGGTGACTGCTGTGCAGTAAGTTGCTGGAATGGCCGACAGCGACGTGCTCACCTTCCCGCCGGTCGACATCGCCCCCGACGAGCAGCTCGTCCACGCGGTGCGGGAGGTCCCGCTCGTGCGGGACGCCCGCCGCATCGCCGAGTGGGTCGGGGCCCGGTGCGCCGCCTCTCCCCGGGGTGTGTGCGAGGTGACCGAGCAGGGGCTGCCGCACCCCGCCGAGGCCGAGGCGGTCGTCGCCGAGCTGGGCCTGGAGGCAGCCAGGCTGCGCCTGCTGTGGGTGGTCGCGGTCAACGGCCGTCTCGTGGAGGTCACCCGGCAGGGCGCCCGTCCCGGGCCCGGGGTGCCCGACCCCATGGAGTTCTGGGACGGCGTGGTCATGGACGTGCTCGACCGGACCGAGGAGGGCCTGACCGGGTCGGCCGTCGTCGACGAGCACCTCACCGAGATCCTCGCGACGATCTACTCGGTGCGTGAGGGCATGCCGCTCGCCGCCTTGGCCGGCGGCATCCTCCAGGCCCACGAAGTGGGCTGCGAGGCGCGGCCTGCGGACCTGCGGCGGCTGCGGATGACCCTGCCGGGGGAGCTGGCGGCGGCCATGGCGCTGCTGGAGTACTGCGGGCTGATCGAGCTGAGCGGGGAGCTCGTCCGGCTCAGCCAGCCGGGCGTGTGGGCCGTGCGCCGCGACCTGCTGAGGGAGGGCCACGACGCGCCGTCGCTCGGGGAGGTGGCCGCGCTCGCGGAGCTGGGCGCCGCCGACCTCATCGACGCCATGCTGACCGGCCGGGCCTCCGCCAGCGCCGCCACGCTGTGGCTGGAGCGCCGGGTGCCGGAGGACGCGGCGCGCGAGCTCATCAAGATCGCCGCGTCGGGCAACGCCGCCCAGCGCGGCACCGCGGGGACCGTGCTCGAGGAGCTGGGCCCGGAGGCCGCGCAGGCCGTGCGGGAGGCCCTGGACGAGCCGATGATGTGGCGCTACGCCGCGGCCTGGCTGGGCGTGCGGGACCTGGAGGCGCCGGCCCTCGGCGAGGGTGACGGGGCCTGGGTGGCGGTGGACACCCTCGCCGCCCTGCTCTACATCGGCGCGCCGGTCGACTCGGTGGCCCATTTCGACCTCCTCGGCGAGGATCTGCTCACGCTGGTGCCCGAGATGGGCCGGGCCGACCATCCCGACGCCCTCGCGGTGCTGGAGATGCTCGGCAGGCACCATCCCGATCCGCTGATCGCGAAGACCGCCAGGAAGACGGCGATGAAGGTGCGTTCACGCCCGTAGACTGGGGTGATCCTCCTCGTGTACGTGACGTGAACGGAGCCAACCCTTGGCCATTCAGCCGATCCGCCTGTTCGGCGACCCGGTGCTGCGCACTCCGGCCGAGCCGGTGGTCGACTTCGACAAGGAACTGCGCAAGCTCGTCAAGGACCTGACCGACACGATGATGGACGCGCCGGGCGCGGGCCTTGCCGCGCCGCAGATCGGCGTCGGCCTGCGCGTGTTCACCTACTACGTGGACGATCAGCTCGGGCACCTCATCAATCCCGAACTCGACCTCGGCGGCGAGACGGACGAGGAGGGCGAGGAGGGCTGCCTGTCCTTCCCCGGCCTGACCTTCCCGACGCCCCGCGCGATCAGGGCGGTGGCCAAGGGCTTCACCATGCACGGCGAGCCGGTGACGATCGAGGGCACCGACCTCATGGCGCGCTGCTTCCAGCACGAGACCGACCACCTGGACGGCGTGCTGTTCATCGACCGGCTGGACGCCAAGCAGCGCAAGCTCGCCATGAAGGCGATCCGCGAGGCCGAGTGGAGCGGCCTGTCGGCACCGGTGGTGAAGATCTCGCCGCACGCCACGCAGGGAAGGGCCCTGTAGTGCGCCTGGTCTTCGCCGGCACGCCCGACACCGCGCTCCCGTCGCTGCGCGCCCTGCTGGACTCGCCCCGCCACGAGGTGGTGGCCGTGGTGACCCGGCCGGACGCGCAGTCGGGCCGGGGACGCAAGGTGCACCCCAGCCCGGTGGCCCAGCTCGCGGAGGAGTCGGGGGTCGAGGTGCTCAAACCGGCGAAGGCCGGAGACCCGGAGTTCCTCGACCGGCTGAGGGCGATCGGCCCCGACTGCTGCCCCGTGGTCGCGTACGGCGCCCTGCTGCCGCAGGCGGCGCTCGACATCCCCCCGCAGGGGTGGATCAACCTGCACTTCTCCGTGCTGCCCGCCTGGCGCGGCGCGGCGCCCGTGCAGCACGCCGTGCTGCACGGCGACGACGTCACCGGCGCCTCGACCTTCCGCATCGTGAAGGAGCTGGACGCGGGGCCGGTGTTCGGGGTGCTGACCGAGCGGATCCGTCCGGACGACACGAGCGGCGCGCTGCTGGCCCGGCTCGCGGAGGCGGGGGCGGGCCTGCTGCTGGCCACGCTCGACGGCGTCGAGGACGGCACGCTGGAGGCGCGTCCGCAGCCCGCGGACGGCGTCAGCCTGGCCCCGAAGATCACGGTCGAGGACGCCAGGATCGACTGGGCCGCGCCCGCGATGCGGGTGGACCGGTTGGTGCGGGCCTGCACTCCGGCTCCTGGTGCGTGGGCCGAGTTCCGCGGCCAGCGGGTCAAGATCGGCCCGGTGCGGCTCGCGCCCGACGCGGGCAAGCTCGCCCCGGGAGAGATCGCGGCCACGCGGAAGGCCGTCCTCGTCGGGACCGGCACCCACCCCGTGGAGCTCGGCGAGGTGCAGCCGCAGGGCAAGCGGCAGATGAGTGCGGCCGAATGGGGCCGCGGCGTCCGGTTCGCGGACGGTGAGACCCTGGTCTGAAGGGCCCTGCCCGCCGGGATCCCGGCCCCGGCACCGTGCCGGGCGGACGGCATGGCGGGTAGCGGAGAGTGGGCCGCCGAGCCGGAGCCGTCTCGGTGAGCGGCGGAGCCGAAGGCGGCGGATCAGCGAGTGACAGGGTCGTAGGCGGCAGCGTCGAAGGTGGCAGGGTCGAGGGTGACACCGTGAAGCAGGGCAGAGGTCAGGGCGGCGGCGGGCGGCGCGGCCAGGGGAGCGGCCAGGGCGGCGGCACAGGTAGCGGCACTGGTGGAGGCACAGGGCAGGGCCGCCCGGGACACGGCGGCAGGGCGGGCCACAGCGGGCAGGCCGCGCACGCGGCGAAGGCCGGGCAGCCGAGGCAGGGCCGCGGGCGCCCGCCCCGCGACGAGGCGCGCAACGCCGCCTACGACCTGATGCGGGCCGTCGACGAGCGCGACGCCTACGCCAACCTGCTCATGCCGACCCTGCTGCGGCAGCGGCGCATCACGGGACGCGACGCGGCCCTCGCCACCGAGCTGGCGTACGGCACGCTGCGCGGCCTCGGGACCTACGACGAGGTCATCGCCGCGTGCAGCGATCGGCCGCCTGAGGAGGTGGACCCGCCGCTGCTCGACGCGGTGCGTCTCGGCGTCCACCAGCTTCTGAGCACGCGGATCCCGCCCCACGCGGCGGTCAGCGCCACCATCGACCTTGTACGGCTGCGCGTAGGGCCGGGCCCGTCCCGCTACGCCAACGCCGTGCTGCGCAAGGTCGCGGGCCGCACGCTGGAGGAGTGGCTGGAGATCGTCGCCCCGCCGCGGGCGCAGGACCCGGTCGGCAACCTGGCGGTCACCTACAGCCACCCGCGCTGGATCGTCACCGCCCTGCGCGACGCGGTGGGCGGGGACGTGGACGAGACGGCCGCGCTGCTGGAGGCCGACAACGAACGGCCCCGCGTGGCGCTGGTGGCGCGGCCGGGACGGGCCACGGTGGAGGAGCTGGTCGCGGCCGGGGCCGAGCGGGCCGCCTACTCGCCGTACGCGGTCTACCTGCCGGAGGGCGATCCGGGCTCCATCCCCGCGGTGGGGGAGGCGCGGGCCGCGGTGCAGGACGAGGCCAGCCAGCTCGTCGCGCTCGCGCTGACCCGCGTGCCGCTCGACCGGGACTCCACCTGGCTGGACATGTGCGCCGGCCCCGGAGGGAAGGCCGGGCTGCTCGACGCGGTGGCCGCGCAGCGGGACGCCCGGCTGCTCGGCGCCGACGTGCAGTATCACCGCGCCCGGCTGGTGTGGGGCACCACCCGCGAGGCGAAGGTGATCACGGCCGACGGCACGCGGCCCGCCTGGCGGCCCGGCGCGTTCGACCGGGTGATGCTCGACGCCCCCTGCACCGGGCTCGGCGCCCTGCGCAGGCGGCCGGAGGCCCGGTGGCGGCGCGACCCGCGGAGCATCCCCGAGCTCACCGCGCTGCAGCGGCGGCTGCTCGACTCGGCGCTGGAGGCCGTCCGTCCGGGCGGCGTCGTGGCGTACGTGACCTGTTCGCCGCACCTGGCCGAGACCCGGGCCGTGGTGGAGGACGTGCGCGACCGCGTCGAGGTGCTGGACGCCCGCGCGTTCCTGCCCGAGGTGCCCGGCCTCGGCGACGGCCCGTACGCGCAGTTCTGGCCGCACCGGCACGGCACGGACGCGATGTTCCTGGCGCTGCTGCGCCGCTCCTGACGGGTGCCGTCGCCGCCCGCCGCGCGCAGCATCTCTTGGGCGACGGTGAAGAGCAGGCGCGCGATGGGCGACGAACGCGCGGATCGTTGTCATCGACCGCGGACGTGGGCGAGCATCTCATCCACTGAACCGGCAGGATCGCTGATCGGAAACTGCACCGCCCGGATGATCGCGTCGGGGTCGACCAACAGAGTGAGACGCTTGAAGCGGTCGACGCCGGCCGTTCGGAAGGTCGGCAGCAGCAGCCCAGCGGCGAGTCTGCTGTCCTGGTCGGACAGGAGGGGGTAGGGCAACCTCGCGTGCGTGACGAAGGCGGCCAACTGGTCGGGGCGCTGGGTGCTCACGCCTCGGATCGTGGCACCTGCCGCCTCGAAGTCGGCACACCGTGACGCGTAGGTGAGAGCCTCCGAAGTGCAACCCTTCGTCCCCGGGGTGTCGGCCCAACCGGGCGGGTAGCCCTGAGTGCCCGGGGCGAAGGCACCGGGGAAGAAGTAGAGCACAGTCCAGACGCCCGCCGCGTTGGGCGTGACCGGCTCGCCGTCATGTCGTTCCAGCACGACATCCGGCATTTTCCGGTTGACCAGCTCGTGCACGCGACGGCTCTCGGCGGCGCGGCGGCGGTCGTCTCCATCCCGCTGGCCTGGTGGCTGGACCGGCTGACGATCGCCCAGCTGGTGATCGTGGCCCTCGTGACGAGCTTCGCGAACGTCGTCTTCGACGTCGCCAACTCGACCTTCCTGCCGTCGATCGTGAGCAAGGAGCAGTTGCAGTCCCGTAACAGCCTGACGTCCGGCACCCACGCCACTACTCAGCTCGGTGGGCCGTCGGTCGGCGGCCTCATCGTCCAGGCGCTCGGGGCGGTGCCCACCCTCCTCGTCGACGCGGCCGGCTACCTTGTCTCAGCCCTGCTGCTGCGGACCCTGCCCGAACGCCGCGCGGAGGCCCCCGACCGCTGGCCACCGGTGCGCGCGATGATCCGCGAAGGCTGGCGCTTCGTCGTGCACCACCCGGTCATGGGTCCGTGCATGTGGGCCGCCACCGCGGCCAACACGGTCTGCGGGGCACAGCACGCGCTCTACGCGTTGTACCTCGTACGCGAGCTGCACGCCGAACCCGGCCTCGTCGGCCTGCTGCTGGCGGCGGACGGCGTCGGCACGCTGATCGGCGCGGCTTTGACGAACCAGGTCACGGCCAGGCTCGGCACCGCCCGCGCCCTGATCGTCGCCGGTTTCGTCGCGGTCGCCGGGGCGCTCGTCGTTCCCCTCGGCACCGGTTGGCAGGGCTTCGCCGCCTTCGCCGCGGGCAACGTGGTGTTCGCCGCCGGCGTCGTGATGCTCAGTGTGGTGACCCGCACGTACCGGCAGATCGCCAGCCCGCCCGACCTGCTGCCTCGGGTGATGGCCACGGTCCGCTTCGTCTCCTGGGGTGCGATCCCGATCGGCGGGTTGATCGCCGGACTGATCGCCGGGGTTCTCGGCGGCCGGGTCACCCTGATGATCTTTGTCGTCGCGGCCGTCTGCATACCGCTGGTCCTGCTGGCCTCATCGATCCGGCACCTGCGCGACCTCACCGACTATCGGCTGAGCGACGAATCCACCGGCTCGCCACCGCATCGTCGGCAGCTCGCCCCTGAAGTCCAAGCGGACACATCCAACCCGTGAAGCCCAGGTACGCGAAAGATGTCGAGATCACGCTCCGCTGCATCAGCGTGCGCGGTGCTCCGGCGGTGAACAGCGGCGTCCCGGCGCCCAGCGGCTGCCCAGCGGCGTCCCGGCGCCTGACCGTCGGGGCCGCCGGGGGACGGGCGGGACGGACGCCCGGGCGAAATAGACTGCAGGCACTATGGCCGTTCAGATCTCGCCCAGCATCCTGTCCGCAGACTTCGCCCGCCTCGCCGACGAGGCCGCACGGGTGGAGAACGTCGCCGACTGGCTCCACGTCGACGTGATGGACTACCACTTCGTGCCGAACCTGACGCTCGGCCTGCCGGTCGTCGAGTCGCTTCTGAAGACCACCTCGACGCCGATCGACTGCCACCTCATGGTCCAGGACCCGGACCGGTGGGCGCCGGACTACGCGGAGGCGGGAGCCGCCAGCGTCACCATCCACGCGGAGGCGGCCAAGGCCGCCGTGCGTACGCTGCGGGCGATCCGCGCCGCCGGGGCGAGGGCCGGTCTGGCGCTGAACCCGGCGACCGCCGTCGAAGGGTACGAGGACCTGCTGCCCGAGATCGACATGCTGCTCGTCATGACCGTCGAGCCGGGCTTCGGCGGGCAGCGCTTCCTCGACATCGTGCTGCCGAAGGTGGCGCGGGCACGGGCGCTGATCGACAAGTACGGCGGCGAGGTGTGGCTCCAGGTCGACGGCGGCGTCTCCGTGGAGACGATCGAACGCTGCGCCGAGGCCGGGGCCGACGTCTTCGTGGCGGGCAACGCCGTCTACGGCGCCGACGACCCCGCCCGCGCCGTCGCGGAACTCCGGAGCCTCGCCGAGCGGGCCACCCCGCCCGCCTGAGCGGACGCCCCCTGCCGGGGAAAGCCGCCTCCCTATCGATCCGTCAGGCCGTGCCGTACGGCACGGCCTGACGAGGCGGGCGCCCGATCGGCGGGCTCACTCACCGGCTGCGAACCCGTTGCTCGCGTCAGGCGAGGGCGGGGTCGAGGACCACGTCCTCGCCCTGCGTGGTGGGCGCCTCGGGGAAGTGGCAGGCGGTCAGGTGACCCTCGCGGTTGCCGCTGAGCCTGACCAGGGGTGGCACCTCGGTGGCGCACTTGTCCTGGGCCTTCCAGCAGCGCGTGCGGAACCGGCACCCGGACGGCGGGTTGATCGGCGAGGGCACGTCGCCGGCCAGGCGGATGCGCTCGCGCGGCTCGCTCGACACGTCCGGCTCGGGCACGGCCGACAGCAGGGCGTGCGTGTACGGATGCCGCGGCCGCTCGTAGATCGACTGGCGGTCGCCGATCTCGACGATCTTGCCGAGGTACATGACGGCGACGCGCTGGGAGAAGTGCCGTACGACGGCGAGGTCGTGCGCGATGAACAGGAACGCGATGCCGAGGTCGCGCTGCAGTTCCTGCAGCAGGTTGACCACCTGGGCCTGGATGGAGACGTCCAGCGCCGACACCGGCTCGTCGGCGATGATGAGCTTGGGATCGAGCGCCAGGGCCCGGGCGATCCCGATGCGCTGCCGCTGACCGCCGGAGAACTCGTGCGGGAAGCGGTTGAAGTGCTCGGGGTTGAGGCCGACGATCTCCAGCAGCTCCTGGACCCGCTTCTTGCGCCCGCCGGACGGGTTGATGTCGTTGACCTCCATCGGCCCGCGGATGATCGTGCCCACGGTCTGGCGCGGGTTGAGCGAGCTGTAGGGGTCCTGGAAGATCATCTGGATCTCGGGGCGGATCGGCTTGAGCCGCTTGCGCGAGCTGTGGCTGATGTCCTGCCCCCGGTAGAGGATCTTGCCCGAGGTGGGTTCGAGCAGGCGGGCCGCCAGGCGGCCGGTGGTGGACTTGCCGCAGCCCGACTCGCCCACCAGACCGACGGTCTCGCCCGCGCCGACCGCGAGGTCGACGCCGTCCACCGCGTGCACGGCCCCGACCTGACGCTTGATCAGCGTGCCGCCCCGCACGGGGAAGTGCTTGACCAGCTCCTTGAGCTCCAGCAGCGTCTCGTTCATGCGCGGTCCTCGGTCTTCGCGGTGCGGAGTTCCCTCTTCTGCTCGAGGGTGAGGTAGCAGGCGTCGCCGTGCCCGGTCTCCGGGGAGATCGACGGCCGCTGGTTGAAGCACAGCTCCGGCCCGGCGAGCTTCGGGTAGTCGCAGCGCGGGTGGAACGGGCAGCCGGACGGCGGGTTCAGCATGCTCGGGGGAGTGCCGCGCACCGGCCTCAGCGGGACGTCCACGGACGAGTTCAGGCGCGGCATCGACGACAGCAGGCCCCAGGTGTAGGGGTGGCGCGGCTCGCGCAGCACCTCGCGGACGGTGCCGCGCTCGGCCGCCCGCCCGGCGTACATGACCAGGACGTTGTCGGCGGTGCCGGCCACGACGCCGAGGTCGTGGGTGATCAGGATGATCGCGGTGCCGAACTGCTGCTGAAGCTCCTTGAGCAGGTCGAGGATCTGCGCCTGCACGGTCACGTCGAGCGCGGTCGTCGGCTCGTCGGCGATGAGCAGGTCGGGGTCGCACACCAGCGCCATCGCGATCATCGCGCGCTGCCGCATGCCGCCGGAGAACTCGTGCGGGTAGTGGTCCACCCGCGTCTCCGGCTGGGGGATGCCCACACGCCGGAGCATCTCGACGGCCCGGTCGCGGGCCTCCTTCTTGCTCGCGCCCTTGTGCTTGCGGTAGACCTCGCCGATCTGCCGGCCGATCGTGTGGAACGGCGACAGCGCGGTGAGCGGGTCCTGGAAGATCATGGCGACGCGGTTGCCGCGGAGTTTCTCCATCGTGCCGCGGCCCGCCGAGATCAGCTCCTGGTCCTCCAGCCAGATCTCCCCGCCGATCTTCGTGTGGGCGGGGTCGTGCAGGCCGAGGATGGCGAGGTTGGTCACCGACTTGCCCGATCCGGACTCGCCGACGATGCCGAGCGTGGTGCCCTTCTCCAGATCGAAGGACAGGCCGTCGACGGCGTGCACGATGCCGTCCTCGGTGCTGAACTCGACGCTCAGGTCGCGGACGGACAGGAACGGCCCGGGGCCGCGCGAGGTCCCCGGCTCGCCGCTCCACGACACGGTGGTCACTTGCTGCTCCAGTTCCCGGTTCGACTTGGTTGGGCGTTCGACGTGTTAGGCGGGGCTCAGCTCAGGCGGACCCGCGGGTCGATGAACGCGTAGAGCACGTCCACGACGATGTTCAGCAGGACGATCGCCGCCGCGCCCACGATGGTCACGCCGAGCAGCATCGGCAGGTCGGTGTTCTGCACGGCGCGTACGGCCAGCTCGCCGATGCCGTGGAGGCTGAACGTCTGCTCGGTGATGATCGCGCCGCCGAGGAGCGTGGCGAGGTCGACACCGAAGATCGTGATGATGGGGATCATCGCGCCGCGCCAGGCGAAGCGGAAGAACACCGACCGGCTCGACATGCCCTTGGCGCGCGCCGTGCGGACATAGTCCTCGGCGAGCTGCTCGACCATCTGCGAGCGGGTCATGCGGGTGTAGTTGGCGGTGAAGATGATCGACAGCACCACCCACGGCAGCATCAGGTGGGTGAACCAGTCCAGCGGGTTCTCGGTGATCGGCACGTAGGACGGGCGCGGGATCAGCTGCATGGTGTCCACCAGGTAGAACGCCAGCAGTGGCCCGACGAAGTAGATCTGGAGCGAGGCCCCGATGACCGACGAGGAGCTGGCGATCTTGTCGAGCGGCTGCCCGACCTTCCAGGCCGCGATCATGCCGGTGAGGATGCCGAACGCCAGGATGACCACCGAGGCGCCGAGGGTGAGCGACACCGTCACCGGGAAACGGTCGACGATGGCGCTGAAGACGGGCTCCTGGGTGGCGAAGGAGTAGCCGAGGCAGGGCGCCGGGCAGGAGCCGAACTGGACGAACTCCCGGCCCGCGAAGATGCCGACCAGCCAGTGCCAGTACTGCACGAACAGCGGCTCGTCCATGCCCAGGTTGTGCCGGATCAGCGCCAGCGTCTCGGGCTGGCAGATCTTGCCGCAGAACGCCCGGGCGGGGTCACGCGGGACGGCGTAGAAGAGGTAGAACGTGATCGCGCTGATGATCATCAGGATCACGAGTGCGCCGGCGACGCGGCGTACCAGATAGCTGGTCATGGTCTCGCACTTGCTCCTGAGGGCGGGACGGGCCTGGGGCCCGCCGCCCCGCGGAGGGGCGGCGGACCCGGGTTGCCGCTACTTGACGAAGATGTCGAGCGCCGACTGCTCGCCCTCGACCGGGTCGAACTTGACCCCGCCGAGGCCCGAGCCGTACAGGCCGAAGTAGGTCTGGTAGAACTCGGGGACGATCGCGGCCTGGTCCATGATCTGCCGGTCGATCGCGGCCCACGCCTTGCCCGCCTCGGCGGCGTCGCTGATCGCGTTGGCCTTGTCGATGGCGTCGTTGATCTCCGGCACGTTGAGGTGCGTGTAGTTAGGCTGGTTGTCGGAGATCAGGCGGCCGTCGTACTGCGGCTGGATCGCGGTCGAGCCGGTCGGCCAGTCGGCCGCCCAGCCGCCCCAGTAGATGTCGTACTTGTTGTCCACCGGGCCGATGGCGTCGTAGTAGGTGCCCGCGTTCAGCGGCTTGGCCACCACCTTGAAGCCGGCCTTGCCGAGCGCCTCCTTGATGGCGACGGTGACCTTCTCCTGGGTCGGCGTCTGGTTGTAGGCGTAGACCACGGTCGGGTTCGGGTCGCTCGCCTTGGCGAGCAGCGCCTTGGCCGCCTCGGGGTCGCCCTCGGGCTTCTGGAGCTTGTTGTACAGGTCGAACGCCTCGTAGCCGAGCACCGTCGGGCTCATGACCGTCGTGGCGATCTTGCCGGCCGAGATCTCACCACCCTGGAGCTGCTGGATCTGCTTGGACGGCCAGGCCGTGATGATGGCCTTGCGGACGTTGACGTCGGTGATCCGCTTGGTGTTGATGTTGTAGAAGGTCGTGAACGGCGTCAGGCCCTGCAGCGACCGCTTCATCAGCTCGGGGTCGTTCAGCACTTCCTGGGTGCGCTCGGGCGCGACCGGGTTGTGGAAGGTGAACGCCTGCTTGTCGTTGCCGGCGTCGGCCATGAAGCGCTCGGTGGTCTGCTGCGACTGAAGGCCGAACTCCATGTGGAACTTGTCCGGGTAGGCGTGCCGGATCGGGTCGGTCTTCGGGTCCCAGTTCTCGTTGCGCTCCAGGTCCATCGACTTGTCCGTGATGTGGCTCACGATCTTGTACGGACCCGAGGAGAACGGCTGCTTGTCGTACTTCTGCTTCGTGTCCTGCGCCTTGGGCACGGCGCCGTAGCCGGTCATGGCCACGGTGAAGTTGAAGTCGGGGTGCAGCCCGTTGAGGTGGAAGATCACCGTCTTGTCGTCCGGAGTCTCGATCGTGTCGAGCTCCTTGCCGTCGTACGGGCCCTTGTACTGGTCGCGGAACGGCTTCTTCGGGTCCGGGACCAGCCAGGTCTCGGCGTAGTCCGGGCCCTCGGTGATGAAGTCGGCGAACAGGCGCTCGAAGCTGTACTTGATGTCACCGGAGGTGATCGGCGAGCCGTCCTGCCACTTCAGGCCGTCCTTGAGCGTGAACTTCCACGTCTTGCCGTTGTCGGTGGTGGTGCCGGTGTCGGTGGCCAGGTCGCCGACGAGCTTGATGTTGCCCGAGTCGTCGTGCTTGTACGCCGTGAGCTGGCGGGTGAACAGGTGGGACACCGAGGAGTTGTAGTTCACGTAGACGCGGCCCGGGTCCAGGTGGCTGAAGTCGTCCCGGTCGATCATGTAGACCGTGCCGCCGGACTTGGCGCCCTGCACCTCGGGGGCGGGGCCGGTGGAGTCGGCCGCGGTGCCGACCGAGATGGCGCTGACGGCCTTGTTCTCCAGCGGCTTCTGGGAGGCGCCCCCCGCGCTCTGGGGCGCTCCGCCCCCTCCGCCCTTGGCGCAGCCGGCCAGGGCCAGCGCGCCCGCCGCGAGTACGGCCGTCATCGAGGCGATCCGCCTGCTATGGGATCTCATGTGGTCCTTCCTATGGGGGAGAGCGCGCGTGGTCAGCGCTTTGTCTTGGGGTCGAAGGCGTCGCGGATGGAGTCCCCGAGCAGGTTGAAGGCGACGACGAAGATCAGCATCGACACGCCGGGGAACAGGAGGTAGGTCACGTCGGAGTGGTAGACGTTCGCGCCCACCTGGAACATCCGGCCCCAGTCGGGGGTGGGTTCTGTCATGCCGACGCCGAGGAAGCCGAGACCGGCCTCGGCGCCCACGTACAGCGGGAGCGCGAGCGTGGCCTGGATGATGATCGGCGTCCAGAGGTTGGGCAGCAGTTCCTTGAAGATCACCCGCGCCGGCGACGCACCGGTGACGCGGGCGGCCTCCACGAACTCACGAGCCCGCAGCGACAGCACCTGGGCACGCAGCAGGCGGGCGATCGTGGCCCAGCCGAGGACGGTGAGGACGACGCAGATGGACACGTAACGCAGCCAGACCGGCGTCTCCTCCTCGGGCAGCACGAACGCCGCCTCGACGACCGGGAGGAAGACGATGAGGAAGAGCTGCGAGGGAAAGGCGAGCAGCGTGTCGATGACCCGCCCGATCACGTAGTCGGTCTTGCCGCCGATGTAGCCCGAGGTGATGCCCATCACGATGCCGATGATCGTGGACACCACGGTGACAATGACCGCGATGCTCAGCGAGGTGCGGATGCCGTACACGAGCTGCGTGAACACGTCGCGGCCCAGGCCGGGCTCCAGCCCGAACCAGAAATCGCCGCTCACGCCGCCGTTGGGCGCGATGGGATAGCCGAACTCGTTGAGCAGGCCGGGCTGGTTCTGGCCGTAGGTCGTGTACGGATCCTTGCCGTACAACGCCGCGATCACGGGAGCCAGAAGCGCGATCAGGAAGAACGCGAGCACGATGATCGCCGAGACCACGCCCGTCTTGTCGCGCCGGAAACGGCGCCACATGAGCTGGCCGGGCGAGCGGCCGACGACGGCGGAACCGGAACCGGCCGTGCCCGCGGTGTCCGCGGACTCCGCGGCGGCGTCGGTCGCGGTCGAGGAGGGGAACGTCATGGTGCGGTGCTCCCGGATGGACCATTAACGATCGGAAGAGATCCGACTATAGGGAACCCTGGCAACTAATTTTGCGGGGGTCAATCACTTGAGGCGGGTAGTTCGCCACTTGCTTGCTTCGTTGTGCAAAGTAAATCACCTTGTGTCCTGCGCCCGCATTGACCTCGGTATACGTGGCACGGAACACTACTTATTACACAAATGTTTTTGTGTCACAACTTTGTGACACAACTCGCACATGGTTGAGACCAACTGCATCTGGTTAACCGTGTGCCGCAGATCACCACAATCCCGCCCTAGGGCAACGAGCCGGGCACGGCTACACTGACGGGTAGCAGAGCAGCGTGCTCCGGGGTCGGTGTAATTCCGAACCGGCGGTGACACCCCTGTCCCCAGGGGTGACAGTCCGCGACCCGGCCGAAGCCATCGGCCGGTGGACCTGGTGAGATTCCAGGACCGACGGTGAAAGTCCGGATGGGAGGAAGCGCGCGAACGGTCGGCCGTGGTGCCGCCGGTCGGCCATGGTGGCCGCGCCGGCAGCGTAGGCCGTCCGTGCAGGTGATGCGAGGCCGCATCCCTAACGATCCCCGGGGCCCGCCGTAGACAACGGCGAGAGGAAGACCGGGGTGACCTCAGCGGACATCCTTCACATGCGGCGCGCGATCGCGCTCGCCGCCCGGGGCCTGGGCGGCACCAGCCCCAATCCCGTCGTCGGCTGTGTGATCCTCGACCCGTCGGGCGAGGTCGCGGGAGAGGGCTTCCACGCCTACGCCGGCGGCCCGCACGCCGAGGTCGTGGCGCTGCGCGAGGCCGGCGGACGGGCCAGGGGCGGCACGGCCTACGTGACGCTGGAGCCCTGCAACCACACCGGCAGGACCGGCCCCTGCTCCGGCGCCCTCCTGGAGGCGGGCGTGGCCCGGGTCGTCGTCGCCGTCTCCGATCCCAACCCGAAGGCCGCGGGCGGCGCCGCCGTCCTGCGGCGGCACGGCGTCGTGGTGGACGAGGGCGTGCTGGCCGCCGAGGCCGAGGAGGTCAACGCCGCCTGGCTGACCTACGTGCGGGCCGGCAGGCCGTACGTGACCTGGAAGTTCGCCGCCACCGTGGACGGCCGCTCGGCGGCCGAGGACGGCACCAGCCAGTGGATCACCTCGCCCGAGGCCAGGGCCGACGTGCACCGCCTGCGGGCCGAGTGTGACGCCGTCGTCGCCGGCATCGGCACCGTGCTCGCCGACGACCCCCGGCTGACCGTCCGGCTCACCGCCGGTGTCCCCGCCCCCCCGCGCGCGGCGCCCGTGCTGCGCGTGGTCGTGGACTCGGGCGCCCGCACCCCGGCCGCCGCCCGTGTCCTGGACGGCGAGGCGCCGACGCTGGTCGCCGTGGCCGAGGACGCGGCCGTCCCCGCCCACCTGTCCCCCCACGCCGTACGGCTCCCGCGGGTCCCCGGCGGGATCGACCTGCACGCCCTCCTGGCCGAGCTGCACGACAGGCAGGTCGTGAGCGTGCTGATCGAAGGCGGGCCCGCCCTCGCCGGCGCCTTCCTCCGCGAGGGCCTGGTCGACCGGGTCGTCGGCTACCTCGCCCCGGCGCTGCTGGGGGCGGGGGCGGCCGCGCTCGGCCCCGCGGGCGTCTCGACGATCACCGAGATCCACCGGCTGGAGTTCGCCGAAGTCACCCCCGTCGGACCGGACCTCAAGCTGGTCCTGCGTCCGAAGTCCCCTGTGTCTCCAAGTCCTGTGTCTCCAACCCCTGTGCCTCCGAAGTCCTCCGGCCCGCAGTCCCCTAAGGAGAGCTGAATGTTCACCGGAATCGTCGAGGAGCTCGGCGAGGTCGTGGCGCTCGAGCCGCGGGGCGACTCCGCGCGCCTCACGGTGCGCGGCGCGGTCGTCACCGCCGACGCCGGGCACGGCGACTCGATCGCCGTCAACGGCGTCTGCCTCACGGTGGCCGGCGCCGAGGGGGACTCCTTCACCGCCGACGTGATGAAGGAGACCCTCGACCGGTCCTCGCTCGGGGCCCTGAGCCCCGGCTCACGGGTCAACCTGGAGCGCGCCGTACGGGCCGACCAGCGGCTCGGCGGGCACATCGTGCAGGGCCACGTCGACGGGACCGGGGAGGTGCTGTCGCGCGAGCCCGGGGAGCACTGGGAGGTCGTGTGGCTCTCGCTGCCCGCGAACCTCGCCCGGTACGTCGTGGAGAAGGGCTCGATCGCGGTGGACGGCGTCAGCCTCACCGTGGCCGGCGTGACGGACGACTCCTTCTCCGTCAGCCTGATCCCCACCACCCTCGAACTCACCACGCTCGGCCGCAAGCAGCCGGGCGAGCCGGTCAACCTCGAGGTCGACGTGATCGCCAAGTACGTCGAGAAGCTCACCGCGGCGACCGCCAAGGGGGCGGCGGCATGAGCTGGACGGAGGCCGGGTTCGACGTGTTCGGGCAGCACGTCCTGTGGACCGACCTGGTGGGCAACGTGTGCGCGCTGGGGACGGTCTGGCTCGCGATCAGGAAGACGATCTGGACCTGGCCGGTGCAGCTCGTCGGTTCCGTGCTGCTGTTCGTGGCGTCGGTCAGCGCGCACATCACCGGCAACGCGCTCAAGCAGGTGCTGTTCGGCATCCTGGCGATCTACGGCTGGGTGAAGTGGTCGCGCGGCACGCGCGGCGGCGCGGAGCTGCCGATCCGCTCGGCGCGCGTCCGGGAGCGCGTGACGCTCGTGACCGTCATGATCGCCGGGACGGTCGCGGTCGCGCTGCTGTTCACCTTCCTCAACTCCCGCGGCTGGAACATCTCCTGGGCGCCGTGGCCGGACGCCTACATCTTCGTCGGCAGCGCGGTGGCGACCTGGGCGCAGGGCAAGGCGCTGGTCGACTTCTGGATCATCTGGGTCGCCGTGGACCTCGTGGGGGTACCGCTGGCGTTCAGCTCCGGGCTGGTGGTCTCCGGCCTCGTGTACGGATTGTTCTTCGTGATGGTGATGATCGGGTTCCGGGACTGGCTGCGCCAGTCGCGCGAGTTGCGGGCGGTGACCGCATGAGTGGGATCAGGCTGGACCCGATCGAGCGGGCCGTCAACGACATCAGGGACGGCAGGCCCGTCGTGGTGGTGGACAACGAGAACCGCGAGAACGAGGGCGACCTCATCTTCGCGGCGTCGAAGGCCACGCCCGAGCTGGTCGCCTTCATGATCCGTCACACGAGCGGCGTCATCTGCGTCGGCATGGAGGGCGCCACGCTCGACCGGCTCGGCCTGCCGCTGATGGTGCAGGACAACCGCGAGCGCCTGCGCACGGCGTACACGATCAGCGTCGACGCGAGGGACGGGGTGACGACGGGCATCTCCGCCGCCGACCGGGCCAAGACGATCAGGACGCTGTGCGACTCGGCCACCGAGCCGTACGAGCTGGTCCGGCCGGGGCACATCTTCCCGCTGCGCTACCGCGAGGGCGGCGTGCTGGTGCGGCCGGGGCACACCGAGGCGTCGGTGGACCTCGCCAGGCTCGCCGGGCTGACCCCGGCCGGCGCGCTCGCCGAGATCGTCAACGACGACGGCACGATGGCGCGCCTGCCCCGCCTGCGCGAGTTCGCCGACGAGCACGACCTCGCGCTGGTGTCGATCGAGCAGCTCATCGAGCACCGCCGCAGGTCCGAGCGGATGGTCACCCGGGTCGCCGAGACGCGCATCCCCAACCGCTACGGCGTCTGGCGCGCGTACGGCTACGCCAGCGCGCTCGACGGCGGCGAGCACCTCGCGCTGGTGTACGGCGACATCGACGACGGCGAGAACGTGCTCGTCCGGGCGCACTCGGAATGCCTCACCGGCGACGTGCTCGGCTCGCTGCGCTGCGACTGCGGCGTGCAACTCGACACGGCCATGCGCATGATCGCCGAGAACGGGCGCGGCGTGATCGTGTACCTGCGCGGCCACGAGGGGCGCGGCATCGGCCTGCTGGCCAAGCTGCGGGCCTACAGCCTGCAGGACAACGGCAGCGACACCGTCGACGCCAACCTGGAGCTGGGGCTGCCGGTGGACGCCAGGGAGTTCTCCAACGCCGGGCAGATGCTCGCCGACCTCGGCGTGAAGTCGGTGCGGCTGCTGACCAACAACCCGGCCAAGGTGCGCGGCATGGACGGGTACGGCATCAAGGTCCTGGGCCGCGAGGCCATGCCGGTGGCGATGAACCCGTACAACGAGAGGTATCTGACCGCCAAGCGCGACCGGCTCGGCCACGAGATCTCGGGCGACGTCCCCCGGGACATCCACGGCGAGCACTTCGGCAAGGAGGCCTCGTGACCGAGCGAAGCGAGCGAATCAGCGAACACGGCGGCTTCGGGCCGTCCGGCGAGGAGGGCGTATGAGTGGCGAGGGACGGCCGGACGCGGCGGCGGTGGACGCGGGCGGGCTGACCGTCGGCATCGTCGCCGCCCGGTGGCACGAGAAGATCACCGACCAGTTGCTGGCGCGGGCGGAGCGGGCGGCGCGGGACAGCGGCGCGGCCGTGGTCACGGCCCGTGTGGCGGGGTCGCTGGAGATCCCGGTGGTCGCGCAGGCCCTGGCCCGGCGCTGCGACGCCGTCGTCGCGCTCGGCGTGGTGATCCGGGGGGAGACGGCCCACTTCGACTACGTCTGCGACTCGGTGACCACGGGTCTGACCAGGGTCTCGCTCGACGAGTCGACCCCGGTGGGCAACGGGGTGCTGACCTGTGACACCCTTGATCAAGCGGTCGAGCGGTCCGGCGTGCCGGGCAGCAAGGAGGACAAGGGGTACGAGGCGACGATCGCCGCCCTGGAGACCGCCCTCCTCCTTCGCGGCCTCGCCGGCTGACCTCGCCCGAACCTCGTAGCCGCAGCGCTCGCATCCGCAGCGCCGAGCCGGGAAGACTTGACTGGTGATCACGCAGCATCCGCCCGCGGCCTCGCCGGCCGGGCACGCCGTACGCCGCCGCGCCGTGCCCACCCACGGGGGTGGTCATGTCTGACAGCGCGCCGCCGCTGCCCGTCACCTGGCGGCCCCGCGCCACGACGATCATCGCGTACGGCCTGGCGGCGGTGATGGTGATCGGCTCGATCCTGCTGGCCGTCGGCCTGCCGGAGCAGTTCAAGCTTCCCGACCGGCTGGGCATGGTCGCCTTCGGCGTGGCGGTGGCGTGCGTGCTGCACCTGCTCGGCCGCCTGCGGGTGCGGGCGGACGAGAAGGGGATCACGGTGGTGAACCCGCTGCGGGTCCACCACTTCGAGTGGGCCGAGGTGCTGGACGTCACCATGGTGGAGGGCGACCCCTGGCCCAAGCTGGATCTCGCCAACGGGATCAGCCTGGGCGCGATGGGCATCCAGAGCACCGAGCGGGAACGATCGCGGCGGGCGGTGGCCCAGCTCACCGCCCTCATCCGCGAGCGCGGCGAGGCCCCCGACCGCCTGTGACGGCGGCGCGGGGCCCGCCGGGCCGTCAGGCGCTCAGCCGTACGGGCTCGCCGGCGCCGAGCAGGCCCCGACGGCGCAGTTCGGGCAGCACGCCCTCGCCGAACCAGAAGGCCTCCTCCACGTGCGGGTAGCCCGACAGCACGAACTCCTCCACGCCGAGTGAGGCGTACTCCTCGACGAGGTCGGCGACCTCCGCGTGGCTGCCGACGAGCGCGGTGCCCGCGCCGCCCCGCACCAGGCCGACCCCCGCCCACAGCCCGGGGTGGATCTCCAGGTCCCTGACCCTGCCGCCGCGGCGGCCCCCCTGGAGGCCCTCTTGGAAGCCCCCGTGGAAGCCTTCGTGGAGCGCGAGCATCCGCTGTTGCCCCACCGACTCGCTGCGGGACAGGACGGCCCGCGCCGATGCGATGTCCTCGGGGGAGATCTGGTCGAGCAGCCGCCCGGCCTCCGCCCACGCCTCCTTGGAGGTGTCCCTCGTGATCACGTGCAGGCGGATGCCGAAGCGCAGCGTGCGGCCCTCGGCGGCGGCCAGTTCGCGCATCCAGTCGAGCTTGGCCGCGACCTGGGACGGCGGCTCGCCCCAGGTGAGGTAGACGTCCACGTGCCGGGCCGCGACCGGGCCCGCGGCGGCCGAGGAGCCGCCGAAGTACAGCTCGGGCACGGGGTCGGGCCGCTCGGCGACCGTCGCCCCCTCGACGTCGTAGTAGTCGCCGGTGAAGTCGAACGGGCCGTCCCACGCGCCGCGCACGATCGACAGGAACTCGGCGGTGCGCGCGTACCGCTCGTCCTTGCCCAGGTGGTCGCCGAACCGCCGCTGCTCGGCCGCCTCCCCGCCGGTCACCACGTTCAGCAGCAGCCGGCCGCCGGAGATCCGCTGGTAGGTGGCGGCCATCTGGGCCGCGAGCGTGGGGGACAGCGCTCCGGGCCGGAACGCGACCAGGAACTTCAGCCGGGTCGTCACCTGGGTCAGCGCGGCGGTGACCAGCCAGGCGTCCTCGCAGTAGGTGCCCGTGGGGGTGAGCACCGCCTCGAACCCGGCCTGCTCGGCCGCGCGGGCCACCTGCGCGAGGTAGTCGATCGTGGGCGGCCGGAACGCGGTGGCCGGCGACTGCCCGTGCACGCGGCGCAGGCCGTGCCCGCCGCCGGTGATCGACCTGCCGTCGCCCGAGGTGGGCAGGAACCAGTGGAATTTCATCGCTGCGCCTTCCTGACGACGTCGTTGAAGCGGTCGTCGACGAACTGGGAGAACGTGATGGTGCCCGGCACGAGGCCCTCGGCGGTGAACGCGTCGGCGATCTCCTGCTCGGAGGAGACGACCGAGTCGTCGATCACGACGGGGGTGGCGACGGCGTTGGCCACGGCCGCGTCCGCCACCTCGACAGGCAGGCCGGTCTCCCGCGCCCACACCTTCGCCCACTCGTCCAGGTGGGTGGCGGCCCAGTTCCGCGCCTTGGCCAGCCGGGTGAGGAAGTCGCCGATCGCGGCCCGCCTGCCCGCGTCGTCGAGCGCGGCGGGAGCGGCGACCTGGAAGCCCAGGCCGTTGACGATGCCCGCGCCGTCGACCAGGAGCCGGGCCTTGTGCTGGATCTCGGCCTGCGAGGTGAAGGGGTCCCAGATGGCCCAGGCGTCGACGGTGCCGGACGAGAACGCCGCCAGGGCGTCGGCGGGCTGGAGATACTGCGGCTGGATGTCCTTGAAGGACAGGCCCTCCTTCTTCAGGACCGCCAGCAGGTGGTAGTGGGCCGAGCTGCCCTTGGCCACCGCGATCTTCTTGCCCTTGAGCTGGGCAGGCGAGGTGATCGCGGACCCGTCGGGGACGAGTATCGCCGATCCCTTGGCGCTCTGCCGGTACGCCGCGACGATCTTGATCTTCGAGCCGGAGGCGGCGGCGAAGACGGGCGGGGTGTTGCCCACGCCGCCGATGTCGACCGCTCCAGCGTTGACCGCCTCCAGCAGCGGCGGCCCGGAGGTGAACTGCGACCATGTGATCGCGTAGGAGGTGCCGTCGAGCAGCCCGGCGGCCTTGAGCAAAGCCTGCGACCCGGCCTTCTGGTCGCCTACCCGGAGGGTGACGCGGCCCGTGGCCTGTCCGTCCTTCCCCCCGGACGCGCCCTGTGCCGTCGAGGCGCAGGCCGTGGTGACGGCCGCCAGGGCGATCAGCAGCGCGGCGAGCGGTCTCCTGGTCATGCGGGTCCTTCCGGGGTGACGCCCAGCGCGGAGAGCAGGGCCGCGCGCAGGGTGAGCAGGTCGGGGTGGTCGCGGTGCCGGGGGCGCGGCGCGGCGACGGTCCACTCGTGTGCGAGGCGCCCGCCGTCGAGCACCAGGATCCGGTCGGCCAGCAGCAGCGCCTCGTCCACGTCGTGGGTGACCAGCAGCACGGCCGGGCCGTGCGCCGCCCACAGGTCGAGCACCAGGCGGTGCACGGTGATCCGGGTCAGCGCGTCGAGCGCGCTGAACGGCTCGTCGAGCAGCAGCAGCCCCGGCTCGCGGACGAGCGCGCGGGCCAGGCTCGCCCGCTGCGCCTCGCCGCCGGACAGCGTCAGCGGCCACGCCCGCGCCCGGTCGGCCAGGCCCACCTCGGCCAGCGCCGCCTCCGCCCTGCCGGCCGGGTCGGGCGCGGTCAGGCCGAGTGTGAGGTTGTCGCGCACCCGCTTCCACGGCACCAGCCGGGGCTCCTGAAAGGCCACGGCCACCGAGCCGTCCACCTCCAGGCCGCCCTCGACCTCCTCGTCCAGGCCGGCGAGCGCGCGCAGCAGCGTGGACTTGCCCGAGCCGCTGCGGCCGAGGAGCGCGACGAACTCGCCCCGCCCGATCGTCAGGTCGAGGCCGTCGAGCACGGTGCGGTCGCCGAAGCGCCGGGTGAGCCCGCGCACGGTCGCCACCGCCGTGGCCGGCCGTACGGCGCCCGGGGCCTGCGCGCTCACCGTGGCACTCACCGGGACACTCACCGGGACACTCACTGTGGCACTCACCGGGACACTCACCGGGCCAGGAACTCGCGCCGCCATACCAGCGCCCTCCTTTCCAGGAGCCGGACCAGGGCGTCGGTGAGCAGGCCGAGCGCGCTGTAGACGAGCAGGCCGACCACGATCACGTCGGTGCGCAGGAACTCCCGCGCGTCGTTGATCATGTAGCCGAGGCCGGCGTCGGCGTTGACCTGCTCGGCCACGATCAGCGCCAGCCAGGCCACCCCGAGGCTCTGCCGCAGCCCGACGAGCGTCTGGGGGAGCGCGCCGGGCAGCACGATGTGCCGCACGAGCGCGGTCCGGCCGAGCCTGAGCGTCCGGGCGACCTCGGCGAGCTTGCCGTCCACGCCCCGGATGCCCGCGAACGTGTTGAGGTAGAGCGGGAAGGAGACGGCGAGCGCCACCAGCAGCACCTTGGGCGCCTCCCCGATCCCGAACCAGAGGATGAACAGGGGGATCAGCCCGAAGAACGGCAGCGCCCGGAGCATCTGCATGATCGGGTCGACGGCGTTCTCACCGGTCCGGCTCAGCCCGGCGACCAGTGCGAGGCCGACGCCCGCGACCGCTCCGGCGGCGAAGCCGAGGAGCACCCGTTCGAGAGACACCGCGATCGCCGTGGGCAGCGTCCCCGAGCGCACCAGGTCGAGCGCGGTCGCGGCGATCTGCGACGGGGCGGCGAGCAGCCGGGCGGGCAGCAGCCCGAGCACGCTGGCGAGCTGCCACAGCAGCACGACGACGAGGGGGCTGAGCCACCTGTGCCACCCCCTCCGCGGGCCGCGGGCCGTGGCGGAGCGGAGACGCGGCCGGGGATCCGCCCGGACCGCGCCCCCTAACTCGCCCTGGAGTTGGACGACGGACATGGACACACCTCGCTGTTGACGACGAAGGATTCGCCACCAGAGTTGCCCACATTTCCTACCAAGTCAATAGGTTTACTGGGCTGACGAGGCGCGGGCGGCGCGGGCGCCCAGCGCACGCAGATACGCGCGCAGCTCAGGCGGCTCGTGCACCTCGAACTCGCAGCCGAGCATGAGCAGACGCGACGCGAGCCACTCCAGGGTGTCGGCCGGTCCGCGCAGGCGGCAGCTGTGATCGTCGATCGGTTCGACGTCCCCCGCGGCGGCGCCGAGCCTGCCTGCCGCCTGACCGGCCGGAAGGCGCAGGGTCGCCACCACCTCGTAAACGGGTGCGGACGAGTAGAGCTTGGCGGCGACGAACTCGGCCGGGTCCTGTTCCGGCGGCACACGGGCCGGGAACCGTACGCCGGTCGGGTGAGGGTCGCCGATCCGGTCGGCGCGGAAGATCCGCCAGTCGTCGCGGTCGTTGTCGTATGCCAGCAGATACCACCGGCGTCCGGCCGTGACCAGGCGGTACGGCTCGGTCAGGCGCCTGGTCTCGGCGCCGTCGCCGGACCGGTAGGCGAAGCGCAGCCGCTCGCGGTTGGCGGCGGCCCCGGCGAGCACCACCAGGGTCCGCGGGTCGACGGGCGGCTCTGCTCCGGAGAGCATCGGCACGGTCGCGGCGGCGATTGCGCCCACCCGGTGCCGCAGCCGGGAGGGCAGCACCTGCTCCAGCTTGGCCAGGGCGCGCACGGACGCCTCGTCGATGCCGTCCACCGGATGCGCGGCGGCCGTGCGCAGGCCGACGGCGATGGCCACCGCCTCCTCGTCGTCCAGCAGCAGCGGCGGCATGGCCGCACCCGCGGCGAGCCGGTAACCGCCCACCGCGCCCATCGCCGCCTGGACCGGATATCCCAGCTCGCGCAGGCGGTCGACGTCGCGGCGGATGGTCCGGGGGCTGACCCCCAGACGCTCGGCCAGTTCGCTCCCCGGCCACTCGCGGGGCGTCTGCAGCAGCGACAGCAGAGCGAGCAACCGCGCGGACATGTCACTCATGGCACCAAGCATGCCCGGTCATGTAGGACAGACCGCGACCTACATGGCCCCTAGCGTCGATCCCGTCATCGCGACGCATCGGGAGAGACATGAGCACCGAGATCCGCCCATTCCGTATTGAGATCGCTTCGGCCGACCTGGACGACCTGAACGACAGGCTGGACCGCGCCCGGTGGCCCCGTGCGCTGCCCGGTGACGGATGGAGCCGCGGCGTCCCCGCCGCCCTCCTCCGGGAGCTCGCCCGCTACTGGCGCCAGGAGTACGACTGGCGCGGGCACGAGGCGCGGCTGAACGAGTTCCCGCAGTTCATGACCGAGATCGACGGTCAGGACATCCACTTCCTGCACGTTCGCTCGGCCGAGCCCGGCGCTCTGCCGCTCGTCCTCACGCACGGCTGGCCGAACTCGTTCCTGGAGTTCACCGAGCTCATCGGCCGTCTCGCCGACCCCCGTGCGTACGGCGGCGACCCCGCCCGGGCGTTCCACGTCGTGGTGCCCTCCCTGCCGGGTTTCGGCTTCTCCGCGCCGCCGCGCGGCACCGGCTGGACCGCGGCGCGCGTGGCGCGGACCTGGGCGGAGCTGATGCGTCGTCTCGGCTACGAGCGGTACGGCGCGCAGGGCGGGGATTTCGGGGCCTACGTCGCCCCGGAGGTGGCCAAGGCGGCGCCGGACAACGTGGCCGGCGTCTACATCGTCAGCGGTCTCGGCTTCCCCACGGAGAAGGACCTTCCGGAGATGACCGAGGACGAGCGGGCGGCCTATGCCCGGCTGATGGCACAGGACTGGATGAACGGCGTCGACCACCACGCGCTGCTGCGCGCGGCGCCGCAGACCTTCACCTACGGGTGGCACGACTCGCCGCTCGCGGCACTGGCCTGGATGACCCAGAAGTTCCACGAGTTCAACGCCTCGGGCAGGCCTCTCGAGGAGGTCGTCGACCGGGACCTGTTCCTGACCAACGTGAGCCTTTACTGGTTCACCGGGACGTTCGGGACGTCGGCCTGGCCCTACTACGAGAGCACCGGCTTCGGCTGGCCGGAGGGCCAGACCGTCGCGCCGACCGGCGTGTACAGCGGACCGCCCGGCATCCGCCGGCTCGCCGAACGGCACAACACCGTCCTCCACTGGCCGGAGGACAACCCGGGCGGCCACCACTTCATCGCGATGGACCAGCCGGATCACCTCGCCGCCGACATCCGCGCGTTCTTCGCCAAGGTGGGCTGACCGGCGCGGACCGGCCGCGCCGTCCTCACCCCGCCGCCTCACGGAGGCGACGCGGCCGCTCGTCAGGTGGACGCCCCGGCCAGGTGCGCGGGGCACCGGCCGGGCCCGGAGCGGCGTCTTCCGCGGCGGTCAGCTCGCGCCCGGGATGTTGACGTTCTGCTCCTTGAACTTGTAGCCGGTCTTCGCGGCGTCGCGCTGCAGGCCGTCTATCGAGGCCTTGCCGGCGTCGATGTCGGCCGGCGTGGCGGTGCCGTTGCGCAGCTTGCCGGTCAGCGCGGCGAACCGGGAGTTGACGCCCTCGACGGCCCTGCACAGGCTCGGATTGGCCGTGGCGAAGCTCTTGGCGACCTTCAGCTGGTGCAGGGCGAAGGCGCCGGCGATCGCGGCCTTCGCGATCGTGCGCTTGCGCTTCTCCGCTCCGGCCCTGAAGCCTCCGCTGCGCAGCGGTTTGTAGATGTAGCGGTGGAAGGCGCCGAGCGCGAGACCCGCGTGCAGCGCGAACCTGGTCTTGGCGAACTTCTTGACGTTGCCGCCGGTCGGGCACGGCGAGTTGTACTCGCTCTCGGCCGCGGTCGGCGTGACGAGCGCGGCCGGGCCGGCCGCGGCGGCGCCTCCGGACGCCGGGGTGGTGGTCGTGCCGCCGCCGCAGCCGACGAGCAGCGCCATCATCAGCACGGCCGCCGCCGCGAGCGCGGTAAGGGATCGAACAGTTCGTGCAGCCATCGTTTCCCCCTGTGACCCAGTGGATCGTATGGACCCTGTGGTTCCGCGGCGCACCGGCCCGCGCACCGTATGGCGTCCCGAATCCGGGCCGTCGCGGGTGTGTGATCGGCGCCCTTCGCCGCGACGCTCACGGGGTCGCGGATGTCGCGGGGCCGTACTGGCCCTCCAACGTGAGGGCGTTCTGGACGACGGTTGCCGCGAAGGTGGCGACTATGCGGGCTTTTGCCGGGTCGGGGCGCTTTCCATGCCGTGGCCGGACGGACATTTTGGGGCCGCCGCACGGTTGGTATGGCGAAAGCACGGAAGGCGCTGCGAATTCGCCGGGGGAATCCGGCCCGGCGTGGTCCGGTGCCTCGTGTGGACGTAGATCCCGCGCCAGCGGAAACCAGAGGCGGGACCATTCCGGAGCCGACCCGGCCCGTCATTCATCGATCCATGCCAATCGCCGGATCGGGATTCGCATCGGATTTTCCCTGGATCATCCCGCGTGGCGGGTGTTGGGCTGGACGCCTGCCGGAAGCGATTCGGACAATGGGGGAGAAAGGACCCGATCCGCCGCACCGCGGCTTGATCGAAAGGGAGAAAGGCCATGCGAGGTGGACGATTCAGCATGATCGTCGGCTCGGCGCTCCTCGGCACGATCGCGCTCTGGCCGGCCGCGGCGTCTCCGGCGTCGGCGTCGGCGGGCGTGGGTGGCGCGGCCGTCACACAGGCGGCTCCCGGTAATTCGTACGCGAAGCCGAAGCCGCCCAAGTGCACCTATCGATGCACGAACCACCGGAAGTTCAAATGCTGTCCCAAGTGCCAGCGAGTTCCGGGGAAATGCTAGGAGGTAACCCCTGCCGCGGCAGCCCCGGGGGACCGTCGGCGCGTTCTCCGGTCCTCTGTGATTCGCTCCGAATCCGCTACCGCCGTGCCGGCTGCCGTATCGCCGGGGACGGGCGGCGGCGAAGTGGCGGCCGGCGCCCCGGGCTATGCTCGCCCGGGACGACACCGGGGGACGGCCCCCGGACCCCCGCAGGGACCGATCGGGTAGTCCTCGCTTCGCTGCGGGTCACCCGACCGGCCCAGGGGAGGGGCGCATGGCGGTGCTGATCGACCGGCCGAACTGGCCGGGACCCCGGGGCCTGCTGTGGTCCCATCTGGTCAGCGACTCCTCGCTGGAGGAACTGCACGACTTCGCCCGCCTGCTCGGCGTGCCCGAGCGGGCCTTCGACCGGGACCACTACGACGTGCCGGAGACGGTCTACGACCGGGCCGTGTCCCTCGGGGCCGAGCCCGTCGGCAGCCAGGAACTGGTGCGCCGCCTGCGCGAGTCGGGCCTGCGCCGGCCGAAGACACGCACCTGATCTACATCGTAAAGGCGCGCGGTCGGGTGACCGACAGACAGTCGCCCGTGACGTCCCCGGGCTCGAACCGAACGGTGCGGCCCGTGGCGAGCGCCATGTATCTCAGCGGCCGGGTATCTCAGAGGCCGGACAGCTCGGCGGCGATGTTCTCGCGTGCCCGCGGCTCCCACAGGTCCCGGCCCACGGGAGTGCCGAACAGGCGGGGCTTGCCGAGCAACTCCCGCAGCACCCCGGCCCGTCCGGCCCTGAAGGCGGCGTCCGGCACGTGCCGGTACTCCTCGCGCACGGCCCTCGCGTACGCCTCGTAGGCGCCGGGCGGTGCCGCGAGGATCGCAAGATCGGCGTCGCACAGCACGGCCGCGTTCATGTCGCCGGGCTCGTAGGCATGCCCCGCCGTGAGCCGCACGAGCCGGGCCACCTCGCGCACCCGCTCCGCGGGCAGGCCGCAGGCGGGCAGCCGGGCCTGGGCGAGCTGGGCGCTGCGCTCCTCGTCCCAGCCCGGCCGTCCCTCGTAGACGGCGTCGTGGAACCACGCGGCCAGCCGTACGGCGTCGGCGTCCCCGGCCTGGGCGGCGAGTGGCTCGATCGCGGCCAGGACCGCCCGCAGATGGACCGTGGTGTGGTAACGCCGGTGCGGTTCGGCCCAGCGGGCGGTCAGTTCGGCGGCGAGCGCCCGCCCGGCCGGCGAGCCGGTGAGGCAGCCGGGCCGGGGCAGGCTCCGATCGTCGGTCATGCGCCGAACCCTAAGGGGCGCTGCGCGGGGTCTCTTCAGGCCGTGCGGGCCGCACGCTCGCGGGCGAAACCGAGGACCGCCGCGAGGAGGGCCAGGACGACGACCGCGCAGCCGTACACGGTGGCCGTGGCCCGCAGGCCGAGCGACGGCACCGCGATCCCCGCCGCGACGGCGGGCACGCTGAAGGCGAGGTAGCTGACGACGTAGACGGAGGCGAACATCCCGGCCCGCTCGGCGGGGCCCGCCAGCGTCGCGAGCGAGCGGAACGCGCCGAGGAAGGCGCTGCCGAACCCGCAGCCCGCCACGACCGTCCCGGCGAAGAACATCGGCGTGGACGCGGCGGCGAGCGCCGCCAGGGTCGAACCGGCGCCGGCGGCGAGCACCAGCGACCCGCCCGCCATGACCCGCCTCGGCGGCAGGTCGCGCACGACCAGCGACGCCACCGCTCCGGCGGCGGTGAGCGCGGTGACGACGAGCCCGCCGACCAGGCGGTCGGGGACGCGCAGCACGCCCGCGGTCAGCGAGCCGCCCAGCGACAGGTAGAGCCCGCCCAAGGCCCACGTGGCGATCAGGCAGGGAACGGCCGCCGCGAACGCGCCGCGGACGGGCCGGGGCACGGCCACCCGTGGGCGCAGCGAGACGAGCGCGTCCCGCCCCCGGCCGCGACGGGGCGCGACCGGCTCGGGCAGCAGCGCCATCGCGGCCGCCAGCAGGACGAAGACGGCCGTGAGCAGGACGAAGACCGAGGTCGTCGGGGTGGACGTGTAACGCACGAACAGGCCGGCGCCGAGCGCTCCCGCGGCCAGGCCGCCGGTCGGCGCGACACTGTTGACCAGCGCGCCCAGTTGACGGACGCGGCGCGACGCGGGCTGCAGGTCCACCAGGCCGGCGCTGATCGCGCCCGTCGCCGCGCCGGTGGCCAGACCCTGCACCGCCCTGGCCAGCAGCAGCGGCCCGACGCCGTCCGCCGTCAGGAACGCGACCATGGCGCCCGCCTCGGCCAGCAGGGCCGCGATCAGTACGGGCCTCCGGCCGACGTGGTCGGACAGTCCGCCGACGGTGAGCAGCGCGATCAGCAACGCGAGGGCGTAGACCGCGAACACGGCGGTCAGCGTGGCCGCCGAGAACCCCCAGCGCTGCTGGTAGAGCACGTACAGCGGGGAGGGGGTGCTCGCGGCGGCCATGAACGCCAGCAGGGTTCCGGCGAGCAGCCAGAACCCGGCCCTGCGGGAGATCCGGCCGCGCGCCGCCGCCCCCGCCTCTGCGGCCGTCTCCGTCATGGTTCGGGCCGTCACCGTCCCGGTCGCCGTTCCGGCGGCGTCGTCCCGCGGCCCGGGTGTGCGGCCCGGCGCCCGCGGGTCCGCCTCCAGGGTGTTCGTGGACGGAGCGCAGCCCCCCGAGTTCGTCATCTCGGCACTCCCATCGTTAACGGTTCCAGATTTTTCGAACCGTCACACCGTACGGCGGAGCGGCCGATAGTTCAACTATTATCGAACCATGCCTGGAGCCCGGGACCTACCGCACCCCGACGCCGCGAGCCTGGTGCTGACCGACGTGCTGTTCGCGCTCAGCGACCCCTCGCGGCTGGCGCTCGTACGGCGGCTCGCGCAGGGCCCGCTGGAGGTGGCGGCGTGCCAGCCCACCGGTGGAGAGGTGCCGAAGTCGACGCTGTCGCACCACCTGAAGACCCTCCGCGAGGCCGGTGTCGTCCGCAACGTGCCGGAGGGCAGGCAGCGGTACGTGAGCCTGCGCAGGGAGGACCTGGACGACCGCTTCCCCGGCCTGCTGGACGCCGTGCTCGGCACGACCGCGGAGGAGGGCCCGGGCGGATCTGTGTGATCGTGGCGACGCGGCGCCGTGTGACAGGCCCGGCTTTGGCGGATTCGGCCAGAGCCTCGCGGAACGCCCGCCACGTAGCCTGTCCGTGTGCTGCGGCGGACGACCACGATCTCGGACATCGACGCGCCGGCGAGGCTGGCGGAGCTGCTCGACCACCACGACTACCTGGCCGACGAGGGCGTGACGACCGCGGCCTACCTCGCCCTGAAGATGGGCCGGCCGCTGTTCCTGGAAGGGGAGGCGGGCGTCGGCAAGACCGAGCTGGCCAAGACGCTGGCGGCGATCCTGGACGCGCCGCTGATCAGATTGCAGTGCCACGAGGGGCTCGACGCGGCGCAGGCCATGTACGACTGGGACTTCCCGCGTCAGCTCCTGCATCTCAAGGCGGCCGAGGCGGCCGGCGTGGCCGACGTCGCCGCGCTCGAGGGCGAGATCTACGACCGGCGGTTCCTCATCGCCAGGCCGCTGCTGCGGGCCCTGGAGACGCAGCCCAGCGTGCTGCTCGTGGACGAGATCGACCGGGCCGACGACGAGTTCGAGGCGTTCCTGCTCGAGGTGCTGTCCGACTTCACGATCTCGGTGCCGGAGATCGGGACGATCAGCGCGGCGAGCCCGCCGGTCGTCGTCCTGACCTCCAACAGGACCCGCGAGGTGCACGACGCGCTCAAACGGCGCTGCCTCTACCACTGGCTGGAGCACCCGGGGTTCGACCGGGAGGTGGAGATCCTGCGTCGGCGCCTGCCCGGATGCGCGGAGCGGCTCGCGGCCGACGTGGCGCGGACGGCGGGCCGGATGCGCGAGGCCGGCCTGGTCAAGCCGCCGGGCATCGCCGAGACCCTCGACTGGACCGAGGCGCTGCTCACGCTCGGCGCGGTGGAGCTCGATCCGGCCCTGGCCGCCGCCACGCTGGGCGCGGTGCTCAAGCACCGGGAGGACCAGGAGACCGTCCGGGCCCGGGGGCTGCTCACGCCGGACGGCGGCCGTGGCTGACCGGGGCGGTGGCGGCCACCTCCCGGGCCTTCTCGCGCCGCCCGGTCCCGAACCTGTCGCGGTGTTGACCGGGTTCGCCCGGACGCTGCGGGCGGCGGGGGTCGCGGCCGACCACCATCGCACCCAGAGCTTCCTCGCGGCGCTCGGCCACCTCGACGCCGCCGACGGGCGGAACGTCTACTGGGCGGGCCGTCTCACCCTGTGCGCCGGGCCCGACGACCTGCCGCGCTACGACCGCTGCTTCGCGGCCTACTTCTCCGCCGCCTTTCGCGCACCGCGCCGCGTGCGCGCGACGGCCGTGTCCGTGACGCGCCCGGTGGCGGCGCCGTACGGCGGCGGGGAGCCGGAACCGGCGGGCGCGCCGGGCGCGCCCCCGGCCACGGCGAGCGAGATCGAGGTGCTGCGGCACCGGGACGTGGCGCGGATGAGCGAGGCCGAGCGGCGGGAGGTGCACCGCCTGCTCGCGCTGCTGCGCGGCACGCGGCAGCCGCGCAGGTCGCGGCGCTACCGCCCGGCGCCTCACGGCGGCGCGACCGACGCGCGGCGCACGGTCAGGGAGATCCTGCGGCACGGCGGGGAACCGGCCCGGCTGCGCCGCCGCGTGCACAGGGACCGCCCGCGGCGGGTCGTCATGCTCGTGGACGTCAGCGGCTCGATGGCCGCCTACGCCGACACGCTGCTGCGCTTCGCCCACGCACTGGTGCGCGCGGAGCCGGGGGCGACCGAGGTGTTCAGCGTGGGAACCCGGCTCACCAGGATCACCGCCGCGCTGCGCCACCGCGACCCCGGCCTCGCCATGGACGAGTGCTCGGCGGCCATCCCGGACTGGAGCGGCGGCACCCGGCTGGGCGAGGAGGTGCGGGCGCTGCTGCGCCTGCCCGATCCCCGGGGCGCGATCGTCGTGATCGCCTCCGACGGGTGGGAGCGGGGCCCGGCCGACCTGCTGGGCGCGCAGATGGCCCGGCTGTCCCGGCTCGCCCGCCGCGTCGTGTGGGTCAATCCGCACAAGGGCGACCCGGCGTACCGGCCGCTGACCGCGGGCATCCGCGCGGCGCTGCCGTACGTCACGGACTTCGTCGCCGGGCACAGCCTGGCCGCGTACGAGGACCTGGCCGCGCTGCTGGCCGGCGACCGGCCCGTGCGGGCAGTGCGGAGGGGAGGGGCCGATGCGTGACGTGCTGGACCAGGTGCTGCGCTGGTGGGAGCAGGGGCGGCGGTTCGGCCTCGCCACCGTCGTCGGCACCT
The DNA here is from genome assembly GCF_030268985.1 of Microbispora sp. NBRC 16548. Taxonomy (NCBI): domain Bacteria; kingdom Bacillati; phylum Actinomycetota; class Actinomycetes; order Streptosporangiales; family Streptosporangiaceae; genus Microbispora; species Microbispora sp. NBRC 16548. The sequence continues at coordinate 307,145 of NZ_BSSF01000006.1, forward strand.
TCCGCAGCGCGCCGCGCCCGCCGGGGGCGGCCATGGCGGTCCTCGACGGTGAGGCGGCCGGCAGCGTGTCGGGCGGCTGCGTCGAGGGAGCGGTGTACGAGCTCGCCGCGCAGGTCGTCGCCACCGGGACGCCGGTGCTGCAGCGATACGGCGTGAGCGACGACGACGCCTTCGCGGTCGGCCTGACCTGCGGCGGGATCATCGACGTGTTCGTGGAGCCGGTCTCGAAGGAGGACTATCCGGAGCTGGGGGAGGTCGCCGCGGACGTCGCCGCGCGGCGTCCGGTCGCGGTGGCCACGATCGTCGCGGGCCCCGGTCGCGTGGGGGCCCGCCGCGTGGTCTGGCCGGACCGGGCGGCGGGCTCGCTCGGCTCGGCCCGGCTCGATGACGCGGTGGACGACGACGTGCGCGGCATGCTCGCGCAGGGCCTGACCGGCGTGCGGCGCTACGGCCCCGAGGGCGAGCGGCGGCTGGACGAGCTGCGGGTGTTCGTGCAGTCGTTCGCGCCGCCGCCGCGCATGCTGGTCTTCGGCGCGATCGACTTCGCCGCGGCCGTCGCGCGGATCGGCCGCTTCCTCGGCTACCACGTGGTGGTGTGCGACGCGCGGCCGGTCTTCGCCACGGCCAAGCGGTTCCCCGAGGCCGATGAGGTCGTGGTGGCCTGGCCGCACGACTACCTGGCCGCCGCCGAGGTCGACGAGCGCACCGCGATCTGCGTGCTCACCCACGACCCGAAGTTCGACGTGCCGCTGCTGGAGGTGGCCCTGCGCACCCCCGCGGCGTACGTCGGGGCCATGGGGTCGCGGCGCACGCACGCGGACCGGCTGGCGCGGCTGCGCGAGGCCGGCCTGACCGAGGACGAACTGGCCCGGCTGAGGTCGCCGATCGGGCTCGACCTCGGGGCGCGCACGCCGGAGGAGACGGCCGTGTCGATCGCGGCCGAGCTGATCCAGCTGCGCTGGGGCGGCAGCGGCAGGCCGCTCACCGAGACGTCGGGACGCATCCACGGCGAGTCGCGGTGAGCGGTGCGGCGGTCGCCGGGCTGCTGCTGGCCGCCGGAGGCGGCAGCCGGTTCGGCGGGCCGAAGGCGCTGGTGGAGTTCGAGGGCGAGCGGCTGGCCGACCGCGGGGTGCGGCTGCTCGCCGAGGGCGGGTGCCGGCCGGTGCTGATCGTCCTCGGGGCCGCCGACGTGCCGGTCGCCGGCGCGGTCGTCGTGCGCAATCCCGGCTGGGCGTCCGGCATGGGGTCCTCGCTGCGGGCCGGGCTGCGCGCGCTCCCGCCGGCCGCCCCCGCGGTGGTGATCGCGCTGGCCGACCAGCCGCTGGTGCGGCCCGAGGCGGTGCGCCGGCTGATCGCGGCGTTCGAGGCCGGCGCCCGCGTCGCCGTCGCGGCGTACGGCGGGGCGCCGCGCAACCCGGTGCTCATCGCCCGCGAGCACCTGGCGGAGGTGGCCGCGCTCGCCGAGGGCGACGTGGGCGCGCGGCCCTTCCTGCGCGCGCATCCCGAACTGGTCACGGCCGTGCCCTGCGACGACGCGGGCGACCCCGCGGACGTCGACACCCCGGCTGACCTGCGACGACTGCATAAGGAGTGATTCGCCCGATTCGCCGCCCTTGGTGGGCTCCGTCACAATGATCGCGAAGAGCAGTCCGGCCGAGCGGGGAGCGCGTCATGACGGAGCAGGCGCCCGGCGGGTTCGACGTCACTCAGCCCAACGTCGCCCGCATGTACGACTACTACCTGGGCGGCAAGAACCACTTCCCGGCCGACCGGGCGGCGGCCGAGCGGGTCATAGAGCTGTCCCAGGGGCACGTACGGGAGGCCGTGCGGGAGAACCGCGCGTTCCTCGGCCGGGCCGTGCGCTACCTGGCGGCCGACTGCGGCATCCGCCGGTTCCTCGACCTCGGCGCCGGACTCCCGACGCAGGGCAACGTCCACGAGATCGCGCTGGAGGAGGCCCCCGACTCGCTCGTGACGTACGTGGACAACGACGCGGTGGTGGCGGCGCACGCGCGGGCGCTGCTGGAAGGCGATCCGCGTGTGCGCTTCCTGGAGGGCGACCTGCGCAGGCCCGAGGAGATCGTCGCCGCGGCGTCGGCGAGCGGTCTCACCTTCGACCGGCCCGTCGCGCTGCTGCTGGTGGCCTGCCTCCACTTCGTGCCGGACGAGGAGGACCCGGAGGGAATCGTGGCGGCCTACCGCGAACTGCTCCCCTCCGGGAGTCACATCGTCATCTCGCACGTCTGCTCCGACCTCGTCCAGGAGGCGATGGCCGCGGCGGGCGGCGTGTACGGCAGGGCCAACGCGCCCTTCGAGGCCAGGCCGGCGGCGCGGATCATCCGGTTCTTCGACGGGTTCGACATGGTCGAGCCCGGGCCGGTCCCGCTGAACGAGTGGCGCCCCGAGCCCGACGCGCTGCCGTTGCGCGGCGGCTTCCTGCCGGTGCTCGGAGGCGTCGGCCGCCGACCCTGACGATGGTCATGCCCGGTCCGCGCCACTAGCCTTGGGTTCGAATACGGAACATCATTCGGTTACTGGCGGGTTCACGCGCGGAAGGACGAAGCGGATGCGGATCGGGATGGCCCTCAACTACTCGGGGGGTTTCAAGGAGACCGTCGCCGAGCTGGCCGACTACGAGAAGGCCGGGCTCGACATCGTGTTCGTGGCCGAGGCGTACAGCTTCGACGCCGTCAGCCAGCTCGGTTACATCGCGGCGAGGACCGAGCGGCTGCAGATCGCCTCGGGCATCCTGCCGATCTACTCCCGCACGCCGGCCCTGCTGGCCATGACGGCCGCCGGTCTCGACTACGTCTCCGACGGGCGGTTCACGCTCGGCATCGGCACGTCGGGCCCGCAGGTCATCGAGGGATTTCACGGAGTGCCGTACACCGCGCCGCTCGGCCGCACCCGCGAGGTCATCGAGATCTGCCGCACGGTGTGGCGGCGCGAGCGGCTGCAGTACGCGGGCAAGCACTACACGCTGCCCCTGGAGGGCGGCACCGGCCTCGGCAAGCCGCTCAAGCTGATCAACCACCCGGTGCGCGAGCGCATCCCGATCGTGATCGCGGCCATCGGGCCGAAGAACGTGCAGCTGGCCGCCGAGCTGGCGGAGGGCTGGGAGCCCATCTTCTTCGTGCCCGAGAAGGCCGGCGACGTATGGGGCGCGTCCCTCGCCGCCGGGCGGGAGCGCCGGGACCCCGCGCTCGGCGAGCTGGACGTGATCGCCCAGGCCATGCTGGCGATCGGCGACGACGTCGACGACGTGCTGGAGCTGGGCCGTTCCATGGCCGCCCTCTACATCGGCGGCATGGGCGCCAAGGGCAGGAACTTCTACAACGACCTGGCCCGCCGCTACGGCTACGAGAAGGAGGCCGAGCAGATCCAGGACCTCTACCTGGAGGGCAGGAAGAAGGAGGCCGAGGCGCTCGTGCCCAGGGAACTGCTGGAGCGCATGTCCCTGGTCGGCTCGGAGGGGCACATCAGGGAGCGGCTCGCCGCGCTGCGCGAGGCCGGGGTCACCACGCTCAACGTCGCGCCCATGGCCCGCACCCACGAGGAGCGCGTCAAGCTCATCGAGAAGATCCGCGAGCTGGCCTCCTGACCGCCGCCTCCCCGGACCCCGCGCCCCGCCGCCGCCGGTGGGACGCGCGGGGAGGGGAGCCGGAAAGGCTCCGGCGGGGGCGGCGGTAGAGTCCGTCCGTGACCGATGCCGCAGGGACTCACGCCGCAGGGACTCACGCCGCACGCACCGGGACCACCGTCACGGGCGCCGCGGCGATCCACGCCGCGCGCCGCGCGCGGCTGGCCGGGGCGCTGCGCGAACACGAGGCGGCGGCCGCCCTCGTCACCTGGCCGGTCAACGTCCGCTACCTGACCGGCCTGGCGAGCTCGAACGCCGCCGTGCTCGTCACCGCGACGGGCGAGGCCGCGCTCGCCACCGACTCGCGCTACCTGGAGACGGCGCAGGCGGTGTGCTCGGGCGTCGAGGTGATCGAGGACCGCGACGTGGCGGGAGTCCTGCTCAAGCGGGGGCCGGGCGCGGCGCGGGTCGCGGTGGAGGCCGACCACATGCCGGTGGGGCTGTTCCAGCGGTTGTCCGCCGAGCATGCCGGCCTCAATCCGGTCGGCGGCCTCGTGGAGGCCGTCAGGGCCGTGAAGGACGAGGGGGAGATCGCGGCGCTGCGGCGCGCCTGCGCGATCACCGGCGAGGCGTTCTCCCTGGTCGTGGAGCGCATCGCCCCCGGCGTCACCGAGCGGGAGATCGCCCGGTGGCTGGAGGCCGCCATGGTCGAGCTCGGCGCCGACAAGCCGGCCTTCGACTCCATCGTGGCGAGCGGCCCCAACGGCTCGATCCCGCACCACTCGCCCTCGGACCGGCCGGTCGAGCGGGGCGACCTGGTGACCATGGACTTCGGCGCCCGCTACGACGGCTACCACGCCGACATGACCCGCACGGTCGCGGTGGGCCCGCCCGCGGCGTGGCAGCGCGACCTCTACGACCTCGTACGGCAGGCCCAGCGCGCCGGCCGCCACGCCGTACGGCCGGGGGCGACGGCGCACGAGGTGGACGCCGCGGCGCGCGACGTGATCGCGGAGGCGGGTCACGCCGAGCGGTTCGGCCACGGGCTGGGCCACGGAGTCGGCCTGGAGATCCACGAGCTGCCGTTCCTGGGCCCTGGCAGGACCGGTAGACTAGAGGATCGAGTTCCGATCACCGTCGAGCCGGGGGTCTATCTCCCGGGCAGGGGCGGTGTGCGCATCGAGGACACGCTGGTGACGCGTGGTGACGGGCCGGAGCTTCTCACACTGACGACCAAGGAGCTGCTCGTCCTGTAGGGCAGCCGCACGCGGGAGACGCTACGTGGCGACGACGAACGACCTGAAGAACGGACTCGTGCTCAAGCTCGACGGTGGGGAGCTGTGGACCGTTGTCGAGTTCCAGCACGTCAAGCCGGGTAAGGGCGGCGCGTTCGTCCGCACCAAGCTCAAGAACGTCATGTCCGGCAAGGTCGTCGACAAGACCTTCAACGCCGGCGTGAAGGTTGACGTGGCGAACGTCGACAAGCGGGACATGCAGTACTCCTACCTCGACGGCGACGACTTCGTCTTCATGGACACCGAGACCTACGACATGGTCAACATCCCGCGCGAGGTGGTGGGCACCGCCGCCAACTACATGCTGGAGAACACGACCGCGACCGTCGCCTTCAACGAGGGCAACCCGCTGTACGTCGACCTCCCGGCGGCCGCGGAGCTGACGATCTCGCACACCGACCCGGGCCTGCAGGGCGACCGCTCCACCGGCGGCACCAAGCCCGCCACCCTGGAGACCGGCGCCGAGATCAAGGTCCCGCTCTTCATCACGACCGGCGAGAAGGTCAAGGTCGACACTCGCACCGGCGAGTACCTCGGTCGGGCCTGACGTGTCGGCTCGGGGGAAGGCCCGCCGCCGCGCGCTGGACATCCTCTTCGAGGCCGAGGCCCGGCAGCTGAGCCCGCTCGACGTGCTCGCCGAGCGGGTGGAGCGGGCGGACCCGCCGGTCAACGAGTACAGCTCCTTCCTCGTCGAGGGCGTGGTGCGGCACCTGGACCGCATCGACGAGCTGATCTCGACGTACGCCGAGGGCTGGACCCTGGAGCGCATGCCGGCCGTGGACCGCAACGCCCTGCGCGGCGGGACCTACGAGATGCTGTGGTCGGAGGAGGTCCCGGAGGGCGTGGTCATCAGCGAGTGGGTGCACCTGGTCGCGGAGCTGTCGACCGACGAGTCGCCGCAGTTCGTCAACGGACTGCTGGCCCGCTTCAAGCAGCTCAAGCCGTCGCTTTCGCTCTGACCCCACGGCCCTCGGCCCGGTGGCTCCGGCAGTTCCGGCGGTTCCGGTGGTTACGAGAGGCCGACAGTTCCAAGAGGCCGGACAGGGAGGCCGCAAGTGCGTGACGCCACACGCCGCGCCGTCGTCTGGGAGGCGCTGCGCGCGCTCCTGGCCGAGCGGACGGCCGCCACCGGGCGCGACACGCTCGACATCGTGGACGCCGGCGGCGGCACGGGCGGCTTCGCCGTGCCGCTGGCCACGCTCGGACACACCGTGACCGTGGTCGATCCGACCCCCGACTCGCTGGCCGCGCTGGAGCGCCGCGCCGCCGAGACGGGCGTCGGCGTGAAGGGCCTGCAGGGCGACGCCGCCGACCTCGGCGACCTGCTGGACCCCGGCAGCGCCGACCTGGTGCTGTGCCACAGCGTGCTGGAGTACGTCGAGGACCCGGCGGGCGCGCTGGGCGCGGTCGGCGGCATCCTGCGGCCGGGCGGTGTGGTGAGCGTGCTGGCCGCCAACTCGGTCGCCGCGGCCGTCCACCGCTCCCTGGCTGGCAACTTCGACGAGGCGCGCCGGGTGCTGTCGGACCCGGCGGGCCGCTGGGGCGACCGCGACCCAACGCCGCGCCGCTTCTCCCGGGAGACGCTGGGCGCGCTGCTGGCCGGTGCCGGGTTCACCGTCGGCGAGGTGCACGGCGTGCGGATCTTCGCCGACCTCGTCCCGGGCATGCTGGCCGAGAGCGACCCCGAGGGCCTCGTCGCGCTGGAGCGGGCGGCGGCGACCCATCCCGTCCTCCGCGACGTCGCCACCCAGATCCACGTCATCGCCTACCGCAAGTAGAAAAGACGTTCGGATGTCGCGGTGGTCGGGTAGGGTGACCTCATGTCCCGGAACCAGCTGCTGCCTCGGGATCCGTCACCACCGCCGGACGGTCCGGCCGACGACAGCGGCTGCCCCATCCTGCACGTGGACATGGACGCCTTCTACGCCAGCGTCGAGCTGCTCGACCACCCGGAGCTGCGGGGCACCCCGGTCATCGTCGGCGCCACCGGCGCGCGGGGGGTCGTGCTGAGCGCCACCTACGAGGCCCGCAGGTTCGGGGTCCACTCGGCGATGCCGATGACCCGGGCCCGGCGCATCTGCCCGCAGGCCACGGTCATCCCGCCCCGCCACGCCAAGTACGCCGAGGTGTCCCGCGGCGTCATGGAGATCTTCCAGGCGGTCACCCCCGAAGTGGAGCCGATCGCCTCCGACGAGGCGTTCCTCGACGTCGGCGGGGCCCGCCGCAGGCTCGGCAGCCCGGCGGCCATCGCCCGGATGATCCGCGCGCAGGTCGCCGAGCGGTACGGCATCACCTGCTCGGTGGGGGTGGCGAGCACGAAGTTCGTGGCCAAGCTCGCCTCGCGCCAGTGCAAGCCGGACGGCCTGCTCGTGGTCCCGGCCGACCGGGTCGTGGAGTTCCTGCACCCGCTGCCCGTCGCCGCCCTGTGGGGCGTGGGAGAGCGCACCGAGCAGGCCCTCGTACGGCTCGGCATCCGCACCGTGGGGGACCTGGCCCAGGTGCCGGCGGCGACGCTCCAGCGCGAGTTCGGCGCCGTCGGCGCGCACCTGGCGGCCCTGGCCTGGGGGCGCGACGAGCGCCGGGTGGTGCCGCACGCGCCCGACAAGAGCATCGGCAACGAGGAGACGTTCCCGCACGACGTCGACGACCCCGAGACGATCAGGCGTGAGCTGCTGCGGCTGTCGGAGCGGGTCGCCGCGCGCCTGCGGGCCGGGGGGCACGTCGGCCGCACGGTCAGCGTCAAACTCCGCCGATCCGACTTCACGACCATCACCCGGTCGCGTACGCTGCGCGAGGCGACCGACGTCGCGAAGGAGATTTTCGACACATCATGCGAGCTCTACGAGGCCGCCGGGCTGGAGCGGGTGCGGTTGCGGCTGGTCGGCGTGCGCGTGGAGAACCTGCTTCCGGCCGCCGCGGCGACGCGTCAGCTGGGCCTGGGGGAGCGGGAGACCGGCTGGCGGGAGGCCGAACAGGCCATGGATCGGGCGGCCCGCCGCTTCGGTCCGGACGCGGTGAAGCCGGCATCGCTTGTTCGGCGTCCGTTTGGTCCAATAGGTCCATGACGTCACCTCCGGTTTGGACCGCGTTGGACGTTTTCTTTCGCCTACGTCTGAGGCCTCGTATTCTGGGGATAACCGACCGCGAGGTTCGGACACCCCGTGTCGTCCGTTGCCGTCTTCCCCTGAATGGGGCCGTCCTTGGGAGGCGCCGTGCCGCTGTCTGAGCACGAGCAGCGCTTGCTCGACCAGATCGAGCAGGCCCTCTATGCCGAGGACCCGAAGTGGGCGAACACCGTACGGATCAGCGATCCGCGCAGCCACTACAAGCGCCGCCTGGTGAAGGCCTCCATAGGCTTCGCACTCGGCGTGGTCCTGCTGATGGTCGGCGTCGTCGCGGCCCAGATCTGGCTCGGTGCCGCCGGCTTCGTGGTCATGCTGGCCACCTGCCTGTGGGGCCTGTCGAGCTGGAAGCGCATGAACGGGTTCGGTGACTCCCCGCCGTCCCCCAACCGCGGCCGCCGCCCTCAGCGCCAGCGCCAGAGCTTCATGGAGCGCATGGAGGAGCGCTGGCGCCGCCGCCACGACGAGCACTGATCCCCATCTGAGCCACCGCTCCCCATCCGAGGCAACGCCGGTGGGCCCGCGTCGCGGGCCCACCGAGTCGTCTGCGGCGACCGCCGATCATCCCCCGCGTCGCCTGCGGCTGTTCGCCGGCCGCGTGCCCCGCCCCGCTTGACCCGGCAGGGACCCGCCGCCCCGGCCCCACGTGATCCGACGCGCGGCTGCCGGGGGCCGGCCGCTCAGCGGCGGGCGCCGGTCAGGGTCCGCTCCCTCGCGGAGTCGCCGGCTCCGGCCGAGGTGCCGCCGGGGCGTTCCGGCGCCGTGGCCGTCCGCGTCGCGCCGGGCCGCGCCCGCCAGAGCCGCAGTCCCTCCAGCCGGTCGAACACGTCGAGCGCGCCCTCGCCGGCCGCCCGCACCCGCAGCAGAACGGATGTCGGAGCCAGCACGGCCCCCAGGCGCCGCCATCGTGAGGTCCTCGACGCCAGATCGCGCCTGATCCGGCGCAGGTCCGCGGGGACGGGCCCCGACGCCGAGGGCGTGGGAGCGTACCTGAGCCGCTCCTCGGACGTGACGACGCGGGTGAGCGACTCGGCGGCCTGCGGCCCGAGCGCGTACCGCTCGCCGATCCGGCGGCCGAGCGCGCGCGGCGTCTCGCTCGGCTCCCCGGCCATGCCCAGGTCCGTGAGCATGTCGCGCAGCTCGGCCCAGGCCGCGTGGGCTCCCGTCGCCGTCCGCGTCATCCGGCGAAGGCGCCGGCGGCGCACCACGAGCCGCGCGGCGGCGGGCAGCAACAGCAGCGCGAGCGCGGCGGCGGCGCCGATACCGATCTTGACGGTCATGGGCGTGCCCGGGTCGGCCGCGATGGCCGTGCCGTCGAGGTCGCGGTCGAGCTGGCGCGGGTTCGGCCGGGCCGGCCCGGCGCTCTGGCCGCTGTCGTCCTTCTCGTCCGCCGACGGCCCGCCGGACGGGCCCGTCGTGGGATCGTCCGTCGGCGTGACGGGCAGCGAGTACAGCGGCACCTGGGCCGTGCCCTGCCCGCCGGCCCCGGCGGGGGTGGGCTCGAACCGCAGCCAGCCGATCCCGTCGAAGAACAGCTCCGGCCACGCGTGGGCGTCGTGGGTGCGGACCGTCCACACGTCGCCGATCTTGGTGCCGCCCGTGTATCCGATCGACACCCGCGCCGGGATGTTGAGCAGACGCGCCATCACGGCCATCGCGCCGGCGAACTGCTCGCAGTAGCCGATGCGGTCGCGCAGCAGGAAGCGGGACAGCGCCTGCGCGCCCGATCCGGACGCGCGCACGTCGTAGGTGAACCGGCCGGCCCGGGTGAACCACTCCTGCAGCTCGACCGCGGCCTCGTACGGCGTGGCCGCGTCGGCGGTGACCCGGCGCGCGAGGGCGGCCACCCGGGGATCGAGCCCGTCGGGCAGCTGCAGATAGCGGTCGCTTTCCGGGAGGGTCACCGCCGTGCGCAGCTCGGTCATGGTGGGCTCCGGCTCCTCGGTCACCACCCGATACTCCAGCCCGGACGCCTCGTCCTCCGTGGAGAAGACCATGAGCGAGGATCGGTCCGCGCGCCAGTCGCCGTCCGCGTCGACCTGCCGGGCCGGGTACGGCAGCGGCAGGAAGTTGAGCTTGTCGATGTCCTCGCTCATCGTGACCCGCATCTCGGCGCGCTTCACCGACACCCCGGGGCGGAGCCCGGGAGTGGGCGGCAGCGGCCCTTCCGACACGCGGTCCTCCGAGAGCCCCCGCAGCGGGGACAGCGTCCACTTCGTCCCGTCGAAGATGTCGAGAGAGTAGATCCGCAGATAGCGCGGCACGTCGTCGCTGCTGGTGTAGGTGAGCACGGTCGCGTTGCCCTGCTGCCTGAGCTGGCCGCCGAGCTTGGCGATGGCGTCGGGGATGCCGATGTTGCCGCCGCCCCCGCCGAGGCCGTTGCCGACGCCGAAGCCGAACAGCGGATCGGGGGAGAGCGCCGGCAGCACCGCGGGCACCAGGACCGCCAGCGCGATCGCCGTCACGCCGATGCGCTTGCCGGAAAGGGCGAGCCGCTCGGTGTCAGGGGCGGCGCCACGCGCGGAGCCCGAGGAACGGCGCACCACGACGGCCCGGCCCCAGCGGCTAAGGCGCTCCCGCCCGTCGGCGACGAGCAGGCCGATGTAGCCGAACGCCGCGACGACGAACGCGATCCACCCGATCGGCTCCGTGATCACCGCCGCGGGCACGGTGAACAGGGCGAGCAGCGGCAGCCCGGCCAGCGCCGCCCGGCGCAGCCGCACCGCGAAGACGTCCACGAGCAGGGCGATCAGCGCCACGCCCACCGTGGTGAGCAGCGTGATGCCGGGGTTGTCCGGCACCGGGGCGGCGTACTGCTGGATGTCGTCGAACCCGGAGCCGACCAGCTCGGCGAGCCGGGCGAGCGAGTTCTTGGTGGGGACGATCCGCAGCAACGCCTCGTCCGGCGTGAAGACGAGCGTCAGGTAGAGCAGGGCCGCCACGGGCGTCACGGCGGGCGCCACCCACGGACGGGCGCCAAGGCGGGAGGCCACCGCCCCGGCCACGGTGGTGACGAGGATCGCCCCCATGCAGGACCAGAACCAGGTGCCGCCCTCGAAGAGCGGGTAAAGCGTGACCGTGACGGCCGCCGTGGCCAGCCCCGCCGCAACCGGCAGTTTCATTGCTTCTTATCCTCCGTCACGCCGGAGCGGCCGGCTCAGGCCGCGCTCCTCTTGTTTCCGGCCTCCGGCCACACGCCGGCGAGCGAGGCGCCGGCGGGCAGGTCGAGCACCCGCCACCCGGCACCGGTCAGGACCGAGCGCGCGGCCCGCGCCTTCTCGTCGGCGACGGCGTCCCAGGAGGCCCCGTTCCCGGAAGCGCGGTCCCAGGAGGCGAGGTCGAGCAGGACCGCGACGGCGGTCACGCCCGAACGCCTGAGCTGGGCGAGCGCTCGGGCCTCCTCCGGGTCGAGCGCCCCGAGGACCGCGATGATCAGCCCCTCCCCGCCGCCCTGGCGCAGCGCGCCGACGCCGTGCTCCAGCGAGCGCGCCGTGCTCTGCCGGATGACGGCGAGCGTGTCGAGCAGCGACCACGACTGGCCGGTGTCCACCACGTGCCGCGCGCCCTGGTCGGTGACCAGGCGCAGGGCGAGCCCCTCCGCGGACAGGTGCACGCCGATGGATGCGGCGGCCGAGACCGCGACCTCGAACGACGAGCGCGGCCCCTCGCCCCGGTGGGCGTGCCTGCGGGTGTCGAGCAGCAGCGCGCCCCGGCTCTGCAACTCCTGCTCCTCGCGCCTGACCATCAGCTCGCCGTGCCGCGCGGTCGAGCGCCAGTGGACCCGGCGCAGGTCGTCGCCCTGGCGATACTCGCGGGGCGCCACGTCGTCGTCGCCCGCCGCCGCGACCGACCGCGTACGGCTGTCGCCGCCGCCGCTGTGCTCGCCCGACAGGCGCACCGGCGGCAGCGGCACCACCTCGGGGGTGACCACGAGCGTGTCGGTGATGGTGAAGGAGCGGGTCAACTCGACCAGCCCGAACGGGTCGGCGATCCGCACCGAGAGGGGCCCGATCGGGAAGCGTCCCCGCAGGTCCGAGCTCACCTTGTAGTCGATCTCCCGGACGCCGCGCGACTCCATCCGGTCGAGGACGAACCTCGGCCGCGTGCCCAGCGCGTACTGCAGGGTGTCCTCCACCAGCAGCAGCCCGGTGGGCAGCCGGGTGACGTTCTCCAGCCGCAGGGTGACCGTGCTCTCCTCGCCGGCCTGCACCCGCGCCGGGCTGAGCCGCCGGGCGGAGGCCAGACGGTATCGCGTGCGCGCCACGACCATCGACGCGATCAACGGCATCGCGATGATCAGCACGGCCACGCGCAGCAGGTCCTGCTCCCCGAGGACGAGGGCGCACAGCAGGGCCGCCACGCCGGAGGCGAGGAACGAGCGTCCCCGCGGGGTCAGAGCCTTCAGCCCGGTCATGGGCCCTCCGTCACTTGCTCACTGTCACATCGCCGGGCGTACGCCCGGCTCACTCGCGTCCGCTACTTGGCGTCGGGGACGGGGACGCGCCGCACCAGCTCGCCGACGAGCTGTTCGGGGTGGCGGCGCTGCCCCTGCGCCTCCATGCTCGGCAGCAGGCGGTGCGCCAGCACGGGGACGGCCAGGTCCTGCAGGTCGTCCGGGATCACGTAGTCGCGGCCGGACAGCGCGGCGTGGGCCCGCGCGCTGCGCACCAGATGAAGGGTGGCCCGCGGGGAGGCGCCGAGCCGCAGGTCGGGGGAGTGCCTGGTGGCGGACACCATGTCGACGGCGTAGCGCTTGACCGGCTGGGAGACGTAGACCGCGCGGACGGCCTGGATCAGCGCGGCCACCTCGGCCGTGGTCGCGACCGGGTCCATCTTGTCCAGCGGCTGGGAGGCGCCGTGCACGTCGAGCATCTCCAGCTCGGCGGCCGGCTCCGGGTACCCCATCGCGATCTTGGCGGTGAAGCGGTCGCGCTGCGCCTCGGGGAGGGGATAGGTGCCCTCCATCTCGATCGGGTTCTGCGTCGCGATGACCATGAACGGCGACTCCAGCGCGTAGGTCACGCCGTCGACCGTGACCTGATGCTCCTCCATGCACTCCAGGAGGGCGGACTGCGTCTTCGGGGAGGCGCGGTTGATCTCGTCGCCGACGACAATGTTGGCGAAGACCGGTCCGGGCTTGAACTCGAACTCCCGCGTCTGCTGGTTGTACGCGCTGACTCCGGTGATGTCGCTCGGCAGCAGGTCGGGGGTGAACTGGACGCGCTTGACCGGGCAGTCGATCGAGCGCGCCAGGGCCTTGGCGAGCATCGTCTTGCCCACGCCGGGCACGTCCTCGATCAGCAGGTGGCCCTCCGCCAGGAGCACGGTGAGAGTAAGGCGGACGACGTCGCTCTTGCCCTCGATCACTGATTCGATCGAGTTGCGGATCCGGTGGGCGGTGTCGATCAGATCCTCGAGCCGGGCTGAAGCATCGGTGACGTCGGTAGTTACTGCCACCAGGCCTCCATGAGGGTGCGTCCCCGAGAATGGGGCGTTAAACGTTCCTTTTCCATTCTGTGTACTGACCCTATGTCCCCTCTGGTTCTAGGGCGACTTTGTCCGGAAATCCGGGTGAACTGCCCACAGTGTTGTGGCATCTCTTCACGGTCACGTGGCGCGTTCGTCCGAATCCCGTGACACGCGAAGCCCGGCCGTCCCGGCGCGCTCCACTTCCCCCCACCGGTTTCCTCCACCGGGCCCCGGCCGCCGCCGGGAACCCCGTACGCGCCGGGGTTTCCGTGGGCTCGACACGCCCGTGCGCGGGCCGGGGGGCGCCGCGGCGCCCCACTCCGACCCACCCCATTTCACCTGCGAAAACGCCGCCGATTTTGAATGCCGACACGCTCAGAATCAGTTGACGGTGGGGAGAAGTGGAGTATGGTGGTGCGCAGTGGAGGGCAGGGGCTATAGCGCTGAGCGCTCCACAAGGCACAGGAGGTGGGTCCGGTGTTCCTCGGCACCCACCACCCGCGCCTCGACGACAAAGGACGGCTGTTCCTGCCGGCGAAGTATCGCGAGGAGCTGGCGGAGGGTCTGGTGATCACCAAAGGCCAGGAGCGCTGCCTCTACGTCTTCCCCGTAGAGGAGTTCCAGCGCATCACCGAGGCCCTGCGCACCGCTCCGGTGACGGCGAAGGCGGTCCGCGACTACAGCCGTGTCTTCTTCGCCAGCGCGTCCGACGAGGTGCCGGACAAGCAGGGACGCATCACGATTCCCCAGACGCTGCGGCGGTACGCCGGGCTGGAACGTGACTGCGTCGTGATCGGCGCCAACACGCGGCTGGAGATCTGGGACGCCCAGGCATGGGACACCTACCTGGAGGCTCAGGAGCAGGCATTCTCCGATCTTTCGGAGGAGGTGCTGCCCGGGATTCTGTAGATCGGTCCTTTCTTTTGATCAATTGACCCGTCGGTGACGTTCGGCGAGGTCTCCACCCGCTCCCATGTGGCAGCTGATGCACCTTCCCCGGTGTCAGACGCCACGGCCGACGCGGATGGGGACCTGGCCGGACGGGTCGGTTCTCAGGGAACCGGCATGGGTGGGGGTCCGTTGGGTAGTCACCGGCGGCACAGCCGCGAATCCGCGAGTACTGCGGCGTAAATGGGGGTTGGAAGCGTTGTCGCACGAGCCCGGTCAGCCGGGTGGTCACGTTCCGGTCATGCTCGATCGCGTGCTGGAGTTGCTCGCTCCGGCGTTGTCCGGACCGGAGCCGGTGGCCGTGGACGCCAACCTCGGTCTCGGCGGGCACGCCGAGGCGCTTCTGGCCGCCCACCCCTCTCTCCACCTCGTCGGCATCGACCGCGACCCCACCGCCATCGAGCGTTCCACCGCCCGGCTCGCGCCGTACGCGGACCGGATCACTCTGGTGCGCGCCGTCTCCGACGAACTGGCCGACGTGCTCCGTGACGCCGGACGGCCCCGCGTGGACGCCGCGCTGTTCGACCTCGGCGTGTCCTCCCCTCAGCTCGACGAGGCCGAGCGCGGTTTCGCCTATTCCTACGAGGCCCCCCTCGACATGCGGATGGACCGCGAGCAGGAGCTCACCGCCGAGCGTGTGGTGAACACCTACTCCGCCGCGGACCTCACCCGCATCCTGCGCGACTACGGCGAGGAGCGCTTCGCGGCACGCGTCGCGAACCTCATCGTCAAGGAGCGCGCCAAGGACCCCATCACCAGCACGAAACGGCTTGCCGACCTGGTCCGCGCGGCGATACCCGCCGCCACGAGGCGGACCGGGGGCAACCCGGCGAAGAGAACGTTCCAGGCGCTGCGCATCGAGGTGAACGGAGAGCTGTCGGCGCTCGAGCGCGCGCTCCCCGCCGCGCTCGACGCGCTGGTGCTGGGCGGGCGCGTGGTCGTGCTCGCCTATCACTCCCTGGAGGACCGGCTCACCAAGCAGGTCCTCGTGGCGCGAACCAGGGACACCAGCCCCCCCGGGCTGCCGGTCCCCCTGGAGGCTCACCAGCCCCGGTTCCGCCTTCTGACGAGGGGAGCGGAGCTCCCGGACGACGAGGAGGTGGCCCGCAACCCGCGGGCGGCCTCGGCCCGCTTGCGGGCGGCAGAGAGGATCCGCGAGGGATGAGGACAGAGCAGGAGAGCAGGAGGGCGGCCGGGCGCACGGCCGCGCCGCCCCGCGTGCCCGGCCGGACCGCCGCGACGGCGGGCGAGGCCGTCGCCGCTCCGGAGAAGCGCCGCGTCCGCCCCGGCGCGCCCACAGCGGGCGACGACCGCACACGCGAGGCCGTCCCGGCTCCCCGCGGCGGCGCGGAGAGCCGTCGCGGGGAGGCCGCCCCGGCTTCCCGGCCTGGCGCGGACGGCCGGCTCCGCCGTGAGGCGGTCCCGGCCCCCCGGAAGGCTCGTACGGACGCGCGCCGGAGTGAGACGGCCGCGGCCACCCGGCCGGGTGGCGCGGCGTCCGCGGGATCCGTCGCGGCCCCGAAGCGCGACGGCTCCCGGACGCGTACGGCCGCCCCCGCCGCTTCCGGCACAGCCGCGCCCGGCACGGTCGGATCCCGCACGGCCACCCGTCCCGCGCCGTCCCGTGAGGCCCGGGGCCTCACCGAGGTCGCGCCCGCTCCGCGGCGCGTCCGGCGCGGCGGCTCGGAAACCCGGCCGGCGGCGACCGCGCGTGCCACAATGGCGCGGCGGGCGTTCCGGCGGCCGCCGCGTGCGCCCTTCGTGCTGCTCGTCGTGGGCCTCATGTGCGGCGGCCTGGTGACCCTCCTGCTGCTGAACGTGGTCCTCTCGCAGGACTCGTTCAGGCTGAGCGACCTGCAGTCGAGCATCGACGAGCTCCACGAGCAGGCCGCGGAGCAGGAGAACCAGCTCCGCCAGTGGACGCAGCCGGGCCCGCTGGGCGATCAGGCCGCGGCGCAGGGTCTCGAACCCGACACGTCGGCGCCGGACTTCATCGACGCGGGCGGCGGCGCGGCGGCGCAGGAGCAGGCCCAGAAGGAGGGCACGGACCGGTGAGAGACAGCGGCCGGAACCCGGGTCCCGGCCGCGGGGGTCCCAGCGGGCGAGGCGGTGGCCAGGGCCCGGGCGGTGACAGGAGGAGCCCGGGCTCCCCGGGGCGGCCGTCCCGTCAGGACGGGCCGCCGAAGCCCGGACGTCCCGGCAGACCCGCCGACCCCGGACGCGACGACGCGACGGGCGGCGCGACCGGCGGAACGGCACGGCGCGGCAGGACCGGCGGTGCCCCGGAAGGCGGAGGCAAGCAGGGCGGCGGCCGGGCGGACGGTGCGCGCGACGCCGCGGGCGGGCGCGACGACGCCCGGAGCGGCCGCACCGGCGAGTCGCCCGGGAGGCGCCGGCCGGCGCCGGGCGGATCGGTCCCGCCCTCTCGCACGCCGCGAAGGGGCGAGCCCGGCGTGCCCGGCGGCGGCCCGCGCCGCGCCGTCGCGCAGCACCCGGCCCCGGGTGAGGGGCGTCCGCGTGGCGCGCGCGCGAGCGGATCGGGCGACGACGGGGACCGGCCGCGTGGCGCGGGATCCGGGCAGTCGCGGGCGGGTGCGCCAGGAACCTCTGACCGCCCGCGTGGCGGCGCGCCGGGTCACGGCGCGCGGGGAGCCGCGTCCGGCGCTCCCGGCCGCCCACGCACCGCGGCCGCCGGCGACCCGCGTTCCGGTGCCCCAGGAAAGTCCGGCGCTTCCGGAAAGTCCGGTGCCGCCGGAAAGTCCGGTGCTCCCGGCAGACCCGGCAGACCCGGCGTCCCTGGAACATCGGGAACGTCCGGCGACGCCGTTTCGGCGAGGGCAGGGGCTCCGGGCAGGACCGGCGCACCGCGGCCGTCCGCGCCGGGAGCGCCCGGCGGGACCGGCGCGGGCCGTCCCCGCACCGGCGGCGCCCCGCCGCGCCCCCAGCG
This sequence comes from Microbispora sp. NBRC 16548, assembly GCF_030268985.1. Lineage (NCBI taxonomy): Bacteria > Bacillati > Actinomycetota > Actinomycetes > Streptosporangiales > Streptosporangiaceae > Microbispora > Microbispora sp. NBRC 16548. The sequence continues at coordinate 324,506 of NZ_BSSF01000006.1, forward strand.
TCCCCTGGGACCGCACGGACCGCAGCGTTCTTCAGGCCCGCCGGGCCCGCCGCGTCCGCCCGCCGTGCTCCGGCTGGGCAACCCCGCCCGGCGGCTGAGGGCGGCGCTGGTGGTGATGGCGATCGTGCTGTCGCTGTTCGCCGGCCGGCTGGTCCAGCTCCAGGGCTTCGACTCCAAGGTGCTCCAGGCGAGGGCAGCGGAGCAGCGCGTGCGGCCCGAGACGCTGCCGGCGCGGCGCGGCTCGATCACCGACGCCGGGGGCCACGACCTCGCCGTGACGGTGGAGGCCAGGGAGATCTACGTCGACCCCAAGGACGTCGACCCGGACAAGCGCGACCTGGTCGCCACCACGCTGGCACGGGAGCTGAACAAGCCCAAGGAGGAGATCGCCGCCGCGCTGGCCAAGACCACCCAGCGGTACATCCCGCTGGCCCGTAACGTCGAGCCGCCGCGGGCCAAGCGCATCATGGGCTTCGAGCTCAAGGGCGTGGGCATGAAGGAGACCTACCGCCGCCTCTATCCCGGGGGCTCGCTCGCGGGCGGCCTGCTCGGCTTCGTCGGCGTCGACGGCAGGGGCCTGGAGGGCCTGGAGAGCGCGTACGACGACATCCTGGCGGGCAAGGACGGCAAGCAGAGCGTCGAGCTCGGCGCGAACCGGCAGCGCATCCCGATGACGCGCAGCCAGCGCGAGGCGCCGGTGCCCGGGCGGGACGTGCGCCTGACCGTCGACAGGGACATCCAGTGGGCCGCGGAGCAGGCGCTCGACCGGCAGGTCCGCGCGACGGGGGCGCGCAGCGGCAGCGTGATCGTCATGGACGTGCGGACCGGGCAGATCCTCGCCATGGCGAACGCACCCCAGGCCAATCTCAACGACTGGCAGTCGGACCCGGCCGAGGACCGCGCCAACCGCGCGGCGTCCGAGGTGTTCGAGCCGGGCAGCACCAACAAGGTGATCACGGCCGCGGCGGCGATGGAGGCGGGCGTCGTCACCCCCGACACCGTCTTCCGCGTGCCCGACCACATCCAGTGCGCCGACCAGCAGCTCAAGGACGCCCACCCGCACAAGCCCGAGCCGCTGACGTTCACCGGGATCCTCGCCGAGTCGAGCAACGTCGGCACGATCATGGTATCCGAGAAGATCTCCAGCCAGCGGCTGTACGACATGTTCCGGTCCTTCGGATTCGGCGCGCGCAGCGGATCGGGTGTCCCCGGCGAGCAGGCCGGCCTGCTGCCGCAGTGGCAGACATGGTCGGGCAGCCAGCGCTGTACGATCGCCTACGGCCAGGGCATCTCGGTCACCGCGCTGCAGATGGCCAGCGTCTACCAGACGATCGCCAACGGCGGAGTGCGGGTGACCCCCTCGATCGTGGCGGGCACCACCGACGAGCACGGCGCGTTCGTCCCCAGCCCCGCGGCCAAGGGCACGCGGGTGATCAGCGAGACCACCGCCAAGAAGATCGCGCTGATGCTGGAGGCCGTGGTGGGCCACGAGGGCACGGGAGAGGAGGCCTCGATCGAGGGCTACCGTGTCGCGGGCAAGACCGGCACCGCCATGCGATACGACGAGAAGTGCGCGGGATACTGCGGGTACACCGCCACGTTCGTCGGCTTCACCCCCGCGGACCAGCCCCGGCTGATGGCCCTGGCGGTCATCCAGGACCCGAAGAAAGACCACTACGGCGGCTCCGTCGCCGCCCCGGTGTTCAAGGACGTCATGACTTTCGCGTTGAAGAGCAGGAAGATCCCGCCGACCGGTACGAAGGCGCCCGCGATGGTCCTTCGCCCGTCGGAGTGACGGCGGAGTGACCGGAGCAGGAGTGGCCGGGGCGAGCGACGGAGGGGGGTACGCTCTCGCCGTGCGTTCCCCGTCGTCCATGCGTCCCGAGGCCGTCCAGGCCCGTCCGCTGTCCGCGCTGGCGTCCCTGCTCGGCACGTCGTCGGCCGTCCCGTCCCCCGGAGCGCGGGCGGTGCGCGGCACGGTCACCGGCATCACCCTCGACTCGCGCCGGGTGCGGCGCGGCGACCTGTACGTGGCCGTGCCCGGCAACGCCCGGCACGGCGCGGAGTTCGCCGGCGACGCCCTGGCGTCGGGCGCGACGGCGATCCTGACCGACGAGGAGGGCCGCGACCGGGCCGCCGCCACCGGGCTGCCGGTGCTCGTCGTGCCCGACCCGAGGGCGGTGCTCGGCGAGGTCGCCGCCTGGGTGTACGGCAGGCCGGCGGCCGGCGTCACGCTCATCGGCGTCACCGGCACCAGCGGCAAGTCCACCTCGACGTTCCTGCTGGAGGCGGGCCTGCGGGCGGCGGGTCACCGCACCGGCCTGGTCGGCGGCGTGGAGATCCGCGCGGGCGACGTGCGGTTCACCCCCGAGCTGACCACCCCGGAGGCGACCGACCTGCAGGGGCTGTTCGCGCTGATGCGCGAGCGGGGCGTGAGCGCGGCGGCCATGGAGGTCTCCAGCCACGCCCTGGCGCTCGGCCGTGTGGACGGCCTGTTCTACGACGTGTCGATCTTCACCAACCTCTCGCAGGACCACCTGGACTTCCACCGCGACCTGGACGACTACTTCGCGGCCAAGGCGCGGCTGTTCACCCCCGAGCTCAGCCGGGCGGGCGTGGTGAACATCGACGACGCCCACGGACGGGAGCTGGCCGCCACGGCCAAGATCCCGATCACCACGTTCTCCGCCGCCGGGGCGCCGGAGGCCGACTGGCGCGCCGAGGACGTGCGCCTCGGCTCCGCCGGCAGCACGTTCCGCCTGGTCGGTCCCGGCGGGGTCGAGGCCGAGGTGTCGGTGGCCCTGCCCGGCCCGTTCAACGTGGCCAACACGCTCGGCGCGCTGGTGGCGCTGGTGGAGGCAGGGGTCCCGCTGCAGGCCGCGGTGACCGGCGTCGGCGAGTTCGGCGGCGTGCCGGGCCGGATGGAGCAGGTGCCGGGCGCGGACGACGTCCAGGTGATCGTGGACTACGCGCACAAGCCGGGCGCGGTGGAGTCGGTCCTGCGCTCGCTGCGCGCCGTGCTGGACGACGGACCGGGAGGCCGCCTGGTGATCGTGCTGGGCTGCGGCGGCGACCGCGACCGCGGCAAGCGCCCGATGATGGGCGAGGCCGCCGTCCGCCTCGCCGACCTGGCCGTGTTCACCAGCGACAACCCTCGCACGGAGGACCCGCTCGCGATCCTCGCCGCGATGCTGGAGGGCGCGCTGCGGGTACCCATCAAGGAGCGGGGCCACGTGGTCGTGCAGCCGGACCGGGCGGCCGCCATCCGCCTGGCGATCGGCGGTGCGGCGCCCGGAGATGTGGTAGTTGTGGCCGGCAAGGGACACGAGCAGGGGCAGTATGTCGGGGGCGAGGTCGTTCCCTTCGACGACCGCGAGGTGGCCGCCGCGGCCATCGCGGAGCGGAGCCGGGCGCGGCGGGCGGCGCGAGAGGCCGCCGATGCGTGAGCCGGTGCCGGGCCGTGCCCTGGCGGCCGAGTTAGCGACGCGAAAGAGAGCAGGAAAGACACCATGATCCCGATGCCGCTGGCCCGGGTCGCCGAGATCACGTCCGGAGCGCTGAACGGGGCGGCCGACCCCGCGGCCGTGGTCCGGGGGCCCGTCGTGATCGACTCACGGGCGGCCGGACCGGGCTCGCTGTTCGTGGCGATCAAGGGTGAACGGGCCGACGGGCACGACTTCGCCCGGCAGGCCCGCGACGCCGGCGCCGCCGCCGTCCTCGCCACCCGGCCCGTCGAGGCGCCGGCCGTGATCGTGGGCGACCCGCTCGCGGCCCTGGCCTCCCTCGCCACCGCCGTGCTGTCGGAGCTGCCCGGCACGACCGTGGTCGGGGTGACCGGATCCGCGGGCAAGACCACGACCAAGGACCTGCTGGCCGGTCTCGCCGGCCGGCTCGGCCCCACGGTCGCCCCCGTCGGCTCGTTCAACAACGAGATCGGCCACCCGCTGACCGTCCTCAAGGCCGACGAGACCACCCGGTTCCTGGTCCTGGAGCTGAGCGCGCGCAACATCGGCCACATCGCCTACCTCGCGAGGATCGCCCCGCCGCGCATCGGCGTCGTGCTCAACGTCGGCACCGCGCACCTCGGGGTGTTCGGCGGCAAGGAGGCGATCGCGCAGGCGAAGGGCGAGCTCGTCGAGGCGCTGCCCGCCGACGGGGTCGCCGTGCTCAACGCCGACGACCCGCTGGTGCGCGCGATGGCCGGCCGTACGAGCGCGCGGGTGACCTACTTCGGGCGCTCGCCGGAGGCGCACGTGCGGGCGGAGGACGAGACGCTCGACGCGACCGGCCGCGCCTCGTTCACGCTGCGCACGCCGTCCGGCACCGCTCCGGTCCGGCTGCGCCTGTACGGCGCGCACACGGTCGAGAACGCCCTGGCCGCCGCGGCGGCCGCGCACGAGCTGGGGCTGCCGGTGGCCGACATCGCCGAGGAGCTGTCGGCGGCCGAGCCGCGCAGCCGCTGGCGGATGGAGGTCACCGAGCGGCCCGACGGCGTGACCGTGATCAACGACGCCTACAACGCCAACCCCGACTCCATGCGGGCCGCGTTCGGCAGCCTCGCGGTGATGGGGGAGGGGCGGCGGCGGTTCGCGGTGATCGCCGCGCTGCGCGAACTCGGCGAGGACAGTCCGGCGCTGAACGAGGACCTCGGGCGGCTGGCCGCGGGCGCGGGCCTGGAGGCGGTCGTCGTCGTGGGGGAGGACGCCGAGCCGGTGCTCCGGGGCGCGCCCGGCGCGATCCACGTCCCGGACGCCTCGGCGGCGGCGCGGGAGTTGTCGGACCGGCTCGCGCCGGGCGACGTGGTGCTGGTGAAAGGGCCGCGTGCGGCCGGACTCGAGCGGGTCGCCGAGGCGATCCTCGGAGGTGACGCCCGGTGAGGAACATCCTCATCGCGGGGGCGATCTCGCTGATTCTCTCCATGGTCGGCACGCCGCTGGCCATCCGGCTGTTCGCCCGCAGGGGCTACGGCCAGAACATCCGGGAGGAGGGCCCGTCGGGACACTACGACAAGAAGGGCACTCCCACGATGGGCGGCACGGTGATCGTCATCGCGTCGCTGATCGGCTACTTCGTGGCCCACGGGGCGACCGTCTTCTCGGCCGTCGGCGACCCCCCGACGGCATCGGGACTGCTGGTGCTGTTCCTGATGACGGGCCTCGGCGCGGTCGGCTTCCTCGACGACTTCATCAAGATCTACAAGCAGCGGAGCCTGGGCCTGCGCAGCGGCGCCAAGGCGGGCGGGCAGCTCGTCGTCGGGGCGATCTTCGCGGTGCTCGTCCTGCGGTTCCCCAACGCCTACGCCGTGACCCCCGCGGAGACGCGCGTGTCGTTCCTGCGGGACATCGGGCCGTCGATCGGGCTGATCGGGTTCATGATCTGGGTCGTGTTCTTCATCGTGGGCTTCTCGAACGCGGTGAACCTGACCGACGGCCTCGACGGCCTGGCCTCCGGCGCCACCTGCCTGGTCCTCGCGGCGTACGTGCTGATCGGCAACTGGCAGCTGCGCAACAGCTGCACGACGGTCGGCTTCGGCCCCAACTGCTACTGGGTGCGAGATCCGCTCGACCTGGCGGTGGTCGCTGCGGCGGTGCTGGGCGCCTGTCTGGGCTTCCTGTGGTGGAACGCCCCGCCCGCCAAGATCTTCATGGGTGACACCGGCTCGCTGGCCCTCGGCGGCGTGATCGCCGGCCTGGCCTTCACCACCCGGACCCAGCTCCTGCTCGTCATCCTGGGCGGCCTGTTCGCGATCATCACGATGTCGGTGATCATCCAGGTCGGGTCCTTCAAGCTGACCCGCAGACGCGTCTTCCGGATGGCGCCGCTCCAGCACCACTTCGAACTGTCGGGCTGGGCCGAGACGACGATCGTGGTGCGCTTCTGGCTGATCGCCGCCCTGTGCGTCGCCGCCGGTCTCGGACTGTTCTACCTCGAATGGATGCCGAAACAGTGAACGTCGTCGTCGCCGGCCTCGGCGTGTCGGGCGCCGCCGCCGCGCGGGCCCTGGCGGCGCGCGGCGAGCGCGTGACCGTGCTGGAGGCCGCGGACGGCGAGCGGCAGCGCGCGACGGCCGCCGAGCTCGCCGAGCTGGGCGTGGAGGTGCGCTTCGGCGAGCCCGCCCTGCCCGCCGCGACCTCGCTCCTGGTCACCTCGCCGGGCTGGCGTCCCACCCACCCGCTGCTCGTCGCCGCCGCGGACGCGGGCGTCGAGGTCATCGGGGAGGTCGAGCTGGCCTGGCGGCTGCGGCAGGAGCCCGCGGCCCCCTGGCTGGCGCTGACCGGCACCAACGGCAAGACCACCGCCGTCCGCATGCTCACGTCCATGCTGTCCGCCGCCGGGCACAAGGCCGTGGCCGTGGGCAACGTCGGCGTCCCCATCGTCGAGGCCGTCGACGGGCCGTACGACGTGCTGGCCGTGGAGCTGTCGAGCTTCCAGCTCCACTGGTCCTCGACCCTGGCCCCGCTCGCGGCGGCCGTGCTCAACGTGGCGCCCGACCACATCGACTGGCACGGCTCCATGGAGGAGTACGCCGCGGCCAAGGCGCGTATCTTCGCGGGAGCGGGGACGGTGGTCTACAACGCCGACGACGCGTCGTCGTCCCGCCTGGCCGAGCCGTACGCCTCACGGGTGGGCTTCACGCTCGCCGTGCCCCGGCCCGGGCAGCTGGGAGTCGTGGAGGACCTGCTGGTCGACCGGGCCTTCGTGGCCGACCCGGCGACCTCGGCGGAGGAGCTGGCCTGCCTCGCCGACGTGCGGCCGTTCGCGCCGCACAACGTCGCCAACGCGCTCGCCGCCGCCGCCCTGGCCCGCGCGTACGGCGTGCCGCCCGAGGCCGTAAGGCGCGGCCTGCGGGAGTTCACGCCCGACCCGCACCGGATCGCCCACGTGGCCCGGGTCGGCGAGGTCGACTACGTGGACGACTCCAAGGCCACCAACCCGCACGCGGCCGCCGCGTCCCTGGCCGCCTACGAGTCGGTCGTGTGGATCGCGGGCGGCCAGCTCAAGGGCGCCGACGTCGACGATCTCGTACGGCAGTCCGCACCCCGGCTGCGCGGCGCGGTGCTACTGGGGACCGATCGGGATGTGATCCGCCGCGCATTGGCGCGACACGCCGCGAATGTCCCCGTGGTGGACGTGCCGGGGCAAGACACTGGGGTCATGGACCGTGTCGTCGCCGAAGCCGCCCGGCTCGCCACCCCGGGTGACACCGTGCTGCTCGCCCCCGCCGGGGCGTCACTGGACATGTTCGCCGGATACGGAGCGCGTGGGGAGGCCTTCGCCCGAGCCGTGCGGCGGCTGGCGGCCCGGTGACGGGCCCCGCGACCGGCTCCGCCGGCGCCGCCACCGCGCGGAAGGAGCGTCAGGGGCCCGAGCCCGTCGGCTGGGCCGGCGCACAGCTCGCCGCGCTGCGCGAGCTGCTCGCGCGCCCGCTGACGTCCTACCACCTGGTGCTCGGCTGCAGCGCGCTGCTGCTGGCGCTCGGGCTGATGATGGTGCTGTCGGCGTCGAGCATCGAGGCGCTGCAGCGGACCGGCGACCCGTTCTACTGGTTCCTCAAGCAGGTCACGTCGGTGGCGATCGGGCTTCCCCTGATGTGGGTCTGCTCCCGGTTGCCGCAGCGGTTCTTCCGCCTGGCCGGCTATCCGCTGATGGGTCTGTCGATTCTCGGCCTGCTGATGGTCATCTTCCTCGGCCAGGAACTGCTGGGCGCCCAGCGGTGGATCGTCATCGGCCCGTTCTCGGTCCAGCCGTCGGAGCCGGCGAAGCTGGCCCTGGTGCTGTGGGGCGCCGACCTGCTCGCGACGCGGGCGCGCGCCGGCCGCATCGAGTGGCGCCAGCTGCTGATCCCGCTGATGCCGGGCGTGGCCCTGCTGGCCGTCCTGGTCATGCTGGGGCGCGACCTCGGCACGACGCTCGTGCTCATGATGATCTTCCTGGCGCTGCTGTGGGTGGTCGGCGCGCCGGTGCGGCTGTTCGGCGGGATCCTCGCGCTGCTCGCGCTGGCGACCGCCACTATGATCGTCGTCGAGCCGTACCGGCTCGGCCGCCTCACCGGCTTCATGCACGTGTGGGAGACCGCGCAGAACGAGGGGTTCCAGTCCGCCCAGGGACTGATGGCCATCGGCTCCGGCGGCTGGTTCGGCCTCGGGCTCGGCGCGGGCCGGCAGAAGTGGAACTACGTTCCGCACGCGGAGAGCGACTTCATCTTCTCGATCCTGGGCGAGGAGCTCGGGCTGATGGGGACGCTCGTGGTGGTCGCGCTGTTCGGCCTTCTCGGGTACGCCGGGCTGCGCATCGCCATCCGGACGAAGGACCCCTTCGTCCGGTTGGCGGCCGCCGCCGTCACCGCCTGGATCGCCGGTCAGGCCGTCGTCAACATCGGCGCGGTCATCGGGGTCTTCCCGGTCACCGGCATCCCGCTGCCCCTGGTGTCGTACGGCGGATCGGCGCTGCTGCCGACGCTCGCCGCGCTCGGCATGCTGGTGTCGTTCGCCAAACAGGAGCCCGGAGCGCCCGAGGCGCTGGCCGCCCGTGGCCCGGGACCGGTCGCGCGGGCTCTAAGCTGGCTTGGCCTGAACGGCCGCGCCGGGCGGCGGCCCGTGATCTCGCGGGCACCGGCCCGTCAGCAGGCGGCACGGTCGCGGACGGCACGAAGAGGAACGACAGGGAACGGACGCGGCAACATTCGCGAGAAGATCCGGGAAGACGTCCGCGAGAACATCCGCGAAGACGTCCGCGAGAACAGGGAGTGACATGAGGGTGGTCCTCGCCGGCGGCGGGACGGCCGGCCATATCGAGCCGGCGCTCGCGCTGGCCGACGCGCTTCGCCGGCTCGACCCGAGGATCGGCATCACCTGCCTCGGCACCGAGCGCGGCCTGGAGACCCGCCTGGTGCCCGCCCGGGGCTACGAGCTCGAACTCGTGCCCGCCGTGCCGTTGCCCCGCTCGCTCAGTCCCCAGCTCCTCACCGTGCCAGGCCGCCTCGCCGGGTCCATCGGCAGCGCCGCGGGCATCCTCGACAAGGTCGGCGCGGACGTCCTGGTCGGCTTCGGAGGATATGTCGCCACGCCCGGCTACCTCGGCGCCCGGCGGCGCGGCGTGCCGATCGTGGTCCACGAGGCCAACCCCCGGCCCGGCCTGGCCAACCGGCTCGGCGCCCGACTCACCGAGCACGTCTTCACCGGCCACCCGGACGCCGTGCTCCCGAACGCCGAGTACATCGGCATCCCGCTGCGCCGCGAGATCAGCATGATGGACCGCCTGTCGATGGGCGACAAGGCGCGGTCGTACTTCGGGCTGGAGTCCGACCGAGTGACGCTGCTCGTGTTCGGCGGCTCCCAGGGCGCCCGCTCGATCAACCAGGCGGCGCTGGAGGCCGCGCCCTACCTGCGGGCGGCGGGCGTCCAGGTGCTGCACGTGATCGGGCCCAAGAACACCGTCGAGGCGGAGCTCCCGCCGGGCGACCCGCAGTACGTCATCCTGCCGTACGTCGACCGGATGGACCTCGCCTACGCCGCCGCCGACCTCGTGCTGTCCCGCGCGGGCGCCATGACCTGCGCCGAGCTCACCGCCGTGGGGCTGCCCGCGGCGTTCGTGCCGCTGCCGCACGGCAACGGCGAGCAGCGCCTGAACGCCGAGCCCATCGTGCGGGCCGGGGGCGGTCTGATGGTCGACGACGCGAACCTGTCGGCCGCCTGGATCGTCCAGACGCTGCTGCCGATCCTGAACGACCCCGAGCGTGTGGTCGCGATGTCCGAGGCCGCATCGCGGATGGGCCGCAAGGACGCCGACATGGCGCTCGCCCGCAAGGTGCTGGAGATCGCTCACCGATGAGTCTCGTCAAGCTCGTGGATCCCGTCCCGGCGGCCGACCTGGGGCGGGTGCACTTCATCGGCATCGGTGGCGCCGGGATGTCCGGCATCGCCCGGATCCTGCTCAAGCGGGGCGTGCCGGTGTCGGGCAGCGACGCGCGGCCCTCCGAGCTGCTGGCCGAGCTGCGTGAGCTGGGCGCCGTCATCCATGTCGGCCACGCCGCCTCCCACATCAAGGAGGTGGACACGGTCGTGGTGTCCACCGCCATCCGCGACTCCAACCCCGAGCTGGGGGAGGCGTTGCGGCAGAACCTGCGGGTGATCCCGCGCGCCGCCGCGCTGGCCTCGGTCATGACCGGCCGCACCGGCATCGCCGTCGCCGGCACGCACGGCAAGACCACGACGACATCGATGCTGACCGTGGCCCTGCAGAAGTGCGGCGAGGACCCGTCGTACTGCGTCGGCGGGCAGCTCGTGACGACCGGGCTCGGCGCCGACGACGGCGCGGGCGAGGTGTTCGTGGCGGAGGCCGACGAGAGCGACGGCTCGTTCCTCATGCTCGCGCCGCGCATCGCCGTGGTGACCAACGTCGAGGCCGACCACCTGGACAATTACGGCGACCCCCAGGCCGTCCACGACAGTTTCGCCCGCTTCGTCGAGCGGATCGGGTCGCTGCTCGTGGTGTGCGCCGACGACCCGGGCGCCGCCGCCCTCGTGCCCGTCGCGCGTGAGCGCGGCCTCACCGTCGTCACGTACGGCGAGAGCGCCGGCGCCGACCTGCGCACGACCGACGTGGTGCCGCGCGGCCTCGGTGTGGAGTTCGGCGTGGAGCTCGGCCCCGCCGTGCCCGGGGGAGCGGGACGCGGCGAGGTGCGCCTCGCCGTGCCGGGCCGGCACAACGCGCTCAACGCCACCTCGGTGATCGCCGTGGCGCTCCACCTCGGCCTGCGCTTCGACGACGTCAAGGAGGGCCTGGCCGCCTTCACCGGGGCCAAGCGGCGGTTCGAGTCCAAGGGCGAGGCCGCGGGCGTGACGGTCTTCGACAGCTACGCCCATCACCCGACCGAGCTGACCGCCGACCTGCGTGCCGCCCGCGACGTCGTCACCGGCGACGGCCGGGTCATCGCGGTCTTCCAGCCGCACCTGTACTCGCGCACCCGGTTCTTCGCCGACGAGTTCGGCGCGGCGCTCGGCCTCGCCGACGAGGTGGTCGTGCTGGACGTGTACGGCGCGCGCGAGGACCCCGAGCCGGGGGTCTCCGGCGCGCTGGTCGCGGGGAAGATCCCGCTTCCCGTCGAGCGGGTCGTCTACGCGCCCGACCGGCAGGCCGTGCCGGCGCTCGTCGCCGGCCGGGCCCGTGCCGGGGACATCGTGCTGACGATGGGCGCGGGAGACGTGACGGAGCTCGGCCCGAAGATCGTCGCGGAGCTGTCCGCCCGGTGATACGGGCCGTGATCCGGAGCGTGGGGGACCGGTGAGGCGGGCCGTCCGGCGTTCGGCCCTCGCGACCCTGCTGACCGGCGGGGTGGTGGGCGTCGCCACGTGGGTCGTGTTCTTCTCGCCCGTCCTCGGCGTGCGGGAGGTCGAGATCACCGGCAACAGCCGGATCCCCGCCGAGCAGCTGCGGCAGGCCGCGGGAGTGCGCACCGGCACGCCGCTCGCCACCGTCGACCTCGCCGGGGTCGAAGAGCGGCTGCGGGCGATGCGCGCGGTCGAGTCGGCCACCGTCGACCGCGGCTGGCCGGGAACGCTGCGCATCAGCGTGGTCGAACGCGTCCCCGCCGCCGCCGTGCCCATGGGCGTGACGACCGCGGTGATCGACCGGTACGGCGTCGTCCTGCAGCAGGTGGCCGTGGCTCCGCCCCGGCTGCCGGTGCTGCGCGTCCAGCGGGCCGCCGTGGACGACCCCGCCACCAGGGCCGGGCTCACCGTGCTGCGGGCGCTGCCGGAGAGCGTCCTGCAGCGTCTGCGGGAGTTGCGCGTCTCCTCACCACGGTCGATCACGCTCAAACTCACCGACGGCCGTACGGTCGAATGGGGAGACGCGGGGCGCTCGGCGCAGAAAGGACGTGTCCTGCTGGCCGCCCTCGCCAAGCCGGGAACCAGCTACGATGTCAGCTCGCCGCAGGTGGTGACGGTCAAGTGAGATATCTCACGGGCCGTGGACGCATGATCCGGGACCGCCTTTCGGCAGGGCGTCGTGTGAATAGGACAGCGCGCGACACGCCGGACGGCCTTGCGGCGCGGTTAGTTGACCCTGGGGGACGCGCAACCCTACTGTCCGTATCAATCCTCAGGTTGACATAACTCTAAATCTCAACTTGAGGGTGAGAGTTCAGAAGACGGCGGGCCTTGCCCGCATGAAACGCAAACGAGCGGAAAGGCCCCTCGTCGTGGCAGCACCGCAGAACTACCTCGCGGTCATCAAGGTCGTCGGCATCGGCGGCGGCGGAGTGAACGCCGTCAACCGGATGATCGAGGAGGGACTCAAGGGCGTCGAGTTCATCGCCATAAACACTGACGCCCAGGCGCTGCTGATGAGTGACGCCGACGTGAAGCTCGACGTGGGGCGCGAGCTCACCCGGGGTCTCGGCGCGGGCGCCAACCCGGAGGTGGGCCGTAAGGCCGCCGAGGACCACCGGGAGGAGATCGAGGAGGTCATCAAGGGCGCCGACATGGTCTTCGTGACCGCGGGTGAGGGCGGCGGCACCGGGACCGGCGGCGCGCCGGTCGTGGCCAGCATCGCCCGCTCGCTCGGCGCGCTCACGATCGGCGTGGTCACCCGGCCCTTCAGCTTCGAGGGCAAGCGCCGGGCCATGCAGGCCGAGGCCGGCATCGAGACCCTCCGCGAGGAGGTCGACACGCTGATCGTCATCCCGAACGACCGGCTGCTCTCGATCTCCGACCGCCAGGTGAGCGTGCTCGACGCGTTCAAGGCCGCCGACCAGGTGCTGCTGTCCGGTGTGCAGGGCATCACCGACCTCATCACCACGCCCGGTCTGATCAACCTGGACTTCGCCGACGTGAAGTCGGTCATGTCCGGCGCGGGCTCGGCCCTCATGGGCATCGGCCACGCCAGGGGCGACGACCGGTCGGTCGCCGCCGCCGAGATGGCGGTCTCCAGCCCGCTGCTGGAGGCGAGCATCGACGGCGCCCACGGCGTGCTGCTGTCCATCGCGGGCGGCTCCGACCTGGGCCTGTTCGAGATCAACGAGGCGGCCCAGCTCGTCAGCAACGCCGCCGCGCCCGACGCCAACATCATCTTCGGCACGGTCATCGACGACGCGCTCGGCGACGAGGTGCGGGTGACGGTCATCGCGGCCGGGTTCGACGAGCCCGAACCGGCCAAGGCGGTGGCCGCGCCGCTGTCGCGGCCCCAGCAGGCCCGTCCGGCGCCGGCCGCGCCCGCGGCCCGTCCCGCGCCCGCCCCGGCCAAGCCGGAGCCGCGTGCGGAGCCCGCGCAGCAGCCGGTGCGTCCGATGAGCAGCGTGGCGCAGCCCGCGCCGGCGCAGCCCGCGACTCCGCCGGTGACCCAGCTTCCGATGAACGCGCTTCCGGCGAACCCCGTGCCGCCGCCGGCCCAGCCCGCGAGCCAGCCGGTCCAGCAGGCGACGTCGCAGGCCGCGTCCGCGCCGCAGGCCCAGCAGGCTGAGCCGGTCACGCCGTTCCCGCGCGACGCGGCGGCCGACGGCGGGCGCGACCAGGGCGCCACCGGGCCCCTGTCGATCCCGCGCCCGACTCCCGAGCCGCCGACCCCGATCACCTCCAGGACCGCTCAGCCGGGTCCCCGGCGTCCGGTGGTGTTCGAGGAGCAGGAGGAGGAGCTCGACGTGCCGGACTTCCTCAAGTGACGCTGGACGTCCGTGCGGCCGGGGGCGCGGTCCGTGGGTGACCGGCGCGAGGAACTGGCCGCGGCGCTGGACGAGGTGGAGCGGCGCATCGACGACGCCTGCCGGGCCGCGGGCCGGTCGCGGTCGGAGATCACCCTGATCGCGGTGACGAAGACCTACCCGGCCTCCGACGTGCGGCTACTCGCGGAGCTGGGCGTGTCGAACGTCGGCGAGAACCGCGACCAGGAGGCGGCGGCCAAGGCGGCCGAGTGCGGCGATCTCGGCCTCACCTGGCATTTCATCGGCCAGTTACAGACGAACAAGGTCCGCTCGGTCGCCTCCTACGCCCACATGGTCCACTCGGTGGACCGCCCCCGTCTGGTGGACGCGCTCAGCCGCGAGGCCGTACGCGCGGGGCGCGAGGTGGACTGCCTCATCCAGGTCGACCTCGACGCCGCTCCGGGTGAGGGCGGGGCCGGGCGGGGCGGCGCCGCGCCGCAGGAGGTGCCGGCGCTCGCGGGGCTCGTCGCGAAGGCGGAGGGGCTGCGCCTGCGGGGGGTCATGGCGGTCGCCCCGCTGGGGGAGGACCCGGCCGCCGCGTTCGCCCGGCTGCGGGCCGTCGCCGAGCGGGTCCGCGAGGAACACCCCGCCGCCGATGTGATATCGGCCGGGATGAGTGGAGACATCCCCCAGGCTGTGGCGAACGGCGCGACACACCTGCGAGTCGGTACGGCGTTGCTCGGCCGCAGAAAGCCCTTCGTCAGGTAATGTCCCCCAAGTGGACCATGGTGTCCGCGCTCAGGTAGAGGTCGATCAGCGGTGAGCTCCAAGGGGGGTACGGCTACCGCCCTGGCCTTCCGAAGGGACCTTGAAGGCACCAGCAAAGCGGAGGACGACGAGCGATGGCCGGCGCGATGCGCAAGATGGCGGTCTACCTCGGTCTCGTGGAGGACGACCGCTACGAAGACAGGTACGCGGCAGAGTACGGCACCGACGAGGAGTACGGCGACGAGGAGTTCGAGTCGCCGCGGCGCGGCTTCGCCGGCCCCTCGGGCACGCACTCCGGGCCCCTTGAGCGCGAGGACGACACCGAGACGGCCGTCCCCGCTCCGCGTCCCCCCACAACCGTGCTGGAGCGCCGTACGACCGATCTGGCGCGCATCACCACCCTGCATCCCCGCACGTACAACGAGGCGCGGACGATCGGCGAGCACTTCCGCGAGGGCACGCCGGTCATCATGAATCTGACAGAGATGGTCGACAGCGACGCCAAGCGCCTTGTCGATTTCGCGGCAGGTCTCGTCTTTGGCCTACACGGCAGCATCGAACGTGTTACCAACAAGGTGTTCCTGTTGTCCCCCGCCAACGTTGAGGTGACCGCCGAGGACAAGGCCAGAATCGCGGAACGCGGCTTCTTCAACCAGAGCTAGAGTTCCATACATGAACAGTGACCGGCTGAGCGGTGCCCGTGCGGCCCGAGGGCGGCTGGACCGAGGGGAGGCGGGGCTCGACCGTGGGGATCATTAGCGAGATCTTGGTCATCGCCCTGACCCTCTTCCTGGTTCTGCTGATCGGCAGAATGATCATAGATACGGTGCAGGCGTTCGCCCGCGCCTGGCGGCCCACCGGGGTCGTCCTGGTGCTGGCGGAGGCGGTTTACACAGTGACCGACCCGCCTCTCAAGTTCCTCCGCCGTTTCATTCCGCCCCTCAGGTTGGGTACGGTGGCCTTTGACCTGAGCTTCACAGTGCTGTTCATTGTGGTTTTGGTCTTGATCCAAGTCGTGAACGCGCTTCGTTGATCGGGTACCGTCCGACCGGACAGACTCCAAGCGCGCCAAGGAGACCCAAATGCCGTTGACGCCCGCCGATGTGCGGAACAAGCAGTTCAGTACCACCCGGCTGAGGCCGGGGTACGACGAGGAGGAGGTCGACGCGTTCCTCGACGAGGTCGAGGCCGAACTGGACCGCCTCATCCAGGAGAACGAGGAACTCCGCGCGAAGCTGGCCGAGTGCCTCAGGGGCAAGGTTCCCGGGGGCATGGGCATGCCCGGCTCCATGCAGATGGCGCCCGCTCCCGTGGCCGAGCCGAAGCCCGAGATGATGGCTCCCCAGCCGGAGCCGATCAAGCCTCCGGAGCCGGCCCGTCCCGAGCCGGTGCCCGTCGGCATGGGCCTGCCGCCCGCCGAGGACAACATGGACACCGCGGCCCGCGTGCTCGCCCTCGCCCAGCAGACGGCCGACCAGGCGATCGCCGACGCCCGTCGCGAGGCGGACGAGACCGTGACCCGCGCCCGGCGTGAGGCCGACGACATCCTCGGCAAGGCCCGCCGCCAGGCCGAGCAGATCATCGGCGACGCCCGCGCCCGCGCCGAGACGCTGGAGCGCGACGCCCAGGAGCGGCACCGCCAGGCCATGGGCACCCTCGTGCAGACCCGCGACGAGCTGGAGCGCAAGGTCGAGGAGCTGCGCAGCTTCGAGCGCGAGTACCGCAGCCGTCTCAAGCTGTACCTGGAGAACCAGCTCGCCGAGCTGAACGTCGCGGGTGAGGGCAGCGGAGGCTTCCCGATCGTGGGCGCCGCCCCGGCCATGGCCCACGCCGTCGCCCCCGGTCCCCAGCAGATGACCGCCGCCCCCAACCCGTTCGGCCAGGAGCCCTCGCAGCACTCCGGCGCCTTCCCCGGACCCGACGGCCCCCACAACGACCGCCGGTAAGCAGTGGCGGGTCCTCACAGGGACCCGATAGCTCGGAGAACCCCCCGTGATCCTCATCAGTGCCGCACTGGTCCTCGCCGCAATCGTCCTGCTCATCGCGGGCGTCGTGCTGGGGACACCCCCTCTAGTGATGTGGTCGATCGTCGTCAGCGTGCTGTCGGCGGTCTGCCTGCTGATCGGGGCACTGCTGAGACGCCATGAGCTGTTCCCTGCCGGTGGGCGTGCCGCCGAGGGAACCGCTCCCACCCCCCAGGGTTCGTCCGTGCCCCAGCTCGCGCACGTCGGTGCCGTGAGCGGGGCGTACGGCGGAGCCCTCGCCGGGGCACCGGCGCATCCGGTGGCGACGCCCATGGTGGCGGCCCCGCCGATCACGCATCACGGGGCATTGCCCCCGCAGGCCTTCCCATCTCCGCCGCCCCAGCGGACGGGACCGATCATGCGGCCGCCGGCCGGCTCCGGCCGCGGCCTCGCCCCCGACGCGATCGTTCTCGTGATCCCCGGGCGCAAGCGCTTCCATCTGGCCACCTGCCGCCAGCTCGCCGGGCGTGAGACCGAGGAGCTCACGCACGAGGAGGCCCGCGAGGAGGGCTTCACCCCCTGCACCACCTGTCTCCCCGAGATCTCCACCCGTACGGCGGAGCCGGAGGAGGCCCCTCTCCGCGACAACGCGGCTCGTGACGAGAGCCTGCGCGCGGAAGCCGCCCCCAAGACCACCACGCCTTCGGCCGCAACCTCCGGCACGACCGGCCAGGAAGCGTCCCGTTCCACGCCCGCTGATCGCGAGCCGCCCGTCGCGCGGTTCCCTCAGCCCGGCGTCCCGGGGCCGCGCCTGCCCGAGTCGTCCGCCCCTGAACCGTCCGGCCCCGAATCGTCCGGCCCCCAGTCGTCCGTTCCCGGTGCGTCAGGCCCTTCCACGGCCGGCCCGTCCACGCCCTCCGGCGGCAAGCCGTCCGACGACGAAGCGCGCGAAGAGCCCGGTGAGACGGCGGAGAAGGCGTCAGGGAAGACCACCGACGCCGGCGAGGCCGACGAGGGAGACGGTCCGGCGCGCGACACGGCTTCCAAGGCCGACGCCGGGACCGAGGGCGACGAGCACACGCCGGTGGACTGGTTCGGCCGGAGCGCCTCGCCGGAGTCCGGCGCCGAGACGACGGCGCCGCCGCGGCCAGCCGCCTCCACGCCGCCGTCCTCGCCTTCCGATTCCTCCTCCGCCGCGTCTTCAGGGTCGTCGTCCGGATCCTCCGCGCCGCCCCGGCCTTCTGCCACGTCATGGTCCGCACCGGCCTGGTCTCCGCCGGCGGCAGGATCGGCGTCGGGCCAGGCGGACGACGAGACGGACGACTCACTGACCGACACCGCGGAGCACGACTGGTTCAGGCCCGGCGGGGTCCCCCTGCCGTGGGACCCCGCACGGTCCAAGGCGGCCGGGGAGGCGGGGAAGGAAACCCCGTCGTCGGGGGACGGCGAGTCCGACGGACCTGCGGCCGCGGACAAGGCTCCCGGTGCGGGTGCGGGTGCGGGTGCGGGTGCGGCCTCGCCGCAGAAGGCCTCCTCTTCCCGGGCGGACGACGAGCAGGCCCGTGACGACCAGAGCGACTCCGGCGACGCGGACGCGCAAGCGGCGTCCCGTCCGGAGAACGTCCCCACGCCCCCGCGTGCGAGGACCGGAAAGCCGGTGGAGCCGGCAGAGACCCGCGGATCCGGGCGCGCCGGATCCGCGGCCTCGGCCGGCTCCACCACCGGCTCCACCGAGGAGGAGGACGGCGCCCGGCAGGACGACGGCGCCTCCGGAGCGGCCCCCGCAGGGAAGGCGGCCACGCCCGGGCCCGGTGGCACGGACGAGGACAGCACGGACAAGGGCGGCGAGGACCGCGGCGGGTCCGGGAGCGAGACCGGTGAGGATCGCGCGGACGACGCGGCGGAGCCGTCCGCGGACGGGGACACGCGGGTGCGGGTCATGGTCGGCACGCGGCGCTACCACGAGGCCGGTTGCCCCCTGATCAGCGGAATGGGCGACTCGGGCATCGAGACCATGACACGGGCCGAGGCCGACGAGGCCGGCCTCACCCCCTGCTCGGTCTGCCAGAACGGCTGAGACGCGGCCTGCGCATTCGACGCGGCGCGATGTGGGTGCGCCGCTCTTTCCGCCTCGGCATGGTTACGTAGGCGCCCCTCGCGGGCTGCCGCGGCGGACGGCCGGACCGGTCGCTCGAGCAGATCGACGTCGAAACCCAAGCGTTCAGCGACTCGTGACAGCCCGTCCGGCCCCTGTCCTCCCTGGAGGAACAGGGCGAAGGTTCGAGCACCTATGCCGAGTTCGCCGTGCTGTCGGCCTGGGCCCGTATGCCCGAGGGGCTGACGTTCGAAGAGGCGGCCGGGTACCCCTCCGCGGTGGAGACCGCGCTGCGCATCATCCGCCAGGTCGGTGTGCGGCCCGGGCAGACGGCTGATCAAGGGTTTTGCCGGTGGCTGGGCGATGACACACGCCGATGGGGCCGGTCGGCGACCGGCCCCATCGGCTGCGGGATCAGGCCTTGCGCAGGCGGAAGGACAGACCGAGGTCGGCGTCCTCGTGGACCGGCAGGTCCTCGTCCGGGACGCCTTCGGTGAGGCTCGCCGCCAGCACCTCGTCGGCGACGGCGTCGCCGCCCTCGCGCAGCGCCTCGGCCAGCTCACCGTCGGCCGACCACCACAGGTGGATGCGGTCGGTGATGGACAGGCCGGTGGACTTGCGGGCCTCCTGGACGAGCCGGATCACGTCGCGGACCAGGCCGGCCCGGCGCAGTTCGTCGGTGATCGCCAGGTCCAGCGCCACGGTCTCGCCGGTGCCGGTGTCCACCGCGCCGGTCTCCACGGCCCAGCCCGACTTCGGCTGCTCGGTCACGATCACGTCGTCCGCGTCCAGCTCCACCGTGCCCAGCTCGGCGGCCTCGACCGTCGCGGAGCCGCCCGAACGCAGGGCCCGGGCCAGCTCCGCCGCGTCGGCGCCCGACACGGCCGCGGCGACGAGCTTGGTCTGCGAGCCGAACCGCTTGCCGAGGCTGCGGAAGTTGGGCTTGACCGTGAACGTCACCAGGTCGGCGGAGAACCCGGAGAGGTCCTCCAGCCGCTGGACGTTGAGCTCGTCGGCGATCAGGTCGCGCAGCTCGCCGGGGAGCGCGGCCCAGCCGGGGGCGCCGACCAGGGCCCGGCCGAGCGGCTGGCGGGTCTTCACCGACGACGAGGCGCGGGCCGACCGGCCCAGCTCCACCAGGCGGCGCACCAGCGCCATCCGCTCCGACAGCTCGGGGTCGAGCAGCGTGGCGTTCACCTCCGGCCAGGTGGACAGATGCACCGAGGCCGGGGCGTCCGGGTCGCGCAGCACGTCCCAGAGGTAGTCGGTGAGGAACGGCACGAGCGGGGCCATGAGCCGGGTGACGGTCTCCAGGCATTCGTACAGCGTCGCGAAGGCCGACGCCTCGCCGGACCAGAAGCGGCGGCGCGAGCGGCGGACGTACCAGTTGGACAGGTCGTCCAGGAACTCGGTGAGCCGTCGCCCGGCCCGGGCGGTGTCGAACTCCTCCATCGACGCGGTGACCTCGGCCACCGTGCGGTGCAGCTCCGCCAGCGCCCACCGGTCGATCAGCGGCCGCTCCGCGTACGCCGGGGCCTCGGCCATCCGGGCCGGGGACCACGACTCGGCGTTGGCGTAGAGCGCGAAGAACGACGCGGTGTTCCAGTAGGTCAGCAGGACCTTGCGGACGATCTCCTCCAGCGCGGCGTGGCCGATCCGCCGGGGCGCCCAGGGGGACCCGGAGGTGGCCATGTACCAGCGCAGTGCGTCGGCGCCGTGCTGGTCCATGAGCGGCATGGGCCGCAACACGTTGCCCAGGTGCTTGCTCATCTTGCGGCCGTCCTCGGCGAGGATCAGGCCGAGGCAGAGCACGTTCTCGTACGACGACCGGCCGAACACCAGCGTGCCGACGGTCATCATCGAGTAGAACCAGCCGCGGGTCTGGTCGATCGCCTCGCAGATGAACTGGCCGGGGAAGGAGTTCTCGAAGACGTCCTTGTTGACCAGCGGCGCGCCCCACTGGGCGAACGGCATGGCGCCCGAGTCGTACCAGACGTCGATCACGTCGGGCACCCGCCGCGCCTCCGCCCGGCACAGTGCCCCTGACGCGTCTCCGACACGATGCCGACAGGGGAACGTGACGTCGTCGACGAACGGGCGGTGCGGGTCGAACCCGGTCAGGTCGCGGCCCGCCAGCTCGCCCAGCTCCTTCAGCGAGCCGACGCAGGTGACGTGTTCCTCGTCCTGCGAGCAGACCCACAGCGGCAGCGGGGTGCCCCAGTAGCGGGACCGCGACAGCGCCCAGTCGACGTTGTTGCGCAGCCACTCGCCGTACCGGCCGTGCTTGATCGTCTCGGGGAACCAGTTGGTGCGCTCGTTCTCGGCGAGGAGCCGGTCCTTGATCGCGGTGGTCCTGATGTACCAGGACGGGAGCGCGTAGTAGAGCAGCGGGGTGTGGCAGCGCCAGCAGTGCGGGTAGCTGTGCTCGAAGTGCTCGCCGCGGAACAGCAGCCCGCGCTCGCGCAGGTTCTCCGTCAGCGGCTCGTCGGCGTCCTTGAAGAACATGCCGCCCACGAACGGCACGTCCGGCAGGAAGCGCCCGTCCGGGCCGATCGGATTCACCACCGGCAGGCCGTAGCGCTTGCAGACGGTCATGTCGTCGGCGCCGAAGGCGGGGGCCTGGTGGACCAGGCCGGTGCCGTCCTCGACCGTGACGTACGTGCCGAGCACGACGTAGTGGGCGCCCTCGATGTCCACCAGGTCGAAGGGGCGCCGGTAGGCGGTGCGCTCCAGCTCGGAGCCCTGGTAGGTGGCCAGCACCTCGGCGTCCTCGCCGAGGACCCGCCGCAGCAGCGGCTCGGCCACCACGAGCACCTCGTCGCCGCGCCGGGCCGCGACGTACGTCACGTCGGGGTGCACGGCGACCGCGGTGTTGGACACCAGGGTCCAGGGAGTGGTGGTCCAGATCAGCAGCGAGGCGTCCATCTCGGCCAGGGGGCCGGAGACGACGGGCATCCGCACGTACACCGACGGGCTGGAGACGGTCTCGTAGCCGCCGGGCTGGCCGAGCTCGTGGTCCGACAGCCCGGTGCCGCAGCGGGGGCAGTACGGCGTGATCCGGTGGTCGCGGAACAGCAGGCCCTTGTCCCAGACGACCTTGAGCGACCACCAGACGGCCTCGACGTACTGGGGGTCCATGGTGCGGTAGGCCTGGGACATGTCGACCCAGTAGCCCATCCGCTCGGTCATCTCCTCGAACGCGTCGACGTTCCGCAGCACCGACTCGCGGCAGCGCGCGTTGAACTCGGCGATGCCGTACGACTCGATCTCGGGCTTGCCGGAGAGGCCGAGTTCCTTTTCGACGGCGACCTCGACGGGCAGGCCGTGGCAGTCCCAGCCGGCCTTACGGGGCACGTGGTAGCCGCGCATCGACTTGTAGCGGGGGAAGACGTCCTTGAAGACGCGGGCCTCGACATGGTGCACCCCGGGCATGCCGTTGGCCGTGGGCGGGCCCTCGAAGAACACCCAGGAGGGGCCGTCGGCGTTCTGCTGCAGCGAGCGCTCGAAGACCTTCCCGTCCCGCCAGCGTTCGAGGACCTCGTGTTCGAGGGCCGGCAGGTCGACCTGCGCGGGAAGTGAGCGGAAATATTGGGAAGACATCGTCGGGCGGGACCTCCACGCGGTGGCTGTGACAGCGCTGCTGACATGGCGTGAAGGGACGAAGCCGGAGACGGCTCCGCGGTACCACCCTTCTTGACGCCCGGCCGGTGCCGGACGCCCTCTCGTTTTGCTCTCCGCTGCCGGTTCTACTCGGCCGGGACGGCCTTTCTTCCGGCGGCTCCGGGGTGATCTTTCCCTTCGCGGCCCGCCCCGGGCTCACACCGTCCCCGGGTCGCTGAGCGGGCGGATGCGGAGGTACTCGTCCCCATCAACGCCTTGCAGACTAAGACGATAACGCAACCCGGCCGGAAGGGCTTCCCGATATGCGGGTGACGTCCCGGGTGAGACCCGGCTCGTCGCGGGAATACGTGGGAGGAACACGCGGAGACCCCGCGATTGTTGTGAGGGTGTGCGGGTGGCCACCGGCGGCCGGTGGAAGGGCGACGGAGGCCGCCCCGCGGGCCGTCGCCTCGGGATCCGGGGCATGGGTCCCGGTGGCACCGCCCGCGACAAAGTGATCGAAATAGAGGGCGACGAGGAGGAGCCGGCCGAATGCGCCACCCCGGTTACGGGTGGGGTAAAAGCCTCAGCGAGTCCGTTGCCGATCCGTTATCGGCGACTTATTCTGCCCGGACCGGCTCGAATCACACCCGCTCGAAGGGCGTCCGGGGCTCGACGGGTTCTGGGCGAAGGGGAGGCCCGCAATGACGACGCGCACGGCGAGAACCGCCATCAGTGACGACGTCTGGTCCGACGAGGAGCTCGCCGAGGTCCGTGAGCGGCTGCGGCACGAGATCGAGGAGTTGCGCGCCGACATCGCCCGGGCGGAGGAACAGCTCGCGTCCGGAGACGTGAGCCAGGGCGCGGGGGACGATCCGGCGGACGCCGGGGCCAAGACGTATGAGCGTGAGCGTGAGATCGCCCTTACCCTGAATGCGCGCGACCTGCTCGCGCAGAACGAGCGGGCGATCGCCCGCGTCGAGGCAGGGACTTACGGAGAGTGCGAATCGTGCCACAAGCCGATCGGCAAGGAACGCCTGCGGGCATTCCCGAGGGCGACGCTGTGCGTAGCGTGCAAGCAGCGGGAGGAGCGCCGCTGAGCGGCGAACCTGCGCGGCCCAACCGGGCGCGGAGGATCGCTCTCCTCGTCGCCGTGGCCGCGGTCGTTTACGCGCTCGACCAGGTCAGCAAGTTCCTCGTCGTGGAGTTCCTGGAGCACGAGGAGCCTCTCACCGTTGTGCCCGGCGCGCTGGTGCTGACCGTGATCCGCAACGCCGGCGCCGCCTTCAGCATCGGCACCGGCATGACGATCGTGTTCACGATGATCGCGCTGGCCGTCGTCGTCGCGATCGTGCGTACGGCGCGGAAGCTGCACAGCCTGCCCTGGGCGATCACGCTCGGCCTGCTGCTGGGCGGGGCGGTCGGCAACCTGACCGACCGCATCTTCCGGTGGCCGGCCCCGTTCCAGGGGCATGTGGTCGACTTCATCCAGGTGTTCCCGGTCACCCGGTTCCCGGTGTTCAACCTCGCCGACTCGGGCATCGTGTGCGGCGGCGTGCTCGCCGTGTTCCTCGCCTGGCGCGGTTACCAGATCGACGGCACCCGCCAGACGGACGAGCCCGTCGAGGACCACACGCAGGACCACGCGCAGGACCACGCGGAGGGCGAGGCGGGCAAGCAGGCCGGCGAGCCGGCGGGGGAGCGGGCCGATGGGTGACCAGCGCAGCCTGCCCGTGCCGGACGGCCTGGAGGGCGAGCGCCTCGACGCCGCCCTGGCCCGGCTTTTCGGCTTCTCCCGCACCCGCGCGGCCGAACTGATCGCCTCCGGGGACGTGCTGGTCGACGGCGCCGTCCCGGCCAAGTCCGACCGCGTCCACGCCGGTGCCTGGCTGGACGTCACGATCCCGCCGCCGCCCGCCGCGCCGATGCCCGTGGCCGAGCCCGTGCCGGGCATGGCGATCCTGTACGAGGACGACGACGTCGTCGTGGTGAGCAAGCCGATCGGTGTGGCGGCGCACCCGACCGTCGGGTGGACCGGCCCCACCGTGATCGGCGGCCTGCTCGGCGGCGGCCACCGGGTGTCCACGAGCGGCGCGGCCGAGCGGCAGGGCATCGTGCACCGGCTCGACGCCAACACCACCGGCGTCATGGTCGTAGCCAAGAGCGAGCGGGCCTACTCGCACCTCAAGCGGGCGTTCAAGGAACGCACGGTCGACAAGCGCTACCACGCGCTCGTCCAGGGGCACATGGACCCGCTGCGGGGCACCGTGGACGCCCCGATCGACCGGCATCCGTCGGGCGACGGGCGATTCGCGGTGGTGGCCGGCGGCAAGGACTCGGTCACGCACTACGACACGATCGAGGCGTTCCGGGCGGCGTCGCTGCTCGACATCAAGCTGGAGACCGGAAGGACCCACCAGATCCGGGTCCACATGGCCGCGCTCAGGCACCCGTGCGTGGGCGACCTGCTGTACGGCGCCGACCCCACCCTCGCCGCCCGCCTCGGAGTGGGCCGGCAGTGGCTGCACGCGGTCTCGCTGTCGTTCGAGCACCCGGCGACGGGGGAGTGGATGACCTTCACCAGTGACTACCCCGCGGACCTGGCCAACGCGCTGGAGATCCTCGCGGACGAGGGCTGACGCCGCGCTCCCGCCCATTGCCCGCCCGGATGGCAGCCCCGCGGCGCTTCGTGACGGCGCGGTCAGGCGGTGACGGCGCGGTCGGGCGGTGACGGCGCGGTCGGGCGGTACGGACGTCGGCGGGAGGTCAGGCATTCCAGTCGTTTTCCGGCTGGGTGTAGCCGTCGGGGATGTCACCGGTGTCGTCCGTGGCGGCCTCCTGACCCCCGCCTTTTCCCTGGCCCCCACCCTTGCCCTGGGACGGCTTGACGCTTCCGCCGCCGTTCCCGGGCTTGGACGTGGGGGGCGTCCCCTTGCCGGATCCCTTGCCTGTCTGCTTCCCAGGGGGAGATCCCTTGGGCGCGGCCCCGGTGGGCTTGTCCTTGGGCTTTCCCCTGCCGGGCTTCTCGGGTGACCTCCCGGGGGACCTGTCGGGCGGCCCCCCGCGTTCCTCCGTACGGTGCCCGCCGGCGGCGCCGCTCCCGGTGTTGGCCACCGGCTGGGTGTCCGTCTTGCCTGCCTCGCGGCTCTCTGTCCGCTTTCCGGTCTTGGGGGCCTCGGCGGTCCTGGTCGCGAAGACCGTCACCGTGGGCGTGCTCACCACGGCGGTCCCCCTCGGGTCGGCCGGAAGCCTGGCGGTGGTGAACGCGACGGCGCCGGCCGCCAGCCCGACGAACGCGACGAGTGCCCCGGAGCCCGCCGCCAGCGCCCAGGGCCTGCGGCGTCGGCCCACCAGTACGGGCGCGGGCACCGGGACCGGCGTCGGGGTGCCCTCGCCGAGGGGCACGGGCGCGGACACGGGCATGGATGCGGGAGCCGAAGGCGTGGTGTCGAAGATGGGCATGAGCCGGGCGAGCCGGGGCGGCTGCCGCGGACGCGGCACGACCGGGTCGGTCACCTGGCCGGTGGCCACGGCGTGCAGGTGCTGCGCCGCGTAGTCCGTGGTCATCCTGCGGGCCGGATCCTTGATCAGCAGGCCCTCGATCACCGGTGCCAGCGGCCCGGCGTTGTGCATCGGGCCCGCCTCCTCGTACATGACGGCGGCCAGGGTCGCCAGCGCGTGACCACGGTGGAACGGCGAGCGCCCCTCGACGGCCATGAACAGCGTCACTCCGAGCGACCACAGGTCCGACGCTCGCTGTGCCTGCTGTCCCGCCGCCCGCTCCGGTGCGATGAACGCCGGGGTGCCGATCAGCATGCCGGTGCGGGTGACCGGCGAGTCGTCCTCCATCGCGGCGATGCCGAAGTCCGTCAGCACGACCCGGCCGTCGTCGGCGAGCAGCACGTTGTCGGGTTTGACGTCCCGGTGCAGCACCCCGTTCACGTGGGCGACGCGCAGTGCGGCCAGCACCTGGGACCCGATCTCCGCCACTCGCCGCGGCGGCAGGGGGCCCTCCTCGCGAATGACCGATCCCAGCGTCCGGGACGGGATCAGTTCGAGGACGATCCAGGGGTAGCCGTTCTCCTCGAAGGCGTCGTACACTGCCGCCACGCTCGGATGGCTCAACCGCCCGGCGGCCCTGGCCTCGCGGAAGGTCCTGATGGTGAAGACCTCCCGCTCCGGACCGGTGAGCTCGGCCGACGCGAGCAGCTCCTTGACGGCGACCTCTCGTTCGAGCACCTGGTCGACGGCCCGCCACACGGTGCCCATGCCGCCCCGCCCCAGCGGCTCGATCAGGCGATAGCGTCCTGCCACGACACGTTCGGAGGTCTGCGCTTCAGCCATGGTTGTCGCGCTACCCCTCTTGGGCGAACGCATGCGACATCGTTACTCTTCTGGGGCGAAATCCCCCTTGACCTGCGGATCTTCACCAAATCGTTATTACGGCTGGAAGGTGCGCGCGAAGGCGTTGAAGTAGGACAAACCGGATGTCCATCGGGAGTCGGCGACCTGCCAGTAGAGGGCGACGCAACGGCCGTCGTCGAGCCTGAAGGCGCGGTCGAGCACCCGCACCTTGCCGGCGTCGGTCGTGTGGGTGAACTCCCAGTCCGCGGCGGGAACACCGAGGTATCTCCTGGACGTCAGGCCGATGCGCTCGTAGCCGCGCAGGTAGCCCTTCTTGGTCGAGGCCGCCTCGACCGTGCGCAGGGCGGCCACCGGGTCCGTGGTCTCCCAGGGGGTGAAGTCGACCTGCAGGTAGTCCCGCCCACCCGGGTCGTGGAAGCGCACGCGGGTGGCCTCTCTTTGGAACGGGACCCAGCCGGCCGGCAGGGCGATCGAGAAGCCCAGCGTGTCGCGGTGGGTCTTCCACCCCTTGGGCAGCGTGCCCGTCGCCGGCGTGGAGGGTTCCGGCGACGGCTCCTCCGAGGGCTCCTCTGTCGGCTCCTCCGTCGGCTCCTTCGACGGGGGCGCGGACGGCTCGCCGGAGGCGCTCTGACCAGTGTTCCCCGACGTGTGATCGGAGCCCGAGGTGGGATCGGTCCCCGTAGGCGTGAGGTCCTCGGCGACGGTTCCGCTGCCGGCCAGTGTGCGGTAGCCGTACCAGCCGCCCGCGACGACGGCCACGAGCAGCAGCGGTAACAGGACGAACAGGGTCACCTTGGCGGCGGAGCCGCGCCCCGGAGGGCGCGCACCCGGTGCGGGGTACGCGCCGGGGTGGCTTCCCGGCGGGACGGCAGGTCCGCCGGGACCCGCGTGGCCCGTCTGGACCCCTTGGCCGCCCGGACTCGTGGGGTAGCCCGCCATGCCCGCGCCGCCGGGGCCGGTCGGCCCCGGGTGACCGGCGGGCCCGGGCCAGGAGGCGGAGCCGCCGGACTGGTGCGGGCCGCCGTACGACTGGTGGGCACCGTACGACTGGTGGGCGCCGTACGGCTGCGGGGGGCCGGCCGGGCTCTGGCTCCAGGATCCGGGCTGCCCCGGCTGTCCCGGGACGGACGGCCCGCTGTCCATGCTGTTCCAGCCGGAGGGGGTCTGCGGCCACGGGCCGGCGGGCGGCTGCGACGGCCCGGACGGGGTGCCGCTCCACGCGCCGGGCTCGGGCCGGTTCTTCAGGAGATCGGATGCGGCGGCGTGTCCCGGGCCGGCCGCGATGGCGGCGTTGAGCAGGGCGGCGGCCTCGGCCGCGCCGATGCGCCGGGCCGGGTCCTTGCACAGCAGGCCTTCGAGCACCGGCGTCAGGGCGCCCGCTCGCTGGGGCGGGGCCGG
The DNA here is from genome assembly GCF_030268985.1 of Microbispora sp. NBRC 16548. NCBI lineage: Bacteria > Bacillati > Actinomycetota > Actinomycetes > Streptosporangiales > Streptosporangiaceae > Microbispora > Microbispora sp. NBRC 16548. The sequence continues at coordinate 352,335 of NZ_BSSF01000006.1, forward strand.
GTCGTCGTGCAGGATGGCCGCCATCGTGGCCACGGGGGAGTTGCGGTCGAACGGGGTCCTGCCCTCGACCGCGGCGTACAGCGTCGCGCCGAGCGACCAGAGGTCGGACTCCGGGGTCGCGGGGTGGCCGTTCAGCCGCTCGGGCGGCATGAACGCGGGGGTGCCGGTGATGCCGCCGGTCATGGTCAGCCCGGTCTCCTCCGGCATCGTCGCGATGCCGAAGTCGGTCAGCACCACCCGAGTCTCCCCGTTGAGCAGCACGTTCTCCGGTTTGACGTCCCGGTGCAGCACTCCCGCGGCGTGCGCGGTGCACAGCGCGTCGAGCACCTGCAGGCCGATCGCGGCGACCCGGCCGGGCGGGAGGGCGCCCTGCTCGCGCAGCACCTGGCCCAGCGACCGCGACTGCACGAGTTGCATCACGATCCAGGGGCGGCCGTCCTCCTCGATCACGTCGTGGACGACGACGACGTTCGGATGGTCGATGCGGCCCGCCGCCCGCGCCTCGCGGATGGTGCGCCGGTTGAACGTCTCCCTGTCCTCCTCGGAGGTGGGGTGGTAGAGCACCTCTTTCACGGCCACCGTGCGGTCGAGCAGGTCGTCGTGGGCGCGCCAGACCACGCCCATGCCTCCGCGGCCGATCGGCTCGAGCAGGTGATACCTGCCCGCCACCCGACGCTCCTCGTCCACCCTGTCCTCCTCGAAACCCCCTGAATGGTCCCACAGCCCGGCGCGCGGCCGTCCGTCTTCGATCTCACGACATCGCGCCGGCGATGGAACTCGCGCGCCGCGCGGCGGACTGTGACCGCCGCTGACGCGGGCGAACCCGATGCGCAGTCGTTATCGGACGTTATAAAAGGAGGATTCGGTCAGTCGCTCCCACATTGACTTGCGAAAACGCCATTGCTCACAGTTTCCCATTCGGCGTAGTTATGTTTCGCGGCGTCTTGTCCGGTTTATTCCCTTCTAATACTGTCCGCAGTGACTTTGTCGTTTCCCGGACGGGTGCTCCCCCCGAGACATCCCCGTCCCCCCGCCTGGAGGCGAGATGCGGTTACGCACGACGTTGTGCGGAAGATCCCCCTACGGCATGGCGCTCGGCGCCGCGATCCTGGTGTCGGCAGCGCTCACGCTGACGCCCGCGTCCCCCGCGCGGGCCGACCCGGCCGACGCCCGCCAAGCGCCCGGACGGTGCAGCACCGACCCGAACGCCCACCTGGGCACGGTGCCGGCCCCCGAGCAGTTCTTCGGCTTCCCGCTGGGCAAGGGACAGCCCCGGGTGCTCACGACCGAAGAGATCGACAAGTACGTGGAAGCCGTGGGAGGCGCCTCGGACCGCGTGATCACGGGCACCGTGGCGCACAGCGTGACCGGCCAGGACCTGCCGTACGCCATCGTGTCCGACTCCCACAACATGGTCCCCGGGCAGCTCAAGAAGATCGCGGACCAGATCCGCTCGCTGCGCGACCCGAGGTCGCTGCGGGCCGACAAGGCGGCGCGCATCGCCGACGACTCGCCCGCCATCGTCTGGATCGCCGGCAATGTGCACGGCGGCGAGAAGAGCGGCGCCGACGCCGCGCTCAAGACCCTGTACGAGCTGGCGAGCGGCCTGTCCTGCGACGTCGCCAAGCGTAACGACAACCTGGTCACGGTCATCATGCCGACCCAGAACCCGGACGGCCGCGACGCGAGCCGCAGGACGAACGAGTACGGCTTCGACCTCAACCGGGACTGGTTCGCCCGCACGCAGCCGGAGACCGACGGCAAGATCGAGATGCTGCGCCGGTATCCGGCGCAGGTCTTCGTCGACGCGCACGAGATGGGCGGGCGGCAGTACTTCTTCCCGCCCAACGCCGACCCGATCCACCACGAGATCGCCGACCAGCCGGTGAACTGGATCAACCGGATCGGCGCGGCGAACGCGGCGGGCTTCGGCTACAACGGCGCCTGCGGCGGCGCGGTCACCGCCGAGTGCTACTTCAACTACGCGACGTACGACCTCTTCTACATGGGCTACGGCGACAGCGTCCCGGCCGCGGGCTTCGGCGCCGCCGGGATGACGTTCGAGAAGGGCAGCTCGTCGGCGGTCGAGGACCGGGTGCAGCAGCAGTTCAACACCCAGTGGGCGACGACCGGATGGGCCGCCGACAACAGGCGCGAGGTCCTGAACGGCTACTACTCGATCTGGCAGACCGCGCTCGCCGAGGGGGCCGCCGGCGCCCTGGAGCCGAACGAGGTCGTCCAGCCGGCGAACACCGTCCGGTTCCCGGTGCCCGAGATCACGATCCGGTCGTACTTCCTGCTGCCCGACCGGCAGATCGGCGACGTGCGCCGGCTGGTCGAGCGGCTGCGCCGCATGGACGTGGAGGTCTACCGGGTGAAAAAGCCCGTGAAGGTGCCCTCCGCGCGGGTCTTCGGCGGCCGGACGGCCAGTGACGTGACGGTCCCCGAGGGGGCCTACTGGATTCCGATGGACCAGCCGCAGAAGCACTGGATCCAGGCGGTCATGGGGGAGGACCCGTACGTCCCGTTCCCCTACTTCTACGACGTCTCCTCGTGGAGCAACCCGCTGCTCGCGGGCGTGAACACCATCTCCACCGGCGACGAGCTGTCGCCGAAGGCCGACCTCGTCAAGGACGTCGACGGCGGCGTGGCCTCCGCCGCGCCCCGGGGCGGGTCGTACTCCTACCCGATGGACTCGGCAGCCGCCTCCGAGCTGACCTTCCGGCTGCTCGGCGCGGGCGTGCCGCTCACGCGTGACGATCGGACCGGGGTCGTCGGCCTGCCCGCCACCGCCATGAACCGGGGCGAGCTGGACAAGCTGGCCCGCTCCCTGGGCGTGACGGTCGAGGGCGGCGGCGCCCCGGCCTCCGGCGCCGCGCTGCGCACGCCCGACGTCGGCCTTTTCGCCGGCACCGGCGTCTCCACCACCTCCGGCTCGTACGGCGAGGCCCGCTACGTGCTCGGCGACCGCTGGGGCCTCGGGCTGACGCCGGTGACCACGGCCGACATCAACGGCAACACCCCGGCCTTAACCGGGCGGACCGTCCTGCTCGTCCCGGACGGCAGCAGCGCGAACGGCGGGCTGACCGCGCAGGGCCTGGCCAACCTCAGGCAGTGGGTGGCCGCGGGCGGCACGTACGTCGGGCTGCGCAACGAGGGCACCCGGGTCGCCAGGGCCGCCGGCCTCACCTCCACGACCGAGAAGGCCAAGCCGACCGGCTACCAGGTCATCGGCTCGCACTTCCGGGTGGACGTGGCCCAGGGCAGTCCGGTGTCGCTCGGCCGCCCGGCGGAGGACTTCCAGTTCAACAACGGCGACCCGATCCTCAACCCCAGCCAGACCGGGGTGAACGTGCTCACCTATCCCTCGGACGACACGTTCTGGTCCAACGGCTACACGGTGGGCGCCGAGGCGCTCAAGGGCACGGCCTCTCTCGTCGACGAGCCGACCGGCGCGGGACACGCCCTGCTGTTCGCGTACAACCCGCTGTTCAGGGCGTACAACGAGAACGGCATCCACCTCCTCGCCAACGCGCTGCTGTACCCGGCGGGCGCCGCGCAGGCGCCGCACGCGTCGCCTCAGGCGAAGCAGCGCATCGCTTCGGCACAGCCGGAGACGGAGTCCCTGCGCAGCGCCGCGGCGGCGGCGCAGGAGCCGCCGAACCTCGGCGGGGAGTGGCGGCCGATCGTCATCCAGGTGGCCGACGCCGACCTCGCGCGGACGCAGGCGGTGGTCGAGCGCTACACGGACACGGCGCTGACCGCGTCCGCGGACGGCTCGTCCTACATCACGATCCCGAACCCCGACGGACTGTCCGCCGACGAGCACCCGTTCGTCCGCGACCTGGTCCGCGACCTCGGCGCGGCGGGCATCCCGCTCCGCTCCGTCGTCGCCTGATCCTCCGCAGGAAACCGGGCCGAGCGGCCGCCCCCGGCCGCTCGGCCCCATGAAAGGACTTCCATGACATCGTCCCGTTCGCGCCGGGCGGCGCGGCTCGGCGGTGCCGCCCTCGCGGCCGCGCTGCTCACCGCGACCCAGGCGACCACCGCTCTCGCCGCTCCCGGGAACCCGGGGGAGCCGCGCTACTCCGCGGGCGCCCCCTCGCTCGGCGACCCCTACTTCCCCGACCAGGGCAACGGCGGCTACGACGTCCGGCACTACGACGTCACGTTCACGTACGACCCCGCCACCAAGGTCATGGACGCGACGACGGTGATCACCGCGGTCGCCACCCAGGACCTCGACCAGTTCGACCTGGACTTCCGCGGCCCGCAGATCACGTCGCTGAAGGTGGGCGAGCACCCGGCCGCCTACCGGCGGGACGGGCAGGAGCTCGTCGTCACCCCGCGGCCGAAGCTCAAGACCGGGGAGGCCTTCACGGTCACGGTGACGTACGCCGGGACGCCGCCGGTCGTCACCGACCCCGACGGCTCCATCGAGGGCTGGGTGCCGACCGACGACGGCGCCTTCGTGCCGGGCGAGCCGCAGGGCGCCCCGGCGTGGCTGCCGGCCAACGACAGCCCCGCGGACAAGGCGACGTTCACCTTCCGCGCGACGGTCCCCGAGGGCGTCACTGTGGTCGGCAACGGCCGCCTGGTGTCCACGACGACCGCGAACGGCAAGACGACGTTCGTCTGGAACTCGGCCGAGCCGATGGCGACCTACCTCGCCACGGTGACTTTGGGGAACTTCGTCGTCAACGAGACGACCACGCCCGGCGGCATCCCGGTCTACACGGCGGTGGACCCGCGTCTGGTGACCCAGTCGGCCGCGGCCGTCGCCCGGATCCCCGACATCCTGGACTACTTCTCCTCGATCTTCGGGCCGTACCCCTTCAACCAGGCGGGCGCCGTCATCGACCGCGCGCCGGACGTCGGCTACGCCCTGGAGAGCCAGACCAAGCCGATCTTCTCCAGCGCGCCCGGCGTCGGCACGATGGCGCACGAGCTCGCGCACCAGTGGTACGGCGACAGCGTGAGCGTCGGCAAGTGGTCCGACATCTGGCTGAACGAGGGCTTCGCGACGTACGCGACCTGGCTGTGGACCGAGCACACCGGGGGCGCCACCGCGCAGCAGACGTTCAACGGCTCCGGCAACTACGGCCGGGCGGCGACCTCGTCGTTCTGGCAGATCGTCACGGCCGACCCCGGCCCCGAGGACATGTTCGGCAACGTGCCGTACAACCGCGGCGCGATGACGCTGCACGCGCTGCGCGGCAAGATCGGCGACGCCGCCTTCTTCACGCTGATCAAGGACTGGGCGACGGAGCACCGGTACGGCAACGCGGGCACCGCCGACTTCATCCGGGCGGCGGAGAAGGTCTCGGGCATGGACCTCAAGGCGTTCTTCGACGTGTGGCTGTTCCAGAAGGGCAAGCCCGCCTCCTGGTGAACCGTTCCGGCGGCTCCCCGGCAGGGGAGCCGCCGGTCTTTTCGGGTGGCGCGTTCACGAACGCAGGTGCAGGGCGAGCTGGATTCGGTCGCGCAGGCCCAGCTTGCGCAGCACGCTGGACACGTGGTTCTTGACCGTGCCCTCGGTGATGAACAGGCGCGCCGCGATCTCCCTGTTGGCGGCCCCGGCGGCGACCATCCGCGCCACCTCCACCTCGCGAGCCGACAGCAGCTCCTGCCCGCGGAAGGCGACCGGGCTCACCGGCAGGTGCCGCAGCTCGGCGACCAGGCGGGCCGCGACCGGGCTGCCCAGCACGGTCTCCCCGCGGCTCACCCGGTGGACGGCCGCGACCAGGTCCTCCGGCGAGCAGTCCTTCAGCAGGTAGCCCGTCGCGCCGCCGCGCAGCGCGCCGAAGATGAACTCGTCCTCGTCGAACGTGCTGAGCACGACGACCGCCACCTCCGGATGTTCGGCGGCGAGGCGGACGATCAGCTCCACGCCGTTCATGCCCGGCATGCGCATGTCCACGAGCGCCACGTGCGGACGGCGGTCGCCGATCACCCGCAGCGCCTCGTGGCCGTCGGCCGCCTCGCCGACGACCTCGATGCCGTCCTCGACCTCCAGCAGCTTGCGCAGCCCCTGGCGCAGCAGCGCCTGGTCGTCCACCAGCACGACCCTGACCGGCGTCATGCCCGCACCCCCAGCGGCAGCTCGGCGCGCAACTCGAACCCGCCGCCCGGCCTGTTGCCGCCGGCCAGCGTGCCGCCGAGCGCCCTGGCCCGATCCGCCAGCGACGTCAGCCCGAAGCCGCCGCGCGCCCGGTCGTCCCTGCCCGTTCCGTCGTCTCTCACCACGAGCGCCACCTGGTCGTCGCCGAACGTGAGCGTGCCGTGCACGTGCTCCGCCTTCGCGTGCCGCAGCGCGTTGGTGAGCCCCTCCTGCAGCACCCGGTAGAGGACGAGCTCGGTGTCGGCCTCCAGACGCCGCTCCTCGCCCCGCACCTCGAAGCTCACCGTGATGCCGGTGCCGTCGAACGACGCCGCGAGCCGTTCGAGCGCGGCGCTGCCGACGCGGCCGTCCAGCGCGAGCGGCCGCAGCGCGCGCACCCAGCGCCGCGCGTCGGCCAGCGCCTCCACGGTGAGCTCCTTGGCCTGGCGGACCTCCGCCCAGGCGGACTCGGGGCGGCGCTCGCGGAACCGCTCGGCGTTCTCCAGGCCCATCTTGATGACGGTCAGGTGGTGGCCGACCGAGTCGTGCATCTCCGCCGCCATCCGCGCCCGCTCCTCGGCGACGGCCAGCTCCCTGATCCGCTCCAGCAGACCCTGGGCCTCCTCCCGCCTGCGCCGCGCCTCAAGTATGGACGCCACCATGCCAAGGACGAACGCGGAGAACACCGCCATCGCGGTGGCCTGGACGATGCCGTCGGCGATCGTCGACCCGAAAAGCGGGGGCACGAACACGGAACCGACCACGACGCAGGACAGGATGGCGGTCGCGACGCGCATGCCGTACAGGAAGGCGAGGTTGGCCACCGCGATGAGGATCAGCGGCAGGTGGGTCTGCCGCGAGCCGGTCAACCCCAGCATGATCGTCGCCGCCAGGAACAGCGGGGCCACCCAATGACGGCCCCGCGCCGGATTCCAGGGCAGCGTCGGCCAGAGCACCGCGAGCAGCGCGACGTTGGCGGCGAAGAGCACGTACTCCAGCGGGGTGGCGGCGGCGGTCGCGACCGCCTGCACGAGGCCGGCGGTCAGGAGTGTCATCATCGCCCAGAACACGACGTTGAACAGGAACGGCCGGTCCGCGTCGCGAAGCCAGTCGAAACGCGCCATGACTCGACCCTAGAGCGATTCGGATCGGACGCAATCGCCCATCGGAACCATGACCGCGGTCATGCCCGCGTCTATCCGCCGCTCGATGTGCCGGCGAGCGGGGGCCCGCGCCCGCCCGTGCGTACGGGCGGGCGCGGCCGGGTGTCAGCCGGTGGTGCAGGAGATCGGCGACGGGACGTCACCGGCGCCGTTGGCGGTGAAGCCGAACGACGTGGACGCGCCGGCGGCCAGGCTGCCGTTGTAGCTCACGTTCTTCGCCGTGACGGCGGCGCCCGACTGGGACACCGTGGCGTTCCACGAGGAGCTGATCGTCTGGCCGTTCCGGTACGACCAGCCGACGGTCCAGCCGAAGATCGCGGTGGTGCGGGTGTTCGTCACCGTCACATCGGCCTGGAAGCCGCCCGGCCAGGAGTTGACCACCTTGTACGTCGCCGAGCACCCCGAGCCGCCGGGCGTGGGAGAGGCCGAGGGCGAGGCCGACGGGGAGGGCGACGGAGAGGGCGACGGCGTACGCGAGGGCGAGGCGGACGGCGAGGGCGACGGCGACGCGGTGCCGCCGCCGGACGCCTTCAGGACCGTGATGGAGTACGGCGGGAGCGTGATCGAGGTGGCGGACGACGCGGTGCTCGTGCTGATCGAGGTGGCGCCCTTGCGCCACTGCACGACGGTGGCCGCGCCGCCCGGGGAGAAGCCGGAGTAGGACAGCGAGACCGTCGTGGAGTTGTTCAGGTCCTTGTTGACGAGCACGACGTTGACGCCGCCGGAGGTCTTCACCGCGTGCGCGGCGAGCAGCGAGCTGGACGAGGACGCCTTGACCAGCGTGTCACCCGGCGAGCCGGCCCTGCCGACCATGGCCAGGCCGTAGTACGGCGGGAGCGGCGTGTTCACCGCGGGCTCCCCGGAGCTGCCCGAGGACAGGATGCCGAAGTCGTTGTAGTCGGTGGTCCCGTCGTCGTTGGTCTTCGGGCTGCTGCTGGTGCCGTTGTGGAGGCTCCACCAGTCGACGTTCATCACCCCGTTCTCGAACCAGGTGAGGTAGCTGTCCGCGGCGCCCAGGGCTGTCGTCGCGCTGTTGAGCTGGTAGTTGAGGTTCGCCTCTGTGACCGCGATGCCGATGCTCGACGCCCTGCTCCCGGCGTACTTGCCGAGAAGGGAGCGAATCGTGCTCACCATGGGGGCGATCTGCGAGACCTTCGTCAGGCTGTCGGCCGCCGACGTGGCGCCCGGGTACCAGTGGACGATCACGAAGTCGGCCTTGTCCTGCACGATGGACATGACCGTGTTGTTCCAGTCCGCGCTGTCGCCCGAGCCGACGACGCCGTCCGGCCAGCCGCCCGGGGTGGTGAGCACGACGCCCACCTTGATCGAGGAGTCCACGGCCTTCATCGCCGAGATGTACTGCAGGACGTTGTTCGCGTACGCCCTCGGGCTCTTGTCGGCGTGGTTGTCCTGCTCCCAGCCCGAGCCGTAGTGGCCGTTGCCGTAGACCTCGTTGCCGATCTCCCAGTATTTGACGCCGTACCCCTTGGTGACGTTGGCGTACCGCACCCAGTCGGCCGCCTCCTGGGCCGTGCCCGTTCCGTAGTTGGCGATGACGACGGGCTGCGCGCCGGCCGAGCGCACCGTGCTCACATAGGTGTCGAAGTCGGTGCCCGGGGCGACGTAGCCGCCCTCGGTGGTGTGCGTCTTCCAGTGGTAGATGTCGCCGTACGACCCGCCGGGGTAGCGGACGGCGGTGAAGCCGGCGTCCCGCAGCAGACCCGAGATGGGGGAACTGTTCATGTTCCCGTCGTAGACGGCGACGTTGACGCCGTGCCCGGCGGCGGGGATCGTGCCGAGGCTCGTGCCGGTGTTCACCGTCACGGTGGCGGAGGTCGCGGCGGAGGCGGGCGCGGTGACGGCCGTCGCCGCCACCAGGGCCGACGCGGCGGCGAGCGCCGCCGACGTCAGCAGGGCCAGGCCGGCGCGCCGCCGGCGGGTGAGCGAGCCGTGCATGGGGAGCTCCTTCGAGCGGTCGCGCTGTCGCCCTCTCCGGGCGCAGGTCGAGCCGCATCCTTTTCCTCGCCGTGCCGTACGGTCAACGCTCAGGCGGCCCGCAAGGCCCTGACCTGCGGCTGATTTCGTATGGACTTGCAACTTTCATCGGCGAGCGGGGCCGGGCCCTGCGGCCGTCGCCGGAGCGGACGGGGCGACCGGGGTTCGGCCGGGGGCACTCGTGAATGAATCGCATGCCGTTCCCATGCAAATCATTCCTATTGTCGTCGGTGTCGGAGAAACCGGCCCCTCCCGAAAGGGAGGAAAACCAACGGAAAGAGGTGTGAGAATGATTCGGACTCTCGGGTCGCTCACCGACCGCATGCTGAGCACGGTGGTTCCCGCGGCGGAGGCTCAGGCCGTGGCCAAGTGCGTCCCCATCGGTACCGAGCAGGTCAACTGCACCGGCGGATATCCCTTCACGATGGCGACCGTCACGAAGAAGATCTGCGTGGACTTCGAGGCCAAGACCATCACCCTGCAAACGTCGGGCGGCTGCTGACCGACCGGAATCCGGCGGGAAACCGGAGCGGGACCGCGATGAAACGACAAAAGCGCGATTCGCGGTTCCGGTGGTGATTCGCCGGCGATTCCGGTGAAAGGTCACACCGGTCCGCGTAATCGCAGTGCGCGGTGAACACGCCGCCCGGATCACACGAGGTGCGATCCGGGCGGCGTTTGTGTCCATTCCCGATCCGCTGCCCGAAAGGAGTCACCGTGGAGTACGTCCTGATCTGCTGCCGCCTTTTCGTGGGCGCCGTGTTCGCCGTCTCGGCGCTGAGCAAGATGCGTGGCCGGGGCGCGTACGCCGCTTTCCTGGACGCGACCGGCGCGCTGGCGCCGTGGGTTCCGCCGCCGGCACGGACGGTGACGGGACCGGTGGTCGTCGCCGGGGAACTGGCCGTGGCCGTGCTGCTCGTCCCGCCGGCCACCGTCGTGGCCGGGTTCGCGGTCGCGGCGGCGCTGCTGGCGGCGCTCACCGCGGCCATCGCGTCGGCCCTGCTGTCACGGCGGCGCGTGCCGTGCGCCTGCTTCGGCGGTGGTTCGCCGTCGCCGGTGGGCCCGGCCCACCTGGTCCGCAACGGTGTGCTGCTGGCCGGCTCGCTGACCGGCTCGGTCCTCGGCCTCGACGCCCCCGGCGCCGTGCCGGAACCGGCCGGCGCCGTGGCCGCCGCGTTCCTCGGCCTGGTGGTGGCCGGCCTCGTCCTGCTCACCGACGGCATCGCCGGTCTGCTCCGGCCGTCGGGCGCGTGAATGCCAATTCCTGAGACGTGGGAGTCCTCGTGTCGATCTTCGCAGTGTCGTTCGCCGGCCTTGTCGGCGTACTGAACCTCCTGCTCACGGCCGGTGTGATCCGCCGCCTGCGCGCGTATGACATCCTGCCGGCCGCGCGCTCCGATCCGGGGCGCTGGCGAGTCGTGCACAAGCCCTCGCGCACGATGCGTGCCGCGGGCGAGCGCGTGGGCGCGTTCCACGGCCACACCGTGCGCGGTGAGCCGATCGGCGAGGAGTTCTTCGCCCGATCAACCACGCTGGTCGGGGCCTTCACCGCGGGCTGCCAGGCGTGCGAGGAGCGACTGCCCGAGTTCGCGGAGTTCGCCGCGGCCTTCCCCGGCGGTGGCACCCAGGTGCTGGCGCTCCTTGTCGGCGACGCCCGTGACCTCGCCGACAAGGTCCGGCAGCTGGAGCCGGTCGCCACCGTGGTGGTGGAGCCGGACCGGGGCGGCCCGGTGGGTGAGGCGCTGGGCGTCAGGGCGTACCCGGCGCTGGCGCTGGTCGACCCGGGCGGCGTGGTCAGCGCCTCCGGGGCCGGCATGGAGCACCTGTTCCTCGATCCGGCGGAGGTGTGACGGTGGGCGGGATCATCGAGGCCCTGCGGCTGACCTGGCGGGCCGGCCGGCTGCACACGGGCGTGTTCACGGTGTTCACGGTGCTGGGAGCGGTGGCGCCGGTCGCGGGGGCGTGGCTGACCAAGCTGCTCCTGGACGGCGTCACGACCGGGGGCGGCGCCGGGGCGGTGCTCGGGCCGGGTGTGGCCCTGGCCGCCGCCGGGCTCGTCATGGCGCTGGTGCCGCACGTCCTGCGGTACGCCTCGGCCGAGACCGGGCGCCGGGTCGGCCTGCTGGCGCAGGAGCGGCTGTTCGCGGTGACCGAGCGGTTCGTCGGCATGGCCAGGTTCGAGGACCCGGCCTTCCTCAACCGGATGCGGATGGCGCTGCAGCACGGCGGCACCACCCCGGGCGTGGTCGTCTCCGGCGCGCTGTCCACGGCCGGCGCCGTCATCACCGGGCTGGGGTTCCTCGGCTCGCTGCTGGTCCTCTCGCCGTGGATGCCCGTCCTGGTGCTCGCTTCCGCCGTGCCGGTGCTGGGCCTGGAGCTGCGGCTGGCCCGGCGCAGGGCCTCGCTTTACTGGCGGCTGAGCCCGGTGGAACGCCGGGAGATCTTCTTCCGGGACCTGCTGACCGACGCCCAGGCCGCCAAGGAGATCCGGCTGTTCGGCATCGGCGCCCACCTGCGCGAGCGCATGTCGGCCCAGCGCCGCAGGGCCGACGGCGAGAACCGGCGGCTGGACCGCAGGGAACTGGGCGCCCAGGGGCTGACCGGCATGATCGGGGCCGCGGTGGCGGGCGGGGCGATGATCTGGGCCGTGCTCGCGGCGGCGGGCGGGCGCATCACCGTCGGCGACGTCTCCCTGCTGGTGGCGGCGGTGGCCGGGGTGCAGGCGGCGGGCCTGGCCGTCGTCAACGGGATCGCCCAGTCGCACCAGCAGCTCCTGCTCTTCACCCACTATCGCGAGGTCCTGGCCGCCGGGCCCGACCTGCCGGTGCCCGCGCACCCCGGGAAGGTCGCTCCGCTGGCCCGCGGGATCGAGTTCCGCGACGTGTGGTTCCGTTATTCGCCGGGTCACCCCTGGATTCTGCGGGGCGTGAACCTCACCATCGCGTACGGTCGCACCGTGGGGGTGGTCGGCCGCAACGGCGCCGGCAAGAGCACCCTCGTCAAGCTGCTGTGCCGGATGTACGACCCGGAGCGGGGCGCGATCCTGTGGGACGGGGTGGACCTGCGCGACCTGGACCCGGCCGAACTGCGGTCCCGGATCAGCGCGGTCTTCCAGGACTACATGGAGTACGACCTGACCGCCGCGGAGAACATCGGCCTGGGGGACCTGGCCCACCTCGGCGACCGGGACCGCATCGCCGCCGCGGCCCGGGACGCCGGGGCCCACGAGTTCGTCACCGCGCTGCCGGACTCCTACGACACCCTGCTGTCCCGGCTCTTCTTCCAGGGGGACGACCAGGAGGACGGCGACACCGGCGGCGAGACGGGGGTCACCCTGTCCGGCGGGCAGTGGCAGCGGCTGGCGCTGGCCCGCGCGCACCTGCGGGCGGGGCGCGACCTCATGATCCTGGACGAGCCCAGCTCCGGCCTGGACGCCGAGGCCGAGCACCGCATCCACCACTCCCTGCGAGAACGGCGGGCGGGCCGGACCAGCGTGCTCGTCTCACACCGCCTCAACACCCTGCGGGACGCCGACACGCTGGTCGTCCTGGCGGACGGCGCGGTCGCCGAGCAGGGCACGCACGAGGAACTGATCGCACTCGACGGCGTCTACGCCGGCCTGTTCCGCATGCAGGCCGAGGGCTATGCGGAGCCGTCGCCCCCGCAGGCCGAGGACCTGCTGGAGCTGGTTCGGGGGAGGTTCGGCCTGTGACCGCCGCACCGCTGCCGCTCCTCCTCGCCCTTGTCACCGCCATCGCCGCCACCGCGGCCGCGGGCCTGGTCTGGGCGCGCAGGAGGCTGCTGATGGTGAGCGTCTCCGGGGACAGCATGCGCCCCACGTACCGGTCCGGCGACCGGGTGCTGGTGCGGCGCGTCCCCGCCCGCCGCCTCCGCCGGGAGGACGTCGTCCTGGCCGACGTGGCCAGTCTCGTAGCGGAGCGCGCGGGCCTCATGCCGAGCCAGGTCACTGTGGATCCCGGGGCCGGCTACGTGGTCAAGAGGGTCGCCGCGATCCCGGGGGACCCCGTCCCCGCCGAGGTCCCCCGTCAGGCGGACGAGACCGCCGTTCCACGGGGGGCCTTCGTCCTGCTCGGCGACAACGCCGGACACAGCATGGACTCCCGCCACTTCGGATACGTCCCCGCGGCCGGCCTCGTCGGGAAGGTGGTCCGCGTGCTCCCCGCGCGGGCGCCGGGCGACCGGAGGGACTGAGCGACCGGGGATTGGGGACCCGGGGCGGGAGAGACGTGGAAGGGCCGCGAGGCGGAACGCCTCGCGGCCCTTCCTGCGCGACCGGCCTCTTCAGGCCGGGATCTAGAAGAAACGATCTGGAAGACACGATCTAGCAGGCGGCCTCCGGCTGGGGGACGACGGCGCCCCGGACGGCGTCGTCGTCCCGGCGGAGCACGGCGAGGTGGAGTTCGTGCAGCTCGGCCGACGGGTCGAGGCCGAGCCGGCCGCCGAGCACCGCCGTGGCGCGTCCCCAGGCCGAGATCGCGCCGGCCACGTCCCCGCCCAGGTAGTACGCGCGCATCAGGTGCGCCCAGGAGGTCTCCCGGAAGGGGGCGTCGGCCAGCACCTCCAGGATCTCGGGGATGAGGTCGGCCGTGCGGCCCAGGCCCAGGCGAGCCTCCACCAGCCGCTCCCGCACCGTCAGATGCAGCTCGCCGAAGGCCGTGAACCGGGATCGCAGCAGCTCCGAGGCGGTGCAGTCCTGCCCGATCGGCCCCTGCCACAGCCGGAGGGCCCCGGTGAGCGCTTCCTCGGCCGCGTGGGGCCGCCGGGCGCGCAGCCGGGCGAAGCCCTCGGCGGCGAGCCGCCTGAACATGACCGCGTCCACCTCCTCGGGCACGGTCAGCAGCCGGTAGCCGCCCTCGCCGCCGCCTCCCCGAAGGGTGATCAGGCGGTCGCGCAGCCCCAGGGCCGCCAGCCGGTTGCGCAGCCGGGCGATGTGGAGTCTCAGGTTCTTACGGGCCGAGCCGGGCGGGTCCTCCCACAGGTATCTCATCAGTTGCTCCACCGGCACCGAGCGTCCCTCTTCGAGCAGGAGCGCGGCGAGCAGCCCCCTGACTGGGGCCGATCCGATGGTCATGGGCGCGTCGTCGTCGCCGACCTGAACACGTCCCAGCAGGTGGAAGAGCATGTCGTGGCCTTTCTCTGGCTATCGATTCGGCGGCCTTCGTGAAGGCCGGTTCACTGCCCGGCCAGGAGGGGAGCTCGTGCTCGCCTTCCGCGCGCACCGGCCCGCGGCGTACGCGGACGCCGTGCGGGAGGGGAAGGGGCCGAGACGGCCGCCGGGAGGGGCAGGCGGCGACGGAGGCGCCCGGCTTACGGCAGCGACCCTGTGCTGCGGCCTGTGCTGTGCTGCGACCCTGTGCTGCGACCCTGTGCTGCGACCCTGTGCCGCAGCCCCATGCCGTGGCCCTGTTACGGAGCCCTGTGCCGTGGCCCTGCCGAGGGGCCCATCGGAGGGCAGGCGTCGACGTCGACGCCGGCGGGCGGTCCGCCTTCTCGTGTGGCCATGGCCGACGCGTCGCTCCCAGCGCGTCCACGTTGACGGCCTGGCCGGCTGTTCCCATCCTGCCGGTGCACGAGACGGACGAGGATAGCCAGTTGCAGGGCATTCACGGTCTTTAGTGGACAGGTGCGCCTGCCGCGTCAGCAGGGGCACGGGACCAGATGGTCCAGGCAGCGGCTCATCTTCCCCAGCGCGCGGGACAGCACCGCCTCGGTGAGGTGGTTGTGACTGATCAGGAAACCGTTCCTGGCGGGAACCAGGCCACTCCACTCGTACCGCGCGGTGGCCGGCGCCACGATCCCCTTCGTTTCGAATGCCCGGATGACGTGGTCGACGTGCACTTCGGGGCGCAGTTCGACGTACACGTGTGACCCGGACTGGGCGCCGCTCAGTCGCTCCACGGCCGGGTGGCGGGCCAGGGTGTCCACCACGAGTTGCCGTTTGGCCTGATACGCGTGGCGCAGCCGGTCGACGCGGACGCGGGTCTCGGCCGAGGCGAGCATCTCGGCCACGGCGCGCTGCGCCACCGCCACGGTGCCCGACTGCCGCAGCGACAGGTGCTCGGCCAGCTGCCGCAGCCGGCGCCCGCGGGCGAGGATGTACCCGGTGCACACCACGTCCGGGAGCAGCCGGCACAGACAGCCCACGTAGACGACGTCGTCGGTGCGATCCCGGCTCAGGTCCCACAGCGACTGCGGCCGGATCGTCTCGCTGAAGTCGTGGTCCCGGTCGTCCTCCACGATCAGCGCCCCGCGCGCCGCCGACAGCTCGACCAGCGCGCGCCGCCGCGAAAGGGACAATTCCACTCCCAGCGGCATCTGGTGGGAGGGACGCACCACGACCGCCCCCACGGTGCGGGGCACGGTCTCCACCAGCGCCCCGTCCGCGTCCACGGGGACGGGCACGGTGGTGACGTCGTGCTGGCGCAGCAGCCGGATCACCGTGGGCAGGCAGGGGTCCTCGACCGCCGCGACGGTGCCCGGCTGTATCGCGACCGCCGCCACCAGGTCCAGAGATTGGCGGACCCCGGTCGTGATCAGCACGTTCTCCGGATCGGCCTCCAGCCCGCGCACCGCGCGCAGGTGCGCCGCCACCGCCCGGCGCAGCACCGTCTCGCCGGGTATCTCCACCGCGCCCGGAATGCGGTGCGCGGCCCGTCGCCACGCGGCCCGCCACACCGGCACCGGGAAGTCCTCTCCGGACGGCTGGTCGGGGGACAGGTCGACGAGCGTCGTCCGGCGGGCCCGGTCCGCGGGAGGCATTCCTCCGCCCGGCTCCCCGGCGGCCTTCTCCGGCCGGGCCCGCCTGACGTAGGTTCCCGACCGCCGCCTGCTCTCGACCAGGTCCCCGGCTTCCAGGATGCGGTAGGCCTCCTGCACCACCGGCCGCGACACCTTCAGCAACTCGGCGAGGGTGCGGCTGGACGGCAGGCGCGTGTCCGGCGGCAGACGGCCGTCCAGGACGGCCTGCCTCAGCTGCCTGGCCAGTTGTGCCGCCATCGACTCGGAAGAGCCACGTGCCAGCTCGACATAGATGGCCAGAGTCGTCGCCGTCCGCATCATGCCCCTTCGGCTCGCCATAACTACGGTTCTCGCGCAGGCCGGCGGGGTGAAGGATCGAAAGGCCGTGCCGGCTCCGCGGGAACGGCCACTCCGGCGTCGCGGTTCCCGGGCCAGGCAATCTCAGATGACTTTCAGTTCGCTTACAGAAGCGTTGCAAAAAGCGGGAGGCCTTGAATGCGCCGCACCGGGACACCCCGGCCGGTCGGGGGAGGAACCGACGATCAGCTCGTGGTCGGGCACCACTCCCGCTGACGCCTCGACGACGGCGGCTCCGGCGGCGTAGCCGGCGGGTGCCGGCTACGCCGTGACGGTCAGGAAGAGCGGTTGGCGCCCGCCGGGGTGTTCACGCCGACGGGTGTGGAGGCCGTGGGACGGTCGGCCTGGCAGCGCTGCTTCTCCGATGCGGTCATCGGGCCGGTGCGCTGGTAGACGCGGTCGGACAGTTCGGTGGCCGGGTAGTCCACGACGGTGTACAGGCGCCACTCGGTGTTCGGGTCGGCGGGAGCGGGATCGGCCGCGAACCAGCCCTCGGTGCGCCGGCGGCCGGCCTGGGTCTCGATCCAGGAGGCTTCGGAAGGCTGGAGAGCCTCGTTCACCGTGTGGGTGCTCGTGGTGGTCCACGTGGGTTGGTCGCGGTTCCGGCGGTGAACTGCTGGGCCATGGCGCTGGGCGTGCCGGTGGTGCCGGGCAGGCCGGCGCCTGCGGGCAGGTCCCCGTAGGAGCGCCCGGCGAAGGTGACCGGGCGCGTGCGGGTCAGCGCGTTGCGGGTGCAGTTGATATAGGTGTCCCCGTTGATCTGGGCCGGCTCGTAGTAGGCATACGAATACTCTTTCTCCGGCGTGAAGACACACCTGCCCGGAGCGCCGTTGCAGTAGTTCACCGCCTCGGTCACCGGCCTGGCGTCGTTGCCGTAGAAGGCCTGGGAGGGTGGCAGGGCGGTCTTGGGAATGGTCTTGTCGACCGGTGGCGGGACCTGGACCGCCCGTACGCCGGCGATCATCGGGCCGCAGTTGCCGTTGGCGTTGGCGGGAGCCGGCACCTTCGAGGTGAAGGTGAGCAGTGGTTCGTGCTCGGAGGCGGTGAAGGTGTAGGTCTGCCCGGTGCGCCACACCCCCTTGCCGAGGGTGTTGAGCTTCTTGTCCGGGTCGGGGGCGGTGGTCCGCTCGCTGACCTCGCCCCCGGCGCCCTCGACCGTGTACGACTGGCCCTGGGCGACCGAGGCCGGTGTGCAGGCGGCGGCGATTCCGGGGCTGTCGTCGAAGGTGACGGTTACCTGGGCGCCCGCGCGTACCCCACGCAGCCGCTGCTTGAAGCCGTAAGCGGCGGCAGGGAAGCGCAGCATGACGGCCGTCTTGCCGTCCGGATGACCCGAGTCCGCGCCCGCGTAACGCCCGACCCCTGCGGCGGTGCCGGATCCGGCGGTCGAACCGACCGACCAGCCCTGCACCGGGCCCCAGTTCACGCTGCCCGCGGGAATGGCGGGGAGGGCGAAGTCGCCGTTGACGACCGCGACCGGCCGGCTGCCCGCGCTGCCCGAACTACCCGGTGCGTCGGCGTACGCGGGCTGGACGGCCGCGGGCATGCCGAGGCAGAGGGCCGCGGCGAGGCCGGCGGCCGGGACCATGCCGATCCCGGCACGGGTCTGCACGATGTTCACGATGATCTCCATCACAAGAGGCTGGCGGGACGGTCAGGACGGCCGGAACGGAAGCATGGTCCGCTCCCTGAGCCGGGCGCCCGGCGGCAGCGCGGAGACGGGTGTCAGCGCGTCGACGCGGCGGGCGTTGACGTTGTCGTCCGCGGCGGTCTTGGCGTGCGGGTGCACCTGCTCGCAGGTGTTTCCGCCCACGACGAAGGTCTCGGCGACGAAGGTGCTGGTGTTGACCGTCGAGGGACCGGTGACCACGACGTTGCGCACCGACAGGCCGTTCGGCGCCGTGATCGTCCCGGCGACGCGCTGCATGGCGGCGCTGGCGCCGAACACCAGGGCGTCGCCCGGGCGGACCTTGGTGGTGTAGGTCGTGGACTCGGTTTGCTCGCTGGTCCACGTGTGCTGGTAGGCGAGCTTGAACGCGCCCTCGAAGGCGCCCTTGAGCCCCAGGGAGCCGCCCACCTTGCCGCTGCCGTTCGCGCCGGCCTTGGCGCCGAAGGTCGCGCTGGGGCCCTGCTGCTTGTTCGGAGTGTCGAAGCTGCCGCTGCCTTCGGCGTTCACCGCGGCGGAGACCTCGCCGGAGGCGTTGAGCTGCCCCTCCACCGCGATCTTTCCGGTGATCTCGCCGCCGAGGTTGTCGGTGCTGCCGGTGCGCAGCGTGATCTGACGCGTCACGGTGATCTCGTCGTCGGTGCAGTTGACGGCGGCGTTGCCCAGCGACTTGACGGCGCTGTAGAAGTCCCCGGAGCCGGCCTTGTCGACGGCGAACCGGCATGCCCCGGGGTGCGCCGCGCAATACCCGGTCACGGGGCGCACGGACGGCAGCGGCGTGTCACCGTCGAACGCCTGCGCGGCCGGCAGGTCCGGCTCAGAACCGGCGAACGCCGCCATCGGAAGGAACGTGACCAGGGCGGCCGCGGACAGCACCGGCATCCGCCGGGTCAGAGTTGTCATGGCGCTCACTTGTTCATCAACTCGCACAGGCCGGTCAGCGACGGCGAGCCGTCGTTGGCTTCGAACGCGGCGGGCAGCTCCGCGGCGAACGTGTCACAGGTGGCGTTCAGCGCCGACGTGGCGTTGTCGGTCGGCGCGGGCTGAAAGGTGGTGAGTTCCCGCTGGACGTTGTCCATGCCCGCCTGCTGCTCGGTGCCGTCGCCGATGAGGTTATGCATGCACTGCTTGCCCTGGGCGGACCCGGGAGGGCACTGATCGGTCTTGTCCTTGGCGGCGGCGATGTCCTTCTTGGCCGCCTCGGCCTCCTTCTTGGCGTCCTCGCGGCCGGAGTCGACGCCCTCCCGGTCCTGTCCGGAGGCGCCGCAGGGCTTCGGCTCCCCGTTGGGGCAGGGCTCGTCGTCCTCCGGTGGATCCGGCTGCGCGATGTTCTGAGCGGCCTGGGCGGCGGTCGTCGTTCCCGCGTAGGCGGGGGCCAGGGCGCAGGCGGCGACGACCGCCGATGCCAACGTGAGCATGGCGACAGAGCCAGGTAGGCGAAGATTGCGCATGTCCTTCTTCCGGCATTTGTGGACGGATCACTCAGGCGTCGAACGGACGCACAGCTGCAGAACGTAGTCACGCGCACCCGGAAAGTAAGATCACCACGCCGAGCATCTCGGCCCTCACTCGGTAATCATCCGAAGAGGCGCGACGCCCTGAGACGGGGACGTTCAAAAGGCGACCTGCTGGTCGTCAAGACCTGCGAGGGTTCACCCCTCCAGGACCGGTCGCGCCGGGACGAGGTCTCCGAGACCAACGTCGTGACGATCCGTCACGGCGTACGAAACCCGCGGAACGTCACGCGCCTGCGGACCACGAAGCCGAGCCGCTCGTAGAGTGCGATCGCGTTGACGTTGGCCTCGGCCACGTGAAGGAACGGGCGCTCGTTCCGAGCCGTGATACGTGTGACCAGGGCGCGCACCAGACGGGAGGCATGACCTCGCCCGCGGGCTTCGGGGGCGGCGCAGACGGCGCTGATCTCGGTCCACCCAGGCGGGCGGAGCCGTTCGCCCGCCATGGCGACCAGGGCGCCGTTCTCGCGGACACCCAGATAGGTGCCGAGCTCGTGCGTCCGGGGCCAGAACGGCCCCGGCCGGGTCCGCGCGGTGAGATCGAGCATCTCGGGCACGTCGTCGACGCCCAGCTCGGCTATCCGCGAGCCGGACTCGGCGTCGGCGCGACCCGGGTGGGTGCCCGCGGGCCAGATCATCTGGAAGCCGTCGAGAGTGAAGACCGGCTCCCAGTCCGCGGGCGGGGTCGCCGGGCAGCTGAACAGGTCGGCGAATTCGCCGCGGCCGAGCAATCGCGCGAGGTCGGCCCACTCCGCCGGATCGGGGTCGGCGGACACCGTGGAGAAGGTCGCGACCTCCGGCAGGTAACCGGCCGCCCGGCCGAGCCGGCGGGCCAGGTGCGCGTGGCGGCCGCGGAGCGACTCACCGACCGGGTCGTCGAGTGCGACGGCGTCACGGTCGACCATTGTGCGGTGCCTTTCGTGTCTGCGCGCGCGAGCGTCGGTGACCAGCCGTCGACAGGGTCGTGACCGGGGGTTCTCGCAGCCGCAGTGTAGTCAGGCGGGTTCCTGTCCTCGCCCGGGAGGGGTGCCGCCCGATCGGCGCGAAGCGGCCGATCGCGCGCTCGCGGGGGCTTGAACCTCACGCCGGGGGAGGTCGTAGCGTTTCGGGCGTGATCGAGGCAGACGACGCCGGACGGCGATGGTCGATCGGCGAGCTGGCGCGGGCGACCGGGATGACGGTGCGCGCGCTGTACCACTACGACGAGATCGGGCTGCTGAGCGCGAGCGAGCGTACGCCCGCCGGGCACCGCCGATACACCGAGCGCGACCTGCGGCGGTTGTACCGCGTCCGCGCCCTGCGGGCGCTCGGCCTGTCGCTGGAGGAGATCGCGGGTGTTCTCGACGGCGCGGCGGACGACCCCGAGTCGATGCGCGAGCTGCTGACGGCGCAGTTGCGCAGGCTCGACGAGCACGCCGAGCTGATCGGGACGCTGCGTCAGCGGATCCGTGGCCTGCTCCGGCAGGCCGGCGACTCGTCCGGCCCCGATCCGGAACGGTTGATGACCACATTGGAGTTGATGTCGGTGTTCGAGACCTACTTCACCGAAGAGCAGCGCGAGCGGCTGGCCGAGCGCAGGAACGCGCTGGGCGGCGATGGCGTCGAAGCGGCCAGACGCGAGTGGGCGGGGCTGGTCGAGGAGGGCCTGCGGCTCGTGGAGACCGGCGTGCCCGCGGAGGACGAGCGCGCCCGGGACCTCGTACGCCGCTGGGACGCGCTGGCGGGCGGGTTCCACCCCGGCGGACCGGACGGCGAACGGACCAGGGCGGCGGCCCGCAGGATGTGGCGGGACAACAGCGCGGAGATCGGCCGGAGCCTGCCCTGGCCGGCCGAGCGGATGGCGGGCCTGGTGGCCTACCTGGAACAGGCCCGCCAGCCCGGCTGAGCCCGTACGCCACTGCGAACATGGGGCCGGCCGCGCCGGGTCGCGGACGTCCTTAGGACGGGGTGAATCTTTCACCCGTTCCGCCGCGTCTCCCGAGCACCGGATCCGGCGGGGAGGGGGAGCGTTGACCGGCCGGAAGGAGCGCGCCTACCGTGCGGGTCGCACGCCCCCGTCCCTGTCGTCCGCCGGAGGTCCCGTGTTCCGCACCGCCGCAGCGCGCCTCGTCCCCCTGGCCGCCGCCGCCCTCGTGGCGGCCACCGCGCTCCCCGCCTCGGCCGAGGTCATCGACCCCGCTCCCATCGGCCCTCACCAGTACTTCTACGGTTTCGTCAATGGCCAGACCGGTCACGCGACCATCAAGATGGCGTGCTTCGGGCCGGTATTCCCAGGACAGACCGGTCATCCGCTCGCCGGGCAGAGCGTGGAGGTGCGGCCGCTCGCGATCTCGTCGTCGGCGGCGAACGCCGGCTACACCGGCAGCGGCGGCACCACGATCGCGGTGGACCTGGGCGACCCGTCGACCGTCGCGAGGGCGCTCGCGCTGCGCTACTACGGGGTCAAGGCCGAGATCCCGGTCACCGCGACGCTGCCGTGCTACGGCTCCGGGAAGGTGACGTTCACGGCCGTGCCCACCAGTTGGACCGCCCGTGAGGCGACCGTCCTGGTCGACTACGTCGGCCAGCCCTGACCCGCATCGCGTCGCCGCCGTGCCGTGACTCCGGGCACCCGAGTACGGGTGCCCGGAGTCACCGGCGTGACACGCCCGCCCGTCCTACTTCGCCGGCTTGAAGGTGGAGGCGATGGTCTCGAAGAGATCCTTCTTCTTCTTCCAGTCCTTGTCCTGGGTCTTGTAGAGCAGCGCGTAGCCGTTGTGCTTGTCGGTGACGAAACCACGGTCGATCACACGTGACCGGTAGCGGCTGTCGCCGAAGGTGAACTCCCAGTCGGCCGCGGTCTTCCAGTACCCCTTGACCTCTCTGATCTCGATGAGCTTGTAGCCGGGGAAGTTCTGGCTCATCCCGGGCACATCGCGCCGCCAGACCTTCAGAGCGTCCGACTCGGGGCTCGTGGTGTGGTGGACCTCGAGATACGTGTGCGAGTCCCCGCGGAAGCGGACCTCGCCGTTGCCCCTGCCGTCGACGTGCCACCCCTTCGGCAGCGCGAGCGAGAACCCGCTCGAGTGCTTGTACTTGTGCCAGCCCTTGGGGACGCCGGCGGGCTCGGAGGTCTTGGGGCTCGGAGAGGGCTCGGGGGACGGGGACGTCGCCTCGTCCGAGGCGGACGCGGACGGCTCGGCGGAGGTCGGCGCGGCGGAGGAGGGCTTCTCGGTGGTCTTCCCCGTCGCGGCCGGGGCCGCGTCCGACCCGCCGGCGGGGTCGCCTGCCGAGTCGCCCTCGCCGGCCATCAGGCCGAGGTAGCCCGCCACACCCGCGATGACCAGCAGCGCGGGGATGAGGATCAGCGCGACCTTCAGCATGCCGTTCGACGACCGCGGCGAAACCGCGCCGGTGGACACTTCGTGCCACGCCGCCCCGCCCTGCGGGGGCACCGTCGCAGGCGCCTGCCTCAGCCCGGCGATCGGGCTCCCGGCGCCGGCGATCCCGGCCGCGCCCGAGCCGTCCTGCGTCCGGTCCGCCGTGGCGCGGGCCGCTCCGGCGCGGTCGCCCGCCCGGTCCGTACGGCTGTCGCTCCCGCCCGCAGCGCCGGTGCCGGTGGCGCCGGAGGAGGCGGACGACGCCGAACCCGCCGCGCCCTTCGATCCGGTGGTCCCTCCCGCGGTGCCCTTCGGCGTCGCACTCGCGCCGGAGGCCGCCGAGGACTGGGACGCCGAGGGCCGTGACGCCGAGGACTGGGACGCCGAGGACTGGGACGCCGAGGACTGTGGCGTCGTGGGCGGGCGCTCGCCGGAGGAGGCGCCGGAACCCGTCGTCTTCCCTGAGGCGGCCGAGCCCTCCGGCGCCTCGCGGTCCTCCGTGCCGGAGGCCGCGCCCGAGTTGACGGCGGGGGCGACCTTGACGGTGCCGTCGTCGGCGCTCGCTTCCGCCGCCGGACCGGCTTGCCTGCCGGGCTTCTCCTTCGCGGGAGCGCCGCCCGAGGGCTTCGTACGGGCGGGCGGGGCGGCCTGCGCTCCCGTCTCCGGCATGGTCGCCGGCGCCTTCCCGGCCTTCTCCTGAGCCGGGCCGTCCCCCTGCTCCGGCGCCCCTTCGTCGCGTATCACCGGGAGGGGCGAGGTGATCTCGCCGGGGCCCGCGGCCTCGCTTGCGGACCCGGCCCCACCGCGCCCGGCCGCCGCTCCCTTGCCTGGGGCGGGCGCATGGCCCGCCCCCGCCGCCTCGCCGCCCTCCGCGGGACGCTCGTCCCGCCGGGCGGAGGACGCGGGCGGGGGAGACACGGGCGGGTACGGCGCCGCGCCCCGGGACGCCTTGCCCTGCCGCGAGGCGGGCGTCTCGGGCTTCGCGGCCTCCGGCGTCGCGGGCCGTGGCGAAGCAGGCTCGGCGGCGGGCCGCGACGGCGGCGGGGACAGCTCCCGCGACGCGCGCTTGAGCAGCCGGGTCAGCTCGTCGTAGCCGGGCCGGTCGGCGGGCTCCTTGGCGAGCATCCGCAGGAGCACGGGACCCAGCGCGCCCGCGCGCCGCGGCGGGGCAGGGTCGTCGTTCAGCACGGCGTGCATGGTGGCCATCGCCATGCCCCGGTCGTGCGGGGGCTTGCCCTCCACGGCGGTGTAGAGCGTGGCGCCGAGCGACCACAGGTCCGATTCGCGCTGCGCGGCCTCGCCGCGGAGCCGTTCGGGGGCGATGAAGGCGGGGGTGCCGACGAGGCCGGTGCGGGTCATGGTGGAGTCGGCTTCGAGCCTGGCGATGCCGAAGTCGGTCAGGACCACGCGGGCGTCATCGGTGAGCAGCACGTTCTCGGGCTTGACGTCGCGGTGCAGCACGCCCTGGCGGTGGGCGGCGCGCAGCGCGTCCAGGATCTGCAGGCCGATCTCGACGGTGCGCTCGGGGGACAGCGGGCCGTCCTCCCTGATCACCTGCCCGAGCGAGCGGGACGCCACCAGCTGCATGATGATCCAGGGGCGGTCGTCCTCTTCGATCACGTCGTGGACGACCACCACGTTCGGGTGGGTGAGGCGGCCCGCGGCCCGGGCCTCGCGCATGGTCCGGCGATTGAGGTCGCTGAGCTCGTCGCCCATGGCGCTGTCGTAGCGGACCTCCTTGACCGCGACCGCGCGGTCCAGCAACTGGTCGTGGGCGCGCCAGACGACGCCCATGCCACCCCGGCCGATCGGCTCCATCAACTGGTACCGGCCTCCGACGAGCCGGCCTTCCGCACGCGACACTCGAACCCCTTCCTGGACCCATGAATCGTCCCACGGATGGCAAAGGGATCAACCGCGTCCATGACTGGCGATCCCGAAATCCGAGACAGATCGGTTCGAGTCGTGGCCCGTCGCTGCTAAGGTCCTTGTTATGGGTAGGTACAGCTCGTTTACAAGGCCGGCTCCGGGAGGGCCGGTCGCGTGACGTGAGCTAGCGACCATCCGGAGCCGGCTTGAGGCAGGGACGCCAGCGTCTCTGCCTTTTTCGTTCTCTCGGAAGTCCGATCTCAGCGAATCCCCATGGCATACGGCCGGTTCCGCGGGGCCGGCCCACGGAGGAGCCCACATGTCGAAGGCAGCCCAACTCGACCGCGACGCCGTACGGATCGGCGACCTCGTGATCGGCGACGGGCGCCCCGTTGTGGTCATCGGGGGCCAGGACGCCCGCTGGCTGCGCCTGCGCGGCGACGGCGGCCCTCCCGTCAACGGAGCGGAGACCGTGCAGGACCTGCCGGGGGACCCTTCGAGGGACGGGTCTTCAGGGGACGGGGCGGTCGCCGAGGCCAGGGCGCGCTGGGCGGGCCCGCTGCTGGTGGAACCCGCCACGATCGCCGACCTGCCCGCCGTGGCCCGGCACGCAGACGGAGTGGTGGTCGGGGCGGCCTGGGCGGCCGACCCCGATCTCGTCCGCGCCGCGGCCCGGCTCGGGCTTCCCGTCGTCCTCCAGCGGGGAAGTGTCCGGCATGGGCGCGCGGCGACGCTGGAGGAGTGGCTGGCCGCGGTGGACGACTGCGCGGCCGAGGGCAACGAGGCGGTCGTGCTCTGCGAGAGCGGGGGCCGCGGCGAACCGGAGGACGCCGCGCCCGACCTCGGGCTCATGCGCGCCGCCCGGGAGCGCACCGGCCGCCCCGTGCTCGCCGGGCTGGGCGGCGACGGCGGGCTGGCGGACGCGGCGGTGGCGGCGGGGGCGGACGGCCTGCTGGTCGGCCCGGGCGCGCCCGAGCGGGCCCTCGCGGCGGCGCACGAGGCGGCCACCGTCATGGCGGCGCTCGTACGGCCTGACGATCCCGAGACCCTCGGCGCGGCCCGGGCCGCGATCGACCGGGTGGACGCGGCCCTCGCCACGCTCCTCGAACGCCGGGCCGCGCTGGCCGGGCGGATCCAGCGGCTCAAGCCCGTCGGCGGGTTCCGCGGGCGGGACATGGAGCGCGAGCGGCGGCTCGTCGCGGCCATGGCCCGCCGTGCCCCCAGCCTCGGCGCGGGGCTGCTCGCCCCCATCATGAACGCCGTGATCGAGGCCGGGTTGCGCCTGTCCGAGGAGAGGCGGGACGGCGAGGAACGGAGATAGGATTCTGTTTCACCTGAGTCCCACTGGTTCGCGATCACGGCGTAGGCTCTGGACCGCGGTCCGGTGACGATGGGGGTCTCATGGGTGATTCGTTTGTTCATCTGCACGTCCACACCGAGTATTCGATGCTCGACGGAGCGGCGCGGCTGAAGCAGATGTTCAAACTCGTGGGCGAGCTGGAGATGCCCGCGATCGCGATCACCGACCACGGCAACATGCACGGCGCCTACGACTTCTACAAGCAGGCGACCGCCGCCGGGGTGAAGCCCATCCTGGGCATCGAGGCCTATGTCGCGCCCGAGTCGCGCATGCACAAGAAGCCGGTGCTGTGGGGCGAGCCGCACCAGAAGAGCGACGACGTCTCGGCGGGTGGCTACTACACCCACATGACCATTTGGGCGCGGAACAAGGCCGGGCTGCAGAACCTGATGAAGCTCAGCTCGCGCGCCTACACCGAGGGCTTCGTCCGCAAGTGGGCCCGGATGGACGCCGAGATCCTCGCCGAGCACGCCGAGGGCCTGATGGCCACGACCGGCTGCCCGTCCGGAGAGGTGCAGACCCGGCTGCGGCTCGGCCAGTACGACGGGGCGCTCAAGGCGGCCGCGAGATACCAGGAGATCTTCGGGAAGGACAACTACTTCCTGGAGATCATGGACCACGGTCTCGACATCGAGCGCCGGGTCCGCGACGGCCTGATCCGGATCAGCCGCGAACTGGACATCCCGCCGGTGGTCACCAACGACTCCCACTACACGTACGAGTCGGACGCGGCCGGCCACGACGCGCTCCTGTGCATCCAGACCGGCAAGCAGCTGAGCGACCCCGACCGGTTCCGGTTCGACGGCAGCGGCTACTACGTCAAGAGCGCCGACGAGATGCGGGCGGTCGACTCCTCCGACATTTGGCAGGAGGGGTGCCGCAACACCCTGCTGGTGGCCGAGAAGGTCGAGCCCGAGGGCTTCTTCCCCTACCACAACCTGATGCCGACCTACCCGATCCCCGAGGGGCTGACGGAGGAGGAGTACTTCCGGCAGCAGGTCTGGGAGGGCATGAAGCGCCGTTTCCCCGGCGGGGTGGACGAGGAGCACCGCGTCTGGGTCGAGAACGAGATCGGCGTCATCCTCCAGATGGGCTTCCCGAGCTACTTCCTCGTGGTCGCCGACTTCATCATGTGGGCGAAGAACAACGGCATCCGGGTCGGTCCTGGCCGTGGTTCGGCCGCCGGCTCGCTGGTCGCGTACTCGCTGGGCATCACCGACCTCGACCCGATCCCGCACGGCCTGATCTTCGAGCGGTTCCTCAACCCCGAGCGCGTCTCGATGCCCGACATCGACATCGACTTCGACGAGCGCCGGCGCGCCGACGTGATCCGCTACGTGACCGAGAAGTGGGGCGCCGACAAGGTCGCCATGATCGCCACGTTCGGCACCATCAAGGCGAAGGCGGCCGTGAAGGACGCCGGCCGCGTCCTCGGCTACCCGTACGCGCTGGGCGACCGCATCTCCAAGGCGTTCCCCCCGGCGGTGATGGGCAAGGACATCCCGCTGTCGGGCATCTTCGACTCCGACCACCCGCGCTACAACGAGGCGGGCGAGCTGCGCAAGCTGTACGACGAGGACGTCGACGTCAAGGCGACGATCGACCTCGGGCGCGGCCTGGAGGGCCTGATCCGGCAGACCGGCGTGCACGCCGCGGGCGTCATCATGTCGGCCGAGCCGCTGACCGACCACATCCCGATCATGCGCCGCGACTCGGACGGCGCGATCATCACGCAGTTCGACTACCCGACCTGCGAGACGCTCGGCCTGCTGAAGATGGACTTCCTGGGCCTGCGCAACCTCACGATCATCGACGACTGCCTGAAGATGATCGAGGGCAACACCGGGAACAAGATCGAGCTGCTGGAGCTCCCGCTCGACGACACCAGGACGTACGAGCTGCTGGCCAAGGGCGACACGCTCGGCATCTTCCAGCTGGACGGCGGCGGCATGCGCACGCTGCTGCGGCTGATGAAGCCCGACAACTTCGAGGACATCTCCGCGGCCCTCGCGCTTTACCGGCCCGGCCCGATGGGCGCCAACTCGCACACCAACTACGCCCTGCGCAAGAACGGCCAGCAGGAGATCATCCCGATCCATCCCGAGCTGGAGGAGCCGCTCAAGGACATCCTCAACACGACCTACGGCCTGATCGTCTATCAGGAGCAGGTCATGGCCATCGCGCAGAAGGTGGCCAACTACACGCTCGGCGGCGCCGACCTGCTCCGCCGCGCGATGGGCAAGAAGAAGAAGTCCGAGCTGGACAAGCAGTTCGAGTTCTTCGAGAAGGGCATGAAGGAGAACGGGTTCTCCGCCGCGGCCATCAAGGCCCTGTGGGACATCCTTCTCCCGTTCTCCGACTACGCCTTCAACAAGGCCCACACCGCCGGCTACGGCCTGGTGTCCTACTGGACCGCCTATCTCAAGGCCAACTACCCGGCCGAGTACATGGCGGCGCTGCTGACCAGCGTCAAGGACGACAAGGACAAGTCGGCGCTCTACCTCAACGAGTGCCGCCGCATGGGCATCAAGGTGCTCCCGCCGGACGTCAACGACTCCGACTTCGACTTCACCCCGCGCGGCACCGACATCCGGTTCGGCCTGTCGGCCATCCGCAACGTCGGTGCGAACGTCGTGGACGGGATCATCGCGGCGCGCAAGGAGAAGGGCAGGTTCACCGACTTCAAGGACTTCCTGCGCAAGGTCCCGGCGGTCGTCTGCAACAAGCGCGTCATCGAGTCGCTGATCAAGTCGGGCGCGTTCGACTCGTACGGGCACGTGCGCAAGGGCCTGCTGATGGTGCACGAGCAGGCCGTCGACGCGATCATCGACATCAAGAAGAACGAGGCGATCGGCCAGGACTCGCTGTTCGGCGCGATCGACGGCGGCGAGGACCAGACCTTCGACGTGCAGATCCCGCCGGGGGAGTGGGACAAGACCACGCTGCTGCAGTTCGAGCGGGAGATGCTCGGCCTGTACGTCTCCGACCATCCGCTGTTCGGCGTCGAGCACATCCTGTCGGCCGGCGCCGACTGCTCGATCGCCGCGCTGCAGGACGACAGCCGCCCCGACGGGCAGGTCGTCACGGTCGGCGGCATCCTGTCGGGCCTGCAGCGGAAGGTCACCAAGAAGGGCGACACCTGGGTCCTCACCATGCTGGAGGACCTGGAGGGCTCGATCGAGGTCATGATCTTCCCGTCGGCCTACCAGCTCTGCGCGACCGTGCTCGCCGAGGACGCGATCGTCTTCGTCAAGGGCAGGATCGACAAGCGGGAGGACGTCGCGAAGATCATCGCGATGGAGGTGACCGCGCCGGACCTCACAGCCGAGTCGGGCGGGCCGCTGGTGGTGAGCATGCCGATCAACCGCTGCACGCCGCCCGTCGTCGGCCGGCTCAAGGAGGTGCTCACCACCCACCCCGGGACCACGGAGGTCCACCTCCAGGTGCACAACGGGCCGCGTACGACGGTCATGCGGCTGGACGACCGGCTCCGCGTGAGCCCGTCTCCCGCCCTGATGGGCGACCTCAAGCAACTGCTCGGCCCGGCCTGCCTGGCCGGTTGACCGGCCGCCCGGACGACGACGTGACGAGGCGGGCCGTCCTGCGGCCCGCCTCGTCGATCCTCTTGCGGCGCCGTGCGGAGGAGATGGAACGGCGACCGCTCCGGCCTCGACGAGGACCCCGGAGGCTGATCCCCGCCGTTTGGCGGCTCAGCCGATGTTGCAGCCGGGGATGAGCACGTCGCCGAGGCGTCCGTCGTCGCCGCGCAGCACGGCGTGCGGGAGGTCGTCCACCCAGTCGCGGACCTGCTCGGACTCGTCGGCCGTACACGCCTCCCGGCCGGGCGGCTCCGTACGGTCGGCCCGCGACAGGGCACGCACCTCCCGGCACTCTCGCCCGGCGCCCAGATCCTCGAAGATCGACAGCGCCTCGGCCAGGCTGCGGCGGGCCTCCTCCGGCCCGGCCGCGAGGCCGAGCGCCGTCAGCGCCCGGGCCCGGTGGTAGGAGTCGCCCAGCTCTTCGAACAGCGTGACCGCGCGCCGGCCCCACGCCAGAGCGGACGGTCCGTGGCAGGCCGCGCACCTGTTCCGGTAGGCCGTGGACAGGTTCATGAAGATCAGCGCCTGCGCGTGGAGGTCGTCGAGGTCCCGCGCCGCGGCGAGGGCGGCGCACAGCTGCCAGAGGATGTACGTGGGCGTGCGGTCCGGGCGGCCGGCCAGGTAGGTGAGCGCGAGATTGACCCGCGCGTGCATGAGAGCGGTGCGGTTGCCCAGCCCGAGGCCGTCGAGACGCTGGAGCAGCGTGACGGCCTCGGTCAGCACCTTTGCCGCCTCCGGGTGGCGCCGCCTCGCGCGCAGGGCATCCCCCAGCGCGACGGCGGCCTGCGCCCTGCCGCGAAGGTCGCCCGCGAGAGCGCAGATGCGGCGGTCGCGGCGGTGGCACGCCTCCGCCTTGGCCAGGGCCCCCATCCGCAGGTACGTGAGCCCGAGGTTGTGCAGCACCGGGCTGCGGGCGCGGTCGTCGCGCGCCAGGCCGAGGGCCCTGCGCAGCTGGGCGGCGGACTCGTCGTAGCGGCGGGCGAGGCGGTAGGCGTTGCCCAGGGTCATTGCGGCGGCGAGCTCGGCGTGACGTCCAAGCCGTCCGGCCGCGTCCACGGCGGCCAGCGCCGTGGTGATCCACTCACCGGTGCGCTGCCGGAACTCGAAGTAGGGAGCGAGGTCCACCGCGAGCGCGTGCGATCGCGCCCGGTCGCCGCGTCCGGCGGCGGCGGTGACGGCCGCCACGAGCGTGCGTTCCTCGGCGTCCAGCCACGTCACGGCCTCCTCCCGGGAGGCGAACTCCTCCCGCCGGGCCTGCGACTCTCGCTGGAGCTGTGCCTCCCGCTGGAACTGTGCCTCTCGCTGGAGCTGTGCCTCTCGCTGGAGCTGTGCCTCCCGCCGGGCCTGTGCCTCCCGCCGGGCCTGTGCCTCCCTCCGGGCCTGTGCCTCCGGCAGGGACAGCCACGCTCCGGCCGCACGGGCCCGGGCGCAGAAGTGGTCGAGCAGCCGGTCGCCCGCCTCCTCGTGCCGGTCGGGCCTCGCCTGGTCGCGGGCCCGCTCCTCGGCGTACAGGCGGACGAGGTCGTGCATGCGCCACCGGCCGTACGCGCCGCCGCGCTCCACGAGATGCGCGCGGTGCAGGGCCTCCAGCAGGCGGCGGGCACCGCGCGGCTCGCGGTCCGCGACGACGGCTGCGGTCTCGACGGACAGGTCGGGGCCGGGGACGGCGGTCATCAGCCGGAACATCCGGGCCTCCTCCGCCTCCAGGTGGCGGTAGGACAGCTCGAAGGCCGCGCGCACCCCACGATCCTCGTACGACAGCTCGTCGAGCCGGGTCGCGGCCTCCTCCAGGTCCTCGGCCATCGCCCGCAGGGGACGGGCGGGATCGGCGGCAAGGAGCGCGGCCACGATCCGCACGGCCAGTGGCAGCCCTCCGCACAGACCGGCGATGTCCGCCGCCGCGGCGGGCTCCCGGGCGACCCGGGTGTCGGCGTCGCCCAGGGCCAGGACAAGCGCGCGGGCCAGGAGTTCGACGGCCGCGCCGGGCGCGAGCATGCCGAGATCGAGGAGGCGCGCCCCCACGTCCAGCGTGTGCCGGGAGGTGATCAGCGCCTTTCCCGTGCCGGGCAGCAGCGGCCTGACCTGCTCGGCCGAGGAAGCGTTGTCGAGGACCAGCAGGATCGGCCGGCCCTGCTCGGCGTACGCGTCCAGCACCGTCGCGAACAGCCGGGACCTGTCCTGGGTGCCGGAAGGGACGCGTTCGGGGGCCAGCCCCAGCGCCCGCAGCAGCTCGCCGAGCACCTCGCCCGGCCGCGCACCGCGTTGCCGCCCTTGTGTGGCCCGATCGTGGTTGGGACCCTCGTCCCGGCCGTGCTGTTCCGCGTGGCTGGGGACGTCGCAGTGGCACGGGAGGCCGGCGTAGCCCCGCAGGTCGGTGAACAGCACTCCGCCGGGAAACCAGCCGCGCTCCCGGGCGAGGTGCGCGGCCTGCAGGGCGAGCTCCGTCTTGCCGGCTCCGCCGAGACCCGTGACAAGGGCGGCGCGCGGGCGGTCCGGCTCGGTGCGCGTACTGGCACCGTTGTCCCGAGCGGGGTCGAGCAGGCCGAGCAGCATGGACAGCTCGTCGTCCCTGCCGGTGAACGCCTCCGTCCGCGGGGGCGCCCCGGAAAGCGCCGGGGTCACCTGCGGGGGAAGCCGCACGGTGACGGTGTGGCCCTGGATCACCGCGTTGAGGAAGAGCCCGCCGCTGATCGTGTTGCGGGTCGCGGCCACCCGTTCAGTCCTTCCCCGCGCGCTCGTCCGGCACGGCCGGGCGGGGACCGGAGACGACCGGACCGCTGATCGTGTGCCCCTGAATGACCGGGCCGTGGATCGTGCCGCCGCTGATCTCGTTGTGCACCGCGGCCCGCACGTCGCGGTCCACGGCGTTGTCCACGGCGTTGTCCACGGCGTTGTCCACGGCGTTGTCCACCGTGCCCGCGCCGCTCGCCGGTGCGGGTGGCTCCTGCCGGGTCAGCAGCAGCCCCCACACCCCGACGACCAGGCCCGCCATGCCCACGAAGAGCCCGACGACGCTCGCGAGTTTGTCGGCCTTGTCGAGCCCCACCATGGAGAGGTACACGGCGAGCGCCGAGCCGGCGCCGAGCGCGGCGATCCCGCCGGCCCATGTGAGAACACGTGTGAGAACACGTCCGCGCATTCCCCCATCATCGCTCCCCGCCTCCCTGCGCGGCAGGCGCAATGGCGGGCGCGGCATCATCCGCTCAGTCGTGGCGCCGTACGCGGTGGGCAGGGGGGTGGCGTCGAGCCGGTGATTCGGCTCGACGGGTTCCCCGGCCTCGCGCCGGATGCTTCGCCGCGTGCGCCGCGCCGTGGGTCGCGCCGTGGGTCGCGCCGTGCGCAGCGCCGTGGGTCGTTCGCGGGTGCGTGCTCTCGCGGCTCACCGCGCTGTGCCGGCCCCGGGGCGTGCGGGGCGGGCCCGCAGCGCTGCGTTCTGTCGTCCCGTGGTCGGCCGTCCCGTGTTTCGGCGTCCCGCGCTCCGCCGCGCCGTGTCGTGCCGCGTCACGTCGGGCTTTGGCGCGCCGGACGGCGGGCGGCGCCGCTGGGGGAGCGGCGCGGGGGCGGGCGAGACTCGCCCAGCCCGTCCTGCCGGTCGTCGCCGGCACGCCGCTGGGCCCTCGGCGAAGTGGCGCACGGGGCGAGGTGCCACGGGCCACCGAACGGGCTCCGGTGGCGACCGGCGAGTTGCGGGTGGGGTGGACCGCGGTGGAGCGACGCGGAGGGGCAGCGGGAGCAGCGGGGGCGGCGGGGGCGGCCCGGACGGCGGTGGGGGTGGTCCTGCCTCCGGCCAGGGGGGTGGTCCTGGCGCTGCCGGACGCCTGCTCGCCGCCGCTCGCCGCGCCGTCCTCGTCCTTCTCGGAGGCCGAGGCGCTGTCGCCGTCGTCGTGCTTCCCGCGCTCGGCCTCCCGCTTCTTCTTCTCCTTCTCGCGCTGCTTCTCCAGCGCCTCCTTCAGGCCGGGCGTGAAGCCGCCGCCGAACCGGGCCATGTCCGGCGGGACGAAGCCGTACGCCGGGGTGTCCCGCAGGGCCGCGTGCATCGAGTCCACCCAGATCGGGCCGGGCAGCGAGGCGCCCTGCACCGCCCCGTAGTAGCGGCCGCCGATGGTGACGCCGGTGAGCGGATAGCGGTAGGAGCCGCGGATGTCGCCCACGCTGACGGCGGCGGCGAGGCCGGGCGTGTACCCGGCGAACCAGGCCGAGGTGTAGCCGTTGTTCGTGCCCGTCTTGCCCGCTGCGGGCCGGCCGATGGACTGGCCGCGCATCGTGCCCTTGGTGAAGACTCCCGTGAGCACATGGCTCACCGCGTCGGCGACCGCGGGTTCGAGCGCGGTCACGCAGGCGGGCGGTATCTCGGTGCGGGTGCCGTCGCGCTCCACGACGGCGGTGACGGCCATCGGCCGGCAGTAGCGGCCGCGGGCGGCGAACGCCGCGTACGCCGCCGCCACGGTCGTCGGGTCCATCTCGTTGGCGCCCAGCGTGAACGTCGGCACCTCGTGGAGCGGCGCGCCGTCCGCCCGCCTGATGCCGAGCGACTTGGCCGTCTGCACGACGTCGCACAGGCCGACCTCGCGCTCCAGCCGCATGTAGAAGATGTTCACCGACTGCCAGGTGCCCATCTCCAGGCTGTACGGCCCGCCGCCGCCCTCCCCGCCCGCGTTGTGGATGACCGTGTTCGGGTCGTTGACGGCCCTGCCCGAGCAGTCGCGGTAGCCGTACGACGGGACGTACGCGCCGGGGATCGTGAAGCCGTCGCCGAACCGCATTCCCTGCTTGAGCGCGGTGGCCAGCGTGAACACCTTGAACGTGGACCCCGCCTGCAGGCCCAGCCCGCCGCCGTGCGCGGTGTCGGCCGCCAGGTTGTAGGTCGTGCTGGGCCCGAGGTCGCGGTCGTGCGGGTTGCGCCCATAGCGCTTGCTCACGGCCATCGCGCGGATGCGCCCGGTGCCCGGCTCGATCATCGTCTCCGACGCCACCTGGTTGTCGCGGGGCCTGACCCGGGCGGCGATGGCACGCTCCGCGGCCCGCTGCGCGACCGGGTCGATGGTCGTCCAGATGGTCAGCCCGCCCCGCTGGAGGCGCCGCTCCCGGTCGGCCCTGGTGTATCCGAATGCGGGGTTGGTGAGCACCTCGCGCTCCACGTACACGCAGAAGAAGGGATGGGCGCTGCCGGCGCAGCCGCCGGGCTCGGGGCGCAGGTGCAGCGCCAGCGGCTCGGCCGCGGCGGTGCGCGCCGCGTCCTTGCCGATCACCCCGAGCTCGGCCATCCGGCCCAGGACCAGGTCGCGCCGCGCGCGCAGCCGGTCACGGCGCTCGTCGCCCAGGGAGGGATCGGTGTCGTACGGCGTGCGCACGGCGCCGGCGAGCGTCGCGGCCTGCGTGAGCGAGAGGTCGGCGGCGTCGACGCCGAAGAACCGCTTGGCCGCCGCCTGGACTCCGAACGCCCCCGCGCCGAAGTAGGCGATGTTGAGGTAGCGCTCGAGGATCTGGTCCTTGGTGTATTTGCGCTCCAGCGCCAGCGCGTACCGCAGCTCGTCCAGTTTGCGGCGGAACGAGCGGACGAGGGCCTGCGCGCGCTCCTGCTCCGACTCGGCCTGGGTCAGCATGATGTTCTTGACGAGCTGCTGGCTGATGGACGAGCCGCCCTGCCGGATCCCGCCGGCCCGGGTGTTGGTGACGAAGGCACGCAGCGTGCCCTTGAGGTCCAGGCCGCCGTGCTCGTAGAAGCGGGCGTCCTCGATGGCCACGATGGCCTGGCGCATGACCGGGGCGACCGCGCTCAGCGGCACCGACTGCCGGTTCTGGTAGTAGAACTGGGCGATCTGGTGCCCGTTGCGGTCGAGCAGCCGTGTCACCTCGGGCAGCGGCTCCTCGCGCAGGGGCGCGGGCAGGTCGGTGAGGGTGGACGCGGCGCTCCTGGCCGCCAGGCCGGCCCCGCCCGCGAAGGGCATCACCAGCCCGGCGACCAGGGTGCCCCCGGCCGCGCCGCACAGGCTCAGGGCGAGGACGGCGCGCCCGAGGTTGACGTGGCCGACAAGACGAGAGGTCACGGGATATCAGTGCGACCTCTGGCGTTTCTCCAAACCCGGGGGCCGCAAAGCTTTACGTGAGCCTGTTGATCTTCAACCCGAGGGAGGTGAACTGTTCGAACGGTCTGTGGTAACCGCGTTCGATGTGGTTGACGCCCCGCAGGGTCGAGGTGCCCTCGGCCACGGCGGCGGCCAGCACCGCGGAGAACCCGGCGCGGATGTCGGGGAGCGTGACGTCGGCCCCGCGCAGGTTGGAGATTCCGCGCACGACCGCCGAGTGCTTGGCGTTGGTGTCGTGGTAGCGGCACGCCGGTCCGCCCAGGCACTGGGCGAACACCTCGATCTCGCATCCCATCTTCTGCAGCGCGGGCACGTACACGAGCCGGTTCTCGAACACCGTCTCGTGCAGCACCGACATGCCCTCGGCGCGGGTGAACAGCACCATCAGCGGCGTCTGCCAGTCGGTCATGAAGCCGGGGTGGGTGTCGGTCTGCACCGCCGCGGCGCGCAGGCCGTCCGGGGCGGAGGCGCACAGCCACTCGTCGGTTATCTCGAACCGCGCGCCCATCCTCGCCAGCGTGGTGATGGCGGTGACGAGCCGGTCCTGGTGGCAGCCGTGCACGCGCACCTCGCCGCCCGTCACCAGGCCCGCCACGAGGTAGGAGAACGCCTCGATGCGGTCGCCGGCCAGCCAGGTGGAGGCGCCGTGCAGCCGCTCGACGCCCTCGATGACGATGCGGCGGTCGGGGCTCAGCTCGATCATCGCGCCCATGCGCTGGAGGAACAGCGCCAGCTCCACCACCTCGGGCTCCATCGCCGCGCCCTTGATGACGGTCTTGCCCTCCGCCAGCACCGCCGTCATGAGGATCGTCTCGGTGGCGCCCACGCTGGGGTAGGGGAGCGTGATGCGGCTGCCGCGCAGCCGGGCCGCCTTGGCGGTGATGCCGTTGTCGCCGACCTCGATCTCCGCGCCCATCGACCGCAGCGCCTCGACGTGGAAGTTGACCGGCCGCCTGCCGATCGGGTCGCCGCCGACGAGGGGGACGAACGCCTCGCCCGCCAGGTGCAGCAGCGGGCCGAGCATCAGGATCGGGATGCGGTTGAGCCCGGTGTACTCCTCCGGCACCCGCGGCCGGATCTCGCTGCCCCGCTCGATGGTGATCTCACCCGGCGTGATCTCCACGTGGATGCCGAGGGCTTCGAGCATGGCGGCGGTGAGTCCCACCTCGCCGACCTCGGGGGCGTTGTGCAGCGTGCTCGGACCCGTGCCGAGCATCGCCGCCACCATGTGTTTCGAGACCGCGTTCTTCGATCCCCGGACCTCCACGTCCCCCCTCAAGGGGCCGGACGGGTCGATCTGCCATACCTCTTCGCTCACTCGGCCTCCTTGGCCCACACCGATGCCGTGTGTCCCCTGCACCCGGCTTCAGCAAGAGTAACGGGACCGGCCCCGATCACCACGTGGGTACTATCGGGACGGTGCGGCATCTGAGGGGCAATCTGGCGACGATCGGCCTTACCGTCCTCGTGCTCGCCCTCCTCGGGGTGGTCGCCGGATACGTGTGGTCGGCGCTCGCCCCCGCCGCGCAGTACGTGCTGATCGACGGGACGCCGCATCTGGCCGATCCCGAGACGCAGTCGCTCATCGAGGCCGACGGCTGGTTCGCCGTGGTCACCGGCGCGTTCGGCCTGGTCTGCGGGATCGCGGGGTACGTGCTGTCGCGAGGCAGGCCGGTCGAGGTCCTCCTGGGACTCGCCGCCGGCGGGCTGCTCGCCGGATACGTCGCGATGCTGATCGGCGGCACGGCCAAGGGCGGGGTCCAGGCGGCGGGACCGGGCGGCTACACCACCACGACCTCGCTGGACCTGACCGCGCACGGTGTGCTGTTCGCCTGGCCGCTCGTGGCCACCGCGGTCTTCTGGGTCATCGAGTTCGCCGTGACCTACAACGAGAGAAGCCGCTGAGCCCTGCCGCTGAGCCCTGCTGCTGAGCCCTGCCGCTGACCCTGTCGCCTGAGCCCTGTCGCTCTGAGCGCTGCCGCCTAAGCCCTGCCGAGGGCCGGCCCGGTCCGCCAGAAGCCGGTCGCCCGCTCGAAGGCGTGCCCGAGGCGCAAAACGTCCATGTCGGCCCACGGCCTGCCCACGATCTGCAGGCCGACCGGAAGGCCGTCGGGCGTGAAACCGCACGGCACCGACATCGCGGGCGCGTGCAGCACGCTGATCCAGTAGCACGACCGCATCCAGGCCAGGTAGTCGGGCATCTCCACCCCGGCCACCTCCGTGACGTACGGCTGCTCGACCGGGAACGGCGGCACCTGGCTGACGGGCGCCACCAGGAAGTCGTAGCGGCCGAAGAACTCGCGCATGCGGTGGAACAGGCCGGTGCGCAGCCGCTCGGCCCTGGCGAG
Source organism: Microbispora sp. NBRC 16548 (assembly GCF_030268985.1). Lineage (NCBI taxonomy): Bacteria > Bacillati > Actinomycetota > Actinomycetes > Streptosporangiales > Streptosporangiaceae > Microbispora > Microbispora sp. NBRC 16548. The sequence goes on from NZ_BSSF01000006.1 coordinate 390,510, forward strand.
GTCGGCCCCGGTGACCTTCCGCCCCTGCTCCACGTTCCAGGCGACGTTGGGGCCCGCCTCGGGGAGGTCGCCGAAGTTGAGCGCGTAGTACCACGACCGGTAGATGCGGAACGCCTCCTCGGCGCCGGACAGGTCCAGGTCCACCCGCTCGACCTTGGCTCCCAGCGCGGCCAGCGTCTCGGCCGCCCGCGCCGTCGCCGCGGCCGTGCGGGGGTCGACAGGAAGGCCGCCGAGGTCGGGGCTGAAGGCGACGCGGACTCCGGCGAGGTCCATGTCGAGGGACGCCGCGAACGCCGAGCCGTCCTCGCGGATCGAGAAGGGCGAGACCGGGTCGAACCCGGCGATGGCCGACATGAACAGCGCCAGGTCGCCGGCCGTGCGGGCCATCGGTCCCGGCACGCTGAGCGTGAACCAGGCCGCCGTCGCCGACTTCGCCGGCACCCGCCCCGGGGTGGGCCGCAGGCCCGCCACGTTGCAGAACGACGCGGGGTTGCGCAGCGACCCGCCCATGTCGGAACCGTCGGCGAGCGGCACCATCCGGCACGCCAGCGCCGCCGCCGCGCCGCCGCTGCTGCCGCCCGCGCTCTTCGCCAGGTCGTATGGGTTGCGGGTCGCCCCGAACACCTCGTTGACGGTGTGCGAGCCGGTGCCGAACTCCGGGGTGTTCGTCTTGCCCAGCGCGATCCCGCCCGCCTCGCGGATGCGCCGCACGAGCGGGTCGTCCTCGGTGGGGACGTGGTCGGCGAACGCCCGCGAGCCGTACGTGGTCCGCACGCCCGCGGTGTCGGCGAGGTCCTTGTGCGCGACCGGGATGCCGTGCAGCGGGCCGCGCACCAGGCCGCGCCGCAGGTCCTCGTCGGCGCGTGCGGCCTGGTCGAGCGCCCGCTCAGGGGTCAGCGTCACGACGGCGTTGACCCGCGGGTTCGCCTCCTCGACGCGCCGCAGGCACGCCTCGGTCAGTTCGACCGCGCTCACCTCGCGCGCCCGCAGCAGCGCGGCCATCTCCGTCGCGGTGAGGTCGACCAGCTCGTTCACGTTTCCCCCGTTCGGTGCGGTTCCCGGCCAGTCTTATGGCCGGTGAGCCGTACGGGCGATGGCAACAGTAGACAGGCTCAGAGCTTCGCGATGGGGGCGGTCACGGCCTGGGCGAGCCGGATGAGGTTGCCCGGCGCCGTCTCGATCTGCAGGCCGCGCCGACCGGCGGAGAAGTAGATCGTCTCGAAGCCGAGCGCGGACTCGTCCACCACGGTCGGGAGCCGCTTGCGCTGCCCGAGCGGGCTGATGCCGCCGACCACGTAGCCGGTGACCCGCTCCACCTTGGCCGCGTCGGCCATCGCCGCCCGCTTGCCCTTCAGCGCCGCCGCGAACGCCTTGAGGTCGAGCTTGCCCGCCACCGGAACGACCGCGACCGCCAGGCCCGCCTCGGTCTCCGCCACCAGCGTCTTGAAGATCCGCTCGTACGGCAGCCCGAGCGCGTCGGCCGCCTCCTCGCCGTACGCCTGGGCGTTCGGGTCGTGGTCGTAGGGGTGAAGGGTGAACTCCGCCTTCACCTGCGTGAGGGCGACCGTCGCCGGAGTGCTCTGGCCGCCCTTGCTCTTGGTCTTGCTCACGACCGCAAGCCTAGTGCGGACGCTCCTCCCCGCTTCGCCCCCTGTGGACAAGTCCGCGATCTCGAACGGAGACGGCGCACGTACCCCACGGGTCTCCGCCTGCCGTACGGGGAGCCGTAGCGCTTGTGAAGGGCCATCACCCAAAGCCCGAAGCTACCCGGGACCCAGATGACGCCTGGGACCAACGCGCTGGTCACGAGAGACCAACGAATGGCCCGGCGGCACGGTGCCCGGCTGGTTCCGTGGACGACCCGTCAGGGCAGGACGGAGCGCACGGCCTCGGGGGAGCGGGCCACCACGGCCGTGCCGTCGTCGGCGGTGATGATCGGCCGCTGGATCAGGATCGGGTGGGCGGCCATGGCCTCGATCCACCGAGCCCGGGACGCCCCGTCGCGCGGCCACGACTCCATGTCCAGCTCGGCCGCGACGGGCTCGCCGAGGCGGGCGACGTCCCAGGGCTCCAGCCCGAGGCGGCGCAGCACCTCGGCGAGCTCCTTCGCGCTCGGCGGGTCCTCCAGGTAGTGCCGGACCGTGTATCCGGCGCCCTCGGCGTCGAGCAGCGACAGGGCCGACCGGCACTTCGAGCAGGCCGGGTTGATCCAGATCTCCATGCGGCCATTGTCCCGCTGTCCCGCCCGCCGGCGCGCCGGGCTCCGCGGCGGCGGTCTCAGCCCAGTGAGATGGTGATCGGACCGCCCCGCGGGTCCGCGCCGGACAGCAGGGACGACGGCACCCGGAACACCCGGCCGGGGGAGACCGGCCACGGCAGGGTGCGGCGGGCGATCTCGCGGCCGTCCTGCGTCACCACCACCCTGGCGACGGCGCGGTGCTCGTCCGGCCACAGCAGGATCCGGTGACGGGGCGGCGCGCCCGCACCCGGCCTGACCAGGCCGGGGGAGACCCATCGGAACGGCGCCTCGGCCCGCAGCGGAATGCCCGAGCCCGGTGTGCCCGAGCCTGTCGTGCCCGAGTCCCGTGTGTCCGAGCGCCCGGTCACGTACGCCAGGACGTGCCGCACCACGTGGCGGCCGTCGAGGGCCGCCACGTCGGCGGTGTCCACGGGGTGGACGAGGTTGCCGACGGCGAACACGCCGGGACGGCTGGTCGCCAGGGTGTTGTCCACGACGGGGCTCCTGCTGCCCGGGTCCATCGCCAGCCCGGCCGCCCGGGCCAGTTCGTGGTCGGGGACCCAGTCGCCCGTGAACACCACCGTGTCGCAGGGCACTGTGCGGCGCTCGCCCGTGCGCAGGTCCTCGACCTCGACCGACTCCACGGCGTCGCGGCCGCCGATCCGCACGACCCGGGTGGAGGTGGCGACCGGCACGCGCAGCAGGGCCCGTCCCGGCACGCTGAACGCCGCGTACGACTCGGCGCGGGCGTGCTCGCTGGTCATCAGCACCGTGCGGCAGCCCGCCTCGCGCAGGGTGAGCACGGCCGACCAGCTCACCAGCTCGGCCCCGACGACGACGGCCCGGGTGCCGACTCTGCCGTGGTGCAGGTGGACCACGTTCTGGAGCTGCCCGGTCGTCAGCACGCCCGGCGGGCGGTCGCCCGGCACCATGCGAGCCGTACGGGGACGTTCCCTGGCGCCGGTCGCCAGGACGACGGCGCGGGCGTCAACCCGCAGGCGGCCCTCCGGGGTGGTGACGTCGAGGGCGTGCATCCCACCCCCGCCGGTGGCCGTGGCCCATCCGGTGACCATGGCCGAGGTGCGCACCTGCGCCCCGGCCTCCAGCGCGCGGTTGGCCAGCAGGCGGGCGTACGCCGGGCCGGTCATCACCGTGCGCAGGTCGCGCAGGCCGTAGCCGGTGTGGTCGCTGTGCCGGGGGATGCCCCCCGCCTCGCGCTCCCGGTCGAGCACCAGGACCCGCAGACCGGCCGCCGCGAGACCGGCGGCGGCGGTCAGGCCGGAGGGGCCGCCGCCCACCACGGCGACGTCGGTGACGAGGTTCATCGCGACTCCTTCGTGAGAGCGAGGCGCCGGCCGATCTCGGCTCCGCAGAAGAAGCCCTGGCAGCGGCCCATCATGGCCCGGGTGCGGCGGCGCAGGCCGTCGATGTCGGCCGGGGGAAGCGGGGAGGCGAGGGCGTCCCTGATCTCCCCGGCGGTGACCCGCTCGCAGAAGCAGACCACGGTCCCGTACGCCGGGTCCCCGGCGATGAGGTCGTCGCACATGTACGGCCGGGGGAACGCCTCGCCGATGTTGGGCATCCGGGGCGGCCCCGGCGGATCCTCGCGTACGGAGGTGACGAGGCCCGCCTCGGCCAGCAGCCCGGCGGCGTGCTCGGCGAGCGCCATGGACGAGGTCAGCCCGGTGGACCGGATGCCGCCGAGCACGAGATAGCGCTGCGCGGCGTCGAGGTGCACCTGGTAGTCGCCGTGCTCGGTGGCCGCCCGCAGCCCGGCGTAGGAGGCGGTGACGTCCTCATTCATCAGGGTGGGCATGAGCGCGAGGCCCTTGTCCACCAGGAACGCGAATCCCTCCTCGGAGGTGGAGGTGTCGGTGCGGTCGCGCAGGTCCTCGGCGGTCGGGCCGAGCATCACGTTGCCGTAGATCGTCGGGCTGATCAGCACGCCCTTGCCGCGCGAGCTGGGCACGGGCAGCACGATGCGGTTCGCCAGCGGTCTGGCCATCTTGTCGAAGACCAGCAGCTCGCCCCGGCGCGGCGTGACCGTGAACCGCTCGTGCCCGAACAGGCGGTCGACGCGGTCGGAGCCGAGCCCCGCGGCGTTGACGACCCAGCGGGCCCGCAGCGGGCCCCGGTTCGTCACCAGCACGGTCTCCCCGTCGCCGTCGCGCTCGACGCCCTTGACCCGCGTGTTCAGCAGCACGGCGGCGCCCCGCGCCAGCGCCTCGGTGGCGAACGCGAGCGTGGTGGTCCACGGGCAGATGATCGACTCCCCGGGCACGGTCAGCCCGCCGAGCGCACCCGGGCCGAGGGCCGGGACCAGCCGGTAGACCTCGTCCGCGCCGACGATCTCGCACTCCCGGTAGCCGTTCTTCACCGCCTTGTCCGCCAGCCCGGCAAGCGTGGCCAGCTCCTCGTCGGTCCAGGCGACCAGCAGCGCACCGGTCCGCTCGACGGGGATACCGGCCTGCTCGGCGTACCCGCCGAGCAGCTCGTACCCCCGCCGCACCAGGCGCGACTCCAGCGTGCCCGGCGTCGCGTCGAAACCGGTGTGCAGGATCGCGGTGTTGGCCTTGCTGGTGCCGTCGCCGACGTCCGAGCGCGCCTCGACCAGCGCGACCGACAGGGCACGGCCATCCGACGACTGGCGCCCGGCCAGCTCGCGGGCCACGGCGGCGCCCACGACGCCGCCGCCGACCACCGCCACGTCGACCGTCCCGTCCGGCAGCGGCCCGGACCTGCTGACTTTTCCGCTCACGCGTCCCTCCCCGTCTCGATCGCCGCGCGGACGCCCCGCCGCCAGCGCCTCATGAACTCCTGCGCCCGCTCCGCCGGCCAGCGCGGCTCGTACGTCGTCGCCGGGGCCCACGCGGGCACGGCGTCCGCCACCGTGAGCGAGGGGGTCACGGCGAGGCGGGCCAGCGCGGCGGCGCCGAGTGCGGTCGCGTGCGGCGACGGATAGACGTCCACCGGCGCCTGCAGCAGGTCGGCCTGGGCCTGCATGAGAGCGGCCGACCGGGTGAGCCCGCCGTCCACCCGCAGGCGGGCCAGCGGACGGCCGAGGTCGGCCGCGACGACCGCGGCCAGGTCGGCCACCTGGGCGGCGATGCCCTCCAGGACGGCGCGGATCAGGTGACCGGGCCGGGTGGACAGCGTCATGCCGAGGAACGCGCCGGTCGCGTCGGGCCGCCACCAGGGCGCGGCCAGCCCGGCCAGCCCTGGGACGAACAGGGCGCCCTCGGCGTCCGGCGCGGCCAGCGTGTCCAGGTCGGAGGCGTCGCCGACGAGGCCGAGGCCGTTTAGCCACCGCACCGCGGAGGCCGCCGTGTAGACCTGCCCGTCCACGCAGTAGGGCGTGGCCCCCCTGGCCCGCCACGCCACCGACGTGGTCAGGCCGGAGGCCGAGCGCACGGCCCGCTCGCCGGTGTTGGCGAGCAGGAACGCCCCGGTGCCGTAGGTGCACTTGGCCTCGCCGGCCGACAGGCAGCCCTCGGCCAGCAGCGCGGCCTGCTGGTCGACGACCAGTCCGCCGACCGGGATCTCCCCGCCGAAGGCCCGGGTCGTCCCGACCACCTCGTCGCAGGCGACGATCGCGGGCAGCCGCTCGCCGTCCAGGCCGAACAGTCCGAGCAGCTCCCCGCTCCACTCGACCGCGTCGAGGTCGAGCACCGCCGACCTGCTCGCGGTCGCCGCGTCGGTGACGAACTCCCCGGTCAGACGGTGGACGAGCCAGGTGTCGCTGGTCGTCACCACCCCCTCGCGGGTGAGGTTGCGGCGGATCCACGCCATCTTCGGGGCCGAGAAATACGGGTCGAGCACGAGCCCGGTCAGCTCGGCGATCCTCTCGGCGTGCCCGGCGAGACCGGCGCACACCTCCTCGGCCCGCCGGTCCTGCCACACCAGCGCGGTGGTCAGCGGCTCGCGGGTCGCCGGGTCCCAGGCCAGCACGGTCTCGCCCTGGTTGGCCAGCGTGACCGCGCCGACGGGCACGCCCGCCGCCTCGATGGCCTCCCGCCCGGCGGCCAGCACCGAGCCGAGCAGTTCCCGCGGGTCCTGCTCCACCCGCCCGCCCGGCAGGTAGGCGGGGCGGACCGGCGCCTCGGCCAGCGCGAGTACGGCGCCGTCGCCGCCTACCACGACCGCCTTGGTCCCCGAGGTGCCCTGGTCGATCGCCAGTACGGCAGGCGCGCTCACAGCGAGTCCGTCGATTCGCCGGGCTCCCTCGTCAGGCGCTCACGCCCGCGCGCCCACACGACGGCGAACACGACCGCGCCGAGCACGAGCGAGCCCAGGGCGTACACCTGCGCGGTGCGGAAGTCGGACGGGATGAGGAAGATCGCCAGCTCGATCACCAGCCAGATCACGGCCCCCGCCACGACCAGCGGCTCCCACTTCCCGAGGCGGAAGTCGTCGGGCCGCGGCCGGTGCCGGCGACGGGTGGCGAGGTAGAGCGCGACCGTGCCGGCGTACAGCAGGGCCGGCATGAGCGTGCCCGCTCCGAGGAGCTGCGACAGGGCGTCGGCGTTGCCGGAGAAGGCGAGCACGATGGCGATCGACGCGCCGGCCGCGAGCACGGTGGCCCAGGTCGGGCCGCCGGTGGCGCGCGGCACCCGGCTCAGCGCCGTGGAGAACGGCAGCCGGCCGTCGCGGGCCATCGCGTGGACCAGGCGGCTGCAGCTCACCATGATGACCAGGCCGCAGGCGAAGATCGCAAGGCTCACGACGACGAGGAAGGCCCGCGCCACCCCGGCGCCGAGGACGTTCTCGACCACCTGGGCGACGGGCGCGGAGGAGGCGGTGATCGCCGCCACGTCGTTCCCGAGGGCGGCGGTGATCACGACGAGGAACAGCATGCCGAGGGCGACACTGAGCAGGATCGCGCGGACCATCGCCCGGGGCACCACCTGCTTGGGGTTGATCGTCTCCTCGGCGAGGTTGGCCGCGGACTCCCAGCCGACCAGCGTGAACGCGCCGAGCAGGGCCGACAGCATGAACGGCCCGAGCCAGCCGAAGTAGCCGTCGCCGGAGACGGCTCCGGTGGAGGTGAGGTTGGACCATTCGGCGTGCCCGCCGAAGATCGCGAATCCGGCGATCAGCAGGGTCAGCCCGATCATCGCGATCACCTCGGCGCTGACCGCGAGGTTGTTGATCTTCGTGGTGATCGGCGTGGACCAGATGATCAGGGCCATCTGGACGACCAGCACGACGAGCGTGGTGAGCGCGCCGGCCATGGGCGTGTACTCCCAGCCGAACAGCGGGAACAGCGCCACCTGGGCCAGGCCGTAGTCGACCGCCACCGCGACGATCGCGAGGAACGCGAACGACACCCAGCCGAACCACCAGCCCAGCACCGGCGAGGCGAGCCTGCTCGCCCACTGGTAGCTGTAGCCCGACAGCGGGATGCGGCTGGCCAGCGCGCCGTACAGGAGGGCGACCGCGACCGTGCCCGCGCCGACGATCGGCCAGGTCCAGATGCCCGCGGGCCCGCCCGAGTTGAGCACGGTGCCGTACGTCGTGAACAGGCCCGTGGTGATCGAGATGAAGGAGAACGCGACGGCGAAGGACTCGAACGACTTCAGCGTGCGCGAGAACTGCTGGGCGTACCCGGCGTGGGAGATGGCCGCGTCGGCCTGATCCGTGCCTTTTCGATCAGGGCCGTTCTGGTTCGGGCCGACGTGATCATTGCCGGGGGAGCGCGTGGAAGGATGGGTCATGGATCGTCTCCTGGCTGGAGCTGGGGAGATTGCAACGGTCCGGGCCCGGCGGCGTGGCCGCGCCGCCGGGCCTCCCTACGGGTTGATCATCTCGGCACCCGCCCTGACCAGGGCGGATGCGAGCGCGGGAGAGGGTTCTCCGTCCGTGATGAGGCCGGACAGGTCGTCCAGGGCGCACACGCGGTAGGCGGCGACCCTGCCGTGCTTCGAACTGTCGGCGAGCACGTACGTCCGGGCGGTGTTGGCGAGGATCACGCGCTTGGTCGCGACCTCGTCCAGGAAGTAGTCGGTGAGCCCGGCTTCGGCGTCCACCCCGCCCGAGCCGAGGAACGCCACGTCGGCGCGCAGGTCCTGGAAGAACCCCAGCGTGTGGGCGTTGGAGACGGCGAGGTCGCCCTGCCGGACGCGCCCGCCCGCCACCAGCACCTCCACGCCGGGACGGCCCGCGAGTTCGGCCGCCACCAGCAGCGAGCAGGTGGCGACCACCCCCCGGAAGGACGGGGGGACGGCCCTGGCGACGTGGACGGCGGTGGTGCCGACGTCGATGATCACGGTCTGGCCCGGCCGCAGGAGCTGCGCCGCGAGCTCGCCGATCACGGCCTTCGCCTCCGACTGGCTGGTCGAGCGCTCCAGGTAGGACAGCTCCTCGCCGGTGCCGGACGGCGCCGAGGTGGCCCCGCCGTGCACGCGGACGAGCAGCGCCCGGCGCTCCAGGATCGCCAGGTCGCGCCGGACGGTCTCGTGGGAGACGCCGAGCAGCGCGGTCAGGTCCTCGGTGCGCACGGTCCCCTTCCGCCCGAGGGCTTCGATGATCCGCTGGTGGCGCTGTGCCGGAAGCAAGAGATCCGCCTTTGACCGAATGTGACTGCTATTGCCCGAGAGTGTGGATTAGTGCCCGAAAACCTGTCAAGGGGCGGGCCCGGAAAACGGGCGGCGGAGAAGAATCCCAGCTCCCGAGTGGTGCGCGCGCGGGTGAAACGTCCGTCCCGAATGCTGGACACACGCTGATCCGTCCCTGGTCGTCCGTAGACTGGGACGGTGATTTCCCGTATCGACCTGCGCGGGTCCCTTCCTGCCGACCTGCGCGACGTGCTGCCCCGCGCCGAACTCGACGTCGAGGCCGCCCTGGAGAAGGTGCGGCCCATCTGTGAGGACGTACGCCATCGTGGCGCGGCAGCCGTACGGGAGCTGACCGCGAGATTCGACGGCGTCGAGCTGGAGTCCGCCCGGGTGCCCGCCGAGGCGATCACCCGCGCCCTGGAGGACCTGGACCCGGCCGTGCGCGCGGCGCTGGAGGAGTCGATCCGCCGTGCCCGCCTGGTCCACCGCGACCAGCGGCGCACCGACACCACCACGCAGGTCGTGCCCGGCGGCACGGTCACCGAGCGCTGGGTGCCGGTCGACCGCGTGGGGCTGTACGTCCCCGGCGGCCGGGCCGTCTACCCCTCCAGCGTGGTCATGAACGTGGTCCCCGCCCAGGAGGCGAGCGTGCCCTCGCTGGCCGTCGCCTCGCCCCCGCAGAAGGAGTTCGGCGGGCTCCCGCACCCCACCATCCTCGCCGCCTGCGCGCTGCTCGGCGTCGACGAGGTGTACGCCGTGGGCGGCGCCCAGGCCGTCGCGATGTTCGCCTACGGCACCGAGGAGTGCCGCCCGGCCACGATGGTGACCGGTCCCGGCAACATCTGGGTGGCCGCGGCCAAGCGCCTGCTCAAGGGCCGCATCGGCATCGACTCCGAGGCCGGGCCCACCGAGATCGCGGTCCTCGCCGACGAGACCGCCGACCCCGTTCACGTCGTGGCCGACCTGATCAGCCAGGCCGAGCACGACGTCATCGCCGCCTCCGTGCTGGTCACCACCAGCGTGGAGCTGGCCGACGCGGTGGAGAAGGAACTGCCCGGCCAGGTGGCCGCCACCCGGCACAGCGAGCGGATCACCGAGGCGCTCGCCGGCCGTCAGTCGGGCATCGTGCTCGTCTCGGACATCGAGGACGGGCTGAAGGTCGTGGACGCCTACGCCGCCGAGCACCTGGAGATCCAGACGGCCGACGCCCGCGCGGTCGCCGCCCGGGTGCGCAACGCCGGCGCGATCTTCGTCGGGCCGTACGCGCCGGTGTCGCTCGGCGACTACATGGCGGGCTCCAACCACGTGCTGCCGACCGGCGGCTGCGCCTGCCACTCCTCGGGGCTGTCGGTGCAGACGTTCCTGCGCGGCATCCACGTGGTGGACTACAGCCGCGAGGCGCTGGCCGGGGCCGCACCGTACGTGTGCGCGCTCGCCGACGCCGAGGACCTGCCCGCCCACGGCGCCGCGATCCGCGCCCGCTTCGACTGGGAAGTGCCCGCATGACGACCCTCGACGACCTGCCGATCCGTGACGACCTGCGCGGCAAGCAGCCCTACGGCGCGCCGCAGCTCGACGTGCCGGTGCAGCTCAACACCAACGAGAACCCCTACCCACCGTCGGCCGCGCTGATCGACGACCTCGCCCGTGCCGTACGGCAGGGCGCGGCGACGCTGAACCGCTACCCCGACAGGGACGCCGTCGAGCTGCGCAAGGACCTCGCCGACTACCTCGGCCACGGGCTGACGGCCCGCCAGCTGTGGGCGGCCAACGGCTCCAACGAGATCATCCAGCAGATCCTCCAGGCGTTCGGCGGCCCCGGCCGCTCGGCCATCGGGTTCGAGCCGTCGTACTCCATGCACCCGATCATCGCGGGCGGCACGAACACCCGCTGGACCGAGGGCCTGCGCGAGGAGGACTTCGCGATCGACCCCGACGCCGCCGTGGCCGCGATCGAGGAGCACCGCCCCGACGTGGTGTTCCTGACCTCGCCGAACAACCCGACCGGCACGGCCCTGCCGCTGGAGGTCATCGAGCGGATCCTCGCCGCCGCGCCCGGCATGGTCGTGGTGGACGAGGCGTACGCCGAGTTCGCCCGCACGGGCACGCCGTCGGCGCTGACCCTGCTGCCCGGCAACCCCCGGCTGATCGTGACGCGCACCATGTCCAAGGCGTTCGCGATGGCCGGCACCCGGCTCGGCTACCTCGCCGCCGACCCGGCGGTGGTCGACGCCATGCTGCTGGTCCGCCTGCCCTACCACCTGTCCACGCTGACCCAGGCGGCGGCCCGGGTGGCGCTCGCGCACCGCGAGGAACTGCTGGGCACGGTGGACACGCTGCGCGCCGAGCGGGACGCCACCGTGGACTGGCTGCGGGGGCGTGGCCTGGTGGCCGCCGACTCCGACGCCAACTTCGTGCTGTTCGGTACGTTTGCGGATCGGCGGTCCGTGTGGGAGGGACTGCTCGATCGCGGGGTGCTGATCCGGGAGACCGGTCCCGCGGGCTGGCTGCGCGTGTCGATCGGCACGCCGGAAGAGATGGCGGCGTTCCGCGCCGCGCTGGAAGGGGTCCTCGCATGACCGAGATCGACGAGCGCCGCGGCCGCGTCGAGCGCACGACGAAGGAGACGTCGGTGCTGGTCGAGGTGGGCCTCGACGGCACCGGGATCGTCGACGTCTCCACCGGCGTCGGGTTCTACGACCACATGCTCGCCCAGCTCGGCAAGCACGGCCTGTTCGACCTGACCGTGAAGACCGAGGGCGACCTGCACATCGACGCCCACCACACGATCGAGGACACCTCGATCGCGCTCGGCGCGGCGTTCCGCGAGGCCCTGGGCGACAAGTCGGGCATCCGGCGGTTCGGCAGCGCCTCCTGCCCGCTGGACGAGGCGCTCGCGCAGGTCACGGTTGACCTGTCCGGCCGGCCCTACCTCGTCCACACCGAGCCCGAGGGCATGGCCCCGATGATCGGGCCCGACTACGACACCACCATGACCCGGCACATCCTGGAGTCGTTCGTCGCGCAGGCGGCGGTCTGCCTCCACGTGCACGTGCCGTACGGGCGCAACGCCCACCACATCGTGGAGGCGCAGTTCAAGGCGCTCGCGCGGGCGCTGCGCGAGGCGTCGGAGCGGGACCCCCGGGCGACCGGCGTGCCCAGCACCAAGGGCGTCCTCTGATGACCTTCGCGTCCGGCGGGATGATCTTCATCGGCCTCTTCCTTATCGGCGGGGTCATCTCGGGCATCCGGCAGGGCCTCAAGCTGCTGGCGGCGCTCGCCGGCGTCGGGGCCGCCATGGCGATCACTGCGGGAGTGATGTGGTGGCAATGAGCAGACGGGTCGTCGTTCTCGACTACGGCTCGGGCAACCTCCGCTCGGCCGAGCGGGCGCTGGCCCGGGTGGGGGCGGACGTCACCGTCACCGCCGACTTCGACGCGGCCCTCGAGGCGGACGGGCTCGTCGTCCCCGGCGTCGGGGCGTTCGCCGCGTGCATGGAGGGGCTGAAGGGCGTGCGCGGCGACCAGATCGTCGGCCGCCGCCTGTCCGGCGGGCGCCCGGTGCTCGGGATCTGCGTCGGCATGCAGATCCTGTTCGAGAAGGGCGTCGAGCACGGCGTCCACACCGAGGGCTGCGGCGAGTGGCCCGGCACGGTCGAGCGGCTCGACGCGCCAGTGCTGCCCCACATGGGGTGGAACACCGTGACCGCGCCCGAGGGCAGCGTGCTGTTCCGCGGCCTGGAGGAGGGGACGCGCTTCTACTTCGTCCACTCCTACGGCGTGCGCCACTGGCGGCTGGAGGCCGGCGACGGCTTCCGCGAGCCGCTGGTGACCTGGGCCGAGCACGGCGTGCCGTTCGTGGCCGCCGTCGAGAACGGTCCCCTCATGGCCACCCAGTTCCACCCGGAGAAGTCCGGGGACGCGGGGGCCGTGCTGCTGTCCAACTGGCTGAGCACGCTGTGAGCGTGTCCGGCACGCGAAATCTCGAGGCAGCGGTGCGACACTGGGAACCGGCGGGGCTGCGGCGCGTACGGCCGGCCAGGCCGTGACCGGACCCGAGCGGGAGGCCCGATGAGCAAGGAACGGGCCCGCCGGAGGGCGGAGCGCGAAGCCGAGCGCGAACGCCTCGAAGCGGCCCGGGCCGAGCGCGAGGCGAGGGCCGCCAGACGGCGCGAGATGCGCGAACGGCTCGTCGGGCCCGTCGCCGGGGCCGTGGCCGCGGTGCTGCCGCGGCCGGCCAGGCCGGTGCGGGTGGCCCGGCAGCGCGGGTATCTCGCCCGCCGCCGCCGCACGGAGAACGCCGTCGTCGTCGTGCTGTGGTTCCTCGTCCAGGTGCTCGCCTGGATTCTGCTCGACTCGTGGATGGCCCGGCTGGGCGTGTTCCTCGGCTCGATCCTGCTGCTCCCGGTGCTCGTCACCATCGTCTTCGACCGGAGGTCATGACCAAATGTCGCTCGTATTGCTCCCAGCCGTCGACGTCGCCGACGGCCAAGCCGTCCGCCTCGTGCAGGGCGAGGCGGGGACGGAGACCTCGTACGGGGATCCGCTCGCCGCCGCCCTGGCCTGGCAGAAGGCCGGCGCGGAGTGGATCCACCTGGTCGACCTCGACGCGGCGTTCGGCCGGGGGAACAACCGCGAGCTGCTCGCCTCCGTCGTCGGCGCGCTCGACGTGAACGTGGAGCTGTCCGGCGGGATCCGCGACGACGCCTCGCTCGAGGCCGCGCTGAGCACCGGTTGCCGGCGGGTCAACATCGGCACCGCCGCGCTGGAGAACCCGGAGTGGTGCGCCAAGGCGATCGCCGAGTACGGCGACCGCATCGCGGTGGGGCTCGACGTGCGCGGCACCACGCTGGCCGCCCGCGGCTGGACCCAGGAGGGCGGCGACCTGTGGGAGGTGCTCGACCGGCTGGAGTCGGAGGGCTGCCCGCGCTACGTCGTCACCGACGTCACCAAGGACGGCACGCTGCGCGGTCCCAACCTCGACCTGCTGCGCGAGGTCTGCGCGCGGACCGGCCGCCCGGTCGTCGCCAGCGGCGGGGTGTCCTCGCTCGACGATCTGCGGGCGATCGCGACGCTCGTGCCGGATGGCGTCGAGGGCGCCATCGTGGGCAAGGCGCTGTACGCCCAGGCGTTCACGCTGGAAGAGGCCCTCGCGGCGGTGAAGAGCGCATGAGCACCCAGATGCCGGACGGGCGGATCTCCTCCGGCGGCCCGTGGGAGGACCGTTACGGCTACGCCCGCGCGGTCGTCGCCGGGCCGCACGTGCTCGTGTCCGGCTGCACCGCCACCGTGGGCGGTGAGGTCCAGCACGTGGGCGACGCCTACCAGCAGACGCTCACCGCCTTCTCCATCGCGCTGGACGCCGTGGAGAAGGCCGGCACCACCCGGGCCGACGTGGTGCGCACCCGCATGTACGTGGTGAACGCCGACGACTTCGACGCGGCGGGCAAGGCCCACGGCGAGATCTTCGGCGACGTACGGCCCGCGTGCACGAGCGTGCAGGTCGCCGGGCTGGTCGACGCGCGCATGCTGGTCGAGGTCGAGGTCGAGGCCTACCGGCCGGTGGAACGCGGCAACGATGAGGACTGAGCGATGACCGTAGCGGTGCGGGTGATCCCCTGCCTGGACGTCGACGCGGGCCGGGTCGTCAAGGGGGTCAACTTCGAGAACCTCAGGGACGCCGGCGATCCGGTCGAGCTGGCCGCGCGTTACGACGCCGAGGGGGCCGACGAGCTGACCTTCCTCGACATCACCGCCTCCTCGGGCGAGCGCGAGACCATGCTCGACGTGGTGCGCCGTACGGCCGAGCAGGTGTTCATCCCGCTGACGGTCGGCGGAGGCGTGCGGTCGGCCGACGACGTGGACCGGCTGCTCCGCGCGGGCGCCGACAAGGTCGGCATCAACACCGCCGCCATCGCCCGGCCGGAACTGCTGACCGAGACCTCGCGCCGGTTCGGGTCGCAGTGCATCGTGCTGTCGGTGGACGCGCGCCGGGTGGTCGACGGGCCGCCCACGCCCTCCGGGTTCGAGGTGACCACCCACGGCGGGCGCCGGGGGACCGGCATCGACGCGGTGGAGTGGGCCCGGCGCGGGGAGGAACTCGGCGTCGGCGAGATCCTGCTCAACTCGATGGACGGCGACGGCACCAAGTCGGGATACGACCTGGAGATGCTGCGGGCCGTACGGGCGGCGGTGAGCGTCCCGCTGATCGCCTCCGGCGGCGCCGGGCGGCTGGAGGACTTCCCGCCCGCGGTGGACGCCGGGGCGGACGCCGTGCTGGCCGCCTCGGTCTTCCACTTCGGCCAGCTCAAGATCCACGAGGTCAAGGACACGCTGCGCGCGGCCGGTCACCCGGTCCGCTGAGCGCCCACCGGGGGCCGGGATCCGGCCCCCGGTCGGTGGGTCCTCAGTCGATGTCGACGATCGCCGTGGGGTAGGCGTCGGGGCCGGTGCCGAGCGAGGAGGACGCCATCGACTGGTACTGCCACTGTCCCTGGAAGGAGCCGCCCTGGCCGCACCCGTTGTCGCTCCAGCAGGTCGTGGCGGCGGAGGCGTCGTGGGCCGGCTGAGCCGCCGCGAGGCCGACGGCGGCGAGGAAGGCCAGGCCCAGCAGGCTCGGGAAACGCTTGGCACGCATAGCTGTCTCCTGTCCGTCGAGGGATCATGCGGCGCTCCGGAGTCCGCCCTCCTCAATGGTCGGCCGAACATCACGCAACCGTCCATACCAATCACCCCAAATAGGGCGATAGTGGGCGAAAATCGGCATGCGCGATTGTGTGGCCTTTTATCGGGATCTCTTCTGCGGACGGCGGATGTGCGGGCTCTCCTGCACGAGCCCTAGAGTTGCCGGTGATCATCGTCTCGCCACCCGGAGGAACATGTGTCCGGCCCCACCTCGCTCGACGACGTCCGCCGCCGGATCGACGAGCTCGACGCCCGTCTGACGACGCTGCTGGCCGAGCGGCAGCGTCTCGTGCGCGCCGCCGCCGCTTTCAAGACGGACGAGCAGGCCGTACGGGCTCCCGACCGGGTGGAGCGGGTCGTGACCGCGGCGCGGGAGCGCGCGGAGCGCGAGGGGCTGTCGCCGGAGGTCGCCGAGGCCGTCTGGCGGGCGATGATCGGGGCGTTCGTGGAGTACGAGCTCACGGAGCACCGGCAGCGCGGATAGCACTCGCCGTGCGCCCGTTCTCGTTCACGGGAGCCCTGTGGAACACGCGGGTGTGCGAACGGGACGTGGGGGCAGAGGTGTCGACCTGGGGGTGAGCCGCTCGCCGGTCATGAGGGGATGCGAAAGGAGAGGCCGGCGGAGCAAGGGCGGATGCCCTGCCGGCCTGTGCGCGGAGAGCCTCGGGGCTCTGGCTGTCACTACGATTCGATAGTTGTTGGTCGCTGCCTGTGGTTGTGGTCGGGGTCACCTGTGGGAGAGCGGGGACGGGCGGTCCGCGGCCTCAACTCAGGACCGAGGTGAAGAAGGTCGCCAGTCGGCTGGCTCCGGTGTTGACCGTGTCGAACACGCCTCGCACGGCGCCTGCCGCCGCGTGCGGCTGGCTGTAGAGGTAGAAGACCACGAACGCGATGGCCGCGTACGTAAGAACCTTCTTCACCTTCATCGGGGGGCCTCCTGCAATCGGTATCCCGGTTGTTTGTACCCGGCGGCAGTGTTGATCATAACTAGCCGAGAGGACATGAGGCCGTTCCGCCCTCATCGTGAGACGGCGGGATCGACGGCCTTCTCGCGGCGCGTCCAGGAGTCCTCGCGGGCCTGGCAGGACGCCGCCGGCAAAGCCAGGAAAGAACGCGGCGCAGTCCGGAAATACGCGGTCCGGCCCGCGAAGAGCGGGGCTCGGCCCGGAAAGAGCGGGGCTCGGCCCGGAACGAGCGCGGTCCGGCCAGGGAAGAGCGGGGTTCAGCCCGAGAGGAGCGAGGTGAAGAACGCGGACAGGCGTTCGGCTCCCGTGGTGATGCCCCCGAACACGTTCCTGACCGCGCCGGCGGCGTTCGCGGGCTGCGTGAACAAATAAAAGATCACGAACGCGATGGCCAGGTAGGTCAGGACCTTCTTGAGGTTCATCCGGGGCTCCCAAACGCTCCCACACATCGTGCGCTGGTCTCATGCTGCCCCATTGCACGACGTTTACGTGGAGAATTCCGGACAACTCCCGCGACTTCGTCCTCAGGGCCCCAATCGGGCCTCCTGGAGGAGGGCGACCGCCGCGGCGTCCCCGTCGTACGTCACCCGGGCGTGCGCCTGCCGTCCGAACGCGAACAGCAGCAGCTCCGACGGCTCGCCGGTGACCACCACGGCGGGCTCCGCCATCCGCCCGGCGGTCTTGGCCCCGTCGGGACGGCGGAGCACGACCCCGACAGGAGCCTTGCGCAGGAAGAGCCGGGCGGTGCCGCGCAGCCGGTTCCAGAACGCCTCCTGCAGGTCCCGCGGGATGACCCGCGGCTCCCAGCCGGCCTGCGCCCGGCGCACGTCCTCATGATGGATGAAAAGCTCCACCGTGTTGACGATCTCGTCCAGGCGAGGGACCAGCCCGTACGGCGTCCAGCGCGGCGGGCCGTGACGGACGAGCCCGACCAGCTCGGGATAGGGGTGGCTCCGCTTGATGCGCTCCTGCACGGCGGCGGTGTAGCCCGCCAGGAACGGCAGCGCGATGCCGGGCGCGGCGTCGAGCCGGCGCTCGCGCAGGACGAGGTGGGCCGTGAGGTCCCCGGTCGCCCACCCCTCGCACAGCGTGGGCGCCTCAGGACCGAGGCGGTCGAGCAGGTCGCAGAGCGCCGCGCGCTCCGTCTGGGCGTGTGTCACTGCAACCTCCGGAAGAAGCCCGGTCCCTTGGGGCCGGGAGGAATTCGGACCCCGTCAGGGGCGGCCCGGCGAAGCCGGGACGGCCCTGAGCGCGAAGCGTTCACGACTTTGCTCCTTTTGCTGACCATGTGAAAAAGGAGATAGTAAAATCCGAACATGCGTACGGCGTACAAGGTGCGGGTCTACCCCACCCCCGAACAAGTAGCGGTGCTGAACCGCACGTTCGGCTGCGTACGCCTGGTCTGGAACACGGTTCTGGCGTGGCGGCAGACCCGCTACCGTGCCGAGGGCGTGAAAACCTCTTATGCGCAATCGGACCGGTACCTGACGGAGCTGAAACGCGGTGGCGACCGCGACTTCCTGTACGAGGTCTCCAGTGTGCCGTTGCAGCAAGCGTTGCGGCACCAGCACACCGCCTTTGTGAACTTCTTCGCCGGACGCGCCCGCCCCCCGCGGTTCAAGTCCCGCCACGGCCGCCAGTCCGCGAGCTACACCCGCTCGGCGTTCCGCTGGCGCGACGGCCGACTGTTCCTGGCGAAGGTGGACGACCCAATCGAGTTGGTGTGGTCCTGGCCCGAGGTCGACCCCGCCACGATCAACCCGGCCACGGTGACCGTCTCCCGCGACAGCGACGGTCGCTGGTACGCCTCCCTGGCCGTGGAGGCCGAGACCGAACCCCAGGTCGACACCGACCCCGGCTCGGCGGTCGGTGTCGACCTGGGGGTGAAGGATTTTGCGGTGACCTCCGACGGTGAGCGGATCGCCAACCCGCGCCACCTGGAGCGTAAGGCGAGGAATCTGGCCCGTTACCAGCGCAGGATGGCCCGCAAGCAGCGCGGGTCGAACAACCGGGCCAAGGCCAGGGCGAAGGTCGCCCGCGCGCACACCAAGGTGCGGGATGCCCGCGCCGACTTCCTGCACCGCACCTCCACACGGCTGGTCCGCGACCACGACCTGATCGTGATCGAAGACCTCAACGTGCGCGGCATGGTCCGCAACCGGTCTCTGGCGCGGGTCATCTCCGACTGTGGGTGGGGCGAGTTCCGCCGCCAACTGGAGTACAAAACCCGACGGTATGGACGGCGCCTGGTCGTGATCGACCGCTGGTTTCCCAGCTCGAAGACGTGCAGCGCGTGCGGGCACCTGCTCGCCATGTTGTCCCTGTCCACCCGGCACTGGACGTGCCCGGGATGCGGCACCCGGCACGACCGGGACGTCAACGCCGCCAAGAACATCCTGGCCGCTGGTCGAGCGGTGTCTGCCTGTGGAGCTGACGTGAGTCCGCAAGGGTCCTCCCTTCGGCGGTCGGCGGTGAAGCAGGAAACCCAGCCCGCGAGGGATGGGCTCCTCCGCCACTAGCTTCAGGCGGGGGAGGAAGTCAAGTGATCAGCCTATGCGTCCGTCATCCCGTCCGGACCGGTGGCCGAGCATCACCGAGGAATAAACCGATTGATCAGGATGATAGGGAGTAACTAGGACTGTCGAGCAGATGCTGCCCGTCGCAGCGATCCGCGAGACACGACTAGGACCAAGGGCTTGGGCGGCGTCGGTCCGGTGACCGATCCGGTGGCGTCCCCGAGTGAGTAACGTCCCCCTCCGGGGCGCTCGCAGGGAGCGGCCCCGGCTGGTCCCCCGATCGGAAGGAACGCACCGCGTGCCGACGAAGGAGTCTCCCGCGCGGCCCGGCAGCTCAGTCATGCTCCAGGGTCTCAAGGTCATCGGCGTGGCGATCAGAACCGAGCCGAGGATCTTCACCGGCGCGGTCCTCGCCAGCGCCCTCTACGGCGCGATGACCGTCGTCTCGTCCTGGGCGCTCGGCTGGGCGACCGACAACGCGGTGCTGCCCGCGTTCAGGGACGGCGCGGCGAGCACCGGCGCGCTGGTCGTGGCGGCCCTGCTGATCGTGGGCGTGGCGGTGCTCAAGGCCGCGGGGATCATGGGCCGGCGCATCTTGGCCGGGATCCACCAGTACCGCATGCAGGCCCACTCACGCCGCGCCGTCACCCGGCAGTATCTGCGGCTGCCGCTCGCCTGGCACCACCGTCACCCGACCGGACAGCTGCTGTCCAACGCCAACTCCGACGTCGAGGCGGCCTGGGGGCCGCTCGCCCCGCTGCCGATGGCGGTGGGCGTGGTCGTGATGCTCGTGACGGCCGCCGTGGCGATCGTGCTGGTCGACCCGGTGCTCGCCGTCGTCGGCTTCCTGATCTTCCCGGCCGTGGCCGTGCTCAACCTGGTCTACCAGCGCAGGCTTTCACCGCTCGCGATGCGGGCCCAGCAGCTGCGGGCCGAGGTGAGCGAGGTGGCGCACGAGAGCTTCGACGGCGCGCTCGTCGTGAAGACCCTCGGCCGGGAGGACGCGGAGACCGCGCGCTTCCAGGCGAAGGCCGACGCGCTGCGGGACGCGAACGTCGCCGTCGGCCGCGTCCGCGGGCTGTTCGACCCCATGCTCGAGGCGCTGCCCACGCTGGGCGTGCTCGCCGTGCTGCTCGTCGGGTCGCTGCGGCTGGAGTCCGGTGGCGTCGCGGCCGGCGACCTGATCCAGGTCGCCTATCTGTTCACCCTTCTCGCCTTCCCCGTGCGGGCGCTCGGCTGGGTGCTGGCCGAGCTGCCGCGCAGCGTCGTCGGCTGGACGCGGGTCAGGGACGTCCTCGACGCCACCGGCTCCATGGAGTACGGCACCGCCCGCCTGGACGCCTCCGGCCCGGCCCGGGTGGAGACCGAGGGCGTCTCCTACGCGTACGTGCCGGGGAGCCCGGTGCTGAGGGACGTGGGCTTCGCCGTCGCGCCGGGCCGTACGATCGCGGTCGTCGGGCCGACCGGGGCGGGCAAGTCGACGCTCACCCAGCTGCTCGCGCGCCTGATCGACCCCGGCGAGGGCGTCGTCCGCGTCGACGGCGTCGACCTGCGCGAGGTGGCCAAGGGTGAGGTGAGCGCCTCGGTGGCGCTCGTCCCGCAGCAGACGTTCCTGTTCGACGACACCGTGCGCGGCAACATCGCGCTCGCCGGGCAGGTGCCGGACGAGCGGGTCTGGGCCGCGCTGCGGCTCGCGCAGGCCGACGGCTTCGTCAGCGCGCTGCCGTCCGGCCTGGACACCCGGATCGGCGAGCGCGGTGCGACGCTGTCGGGCGGTCAGCGCCAGCGCCTCGCACTGGCCCGCGCGCTCGTGCGCGAGCCCCGGCTGCTCATCCTTGACGACGCCACCTCCAGCGTCGACCCGCAGGTCGAAAAGCGCATCCTCTACGGCCTGCGCGACGGCGCCGCCGAGGCCACGGTGATCGTGGTCGCCTACCGCATGGCGACGATCGCGCTGGCCGACGAGGTCGTCTACCTGGAGCAGGGCGTGGTCGCCGACCACGGCACGCACGAGGAGCTGCTGGTCCGCTGCGCGGGCTACCGCGACCTCGTCACCGCCTACGAGCGCGAGGAGGCCGAGCGGGCCGCGCTCGACACCGATGAGGAGGTCGTCGCATGACGCACGGCCCGAAGCCCTTGACGAGGAGTGTGACGCGGTGACCGCCGTGACCGACCCTGCGACCGGCACGGCCACAGGAGAGACCTCGTCCCTGCGGTCGGCCGACCGGGGCGCCCTGGAGACGCTCAGGCAGGGCCTGCGGCTGTCGCCGGAGTTCCGCCGCGGGCTCGCCGGGACGCTCGTGCTGGCCGTGCTGGCCACCCTGGGCAAGGTCGTCGTGCCGATCGCCGTGCAACAGGTGATCGACCGCGGCCTGCGCTCGGGCGTGCCCGACCTGCCGTTCATCCGGAACGCGGTGGTCCTGTGCGCGCTCGCCGTCGTGCTGACCGCGCTGTGCGGCTACCTCATGAACGTCCGGCTCTACCGTTCCACCGAGTCGGGCCTGGCGGCCCTGCGCGGCAAGGGCTTCCGCCACGTGCACGACCTGTCGGTGCTGACGCAGAACACCGAGCGGCGCGGCGGCTTGGTCTCCCGCGTGACCGGAGACGTCGACCAGATCAGCACGTTCATGCAGTGGGGCGGGCTGATGGTCATCGTGTCCGCCGGCCAGCTGGTGGTGGCGACGGTGCTCATGGCCGTCTACTCCTGGCAGCTCACGCTGATCGTGTGGGCCTGCTTCCTGCCGCTGGTGCTGGCCCTGCCCCGGTTCCAGCGCCTGGTGGCCGGGGCGTACACGCGGGTGCGCGAGCGCGCCGGCGACGTCCTCGCCGCCGTCAGCGAGTCGGTCGTCGGCAGCGCGGTGATCCGGGCGTACGGCTCGGAGGACCGCACGGCCGAGCGGATCGACACCGCGGTGGACGGGATGCGCGCGGCGCAGACCCGAGCCCAGAAGATCGTCGGGTTCACGTTCCCGGCCACCGAGCTGATCGCCTCGATCACGGTCGCGCTGGTGGTCGTGGCCGGGGTCTGGCTGGGCGTCGCCGACTCGATCACGGCGGGGCGGCTCATCGCGTTCCTGTTCCTGATCACGCTGTTCATCAGCCCGCTGCAGACCGCGACCGAGGTGCTGAACGAGGCGCAGAACGCGATCGCCGGATGGCGGCGCATCCTGGGCGTGCTCGACACCCCGGCCGACGTGGCCGACCCGGAGAACGGCGCGGTGCTGCCACGCGGCCCGATCTCGGTGCGCTTCGACGGCGTGGGCTTCGCCTACCCCGGCGGGCCGCCCGTCCTCCACGACGTGTCCGTCGAGATCCCGCCGCGCACGCGGGTCGCGGTGGTGGGGGAGACCGGCTCGGGCAAGACGACCTTCGCCAAGCTGCTCACCCGGCTCATGGACCCGACCTCCGGCCGGATCCTCGTGGACGGGACCGACCTGCGCACGGTCAGCTTCTCCTCGCTCAGGGAGCGGATCGTCATGGTCCCGCAGGACGGGTTCCTGTTCGACTCGACGCTTGAGGACAACATCCGCTTCGGACGGCCCTCGGCGACCCGGGAGGAGATCGCCCGGGCGCTGACCGAGCTCGGCCTGGCCGACTGGCTCGACGGCCTGCCCGCCGGCCTGGACACCCCGGTCGGCCAGCGGGGCGAGTCCCTGTCGGCCGGAGAGCGGCAGCTCGTCGCGCTCGCCCGTGCCTACCTCGCCGACCCCGACCTGCTGCTGCTCGACGAGGCCACCTCCGCCGTGGACCCCGCCACCGAGGTGCGCCTCGCCCGTGCCCTCGACGGCGTCACCCGCGGTCGTACGGCCATCTCGATCGCGCACCGCCTGTCCACCGCCCAGGCGGCCGACGAGGTCATCGTGTTCGAGCACGGCCGGATCGTCCAGCGCGGCCCGCACGCCGTCCTGGTCGAGCAGCCCGGCGTGTACGCCGACCTCTACGCCTCCTGGACCACCGCCACCACCGCCCGCTGATCTTCCGCCGGAGCCGGAGGACATCGGCCGACGTCTTCCGGCTCTGATCAGGCCCGCAAGGCGTCGGCGAGGCCCATCGGGTTCCAGTAGTCGCGCAGGAGGAGGATGCGCCCGTCGCGGATACGGAACACCTGCACCGACCGGGCCTGATAGGGGGCGCCCGTCGCGGTCACCACGGCCCTGGTCTCGAGTTCGACGACGAGCACCTCCGGATCCGTCGTCTCGTAGACGCTCGTGGTCCACATGTCCTCGATCCGCATCGCCGCGGTCGCCTGCCCGGAGGAGAAGGCACGGATGGCCTCTAGGCCCTCGACGCGCACGGGCATCCCCGGCGGGGCGAACGGCAGCTCGATCACCCCGTCGGGGGCGAACAGATCGGCGAAGCCGACCAGGTCGCCGTCGAGGATCAGGGCGCGTCTGCGGGCGAGGACGTCTCGCGGGGTCGGCCGGTCCATGGGGCCCTCCGTTCGTTGAACGCGCGTTTACTAAACGACCGTACAACGAAATGTGGAAAGGGATCAATCACGCCGTAGAATCGACCGGTGACCGAGGCCGGAGCCCGCCTGACGCGGGCGGAGCGACGCCGCAGGACCGAGGCGCGGATCCTCGAGGCGGCGGCTCGCCTGTTCGCCGAGTCGGGATACGCGGACACGACGATCCGGGCCGTCGCCGCGGCCGCCGGGGTGAACCCCGGGCTCGTCATGCACTACTTCGGCTCCAAGGAGGAGCTCTTCCTGCGCGTCGCCCGGGCCCGGCCGTCCGGGCCTCTGGAAGGCGAGCCGGAGCAGGTCGTCGAGGAGATGCTCGACCGGCTCGCCGCCTCGATGGCCGACGAGCCGGTCGAGTCGCTGGCCGTCCTGCGCTCGATGCTGACCCATCCGGGAGCCTCCGAGGCCGCGGCCGAGGGGGCGGCCCGCCACCGGGCGCAGCTCGCCGAGGCCATCCCCGCCGCCGACGCGGGCGTACGGGCGGCGCTGATCAGCGCGGTGCTCATCGGCGTGGTACTCGGGCGGCACCTGCTGAAGCTCGAAGAACTGCGCGACGCGCCTCCCGAGCAGATCGCCGCCCTGCTGCGCCCCTGCCTGCGGTCCTTGACGGGCGCGGACGGCTGATCCGTCCAGGCGCCCTTCAGTGGGTCTGCGGGTCGCCGCCGGCTGCTGGGCACGGTCTGCCCGATGAGACGCGTGTTCGCTGATCGGGATCGAATATAAGGGTGGATTCGGTCAGGAACATTCAGGTGATTTGGAACGTTACCGGGCTGATTCTCGAACTCTGAATGTTCGGCTTGTACGATCGACTTCCCTCAATGGGCACCTACGGGTACTGGAGCAGGATCATGTTTGAGGCCGCTGCAGAGATATCCACAGAAACCCTGCCTTTCCTGGTGAGCGACGAAGAAAGCGGTACGGCGACGGCCGAAGGGGAGATGGGGATCTTTGGCCGGAGCGAGGGGGCGCTCTCCGTGCGGCAGATCCCTGTGGCAGTGCTGCGGGAGAACCTGCGGCGCACCGTCGGCAGTCTGCGGGAGTTGTTCGATGAGATCGCCGCGGCGGAGGGGGGTCTGCCGCTGAAGGAGGCGCAGATCACGTTCGAGGTCACTGCGAGTGGTGGAATCACCATCGTCGGAGCGAACGCCCAGGCGGCCGGTAAGGGCGCCATCACGCTGACGTTCGGCCGGTGACCGCGGCAGGTGAGGGCTCTCCCGGGGGGAGCCGGTTCCGCGCTCTGCTGATCGGCGTACCTCACTATGTCGATGAGGCGATCAAGGACCTCCCGTTCGTCGAGAGCGATATGGCCGCCCTGGAAACAGTGCTACGCGGCGTCGGGTATGAGGTGCAGGTCCACGATGTAGGCCGGACCGACCGGGACAGCATCGACACCGCGGTCGAACTCTTCATCGCCGACGCGATGCCGGGACAGACGCTGCTCATATATCTCAGTGGGCACGGCGTGCACCACTCGGGCATGGATTATCTGGTCCCTTTGGGCGCTTCGACGCGTTCGCGGGACTTCCCCTCCCGTTGTGTGCCGATCGCCTTCGACCGCTACGTCGAGCACAGCCGAGCGGGCGACGTCCTCGTTGTCATCGACGCATGCCGGGAGGGCATCGACCTGCGTGAGATGGGCACCGTGAACGCCGCGAGCTGGTCCGATCGCCGGGTCGAGCGAACCGGCTCACGGCGGTTCGCCTACGTGTATGCCTGCTCCCCCGGGGAACGCGCACGGTATGTGACGGCGGGCGCCGCGACGTTCAGCTTGTTCTCCCGTGCGCTGACGGAGATCGTGGGAAACGAGGACGGACCTCGGAGTCTGTCCCAGATCAAGCCGGCTCTGCAGGACGCCCTCGACAGCCTCACCTCAGA
Organism: Microbispora sp. NBRC 16548; assembly: GCF_030268985.1. Taxonomy (NCBI): domain Bacteria; kingdom Bacillati; phylum Actinomycetota; class Actinomycetes; order Streptosporangiales; family Streptosporangiaceae; genus Microbispora; species Microbispora sp. NBRC 16548. The sequence goes on from NZ_BSSF01000006.1 coordinate 415,804, forward strand.
GTCCAAGGTGCCGAGACAGCTCATCAGGGTCCTGACCGAGACGGACACCGACGGCTTCGTCGTCTTCTCCCGCGCAGGGCAGCGCGACCGGGATGCCGGGCGAAATGACTGGGGGACCCTGGCTCGTGACCATGTCGCCTGGAAACAGGTGGGCGACGGTCGTGGCGCCGAGGATCTACGTGAGGCCACCATCGCCCTGGTCGAGCATTTGGCGGCGAACTGGAAGCGCGACATCAGGGCGCTCAACGGTGATCCATGGCGAGATCGGCACCTCGCCCTGCGGATGAACTCCAAGATCCGCTGGCTGCTTCAGACGGTGCTCAACCCCGAAAAGCTGGAGCTCTCCCCGGCGGAGGCGGCGCTGTTGGTCGCCTTCCCGTTCCTGCACGAGTCGTTCTGGGCCCGACATGCCGCCCGGTTATGCCATGTGAATCCGGCTGACCTGGCCGGCGACGGTTCCGAGGAGGGCGAGCGGTTCCGGCGGTTCGCAGCCGGCCACGGACGATTGCTGCGCCGGGCCAGGCGCGCGGCTGAGGCCGGAGACTCTCCCGTCGTCTCAGCCGTCGGCTGGTGGCTGTTCCACCGCTGGCTGGCGCGTCAGCCTGACTGCTATCAGCCCAGACACGTCTCCGATCTGCTCGCATCAGACGTGGCGAAGAGCGGGGACGCCGGCATGTTCGTCGGAGAGGTCTTCGCGCCAGACCGGATGCTGGAGATGCTACGAGTCCTTCGGATGGACGCGGCGTTCCTCACCCGCTCGGATCGCACGTCCGCGTTGAGCCCGGTCCGGCAGGTCGCCGGAGGTACGGAGAACGAGCAGGGCGTGCGCGAGCAACTGCTCGGCTACCTGCTCACCGCCGCATACCTCTTCACCGTGGACCCCTCCGGATTGCCCGAGGTAGTGGTCGATCATCTTGGGATCAGCTACGCGGTCGACATCGCCGATGTGCACTCCACGATAAGGGAGGCGAAATGGGTCGCCCAGGGCCGGACCAGGATTTTGGAAGCGCGCTGCACCCATCCCGCGGTTGAGCTTGCTCTGCGCGAGCACGCCGGCCATATCGACACGCTGCTCACCGAGATCGATACCACCACGGGCGACAGTGGGCCCCTGGCGCCCCTGACCGACATGCCCGTGCATGTGACCGGGGACCGGGTACAACCGGTGACTCTGGCTGACGGAAGCCGAGCGTACGACTCGTCGGGCTTCCGGTTCAGGCTGGCTGACGACCGGATCCAGGAACTGCTCATGGGTGCGCAGCTTTACGGCGACCCGGCGCTGGCCGTCCGTGAGTTGTACCAGAATGCGCTCGACGCCTGCCGATACCGGCAGGCGAGGGGAGACTATCTGCAGGCCACGGGCACGCGCCTCGCGCCATGGACCGGTGAGATCGTCTTCACCCAGGGGGTGGATGAGCAGGATCGGCCGTACCTCGACTGCACCGACAACGGCATCGGGATGGGGATCCGGGAGCTCCTGAGCGTCTTCTCCCACGCCGGAGTCCGCTTCACGGATCTGCCGGAGTTCATCGAAGAACAGGCCCAGTGGAAGGAAGCGGGTGTCACGCTCTACCCGAACAGCCGATTCGGCATAGGCGTCCTCAGCTACTTCATGCTGGCCGACGACATCACCGTGACCACCTGCAGGTTCGACCGGACCGGCAGGCCTGGCCGCATCCTCGAAGTGCAGATCGCAGGACCCGGCGCCTTGTTCCGAGTCCGCCCCCTCGGCCCGGGAGATCACTCGTTCACCAGGGTCCGTCTTCATCTGCGTGACACAGGAACGCCGGTGTCGTGCGTCGATCTGCTCCGCCGTATCCTCTGGATTTCCGAGTATCAGGTGACCGCCACCGATCCGTACGAAACTCATGTATGGCGGGCCCGCGAGCTGTCCGACATCGCCCCCATCGGGTCCGACGACCCTCTCGCCGAAGGCGCCCAACGTACTGCCAAGGACATCGACGCGACCTCGACCCCCGAGGTTTGGTGGTGCGCTTCCTCCGGTGCCGTTCTCGCCGACGGATTGTGGGCGGGAAGGCATCTCTTCGGCGCGGTCGTCAACCTCACCGGACCTCACTTGCCGCGACTCACCGTTGATCGCAAGCAGATGCTCGCCTTCAACGAGGCGGAAGTGAAGCGACTGCTACTGCAGGAAGCCACAGCGCTCACGCTGGAAGGGGCCACCGTACTGACCCACGAGTGGCTGTCTGTCCTGGTCAATCACGACCCGGTGCTGGCCGATGCGATCTTCGAAAAGGCTCTGGCCGTACCTCGCCGACCGTGGATCGTCGCCGAAGAGGAGGTCGACATCGCCGTCGTCGGCTGTTTCTCCCACGACGCTTACCTATTCGGAGGAACTCGTGCCTTCCTCTCCTACAGCGGAACAGGCGTGTCGAGCTATCGGAGGAGACACATACCGGAATGCGTCTCCACCTGGCGCGCGAGCGTCTGGAGTAAAGCGGGACTGATCCGCGGCATGTCGGTGGCGTCACCTTCTGACGTCGTGGTGGCCCGGCCTTCGGACTTCCTCCTGGTGAGTCATGACCCCGGGCATGGGGACGTCGGGGAAGACAGGGTGATTTTCAAGGATTCATCCGCTTCTGCCTGGCTGCTCGATCAAGATCCGGTGGCAACAGGACATCTGATCGCTGCCGCGGCGGCGACGAGGCGGAGCCCGGCCGCTGTGGGGGCTCGGCTGAAGTTGCTCGGTTTTTCGGTGCCGGATCTCGCGGGTCTGCCCGGCGACTTCGATCCTGCGGATCCCGTCGTCATGAGCAGGGATCTTGACGGTAGCCCGCCGTGGTTGGCCGTTGATCAATCTGTGCCACTTGAGCACGTGATCGCTGCCGCGGCGGCGACGAGGCGGAGCCCGGCCGCCGTGGGGGCTCGGCTGAAGTTGCTCGGTTTTTCGGTGCCCGATCCCGCCGGTCTGCCCGGCGACTTCGATCCCAGTGATCGCACCATCTTCAGTGCCGGGTTCAACGGTAGCCCGCCGTGGTTGGCCGCTGATGAGGCGGTGCCGTTGGGGCATGTTGTCGCCGGTGCGGTGGTGACGAGGCGGAGCCCGGCCGCTGTGGGGGCTCGGCTGAAGTTGCTCGGTTTTTCGGTGCCGGATCTCGCGGGTCTGCCCGGCGAGTTCGATCCTGCGGATCCCGTCGTCATAAGCAGGGATCTTGACGGTAGCCCGCCGTGGTTGGCCGCTGATGAGGCGGTGCCGTTGGGGCACGTGATCGCTGCGGCCATGCATTCTGGGAAGAGCCCGGCCGATGTGGTGGCTCGGTTGAAGGCGTTCGGTTTTTCGGTGCCGGATCTCGCGGGTCTGCCCGGCGAGTTCGATCCTGCGGATCCCGTCGTCATGAGCAGGGATCTTGACGGTAGCCCGCCGTGGTTGGCCGCTGATGAGGCGGTGCCGTTGGGGCACGTGATCGCTGCGGCCATGCATTCTGGGAAGAGCCCGGCCGATGTGGTGGCTTGGCTGAAGTTGCTCGGTTTTTCGGTGCCGGATCTCGCGGGTCTGCCCGGCGAGTTCGATCCTGCGGATCCCGTCGTCATGAGCAGGGATCTTGACGGTAGCCCGCCATGGTTGACCGCTGATGAGGCGGTGCCGTTGGGGCATGTTGTCGCCGCCGCGGTGGCGACGAGGCGGAGCCCGGCCGATGTGGTGGCTCGGTTGAAGGCGTTTGGTTTTTCGGCGCCGGATCTCGCGGGTCTGCCTGACAACCTCGATTCCGGCGATCGCACCATCTTCAGTGCCGGGCTTGACGGTAGCCCGCCGTGGTTGGCCGTTGGTGAAGCGGTGCCGCTTGAGCGCGTGATCGCCGCCGCGGTGGCGACGAGGCGGAGCCCGGCCGATGTGGTGGCTCGGTTGAAGGCGTTCGGTTTTTCGGTGCCCGATCCCGCGGGTCTGCCCAGCGACCTTGATCCTGCGGATCCCGTCATCATGAGCAGGAATCTTGACGGTAGCCCGCCGTGGTTGGCCGTTGGTGAAGCGGTGCCGCTTGAGCACGTTGTCGCCGCCGCGGTGGCGACGAGGCGGAGCCCGGCCGCTGTGGCGGCTCGGTTGAAGGCGTTCGGTTTTCCCGTGCCCGATCCCGCGGGTCTGCCCGGCACTCCCGACGCCACCGATCTCACCGTCATCAGCCGGGATCTTGACGGATTTCGGCCGTGGCTGGCCACTGATCAATCCGTGCCACCTGAGCATGTGATCGCCGCCGCAGCGGAGACGAGGCGGAGCCCGGCCGCTGTGGCGGCTCGGTTGAAGGCGTTCGGTTTTCCCGTGCCCGATCCCGCGGGTCTGCCCGATAACCTCGACTTCAACAATCTCACGGTCGTCAGCCGGGATCTTGACAGAGCTTCACCGTGGCTGGCGACCGATGAACCGGTGTCATTGGGGCATGTGATCGGCGCCGCGGTGGCGATGGGGCAGAGCCCGGCCGCTGTGGCGGCCCTGCTGAAGGCTCTCGGATTCTCCGTGGCCGATCCCTCTCATCTGCCCCAGGACCTCGATTCCACCGATCGCACCATCGTCAGCACGGAACTGACCCGCGGTTCACCCTGGCTGTCGACCGATCGGCCGGTGTCACCCGGGCACGTGATCGCTGCCGCTGTGGAGACACGGCAAAGCCCGGCCGAGGTCGCGAGACGACTGGTCGCACTGGGATTCACCCTGTCTCCACTGATCAAAGTTTTTAATGAGCCCGAGCGCCTCGGCCCTTCCTGATCACCTTGCAGGCGTCTTCCCGGATCGCCCTTCAGTGGGTCTGCGGGTCGCCCCCGGACAGGCGCTGGGCCAGGTAGATCGGGATCACCGACAGCAGGATCAGCGCGGCGGCCACCACGTTGACCACCGGCGCCTGGTTGGGCCGGAACAGGTTCTCGAAGATCCAGATCGGCAGCGTGCGGACGCCGGCCCCGGCGGTGAACGTCGTGACGATGATCTCGTCGAACGACAGCGCGAAGGCGAGCAGCCCGCCCGCGAGCAGTGCCGAGCGCATCATCGGGAACGTCACCAGGCGGAACGTGGTGAACGTGTCCGCGCCGAGATCGGCCGACGCCTCCTCCAGGTTCAGACCCATGCGGCGCAGCCGGGCCAGCACGTTGTTGTAGACGGTGACCACGCAGAACGTCGCATGGCCGACGATCACGGTCAGCAGCCCGAGGGGGAGGCCGAGCACGGTGTGGAAGGTGTTGCTCAACGCGATGCCGGTCACGATGCCGGGCAGGGCGATGGGCAGCACGATCACGAGTGAGACCGCCTCCCGGCCGAAGAACCGGTAGCGCTGCACCGCGAAGGCGGCCATCGTGCCGAGCACGAGCGCGATCGCGGTCGCGCCGAGACCCGCCTGGACCGAGGTCCACAGCGCGTCGCGCAGGCCGGCCGAGTCCCAGGCGGCGCCCCACCAGCGCAGCGTGAACCCGGCGGGCGGCCAGGAGAAGGTCCGGTCGGAGTTGAACGAGTTGAGCAGCACCACGGCCAGCGGCACGTAGATCACGGCCAGGCCGGCTACCAGCGCCGCCCGCAGCAGCGTCCGGGACGTACGAGAGAGGTTCACCGGGCCTCCCTCGCCGGCCGGACAACCAGGTCGCTGTGCTTGCCGGTTCGTTCGTATCGCTGTCTCACAGATTCTCCAGCGCGCCGGTGCGGCGTACGGCCGCGAGGTAGACCAGCATGATCACGACGGGGACGGTGGCGACGGCGGCGGCGAAGGGCAGGTTGTTGGCCGCGCCGATGTTGTCGTAGACCACGTTGCCGATGAGCTGGGTCTTGCCGCCGACGATCTTCACGGTGATGTAGTCGCCCAGCGAGAGCGAGAACGTGAAGATCGACCCCGCCACGGCGGCGGGGAAGGTCAGCGGCCAGACCACGGTGCGGAAGGTCCGCCATCCGCGGGCGCCGAGGTCGCCGGCCGCGTCGAGCAGCGGGTTCGGCAGCCGTTCGAGCCCCGCGTAGATCGGCAGGATCATGTACGGCAGCCACAGGTACGACAGGGTCACCACGGTGGCGGTCAGGCCGTAGCCCCAGCCGAGCACGCCGTCCGAGGACAGCATCACCCGCCACGCGTACGCCTTTACCAGGTAGGACGCCCACAGGGGGGTGAGCACGGCGATCACCAGCCAGCGCTGGGCCCGCGGCGAGGCCAGCTTGGCCATCGCGAACGCCATGGGGAAGGCCACCACCAGGTCGATCAGCGTGACCGCCGCAGCCACGCCGATCGACCGCAGGGCGACAGTGCGGTAGACCTCGCCGGTGACCAGGTCGGTGAAGTTGGCCCAGGTGAACACCTTGACCACGTCGCCGGTGAACACGTCGGTCGACCAGAACGCGGTGACGAGAAGGGCCGCGAGCGCGCCCAGGTAGGCCAGCCCCAGCCAGGCCAGGGGCGCCGACAGCAGCAGCGACAGCCGCACCCCGGCGTGCCGGTGCAGGAACGAGGCGGCCCGCCTCCGCATCCCGGGGGAGGCGGCCGTCGTGGTGATGGTCGTCATCGTCTTCTCTCCGTGCGGCCGAGGGGGACGGCCGTGCGGCCGTCCTCCGGGGGAGCGCTCAGCCCTTGATCTCGGTCCAGGCCCGGGTCCACTCGGAGTAGTCGGTGCACTTGACGTCGGTGCGCCCGTCGAGGCACTGCGCGATCGGCGTGGTCCAGTAGTGGACCTTGGAGAAGTACTCCTCGTCGGTCGCGTGGTAGGTGTCGCAGAACGACTTGTCGGAGGTCTGCTCGCACGCCTTGGCGTTGGACGGCGCCTCGCCGAACCACTCGGCCACCTGCGCGTTGGCCTTGGGGGAGATGATCCAGTCGAGCCACTTGTAGGCGCAGTTGGGGTGCTTGGCCTTCGCGGCGACCATCCACGTGTCCGACCAGCCGGTGGAGCCCTCCTTCGGCAGCGTCGTCTCGACCGGCGCCTTGTCGGCCTCCACCAGGTTGGCGATCACCTGCCACGTCGTGCCCACGACCGTGTCGCCGGACTTGAACGACTGCACCGCCTTGGTGTAGTCGGACCAGTACTCGCCGATGTTCTGCTTCTGCTGCTTGAGCAGGTCGGCCGCGGCCTGGAGCTGCTTGTCGTCCAGCGCGTACGGGTCCTTGATCCCCAGCTCCGGCTTGGCCGACATCAGGTAGAGCGCGGCGTCGGCGATGTAGATGGGCGAGTCGTACGCCGTCACCTTGCCCTTGTACGGCGAGCCGGGGTCGAACACGACGCCCCAGGAGTCGGGGGCCGGCTTCACGGTGTCCGTGCGCCACATGAGCAGGTTCGCGCCGCGGCCGTGCGGGATGCCGTACGCGACCCCGTTGACCGAGTTCCACGGCTTGAGCTTCAGCCCGTCGAACACGTCCTTGTAGTTGGGCACGAGGTCGGTGTTGACCGGCGCGACCGTGCCCGAGGCGATCAGGCGCAGCGAGGCGTCGCCCGAGGCCGAGACGGCGTCGTACTCGCCGGTCTTCATCAGGTTGACCATCTCGTCGGAGGTGCCGGCCGTCTTGGTGTTGACCGTGCAGCCCGTGGCCTTCTCGAACGGGTGGACCCAGTCGACCTTGGGGTCGTTGGAGCCGTCCTCCGCGTAGCCGGCCCAGGCGACGAGGTTGACCTGCCCCTCGCCGGGGCCGAGGGACTTCAGGGCCTCGATCTTCGGCGGCGTGAAGGCGCCGCCGCCGGGGGCCGCGGCCGAGCCGCCGCCGGCGGTGGACGACCCGCCGCCGCAGCCCGCGACGGCGGCGAGCGCCAGCGCGGCGGTGACGACGAGAGAAGGCCTGGCGAAACGCGGACGGGGGGACCGCATCGTGGTTCTCCTTGCTGTGAGTGGTGCTGTGGGCGCGGTGGCGGAGCTCAGCCGGCGGCGACCGGCTCGGCGGGGGCGTCGATGGGGAACTCGTGCCGGCGGTTCCACACGAGGCGGACGCGGGCACCGCGCAGGCCCGTCACGTCCATGGACGACGCCTGCAGGTTCTGCTGGAGGGCGATCAGGCGCCCGCCCGCGTCGAGGTCCACGACGAACCGGGTCGCCGGACCGGCGTACACGACCTCGCGGATCACGCCGGCGGCCTCGTGCTCGTCCGGTCCCGGCGGCTCCTCGCCGAGGACGACGCGCAGCTTCTCGGGCCGGACGCTGAAGGTGCCCTCCCTGTCCAGCACGGCCCGCGCGGCCGCGCCGGAGATGAGGTTGGAGGTGCCGACGAAGGAGGCGACGAAGGCGGTGGCCGGGCGCTCGTACACCTCGGCGGGGGTGCCGACCTGCTCGATCCCGCCCTGGTTGAACACCGCGATCCGGTCGCTCATCGTCAGCGCCTCCTCCTGGTCGTGGGTCACGAACAGGAACGTGATGCCGACCTCCCGCTGGATCGCCTTCAGCTCGACCTGCATCTCCTCGCGGAGCTTTAGGTCGAGCGCGCCGAGCGGCTCGTCGAGCAGCAGCACGCGCGGCCGGTTGACCAGCGCGCGGGCCAGCGCGACCCGCTGGCGCTGGCCGCCGGACAGCTGGGCCGGGCGCCGCTTCTCGAAGCCCTCCAGCCGCACCGAGCGCAGCGCGGCGAGCGCCCGCTCGCGCCGCTCCGCTCTGGGCACCTTCTTCACCCGCAGGCCGTACTCGACGTTGTCGAGCACGCTCATGTGGGGGAACAGCGCGTAGTCCTGGAAGACCGTGTTCACGTCCCGCTCGAACGGCGCGAGCCGCGTGACGTCACGCCCGCCCAGCTCGACCGTCCCTGCGGTGGGCGACTCGAACCCCGCGATCATGCGCAGCACGGTGGTCTTCCCCGAGCCGGACGGCCCGAGCATCGCGAAGAACTCCCCGTCGGCGACGTCGAGGTCGATCCCGGCGACCGCCTCGACCGGCCCGAAGCTCTTGCGCAGGCCGCGGAGACTGACTGCTTGGTCTGGCATGACCTGAAACATATGGAGTTAAATGTTTCACGTAAAGACCTGATCAGGTATCACTGTTGTCAACTTTCGCGGATGGCGATCTTTCGCGGACGGCGTGGGCGAACAGGAGTGCGACCGTGAACATGGCCCGCCTGGCCGTCTTCTCACCTGTGGACAGCACCGCCAGGGTGGACGTCGTCGTCCGGCGGCTCGCCGACGCGATCGCGGTCGGCCTGCTCGCCGACGGAGAGCAGCTGCCCAGCGAGGCGGAGCTCGCGGGCAGGCTCGGCGTCTCCACCGTGACCCTGCGGGAGGCGCTCATGGCGCTGCGCCAGCGGGGGATGGTCGAGACGCGGCGCGGCCGGGGCGGCGGCAGCTTCGTACGCCTGCCCGCCGGGCTCGACCCCCTGGCGCGGCTGCGCGCGTTCGCGGCCGACGAACTGCGCGACTTCGGCGACCACTACGCGGCCGTCGCCGGGACGGCGGCCAGGCTCGCCGCCGAGCGCTCGCTTCCCTCGGACGTCGCGCCCCTGTGGCGCACCCTGGACGAGATGGACGCCGTCGCCGCCGCACCGGAGTCGGCCGGGTCCGCGGAGGCGTGCGCCCGGCTGCGCAGGCTCGACGGCCGGTTCCACATCGAGGTGGCGGCTGCCTCGCAGTCGGCCCGCCTCACTCAGGAGGAGATCCGGTTACAGGCTGACATCGGACCGTTGCTCTGGCTTCCGCACGAGGGCCTGAGCGGGCACGATGAGACGGCGGCACAGCATCGCGCCATCGCCGGGGCCGTCGAGCGCGGCGACGGCGAGCAGGCCAGGGCCGTCGCCGAGCGGCACGTGCTCGACGCGACACGACACCTCATCGAGCTTCGGCTGCGGCTGCGGGAGTAAGAAGCATGAGCACACCGGCGTCACTTGTGCAGGCCGGGCACGACCACGCCGCCGCGGCGGTGGCGCGGGTGCGCGAGGCGGCCGAGGGCGTGTTCGAGGCGCTGCGCGAGGTCCGCGACGCCGCCGTCGCCTGCGTCCTGCCCGCGGGCGGCACGCGCCGCCCGGTCGTGGCCGACCTCGCGGCGCTGCGCCCGCTGCTGTGGGCCCGGCTGCGCGGCGGCGCGCTGCCTGCCCGTCTGCCCGCCCATCTGCCGGCCCACCTGCCGGCGCTGATCGCGGGGATCGGCTTCATCGCCGCGCCCGGCCTGCTGGCCGACGCGCCGTGGTACCTCGAATGGTGGCAGGAGAACCCCTCCGGCGACCCCGTGCAGCTGCTGCGGGACATGGACCCGGCGAGCAGCGCCTTCTACGACTACACCCACTGGGACTGGTACGCCGGCCCGTCCTCCGGCGCGGAGCGCACGATCTGCGGCCCGTACGTCGACTACCTGTGCACCGACGAGTACAGCCTCACGCTGTCGGTGCCCGTGCTGGCCGGAGGGAGCTTCGCCGGGGTGGCCGCGGCCGACGTGTTCGTCCGGCGGTTCGAGGCCGCGGTGCTCCCGGCGCTGCGGGAGATCCCCGGCCCGGCGTTCCTGGTCAACGCCGAGGGCCGGGTCGTCGCGTCCAACACCGCGAGCCGGGTCGCGGGATCGGTCTACCGGGGCGGCCCGCGCGACGGGGACCACGTCGTACGCCGGGTGGGCGACCTGCCGCTGTCTCTGGTGACCGCGGCGGCCGGCGGGGCCGTGTAGCGCAGCGAGGAGGCAGGGTGCGGCAGCGGGGGAGGCACGGTAGCGGCAGCGGGGGCGGCGGGGTAGCGGCAGCGAAGGAGGCAGGGCGCGGCGGCGGGGGCGGCCGGGACCTGCGGCACAATTGGCCTCATGGCCCTCGACCCGAAGATCGCCGACCGGCTGAAGCGCACCCCGGACGGCCTGGTGCCCGCGATCGTCCAGCAGCACGACACCGGCGAGGTGCTCATGCTCGCCTGGATGGACGACGAGGCGCTGCACCGCACGCTCACCACCGGCCGGGCGACCTACTGGTCCCGCAGCCGGGGGGAGTACTGGGTGAAGGGCGACACCTCCGGCCACGTGCAGTGGGTCAAGCACGTGGCGCTCGACTGCGACGGCGACACGATCCTGCTCAAGGTCGACCAGGTGGGGGCGGCCTGCCACACCGGCGACCGCACCTGCTTCGACGCCGACGCCCTCGACGTGAGCGGCGCGCCGTGACCGCTCCCGCGCCCGCCCGCGACCAGGCGCGTACGGCGCGGCGCTCGCTGCTCGCCTGGCTGGCCGCCTGCGCCGTGGGAGGCGGCCTCGCGCTGTCGGCCGCGGGCCGCGTGTGGGTCACGCTCGGCACGGCGGGAAGCCCCGCAGGAGCGGGCGGCGGCTCCCTCACCGGCAACGACCTGGTCGCATGGCTCACCCCCGCGGCGCTGGCCGCGCTCGCCGCCGTGCTGGCCGTACTGGCGACCCGGGGGGTCGCGCGGCGGGTGACGAGCGTGGTGGTCGCCCTCCTCGGCGCGGCGGTCGCGGCCGGGGCGTGGGACGGCACGCGCGGCGCGACGATCGCTTCCGTGGCCGCGCAGCACATGACGACCGCGGTGACGTCCTCCGGTCACATCTCCCTGGAGTCGCGCGCCTGGGTCTGGCCGGTGCTGACCGCCGCGGGCGGGCTCGTCCTGGCCGGGGCGGGCGTGGCGGCCGCCGTCCTGAGCGTGCGCTGGCCCGGCATGTCGAGCAGGTACGAGCGAGGGGCCGGGCGTGCGGGCACGGGCGGAGCCGCCCGGGTGAAGGACGCCGACAGGGCGATGTGGGACGCGATCGACGAGGGCGAGGACCCCACCGCGTAGCCGGTCCGCCGGCGGGGGAGCCCTCCCCGCGCGCGTTGGATCGTTCCCACCTCAGATTACAAATTGTCCACAAAGCGGATTATCGCCCGCCCGGCCGCCCTGCTGCCGATAGGCTTCGCGCCGACCTCTGATCATCGCACAGGAGACCGAATGAGCCACGGGAGCCGGCCGGGCGGCACGGGCGGCCACTGCCGCCCGTCGGGCCGGGGTGACCGGCCGCCGGCCTCCGACGGCCGTCGCCATCCGCTCCGGCCGGTCCGCACCGGCGCCGGCCACCCTCCGGCGCCGGCGGGAACGGCATGGTCGTCGCGTCGCTCCTCCCCGGCATCCCCGGCCCGTCTCCATGCGGTGCTCCGCGGATCCTCGGGGTCGTCTCCGGTCTCGTCGCGCTGAAGAAGATCCGAGACTCCTTTTCCCCCACTCACGCAGGAGCATCACATGACGTACGGCAACGACCCGGGCTACAACCCGGGTGGTTACCCCCAGAACCAGCCCGGCCAGCCCGGTCAGCCCGGCCCGCAGGGCGGGTATCCCCCGCCGCAGGGCGGCTACCCGCCGCCTTCCCAGGGCGGCTACCCGCAGGGCGGCGGTTACCCGCCGCCGCAGGGCTCGTACCCGGCCCCGCCCGCCGGTGACCAGTACGGCGGCCAGTACGGCGGCGCGTACGGCGCGCCCGGCGGCTACCCGGCGCCCGAGCTCGCGCACTGGGGCCTGCGCGTCGGCGCCACGCTGATCGACGGCCTCATCGTCGGCGTCCCCACCTGGATCCTGAGCATCATCGGCAGCGCCCTGAGCGCCGGATCTGTGGACCAGGAGACCGGCCAGGTCGGCTCCGGCTTCGGGATCGGCCTGGTGCTCTCCCTCGTGGCCATCGTCGTCGGCCTCGGCCTCGGCCTGTGGCTGAAGCACAAGGAGGGCACGACCGGCCAGACGGTGGGCAAGAAGGTCGTCGGCATCCAGACGGTCAAGGAGCAGACCGGCGAGTACATCGGCTTCGGCATGGCCGTCGTCCGGTACATCTGCCACATCGTGGACGGCCTGCCCTGCTACATCGGCTACCTGTGGCCGCTCTGGGACGCCAAGCGGCAGACCTTCGCCGACAAGATCGTCGGCACGGTGGTCGTGCGCGCCCCGCGTTAGGCTGACCTCCATGGAAGTGACCGGACGGCGCGCGTGGGACCGGGTGCGGTCGCTGCGCGCGCCGTTCGGCGCCGCGGCCGTTCTGACCGCGGCGGTGACGTACCTGGCGGTGGTCGACCCGCACGAGCCGGGCCACTACCCCGTCTGCCCCCTCTATTACCTGACCGGCCTGTACTGCCCCGGGTGCGGCGCGCTGCGCGCCGTGCACGACCTCGCCCACGCCGACCTCGCCGGGGCGGCGCGGATGAACCTGCTCTTTGTCTTCTGCGTCCCTGTCGTAATCACGTTGTGGGCCCGCTGGGCGTTACGATCATGGCAGGGACGGCCCGTGCGCCCGGACATCGCGCGCCCCGCATACCTGTGGGGACTCCTCGCCGTCGCGGCCGTCTTCGGAGTGGTGCGTAATACGCCTTTCGGGCAATTCCTCGCACCGTGAATCGACCCGGTGGCGGATCGACGCGAGACGGGCCGATACCATCGCAGGGCAGGACACGCAGAGCAGCCGACCGGAGGGACCCTTACGCGTGAGCGAGCGGACAGGCAAATCGCGCGAGCTCCGAGCCGAAGGCGAGGAGGACGCGTGAGTGTTCTTGAGGACATCATCCTGGGCGTGCGGGAGGACCTCGAGGAGCGGCAGCGCAACGTGCCGATCGAGGAGCTCAAGCGGCTCGCCGCCCGTGCCCCCGAGCCCCGGGACGCCTACGCGGCGCTCGGCGGCGACCGGGTGTCGGTCATCGCGGAGGTGAAGCGGTCGAGCCCCTCCAAGGGCGCGCTCGCCGCCATCGCCGACCCCGCCGCCCTCGCGGCGGACTACGAGGAGGGCGGCGCCCACGTCATCAGCGTGCTGACGGAGCGGCGCAGGTTCGGCGGGACGCTCGACGACCTCGCGGCCGTGCGCGCGGCCGTGGACATCCCCGTCCTGCGCAAGGACTTCATCGTCACCTCCTACCAGCTGTGGGAGGCCAGGGCGCACGGTGCGGACCTCGCCCTGCTCATCGTGGCGGCCCTCGACCAGCAGGCGCTCGTCTCGCTGATCGAGCGGGCCGAGTCGATCGGGCTCGCCCCGCTCGTCGAGGTGCACACCGAGGAGGAGCTGGTCCGCGCGGTCGACGCCGGCGCGAAGATCATCGGCGTGAACGCCCGCGACCTCAAGACGCTCGAGGTGGACCGCGAGGTGTTCGCCAAGCTCGCGCCCAAGGTGCCGGACGGCGTCATCAAGGTGGCCGAGTCCGGGGTGCGCGGCCCCCACGACCTGCTCGCGTACGCGCGGGCGGGGGCGGACGCCGTGCTGGTAGGCGAGAGCCTGGTCACGGGCAGGGACCCCAAGGCGGCGGTCAACGACCTCGTGACCGCGGGCGCCCACCCGGCCTCCCGGCAGGACACCGGCTCCGAGAGGCACTCGTGAACGACAGCGCAGCGGAAGGAGGCCGCGTGACCGCGACGGAGGGGACCATCCTCACCTCCGCGGACCTGGCCGGCAACGGGGTCCACGGAAACGACCCGGACGTCCACGGCAAGTTCGGCAGGTTCGGCGGCAGGTATGTGCCGGAGGCGCTCATCCCGGCCCTCGACGAGGTCGCCGCGGAGTACGAGAAGGCCAAGACCGACCTGGACTTCCTGCGCGAGTTCGACCACCTGCTGCGCACCTACGCCGGTCGTCCCACGACACTGACCGAGGTGCCGCGCTTCGCCGAGCACGCGGGCGGTGCGCGGATCCTGCTCAAGCGCGAGGACCTGACCCACACGGGCGCGCACAAGATCAACAACGTGCTCGGCCAGGCGCTGCTGACCAAGCGGCTGGGCAAGCGGCGCGTCATCGCGGAGACCGGGGCGGGCCAGCACGGCGTCGCCACCGCCACCGCCGCGGCGCTCATGGGCCTGGAGTGCGTCATCTACATGGGCGCGGTCGACTGCGAGCGCCAGGCGCTCAACGTCGCCAGGATGAAGCTCCTCGGCGCGACGGTCGTGCCGGTCACCAACGGCAGCCAGACCCTCAAGGACGCCATCAACGAGGCGTTCCGCGACTGGGTCACCAACGTCGACCACACCCACTACCTGTTCGGCACCGTCGCCGGTCCGCACCCGTTCCCGGAGATCGTGCGGGACTTCGCCCGGATCATCGGCGTCGAGGCCCGCCGTCAGGTGCTCGAGCTCACCGGCACGCTGCCGGACGCGGTCTGCGCCGCCGTCGGCGGCGGGTCGAACGCCATCGGCGTCTTCCACGCCTTCATCGAGGACGAGGACGTCCGGCTGTACGGCTACGAGGCCGGCGGCCGGGGCGCGGGGACCGGCGAGCACGCGCTGACCCTGACCGAGGGCAGCGTCGGCGTGCTGCACGGCGCCCGCACCTACGTCCTGCAGGACGAGGAGGGCCAGACGATCGAGTCGCACTCGATCTCGGCCGGCCTCGACTACCCCGGCGTGGGCCCGGAGCACGCGTGGCTGAAGGACACCGGCCGGGCCACCTACGAGGGCGTGACCGACGAGGAGGCCATGGAGGCCTTCGCCCTGCTCGCCCGCACCGAGGGCATCATCCCGGCCATCGAGTCCTCGCACGCGCTCGCGGGCGCGCTGCGGCTGGGCCGCGAACTCGGCCCGGACGCCGTCATCCTGGTGAATCTGTCGGGCCGCGGTGACAAGGACATGGGCACCGCCATGAAGTACTTCAACCTCTGATCAGCATCGATAGGGCATCCCGATGACGACACTCCACGCGGTGTTCGACAAGGCCCGCGCCGAGGACAGGGCCGCGCTCGTCGGCTACCTGCCGGCCGGCTTCCCGACCAAGGACGGCGCGGTCGCCGCGGCGACCGCGATGGTCGAGGCCGGCTGCGACGTGATCGAGATCGGCCTGCCGTACTCCGATCCGCTCATGGACGGCCCGACCATCCAGGACGCCGTGCACCGGTCGCTGACCAACGGCACCCGCATCGCCGACGTGCTGCGCACCGTCGAGGGCGTGGCGAAGTCGGGGGCCGCGACGCTGGTCATGACGTACTGGAACCCGATCGACCGCTACGGCGCCGAGTGCTTCGCGCGCGACCTCGCCTCCGCGGGCGGCGTCGGGACCATCACGCCGGACCTGACGCCCGAGGAGTCCGAGCCCTGGCTCGCCGCGAGCAAGGAGGCCGGCATCGACACGGTCTTCCTCGTCGCGCCCAGCTCGCCCGACGAGCGGATCGCCCGGGTCGCCGCCTGCTGCACGGGCTTCGTGTACGCGGCCTCGCTGATGGGCGTGACCGGCGCCAGGGAGACCGTCGGCTCGGCGGCGGAGGGCCTGGTCAAGCGGACCAAGGCGAACACGCCGCTGCCCGTCTGCGTCGGCCTCGGCGTCGGGAACGGCGCCCAGGCCGCCGAGGTCGCGGCGTACGCCGACGGCGTCATCGTCGGGTCCGCCTTCATCCGGCGCCTGCTCGACGCGCCGGACGAGAAGTCCGGTCTTGCGGCGGTACGCGAGCTCGCGTCCGAACTCGCCCGGGGCGTCCGGCGCTGAGCCGCCCTGGGGTTTCCTTCCCGTACATGCGCCGTGAGCAGCTAAGATGAGGCGGCTTACCATGCTCTTATCCAGCACATGGTGAGGTTGAGTCCCGGTACTGTTCAGTCGGTGTTGCCTACCGGGCGAGGAGACTCATGGTTCAGTTGGCATCCGGCGCCTCGGTGTCCGAACGGTTACAGCCCGCGAAACCCGTGCTCTCCTGGGTCACGACCGCCGCACGGGTCGTGCTCGCCGGCGTACTGATCGTCGCCGGGGCGCTCAAGATCGGAGCGCCCGCGTTGTCGGTGCAGGCGGTGCGGGCCTACCAGCTCCTGCCGGACTCGGTCGCGCAGGTGGTCGGGTACGGCCTGCCCGTCCTGGAGATCATCACGGGCCTGCTGCTGCTCGTCGGCCTGTTCACGCGCGCGGTGGCGGCCGTCGGCGGGGTGCTGATGGTGGCGTTCGTCATCGGCATCGCGTCGGCCTGGGCCAGGGGGCTGCGCATCGACTGCGGCTGCTTCGGCGGTGACGGCACGCTCGCCGCGGGTCAGGACCCCAACTACTTCTGGGAGCTGATGCGCGACCTCGGGCTGCTGGTCTGCGCGGCGTGGATCGTGGTCAGGCCGGCGGGCCGCCTGTCGCTGGACTCCGCGCTGGGCTTCACGGGAGAGCGGGAAACGGCGGACGAGGACGACTCGGACGGCGGCGAGGACGACGGTGCGTGACCGCGGACGACCGCGGGACGTCGCCGTGAGAACAGCCAGGGGGGAAGCTTCGTGAGCAAGCGGACGAGTGAGGCGGCCAGGGCCCGGATCGCGGCCCAGCGGGAGACCTTGCGCAAGCAGGAGCAGCGCAAGCGCATCACGATGATCGTCACCATCGCGGTGATCGTCGTGATCGCCGCCGCTTTCACGGTGTGGTCGGTGCGGCAGGGGGCCGCGGAGGAGGCCTCCGGGGGCGTCGCTCCGGTCACCGTGGAGAAGGACGGGACGGTCGTGATGGCCAAGTCCGGCGTGACCAAGCCCGTGGTCGACGTGTTCGAGGACTTCCAGTGCCCGGCGTGCAAGCAGTTCGAGGAGACCAGCGGCTCGACGCTGAAGAACCTGGCCGCCGAGGGCAAGGCCAAGGTCGTGTACCACCCGATCACGATCTTCACGCAGGAGCCGACCAAGGGTAACTCGCTGCGCGCGGCCTCCGCCGCCCGCTGCATCACCGACGGCCGGCAGTGGCTGGCGTTCCACGACGCGCTCTACAAGAACCAGCCGAGCGAGACTGTGACCGGCTTCAGCGCCGACGAGCTGATCAAGTGGGGCAAGGATGCCGGCGTCACCGCCGAGGACTTCGACAACTGCGTAAGGCAGCAGCGCAACGTCGCCGCGCACCAGCAGTTCTCCGCGCAGACCATGAGCGCGCAGAAGCTGACCGGCACGCCGACCGTCAAGCTCGACGGCAAGGAACTCGACACCAACGTCGCCTTCGTGCCGAGCTCCCTGCGCGACGCGGTGGAGAGCGCAGGCAAGTGACCTCCCGCCGGGACGGCCCCACGCGGGCCGTCCCGCGCCCGGCCTTCGCCGGCCAAGAATCGGGCAAGGGCCGCGTGGTTCTCCCCTGACGGGGGTATCGAGCGCGATGTCACAAGCACAGGGCGGGGGAGAGACCGGTCCGACCGGACTCCCGCCCGCGCCCGCCGCGAGCGGTTCCGCCGCGATGAGCCGAGCGAGGAGGCGCCGTGCCCGCCCACACCGGTGAGAAGGCCCGCAAGACCGGCGTCTTCCACTGCGCCGTCTGCGGGGAGAAGGTGTCGGTCCACGAGGGCGACACGATCCCGAAGTGCCCGAACGGCCACACCGAGTTCGACAGCCGCACCCACGAGCCGGACAACCGGTCGTGACCGAGCGGCGGCCGATGCCGGTGCCGCCGGGCCGATGAGCGGGCGCGACCTCCCCGGGGATCAGGCCGGCGGACAGGCCGGCGTCGCCCGTGTCGTCCTGCGGCCCATGGGCAGCCCGCTGCCGCTGGGGTTCCTCGGGCTCGCCCTCGCCACGACCGCCTTCGCCGCCCTGGAGCTCGGCTGGGTGCCCGCCGTGCAGGGGCGCGTCGTCGCCCTGGCCGCGCTGCTGTTCACCGCGCCGCTGCAGTTCCTCGTCTCCGTGCTCGGCTTCCTCGCCCGTGATTCGGTCGCCGGGGCCGCGATGGGCGTCCTTTCCGGCACGTGGGCGGTGATCGGCGGCGTCACGCTCACCTCCGCGCCCGGCACCACCAGCGCGGCGCTGGGCGTCGTCCTGCTCACGGCCGCCGCGGCGATGCTCGTGCCGGCCCTCGCGGGCCTGCCCAAGCCGGTGGCCGCCGCCGTGATGGCCATGTCCGCCACCAGGTTCGCGATCACCGCCGTCTACGAGCTCACCGCGTCCGCGGGATGGAGGACCACGGCGGGCGTCGCCGGTCTGGTGCTCGCGGTCATCGCCTACTACGCCGCCCTGGCGTTCGAGCTGGAGGACGCGCACGGGCGTGCGCTCCTCCCCGTGGCCCGCCTCGGCCGGGCCCGTACGGCGCTGCGGGGCGACCTGCGCGACCAGACGAAGGGGCTGGCGCGCGAGGCGGGCGTGCGCGAGCAGCTCTGACGCTCGCCGGAGAGGTCTTCGGACGGCCGCGCGCGCCGGGTTTCGCCTCCGCGGCCGTGGTTAGCATGCCCGCATGCCGTACGACGACCTGTCTTCCCCCACCGAACCCGCGGGCGCCGCGAGGAGGATCCACGGGGCGATGATCGCCTTCGCGGCGGGCGACGCGCTCGGCGTGCCCTGGGAGGGCCGCCCGCTGCGGAGCATCGACCCGGCCGAGGTCGTCCGGCTGCCGGCTCAGGACCGGGGGTGGCCGCGCGGTTCGACCTCCGACGACACCGCGCAGATGGTGCTGGTCGCCCGGTGCCTGGCCGACACGGACGGGCGCCCGGCCTCCATGGACTTCCTGACCCGTCTGGCCGACGCGGCGCCCGGGGTGCGCGGCCTCGGGCCGACGACGAGGCGGGCCCTCGCGCACTTCCACGCCACGGGGGAGCTCCCGGCGCCATCGGCCGGCGACCTGCCCACCAACGGCGCGGCCATGCGCATCGCCCCTGTCGGCTGGGCCGTGCCGTCCCGTCTACCGGAACGCCGCCGGAGGCTGTGCGAGGCGCTGTCGGCCGCGACGCACCGCGCGCCGACGGCCGTGGCGGCGGCCTGCGTGATCGCGGCCATGGCGTCGTGCGCGGTCGAGGGGGTGGGCGCGGCCGATCTGCCGGCCGCCGCCGCGGCCGAGGCCCGCTGGGCGGGCGAGCACTACGCGCCGATGGACGCCGTGGCGGACGCCGCCCGCGGCCGGTGGTCGCCCCCGTCCGAGGGCGTCTCCCTCGACGCCGTGGAGACGGCCGCCGCGGTGGTCCACGTGATCCGCGAGGCCCCCGACCTGGCCGCGGCGCTTCCGTACGCCGTGTCGCTCGGCGGGGACACCGACACGGTCGCGGCGCTCGCGGGCGGCGTCCTCGGCGCGCTCGACCCCGAGGGGGTCACCGCACTCGGCTGGCTGGGGCTGGTGGATCTCGGCGAATACCCGGGCCTTGGGGAGCTCGCGGCACGCCTGGCCGCCCTCCGCGAGACGCCTGCCACCGGGCCCTGAGCGGGGTGCGGCGGATGGTCGGCGCAGGTCGCGGGGCGGATGCCCGCGCCTCGCTCCGGACCCACCCTCTCTTGCGGTAACGTCACGTTACATGCCCCTCCTCGCCTCGATTCCCAGCCCGTCACAGGGGGTCTGGAATCTCGGACCGATCCCGATCCGCGCGTATGCGCTGTGCATCGTGCTCGGCGTCATCGTCGCCGTCTGGATCGGCGAACGCCGGTGGCGCGCCCGCGGCGGCGCCCCCGGGACGATCACCGATCTCGCGGTCTGGGCCGTGCCGTTCGGCCTCGTCGGCGGACGCCTTTATCACGTCATCACCGACTGGCAGATCTACTTCGGCTCGGAAGCGCCCAAGCGGCCGATCGACGCTCTGTACATCTGGGAGGGCGGCCTCGGCATCTGGGGCGCGATCGCCCTCGGCGCGCTCGGCGTCTGGATCGCCTGCCGCCGGCGCGGCATCTCCTTCACCGCCATCGCCGACACCCTCGCCCCCGGCGTCGCCGTGGCACAGGCCATCGGCCGGTGGGGCAACTACTTCAACCAGGAACTGTTCGGCGGCCCCACCGACCTCCCGTGGGGCCTGGAGATCGAGCCGGGCCGCCCGGGCACCATCCCCGGCGCGACCACCTACCACCCGACGTTCCTGTACGAGTCGCTGTGGGACCTCGCGCTCGCCGGCGTGCTGATCCTGGCCGCCCGCCGGTTCGGCCTGCGGCACGGCCGGGTGTTCGCGATGTACGTCGCGGGCTACACGCTCGGCCGGTTCTGGGTAGAGGGGCTGCGGGTGGACCCCGCCCACCACATCCTCGGCCTGCGGCTGAACCAGTGGACCTCGGTCGTCATCTTCCTGTGCGCGCTGGCGTACCTGTGGCTGGCCCGCAACCGCACGGGCGAGGAGCCGCTGGGCGCGCAGACCGGCGACGCCGGCGGAGACCACGCCGACCCCGCCCACGGGCGGGACCAGGCCGACGAGCCGGAACTCCTGCGCGACGACGCGAGGGAGGATCGGGAGACACGAGGCGGCGCCGACGATCCGGCCCCACCGGACGGCGACGCGGGCTCCGGCAAACCGACGGCGACCGCGGGAGCGGGCGCCGCGAGCGACGGCGCGGCGGCGGAACCGGAGGCCGGCCAGCGATGACGAAGGCCACGACGGGGGCGCGGGCCGAGATTCACCACGAGCACCGGGACGTCAACGGCGGCTGGTTACGCCCCGCGGTCTTCGGCGCCATGGACGGGCTGGTCTCCAACTTCGCGCTGATCGCGGGCGTCGCCGGGGGCACCGCGGAGACCAGGATCGTCGCTCTCGCCGGCATCGCCGGCCTGGCCGCCGGAGCCTTCTCCATGGCGGGCGGCGAGTACGTGTCGGTCGCCAGCCAGCGCGAGCTCGCCCAGGCGGAGATCGACGTCGAGCGCCGGGAGCTGGAGCGGCACCCCGAGGCCGAGGAGGCCGAGCTCGCCTGGATGTACGAGCAGCGGGGCGTCGACCCGGAGACCGCCAGAGAGGTCGCCCGGCAGATCTCCCGGAACCCGGAGGAGGCCCTGGCGGTCCACACGCGGGCCGAGCTGGGCGTGGACCCCGACGACCTGCCCTCACCCGTGCTGGCCGCCGTGTCGTCGTTCCTGTCGTTCAGCATCGGCGCGCTGATCCCGCTCCTGCCCTACCTGCTGGGCGTGCGGGGGCTGTGGATCTCCGCCGCGGTGTCGATGGTCGCGCTGTTCGCCGCGGGCGCCGTGGTCTCCCGGGTGACGGCCCGCAGCTGGTGGTTCAGCGGCCTGCGCCAGCTCGTGGTGGGGGCCGTGGCGGCGGCGCTGACCTGGGGCCTGGGCTCGCTGATTGGAACCGGCGGTCTATGACCAAGCGCAAGCGCCGGTCGTCCGCGCCGGCCGAGGGGCGGACCGGGGCCGCCCTCGCCGAGCTGGGGCTGGACGACCGGCAGCAGCGTGTGGTCGTGTGGTCGGTCACCGCTGTGGGAGTGCTGGCGATCGCCCTGGTGCTGACGCTGGTGGTCAACGCGATCGGCGGCGGGCAGTCGCAGCCGGCGCAGGCGTCGGGTGAGGTGTCCGGGGAGGGCCTGCCTGCGTCCTTCCAGTCCTGGCCGTCCCTGAAGGAACTGGCCCCGATCGCCGACAGGAAGGCCGACACCGCGGCGCTGACCGTCCAGGAGGTGTTCGGCGCGCGGACGCTCACGGCCGGGAAGGTCACGCTGCGCAGGCTGGCCAGCCGCCTGGACCAGGCCTGCGCGGGCGCCGTCTGGGGAGCCGACCTCGCCGAGGCCTTGGCCGAGGCCGGATGCGGCCAGGCCGTCCGCGGCCTGTACGCCACCGCCGACGGGGTGTACGTCGCGCAGTACACCCTGTTCAACCTCGCGGACGTCGCGGCGGCCGAGTCGCTGGCGAAGTCGCTGGCGTCGCTCTACCGGGGCGCCTGGGTGCAGCCGCTGGAGTCGCCGCGGGCGAAGTTCGGCGCCTACAGCGAGGGAAACGCCTACGTCCTGGGGCACTACCTCGGTGTGGCCTGGATCGGCCGGGCCGACGGCGCGGAACCGGGGGAGAAGGACGACTTCATCATGCTCGGCCTGGCCGTGCGGGAGGCCGAGAAGGCGGTCTTCCGGCGTGTGGTCAAGGTGGCCGGGGTGCCGTCGGACCCCGCGCAACCGCCGGGCCCGGCCGACACCGCCCAGCCCTCCGAGGAGCCCCCCTCCGATCCCGGCGCCTCTCCCGCCGTGTCCGCGCCCGGCGCGAGCACGTCCGCGCAGCCGTCCGCCCCCGCCGCCCGATAGACGAGCGGGATAGACCAGCGCGACAGATCCCGCGCGATCTGCCCGGCCCGGCCTCGTCAGGCCGTGGTGGGAGCGCCGATTCGCGCCCTCATCCGGGCGAGGCGGTGGAGGGGGAGTTCCAGCGGGGTGGCGTCGAGGGCCCACGGCGCGGCCTCCTCGACGGCGGCCCTGGCCTGCCGCTTGGTGAGCCCGGCCGTCCCGGTCGGGCCGGGTTCGGTGAGCGCCTCGCGCCAGGCGTTGGCGACCTTCCCATGGGCGCTGTCCATGATCCTGCGCACCACCCGCTCCGGACCGCTGTCGGGGGGCGAGAGCCGTACGGCGTCGAGGACGTGGCCCTCGGCGGCCAGGCGATAGACGGGGGCGAGCAGGGCGGCGAGCGCGGGCAGGTCGGCGACCGGGCCCGGCGTGAGCACGCGCACGTGCCGGGCGCGCGTCGCGAGCAGCAGCCGGGGCAGCGCGGCCTCCAGCCCGGCAGGCACGGCGATCGCCACCCTCTCGGGGTCGGCGGCGTACGGCTTGGCCAGCAGCGTGGCGAGCCGGGTGCGCGGCACCTGCGGCAGCAGGCCGCGCGGCCAGTCCCCGGCGAGCAGGTCCGGTCCGAACGCGGTCACGGCCGCCTCGTCCGGCGGCGCCGCAGGGGCGGACTCGACGGCCTGGGGGCCCTGGGTATAGATGGCCGTGGCGAGTCGGTCGAGCCGGGCGGCGATCGCCGGCCACGTCTTCGTGGTGGGCCGCAGCACGTACAGGTCCGCCGCGCTGCCGATCGCCTCCGCCCCGTGATACCGGTTGAAGTGCGGAAATATCGCCTCGTGCAGCAGGTTGAGGTCGAAGAGGGCTTTTTGCACCTTCAGTGCGAGCATCGGGGTGCGCTCCGAGGCGCCGTACGCCACGACGATCCGTCCCTGGTCGCGGTCGCGCAGGCCCTCGGCGGCGCGGGCGGCGAACAGCCCGATCCCCTCGGGCGTGTACGGCGGGTCGGTGATCGCGAGGTCGGCCCAGCCGCGCAGCGACGGCGGCAGGCCGAGGCGCAGGTCGCTCCAGCGGGTGCGCACCCCCAGGTCCTGGGCGTCGATGTACTCGAGGATGCGGTCGTCGATGTCGGCCACGGCGACCTCGACCTCGGGGTGGACCATCCGCACGGCTAGCGAGGTCAGGTCGTGGTCGCCGACGCACAGCAGGCGGGCGCCGGGCAGCCAGAACCGCCGCCCCAGCAGGAGGGCGCGGCGCAGCACGGTCTCCGCGGTCGCGGAGACGTGGTCGAGGGCGTGCCGCCCCCGGGGGGCCCCGGCGATCAGCGTCTCCAGGCGTTCGAGCGTCTCGGCGTGCGCCGCGACCATTCCGGCGACCGGATTCCCAAGACCGGAAATATCCGTATCAACCCCGACGTTGTAGCGGTTGACCTGATCAATGGGAATACGGACATGGTCGCCGCTGTGCTCAAGGGGGAGCACTCGCAGCAGCGACTCGATCGTCCGCCGCGACGTGGCGGTCTCCCGGACCAGGTCGGCCAGGGTCCACCAGCGGCCGCCGGACAGGAGCGCCAGCGCTCCGCGCAGGCGCAAGCCGTCCACGCCGGCCTCCGCCAGCAGTTCGTCGATCGCCTCATGACCACTCATGCGCAAACCATATCCACGGCGCTGACCTGTGAAGGTTCGCGAAGCGGACCTGGGGGGCACTATTCCGGCAGCGTGTTGTAATCTCTAAGCACCACAACCGCAGCAGGGCCAGCGTCGTCCCTCTGTTCCACGCAGACGTTGACGACGGGAGTGACTACATGCCTGCTGCCCGCCTTGGCCTTTCCGGAGGTCTCCCCGAGCCCCAGGGACTCTACGACCCCGGTTTCGAGCACGACGCCTGTGGCGTAGCCATGGTGGCCGATGTCGCGGGCCGCCGCAGCTACGACATCGTCGCCAAGGCACTGACCGCGCTCCGCAACCTCGACCACCGGGGTGCCAGCGGCAGCGAGCCGGACACCGGCGACGGCGCGGGCATCCTCACCCAGATCCCGGACGCGTTCTTCCGTGCGGTAGTGGAGTTCCCGCTGCCGGCCGAGGGCGCGTACGCCGCGGGCGCCGCGTTCCTGCCGCTGGACGAGCAGGCCAGGCAGACCGCGATCGGCCTCATCGAGCAGATCGCCGCCGAGGAGGGCGTGACCATCCTCGGCTGGCGCGACCTGCCGGTGGACCGCGACCTGCCCGGCGCCACCGCGCGGGCGGTCATGCCGCACTTCACGCAGCTGTTCGTGACCTCGCCCGGCGGCGAGACCGGCGTCGACCTCGACCGGATCGTGTTCGCCTTCCGCAAGCGGGCCGAGCACGAGGCGGACGTCTACTTCTCCTCGCTGTCCTCGCGGACCATCGTCTACAAGGGCATGCTGACCTCGCTGCAGGTCGAGCCGTTCTTCGCCGACCTGTCCGACGAGCGCTACGTCAGCGCCATCGCGCTGGTCCACTCGCGCTTCTCGACCAACACCTTCCCCTCCTGGCCGCTGGCCCACCCGTACCGGTACGTCGCCCACAACGGTGAGATCAACACCGTGCGCGGCAACCGCAACTGGATGCGCGCCCGCGAGGCCATGCTCGCCACCGGCCTGATCCCGGGCGACCTGCGGCGGCTGTTCCCGATCTGCGACCCCGACGGCTCCGACACCGCCTCGTTCGACGAGACGCTGGAGCTGCTGCACCTCGGCGGCCGGTCGCTGCCGCACGCCGTGCTGATGATGATCCCGGAGGCGTGGGAGAACCACACCGAGATGGACCCGGCCCGCCGGGCCTTCTACGAGTTCCACTCCACCCTCATGGAGGCGTGGGACGGCCCCGCGTCCATCACCTTCTCCGACGGCACGCTGGTCGGCGCGGTCCTCGACCGCAACGGCCTGCGCCCGGGCCGGTTCTGGGTCACCGACGACGGCCTGGTCGTGCTCGCCTCCGAGGCGGGCGTGCTGTCCGACATCCCGCAGGAGAAGGTCGTCCGCAAGGGCCGCCTGCAGCCGGGCCGCATGTTCCTGGTGGACACCGCGCGCGGCCGGATCATCGAGGACGACGAGATCAAGGCCGAGCTCGCCGCGTCCCAGCCGTACGGCGAGTGGCTGCACGCGGGCCTGGTCCGCTTCGAGGAGCTGCCCGAGCGCGAGCACGAGCACCCCACCCACGAGGCGCTGGTCAAGCGGCAGCAGACCTTCGGCTACACCCAGGAGGAGCTGCGGGTCATCCTCACGCCGATGGCCAAGAACGGCGCCGAGCCGATCGGCTCGATGGGCACCGACACCCCGGTGGCCGTGCTGAGCGAGAAGCCGAGGCTGCTGTTCGACTACTTCAGCCAGCTGTTCGCGCAGGTCACCAACCCGCCGCTGGACGCCATCCGCGAGGAGCTCGTCACCTCGCTGCAGTCGACGATCGGCCCCGAGGGCAACCTGCTCGAGCCCGGCCCGGCCTCGTGCCGCCGGCTCGTGCTGCCCTACCCGGTGATCGACAACGACGAGCTCGCCAAGATCATCCACATCAACGACGAGGGCGCGCTGCCCGGCTTCCAGCCGTACGTCGTGTCCGGCCTGTTCGACGCGGCCGGCGGCGGCGAGGCGCTGATGCGGCGGCTGGAGGAGATCCGCCAGGAGGTCTCCCGGGCCATCGAGGACGGCGCGCGGATCATCGTGCTGTCCGACCGCGGGTCCTCCCGCGAGAAGGCGCCGATCCCGTCGCTGCTGCTCACCGGCGCCGTGCACCACCACCTCATCCGGGAGAAGTCCCGCACCCGGGTCGGGCTCGTGATCGAGACCGGCGAGGCCCGCGAGTGCCACCACATGGCCCTGCTCATCGGCTACGGCGCCAGCGCGATCAACCCTTACCTCGCCCTGGAGACGGTCGAGGACATGATCGCCACCGGTCAGCTCGACCTCGACCCGCGCAAGGCCGTGCGCAACCTGATCAAGGCGTACGGCAAGGGCGTGCTGAAGGTCATGTCCAAGATGGGCGTGTCCACTGTCGCCTCCTACACCGGCGCGCAGATCTTCGAGGCCCTCGGCCTCGGCGCCGAGGTCATCGACCAGTGCTTCGCCGGCACCACCTCCCGTCTCGGCGGCGTCGGCTTCGACGTGCTCGCCAAGGAGGCGCTGGAGCGGCACGCGCGGGCCTACCCCCGCGCGGAGAACCCGCACCGGCGGCTGGAGGTCGGCGGCGAGTACCAGTGGCGCCGCGAGGGCGAGCCGCACCTGTTCAACCCGACCACCGTCTTCAAGCTGCAGCACTCCACCCGCACCCGGCGGTACGAGATCTTCAAGGAGTACACGTCCCTGGTGGACGGGCAGTCCGAGAAGCTCATGACGCTGCGCGGCCTGTTCACGCTGCGTCCCGGCGGCGCGCCGGTGCCGATCGACGAGGTCGAGCCGGTCGAGTCGATCGTCAAGCGGTTCTCCACCGGCGCCATGTCGTACGGCTCCATCTCCATGGAGGCGCACGAGACGCTGGCCATCGCGATGAACCGGCTCGGCGCCAAGTCGAACACCGGTGAGGGCGGCGAGGACCCCGAGCGGCTGCACGACCCCGAGCGGCGCAGCGCGATCAAGCAGGTGGCCTCCGGCCGCTTCGGCGTGACCAGCGAGTACCTCGTCAACGCCGACGACCTGCAGATCAAGATGGCGCAGGGCGCCAAGCCCGGCGAGGGCGGCCAGCTGCCCGGCCACAAGGTGTACCCGTGGATCGCCAAGACCCGGCACTCCACGCCCGGCGTCGGCCTGATCTCGCCGC
This sequence comes from Microbispora sp. NBRC 16548, assembly GCF_030268985.1. NCBI lineage: Bacteria > Bacillati > Actinomycetota > Actinomycetes > Streptosporangiales > Streptosporangiaceae > Microbispora > Microbispora sp. NBRC 16548. Next base: position 443,235 of record NZ_BSSF01000006.1, read on the forward strand.
CGCCGCACCACGACATCTACTCGATCGAGGACCTGGCCCAGCTCATCCACGACCTGAAGAACTCCAACCCGCGCGCCCGCGTCCACGTGAAGCTGGTCGCCGAGGTCGGGGTCGGGACCGTGGCGGCGGGCGTCAGCAAGGCCCACGCCGACGTCGTGCTGATCTCCGGCCACGACGGCGGCACCGGCGCCTCCCCGCTGACCTCGGTCAAGCACGCGGGCGCCCCCTGGGAGCTCGGCCTGGCCGAGACCCAGCAGACGCTGCTGCTCAACGGCCTGCGCGACCGCATCGTCGTCCAGGCCGACGGCCAGCTCAAGACCGGCCGCGACGTGGTCATCGCGGCGCTGCTCGGCGCCGAGGAGTACGGCTTCGCCACCGCTCCGCTGGTCGTCTCCGGCTGCGTCATGATGCGGGTCTGCCACCTCGACACCTGCCCGGTGGGCGTGGCCACCCAGAACCCCGAGCTGCGCAAGCGGTTCACCGGCAAGCCCGAGTTCGTGGTGAACTTCTTCGAGTTCATCGCCCAGGAGGTGCGCGAGTACCTCGCCGAGCTCGGCTACCGCTCGCTCGACGAGGTCATCGGGCGGGCCGACCTGCTCGACACCACCCGGGCGGTCGAGCACTGGAAGGCCTCCGGCCTCGACCTGTCGCCGATCCTGCACCAGCCGGAGCTGCCCGAGGGCACCCCGCGCCGCAAGGTCGTCGAGCAGGACCACGGGCTCGACAAGGCGCTGGACAACACGCTGATCCAGCTCGCCGAGGGCGCGCTGAACTTCGGCGACCCGGTCACGCTGGAGCTGCCCATCCGCAACGTCAACCGCACGGTCGGCACGATGCTCGGCCACGAGGTGACCAAGCGGTACGGCGGGGCCGGCCTGCCGGACAACACGATCGACGTGTCGTTCACCGGCTCGGCGGGCAACTCGTTCGGCGCGTTCGTGCCGCGCGGCGTCACGCTGCGGCTGACCGGCGACGCCAACGACTACCTCGGCAAGGGCCTGTCGGGCGGCCGGATCGTCGTCCGCCCGCACCCCGACGCGCCGTTCGAGGCCGAGACGCAGGTCATCTCCGGCAACGTCGGCCTGTACGGCGCGACGTCCGGCGAGGTCTTCGTCCGCGGCGTCGTGGGCGAGCGGTTCTGCGTGCGCAACTCCGGCGCGACCGCCGTCGTGGAGGGCGTGGGCGACCACGGCTGCGAGTACATGACCGGCGGCCGGGCCGTCGTCCTCGGGCCGACCGGCCGCAACTTCGCCGCCGGCATGTCGGGCGGCGTCGCGTACGTGCTCGACCTGCGGCCCGAGCGGGTCAACCGCGAGATGGTCGAGCTGGAGGCGCTGGACGACGACGACACCGAGTTCCTGCGGGAGATCGTCGAGAAGCACTTCGCGGAGACCGGGTCCACGGTGGCCAAGGCGCTGCTCGCCGACTGGGACGCCGCGCTCGGCCGGTTCGGGAAGGTCATGCCGACCGACTACAAGCGGGTCCTGCGGGCGCGGGCCGCCGCCGAGGCCGAGGGCCGCGACATCGACGAGGCGGTCATGGCCGCCACCCACGGGTGACGCCGATGCGAATCATCACGACCGTTTCCATGCAGGGATAGAGGGGGGTAACACCGTTGGCTGACCCGAAGGGGTTCCTGACACACGGGCGCGAGCTGCCGGCGCGCCGCCCGGTCGACGTTCGCATCCGCGACTGGCGCGAGGTCTACGAGGACTTCCCCCGGCCCGCCCTCACCAAGCAGGCGGCCCGCTGCATGGACTGCGGCATCCCGTTCTGCCACAACGGCTGCCCGCTCGGGAACCTCATTCCCGAGTGGAACGACCTCGTCTACCGCGACGACTGGCGCGAGGCGATCGAGCGGCTGCACGCGACCAACAACTTCCCGGAGTTCACCGGCCGCCTGTGCCCCGCGCCGTGCGAGTCTGCGTGCGTCCTCGGCATCAACTCCGACCCGGTCGCGATCAAGCGGGTCGAGGTCGAGATCGTCGACCGCGCCTTCGCCGAGGGCTGGGTCACGCCGCAGCCGCCCGCCGCCAAGACGGGCAGGAAGGTCGCGGTCGTCGGCTCGGGCCCGGCCGGCCTCGCCGCCGCGCAGCAGCTCACCCGCGCCGGGCACGACGTGGTCGTGTTCGAGCGGGCCGACCGGATCGGCGGGCTGCTCCGCTACGGCATCCCCGAGTTCAAGATGGAGAAGCGGCACGTCGACCGCCGCATCGCCCAGATGGAGGCCGAGGGCACCGAGTTCCGCACCGGCGTCGACGTCGGGGTGGACGTCACCGTGGCCAGGCTCCGCGAGGAGTTCGACGCCGTCGTGCTGGCGGGCGGCGCCACGGCCTGGCGCGACCTGCCGGTGCCCGGCCGCGAGCTCGAGGGCGTCTACCAGGCGATGGAGTACCTCCCGCCCGCGAACAAGACCCAGGAGGGCGACTACGCCGAGTCGCCGATCTCGGCCGAGGGCAAGCACGTCGTCGTGATCGGCGGCGGCGACACCGGCGCCGACTGCATCGGCACGGCGATCCGCCAGGGGGCCCTGTCGGTCACGCAGCTGGAGATCATGCCGAGGCCGCCGGAGACCCGTCCGGGCAGCCAGCCGTGGCCGACCTACCCGATGCTGTTCAAGATGGAGAGCGCGCACGAGGAGCTGGAGGCCGGGGCGGGCGACCGCGTGTACGCGGTGTCCACCACCGAGTTCGCCGGCGACGGCGAGGGCAACGTGCGGGCGCTGCGCCTGGTCGAGGTCGAGGGCCCGGCGTCGGGCTTCGCGCCGATCCCCGGCACCGAGCGGGAGATCCCGGCCGAGCTGGTGACGCTCGCGATGGGCTTCCTCGGCCCGGAGAAGGGCCCGCTGCTGAACGACCTCGCGGCGCTGTCCGGCGACCCGGAGTCGTTCTTCGACCCCCGGGGCAACGTGGCCAGGAACGCGTCGTACGAGACGTCGGTCGAGGGCGTGTTCGCGGCCGGCGACATGGGCCGGGGCCAGTCGCTGATCGTGTGGGCGATCGCCGAGGGCCGGTCGGCGGCGGCGGCGGTGGACCGCTACCTGAGCGGGCGGACCGTCCTGCCCGTTCCCATTCCGCCGACCGCGAGGCCCCTCGTCTGAGATGTGACCCGCCGCCGTGGTCCCAGGGGACCGGACCACGGCGATCGGGGCGTAGGGGATAAAACGGGCATATCCAAGTTCGGTGGCCGGGTTGCGAGCGCGTACGGCTGCCGGGAGGATGCTGTGCCCGGATCGAGGGGCCTCCGCACCAGGGGCCCGCAACCGAGGAGGATCGTTGTACGCACGGGGGCGGCTCGCCGGGGCCATCATGTCCATCACCATGCTCGGCGGGCTGGGGGTAGCGGCACTGCCGGGGGCGGCGGCCGCGGCCGAGCCCGCGCAGAACTATCTGGTCTTCTACAAGGACGGCGGCTCGGCCGCCGCGCAGCGGGCGGCCGAGGCGGCCGGGGGAACGGTCCAAGGGCGGGACGACAAGCTCGGCTACCTCGTCGTGCGCGCGTCCGACCCCGAGAAGATCGGCGCCGACCCCTCCGTGGTCGGTGTGACGCTCGACCGCCCCATCGGCAAGACCGCCGGCGCGCCCGCCACATCCGGCGCATCTGTTTCTGCCGGCACGCGGCGCACGGAGCACGTCCGGTCGGCGCCGGGCGGCGACCCGCTCTCGGGCCGCCAGTGGGACATGAAGATGATCGGCGCCACCCCCACCGGGTCGTACGCCAAGGCCCGGGGCAGCCGCAAGGTGCTGGTGGGCGTCATCGACACCGGCGTCGACGGCACGCACCCCGACATCGCGCCCAACTTCAACCGGGCGCTCAGCCGCAACTTCGTCGTCGACCAGCCGACCGACGAGAACGGCAAGACGCTCGACGGGCCCTGCGAGCACACGGGCTGCAAGGACCCGGCCGACGTCGACGACGACGGCCACGGCACCCACGTCGCGAGCACGATCGGCTCGCCGATCAACGGCCTCGGCGTCAGCGGGGTCGCCCCCGACGTGTCGCTGGTCAACCTCCGCGCCGGCACCGACTCGGGCTTCTTCTTCCTCAAGCCCACCATGGACGCCCTGGAGTACGCCGCCGACGTCGGCGTCGACGTGGTCAACATGAGCTTCTACGTCGACCCCTGGACGTTCAACTGCGAGAACAACCCGAGCGACACGAACAGGGAGCGGCTGGAGCAGCGGGCGATCCTGGAGGGCATGCGCCGCGCGGTCAAGTACGCCCGCGCGCACGGCGTCACACTCGTCAGCGCGATCGGGAACGAGGGCCTCGACCTCGGCAAGGTGAAGAGCGACACCTCCAGCCCCGACTTCCCGAAGGGCGCGGAGAAGAAGCGGGTCGTCGACAACACCTGCATCAACGTCCCGGCAGAGCTGGACGGCGTCATCTCGGTGTCCTCCGTCGGCCCCGGCGGGCGCAAGGCGTCGTACTCCGACTACGGCGTCGAGCAGACCGACATCGCCGCGCCTGGCGGCGACATGTTCGACGGCGGCACCGATTTCAAGGGCGCGAGCCGGGAGATCCTGGCCGCCGCCCCCGAGAACGTCCTGCGCGCCAAGGGCCTCATCGACGCCGCGGGCAAGCCGAAGACGTCCTCGGTGATCCGCGACTGCCACGACGGCAAGTGCGCCTACTACCAGTACATGGAGGGCACCTCCATGGCCGCGCCGCACGTCACCGGGGTGGCGGCGCTGATCATCGGCCGGTTCGGCAAGCCGGGCAAGGGCGGGCTCCAGATGGACCCCGCGCAGGTGGAGCGCCTGTTGTACGCGGCGGCGACGCCGAAGGGCTGCCCGGCGCCCCGCACCTACCGGTACGGCACGGGCGAGAGCCAGCTCTGCGAGGGGCCCACGGCGAAGAACGGCTTCTTCGGCCACGGCCTGGTGGACGCCGCCAGGGCCGCCACCGTCGCGCCCTGAGTCGCTTCCTGGGCCCCTTCCCGGGGCCTCGTCCCGGGCTCGTCCCCACCTGAGTACGCGCCTGAGTAGTCCACCGGATGCCCGGCGAGCCACCGCGGCCTACCCTCCTTCGCGGAGGAGGGCAGATCATGATCTACCGGCTCGTCTGGCAGGCCACGATGGTGGCGCATTTCCTCGTCATCGCCTACATCGCCCTGGGCGGCTTCCTCGCCTGGTGGCGGCCCCGGCTGATCTGGCCGCACCTCGCGCTGTGCGCCTGGGGGCTGGTGCAGCTCGCCGGGCTCGTGGAGTGCCCGCTGACCGCGCTGGAGAACTGGGGGCGGGCCAGGGCGGGGGAGACCGGCCTGCTGCCCGGCGGCTTCATCGACACCTACATCGAGGGCGCCGTCTACCCGGAGGCGTACGTCTGGCACGTGCGGCTGGCGGTGATCGCCGTCGTGCTCGCCTCCTGGGCGGGTCTCGCGATCAGGATCCGCCGACGCCGCACACGTCCTGCGCGTACGACAGGAACGTCTGCTGCACCGGAGCCGGGGGCGTCGCGATGAGGTAACGTCTCTCGCCGCCGCCCACGGTGCCGTAGATCGGGAACAGGTAGGCCTTCTTGGCCTCCGCGAACGCGTGCCAGTCGCAGCGCATGGGGGTGACCTCCACCGGGATCTCCAGCCGCGTGGCGTCCGCCGCGAGCACGGCCACCGGCCTGCGCTTGCCGGAGCGGGGGAGCATCGTGTAGTGCGTGGTGGCGCCGAGGTCGTCGATGGTGACCGGCTCCGATCCGCCCTTCCTGGTGACGACGAGGTTCCCGTGGAGGGTCCGGCCCGCGCGGGTCCAGGTGTCCCCGAACGTCACGTCCACCGACCGGCGCAGGATGTAGGCCCCGCACTCGGCCTTCACCAGCCCGTCCAGCGTGGGATCGGGGTGATGGACCGGGAACACCACCTTGCGCGGTGTCCCGTCGCCGACCTGGACGTGCGCCACCACTGTGGCCGGGCGCACCGGCGGGATCTTCGCCGGGTCGCAGCGCGCCTCGCCGTACGGGATCCGCAGGTCAGTGCGCGGCGTCCTGCCGAGGGTGGTGTCCAGGCGGGTCGGCGGGAGCGTCGCGAACGAGCCGGTCACGAGCTGGACGTCCTGGAAGCGCACCTGCGTGCCGGTGTCGTTGCGCACGGACACCTCCAGCTCGTGAGACGTCTCGTCGCTGCGCCACTGGTTCAGCGATACCGAAACACCCGTCGGCGGCGCGGTCGATTCGGTACCCTGGCCTCCGCACGCGGCCAGGGTGAACAGCGCCGTTATTACCCCCCAAGTCCGGGTACGTCCCATGGCTGCCAAGGCTAGGGCACGCGGATGATCGCGTGAAGTGTCTGAACATTTAGCGACAGCTGTGTGCGCCGTCACTGCAAGTGGTCTGTACCAATTAGGGTAGTGCTGTGAGTCGTCGAGCAAAGATCGTCTGTACCCTCGGGCCCGCCACCTCCTCGCCGGAGCGCCTACGCGAGCTCATCAAGGCGGGCATGAACGTCGCCCGCTTCAACCTCTCGCACGGCAGCCATGAGTTGCACAAGGAGGTGTTCGACCGGGTCAGAGCCGCCGCCGACGAGCTGGGCTGCGCCGTGGGCGTCCTCGCCGACCTCCAGGGCCCCAAGATCCGCGTCGGGCGTTTCGCCTCCGGTCCCGTACGGCTCGGCTTCGGCGACGTCTTCACGATCACGACTGAGGACGTCCCCGGCGACCGGGACCTCGTCTCCACGACGTACGCGGGCCTGCCGGGCGACGTCAAGCCCGGCGACACGATCCTCGTGGACGACGGCCGGCTGAACCTCGAGGTGACCGCGGTCGAGGGGCCGCGCGTCGTCACCCGTGTCGTCATCGGCGGCATGATCTCCGACAACAAGGGCCTCAACCTCCCCGGCGTCGCCGTCAGCGCTCCGGCGCTCACGGAGAAGGACGAGGAGGACCTGCGCTGGGCGCTGCGCACCGGCTTCGACATGATCGCCCTGTCGTTCGTCCGGTCGCCGGACGACGCCGCGCTCATCCACGCGATCATGGAGGAGGAGGGCGTCAGGCTCCCGCTCCTCGCCAAGATCGAGAAGCCGCAGGCCGTCGACTGCCTCGAGGAGATCGTGGACGCCTTCGACGGCGTGATGGTCGCCCGCGGCGACCTCGGCGTCGAGCTTCCGCTGGAGCAGGTGCCGATCGTCCAGCGCCGCATCATCGAGCTGTGCCGCGAGAAGGCCCACCCGGTCATCGTGGCCACCCAGATGCTCGACTCGATGATGAGCGCTCCCCGGCCCACCCGGGCCGAGGCGTCCGACGTCGCGTACGCGGTGATGGACGGCGCGGACGCGGTGATGCTGTCCGGCGAGACCTCGGTCGGCACCTACCCGATCGAGTCGGTCTCCACGATGGCCCGCATCGCGGTCGCCGCGGAGGGCACCACGCTGCAGGCCACCCACACGCTGGAGCGCCTGCCCGAGACGACCGGCGGCGCCATCGCCCGAGCCGCGGCCGAGGTCGGCGCGATCGTCGGGGCCAAGGCCCTGGTGGCGTTCACGATGTCCGGCGAGACCGCCCGGCGCCTGGCCCGCTACCGCTCGCCGATCCCGCTGCTGGCGTTCACCTCCAACCCGCAGGTGCGCGGCCAGCTCGCGCTGACCTGGGGCGTGGAGACGTTCGAGGTGCCGTTCGTGCACCACACCGACGACATGGTCCGCCAGGTGGAGGCCTCGCTGCTGTCGCTCGGCGTCTGCGAGAAGGGCGACAAGGTCGTCGTCGTCGCCGGCTCGCCGCCCGGCAACCACGGCTCCACCAACGCCCTGCGCGTCCACACGATCGGCTCGGCGGTCGCCCACCCGTCGACCTGACCCCGGCGGCCGGGTTCCCCCGGGCCGCACGGCCTGGGGCACCCGGCGGCGGGAGAAAACCCCTTGAAGGCGCGGCGCCCTTCGACGGAGCATGGCAGGAGCGAGTCGACCTTTCCTGTCAGATGCCGGAGGAGCGCTGCGCCCGTTGATGGACTCCCCTCAGGCACCGGACTCCCCTCAGGCGCCGGACTCCCCTCAGGCACCTGGGCCCGACGCGAGTGACGACGCTGATCGCCGGACGTCGTGGCGCTCGCTGTGGCGGTTGCGGTCCTACCTGCGCCCCTACGTGCCCAGCCTGGTGGTGTCCTGGCTCGCCGCGCTGCTGGGGATCGCCGCGGCCACGGTGATCCCGCTGGTGAGCAAGGAGATCATCGACGGCCCGGTGGCCCACGGCGACCTCGGCGGACTGGTCCCCCTCGGGCTGCTGGCCCTCGGCCTCGGCGTCGCCGAGGCGGTCCTCACGTTCGCCCGCCGCTGGTCCCAGGCAGGGCCGGTCCTCGGCCTCGAGACCGCGATCCGCGACGACCTCTACCGGCACCTCCAGCGGCTGCCGATGAGCTTCCACGACAGATGGCAGTCGGGCCAGCTGCTGTCCAGGGCGACGACCGACCTGTCGACGATCCGCAGGTTCCTCGGCTTCGGCGTCCTGTTCCTGATCATGAACATCCTGCAGCTCACCGCGGTCACCGTGGTGCTCCTGCGGATGTACTGGCCGCTCGGCCTGCTCGTCGCCGTCTCCGCCGTCCCGGTCGTGGTCCTGGCGCTGCGCTTCGAACGGCGCTACATCGTCATCTCCCGGCAGGTGCAGGACCAGCAGGGCGACCTCGCCACGCTGGTCGAGGAGTCGGCCGTGGGAATCCGCACGGTCAAGGCGTTCGGGCGGCGCGAGCACGTCTTCGCGAAGTTCGCCGCCGCCGCCCGCGAGATCCGCCGCACCTCGCTGGCCAAGGTGCGGCTGGCCTCCCGGTTCTTCACCTTCCTCGAAGTCGTGCCGAACGTCACGCTCGCCCTGGTCCTGCTGCTCGGCGCGATCGCGGTCGGCGCCGGCGCGCTGACGCTCGGCACCCTGGTCGCCTTCACCACGATGGTCCTCCAGCTCGTCTGGCCGGTCGCCTCGCTCGGCTACATCCTCGCCATGGGCCAGGAGGCCATGACCTCGGCCGACCGGGTGGTCGAGGTGCTCGACACGGTGCCCGCGATCAGCGGCGGCCCGGCCGTCATCGAGCGTCCGCGCGGCCACGTTCGTTTCGAGGGCGTCGGGTTCCGCTTCCCCGGCGCCGACCGGCCGGTGCTGCGCGACGTGTGGCTGGAGGTGCGGCCGGGGGAGACCGTCGCCCTCGTGGGGGCCACCGGGTCGGGCAAGACGACGCTGACCGCGCTCGTGCCCCGCCTGCTCGACGTCACCGCGGGCCGCGTCACCGTGGACGGGCACGACGTGCGGGACCTGTCGCTGACCTCGCTGCGCTCGGTGGTCGCCACGGCGTTCGAGGAGCCGACGCTCTTCTCGATGAGCGTCCGCGAGAACGTGACGCTCGGCCATGGACACGCCACCGAGGAGGAGATCAGGCAGGCCCTGGAGATCGCGCAGGCGACCTTCGCGTACGACCTGCCGTGGGGGCTCGACACCCGCATCGGAGAGCAGGGGATGTCGCTGTCGGGCGGTCAGCGGCAGCGGCTCGCGCTGGCCAGGGCGGTCCTCGGCAGGCCGCGGGTGCTCGTCCTCGACGACACCCTGTCGGCGCTCGACGTGGAGACCGAGGCGCTGGTCGAGGAGGCGCTGCGGCGGGTGCTCGCCGAGGCGACCGGCATCGTCGTGGCGCACCGCGCCTCGACCGTGCTGCTCGCCGACCGGGTGGCGCTGCTGCGCGACGGCACCGTCACCCACGTCGGCCGCCACGGCGACCTGCTGTCGGCCGTGCCGGAGTATCGCCAACTGCTCGCCCAGGACGCCGACCTCGACCCCGAGGGATCGATGCGATGAGCCAAGAGACCGGCAGCGACGCGGGGAACACCGAGCGAGCGGGACGTGAGCGTCCCGATGGCGACGCGAGAAGCACGGAAACGTGGCGCGGGGTCGCCGCCGAGAACCGGGACGAGATCTCCGAGCACGTCTCCCTGCTGCTGCGCACCCGGTCGCGCCGCCTGCTCGGCGACCTGCTGCGCCCGCACCGCCGGGCCATCGGCGTGCTCACGGCGGTCATCGTGGTGTCCAACGCCGCGGGCCTGGCCCTGCCATACCTGGTGAAGGCGGGCATCGACGACGGCATCCCGCCCATGGTGCGCGGGCAGGGCGCGGGCACGTTGCTCGCGATCGTCGGCGCGGTGCTGGCCGCCGCGCTCACCCAGGCGCTCACCCGGCAGGCGTTCCTGCAGATGTCGGGCCGGATCGGCCAGGACATCCTGCTGGAGCTGCGCCGCCGGGTCTTCGACCACTTCCAGCGCCTGTCGCTGCCGTTCCATGAGAAGTACACCTCCGGGCGGGTCATCTCCCGGCTCACCTCCGACGTGGACGCCATCGCGGAACTGCTCGACTCCGGTTTCGACGGCCTGGTCACGGCCGTGCTCACGTTGTGCGGCACCGCGGTCATGCTGCTCGTGCTCGACGTGCGCCTCGGCCTGGTGGCGCTGCTGCCGCTGCCGGTCCTGCTGCTGTTCACCCGGTGGTTCCGCCGCCAGTCGAGCGTCGCCTACCGCCGTACGCGGGAGGCGGTCGCGCTGGTCATCGTCCACTTCGTGGAGTCGATGACCGGGATCCGCGCGGTGCAGGCGTTCCGGCGGGAGCCGCGCAACCAGGAGATCTTCGAGCGGCTCAACGCGGACTACCGCGCCGCCAACACGCGGGGCATGCGCCTGGTCGCCGTGTTCATGCCCGGGATCAAGCTGATCGGCAACGTCACCGTCGCGGCCGTCCTGCTGTACGGCGGCCTGCTCGCGCTGCGCGGCACGGTCACGGTCGGCGTGCTCGCCGCCTTCCTGCTCTACCTGCGCCAGTTCTACGAGCCGATGCAGGAGATCAGCCAGTTCTACAACGCCCTGCAGTCGGCGGGGGCGGCGCTGGAGAAGCTGTCGGGCGTGCTGGAGGAGCGGCCCTCGGTGGCCGAGCCCCGCCGCCCGGCGCCGCTGCCGCGCGCCGCCGGGGCGTTGCGGTTCGAGGCCGTCCGGTTCGCCTATCCCGACGGCCCGCCGGTGCTGCCGCTGCTCGATGTGGTGATCCCCGCCGGGCAGACCGTGGCCGTCGTCGGCACCACGGGCGCGGGCAAGACGACGCTGGCCAAGCTCATCGCCCGGTTCCACGACCCGGTCGCCGGGCGGGTACTCCTCGACGGCGTGGACCTGCGCGAGCTGGACGAGGACACCCTGCGCCGGCACGTGGTGATGGTCACCCAGGAGAACTACCTGTTCAGCGGGACGGTCGCGGACAACGTGCGGTTCGGGCGGCCGGGCGCGCCGGATTCGGAGATCGAGCGGGCCGCCGAGGCCATCGGCGCCCACACGTTCGTCTCCGCGCTGCCCGACGGGTACGAGACCCAGGTCGGCAAGCGCGGCGGCCGCATGTCGGCGGGGCAGCGGCAGCTCGTCGCGTTCGCCCGTGCGTTCCTCGCCGACCCCGCCGTGCTGATCCTGGACGAGGCCACCTCCAGCCTCGACGTGCCCAGCGAGCGCCTCGTGCAGCGGGCGCTGCGGACGATCCTCGCCGACCGGACCGCACTGATCATCGCCCACCGCCTGTCCACCGTGGAGATCGCCGACCGGGTGCTCGTCATGGAGCACGGCCGGATCGTGGAGGACGGCCCGCCGGACCGCCTGATCGCCGGCGCCGGCCGGTTCGCCCGCCTCCACCGCGCCTGGCTCGACAGCCTCGCCTGACCTCCTGCCATTGGCGGCTACTCCCGGCGTCGCAGCGCGGGGCAGCCGGGGTGATCCCGGTGGGGTAGCGGCAGATGACTCCGTGGGTGGGACGCCGTCGAAGTCCGGCTGGACGACGATAGCCGTTCATGGGAACCCCATTCAGGTACATCCACGGGGCGGCGTTGCTGGCCACCGGCCTGCTCGCGGGCGCGTTCGCGTACGGCGCGGCCAACGTGATCCCCACGTTCGGGGCCGTTCCGCTGGGTGTGCGCCTGACCTTCCACACCACGATGATGAAGGTCAACGAGCCGGTCATGCAGAGCGCGATGGCGCTGGCCATCCTCACGACCTTCGGTCTGGCGATCGCCGGCCGCGGCCGGGCGCGCCGGCTGGCGCTCGGCGCCGGTGCGCTGGCGCTGACCTCGCTGCTCGTCACCGTGTTCGGCAACGTCCCGCTGCATGCGCGTTTCCGGGAATGGGCTGCCGGTCCGGTCCCGGATGGCTACGCCGAGATCTTCCGGCGATGGGAGCTGTTCCACGATCTGCGCACCTTGACCGCGTTGGCCGCTTTCGTCTTGATCGTCACCATCGCCGTCGTCAACCGGCCCTCCAGCCGCTAAGGAGAACAGTCATGTTCCGTCGCCGTCCTGGTCACCGTGCCGCCGGACCTCCCGAGCTCGGCGAGGTGGACAACCCCGAACCCGAGGACATGCTCACGATGAGCGTGTGCGAGGTGGTCTGATGCCCGGCTTCCACGCCTTTCTGACGCGCCTGCCGTACGAACTGGCCTTCAGCCGGGAGGACCCGGCCACGATCGTGGACCGCTACTACACTCCCGACCTCGAATATCGCAACGACGGCATCGTCCTCGACCGGCAGCGGCTGATCGACCACGCCCGCCCGGCGCGGAGGAACGCCCGCGCGCTGGAGATCGAGGTCCACGACACGCTGATCGACGACGACCGGGCCGCCGCCCGCTACACCATGACCGTCCTGGCCAGAAAGGACACCACCCTGCAGATCGAGGTTCACCTGTTCGCCCGGTTCGCCCCCGACGGACGGGTTCAGCGCGTCGACTCGATCACACGGACGGTGAAGCCGTGAACCTCACTCTGATCGGCTCCACCGGCCGCACCGGCCGCTACGTCCTGGCCGAGGCGCTGCGCCGCGGCCACCGGGTCACCGCCTTCACCCGCAACGCCGCCGCCCTGGAGGCGCGGCCGGATGCCGTCGTCGAAGGCGACGGCCGCGACCTGGACAAGATGCGCGCGGCCGTGGAGGGCGCGGACGCGGTGATCTCCATCATCAACGGCGGCGACAGCAGCGACCCGCATCGCGCGGCCGAGGCCACCCGCACCATCATCCAGGCCATGACCGATTCCGGGGTCGAGCGGCTGATCGTCACCACTCCCTACCCGATCGTCGCCCGCAAGCCGTTCCTGCTCATCTGGCTGCTGCGCCGCCTGCTGGCCACCCCCTACGCCGACGCTCGCGACCTGGAGCAGGCCGTGAGCACCAGCGACCTGGACTGGACCATCGTCCGGCTGACCCGGCTCACCGACCGGCCCGCCGCAGGGTCGGTCGTGATCCGCCGCGAGCTGCTGGCCACGCCGCGTGCCCTGACCCGGGCGGACGTGGCGACCACGCTGCTGGACATCGCCGAAGAGGGCCACCTGAGCGGAGTGGCCGTCAACGTCCACGGTCGCTGAAACCACTAACTGGGGGGACGGGAGAGGAGGCGTTCCATGGCGGGGCGCAGGGGCGGGCCGATCTCCACGGGGCGGCGGGTGTGCCGGTCGACGAAGACGTGCGTGAAGTCGCCCTCGGCGACCAGCGTGTCGCCGGCGAACAGCGCGAGCTCGTAGCGGACGCTGGAACGGCCGAGGTGTCCGATCCGCAGGCCCACGCTGATCACCTGCGGGAAGGACACCGAGGCCCGGTAGGAGCAGCGCGACTCCACGCACAGCCCGATCGCCGGGCCCCGGTGGATGTCCAGCCCGGCCTCCTCGATCAGCCAGGTGTTGATCACGGTGTCCATCAGGGAGTAGTGCACGACGTTGTTGACGTGCCCGTATACGTCGTTGTCCTTCCACCGGGTGGGCACGTCCCGCCAGTGGGGATACGCCGTCCGGTCGTTCGCAGGCCCGTTCACAAGCCCGTTCACAAGCCGAGGTCCCGGCCGATGATCTCGCGCATGATCTCGTTGGACCCCGCCCAGATCCGGGTCACCCGGGCGTCCGTCCAGGCCCGCGCCACGCGGTACTCCTTCATGTAGCCGTAGCCGCCGTAGAGCTGCACGCAGGCGTCGATCACCTGGTTCTGCACCTCGGCGGTCCACATCTTGGCCTTGGCCGCGTCGACCGCCGTCAGCTCCCCGTCGGTGTGGGCGGCCACGCACTGGTCGACGTACGCCCGGGTCACCTCCACCTTCGTCACCAGGTCGGCGAGTGTGAACTTGTTGTACTGGAAGCTGCCGATCGCCTGGCCGAACGCCTTGCGCTCCTTCACGTACGACAGGGTCTCGGCGAGCACGGCGGCGGCGTGGGAGATGTTGGTGACGGCGCTGCCGAGCCGCTCCTGGGGGAGGCGCTCCATCATGGCGACGAACCCCCGGTCCACCTCGCCGATCACGTTGCCGGCGGGCACCCGCACGCCCTCGAAGAACAACTCGGCCGTGTCGGCCTCCGGCTGGCCGACCTTGTCCAGTTTGCGCCCCCGGTGGAAGCCGGGCATGCCCTCCTCGACCGCGAACAGCGTGATGCCCTTGGCCCGCTTCTCCGGGCTCGTCCGGGCCGCCACCACGACGAGGCCGGCCTGGTAGCCGTTGGTGATGAACGTCTTGGAGCCGTCGATGATCCAGTCGGAGCCGTCCCTGACGGCGGTCGTGCGCAGCGCCGCCAGGTCCGACCCGCCGCTCGGCTCGGTCATGCCGATCGCGGTGATCATCTCTCCCGAGCAGAACGGCGGCAGCCAGCGCTTCTTCTGCTCGTCCGTCGTCAGCTCCACCAGGTAGGGCGCGACCACGTCGAAGTGGATGCCGAAACTGGACGCCAGAGCCATGCCCACCCCGGCCAGTTCCTCGGTGAGCACGGCGTTGAAGCGGTAGCCGCCCGCAGCCGCGCCGTCGTACTCCTCGGGGACCTCCAGGCCGAGGAATCCCTGCAGCCCGGCCTCCCGCCACACCTCGCGGTCGATCAGCCGGCGCTCGATGAACTCCTCGGCCCTCGGGGCGACCGAGCGGATCACGAACTGCCGCACGGAGTCGCGGAAGGCCTCGTGGTCCTCGCCGTAGATGGTGCGTCGCATCGATTCTCCAGACGATTGTTCGGTATCGGGATACTAGTGTCCCTCTTTCCGATCTTTGCCCCGTCGCGTCGCCCAGACCGGCACCTCGCTGCGTTGTCGTCGTCGCCGATGACGCTGTCATCGGCTCCTCCTCCGCCTTGCGATGCACCACTCTGGACACCGCTCCTTCCGGGCAAATCTCGTCAATCGCGACACCTGCGAGTAACCTCATGGGCGTGGGCACGGGCCTGTCCGCGTCAGCCCACCGGCACCGGGTAGTCCTTCGCCAGCTCCGAGACCTCCGCCTCCCTGAAGACCACCGCGCCGCCGAGCGCCGCCTTGTCGGGCTTGAGCACGTACGACGACCGGGAGGCGGGCTTGTCGAAGAACGTGAAGTTCATCGGAGTGCCGAGGTCGCCACCGAAGTTCGGCTGCGAGCGGTGCGCGTTCAGGACGCCCTCCCGGGTGAAGTCCTTGGCCTCGCATGCCTTTCTCATCGCCTCGTCCACGATCATCGCCGCGCTCCAGCCGGTGGGCACGCCGCTGTCGAGCGTCTCGCCGGGATACTTCGCCTGGTAGTCGGCCACCAGCCGCTGCATCGCCGGATTCTTCGCGCTGACCGGCGTCCCCGCCGACACGTAGGAGAAGTCCTTCAGCAGGGCCGGCCCGGCCGGGGTCGCGAGAAGCTGCGGAGCGTAGGCCGAGTTGCTGCCGACGAACGGCACGTCCATGCCCTTGGCGAGGGACACGCCGACCAGCGAGGCCGTCTGCCGGGGCCCCACAGAGACGAGCACGGCCTTCACCCCGGCCGCCTTGAACGCCGCCACCTGGGCGCTCATGTCCTGGTCGGTCGCCTTGATCTTCTGCTCGACGATCTGCAGGCCGAGCTTGCCCGCGGCGTACTTCGAGCCGTTGAGCGAGCTCTCGCCGTAGTCGCCCTCGAAGTACAGGTGCCCGATCTTGTCGCCGGACTTGATCCCCTTCTCCTTCGTGAGGAACTCGACGGCGTTGATCATGTCCACGTCGTACGTCGTGCCGGTCACCTGGATGGCCCGGCTGCCGAGCAGCGTGGTCGCCCACGCCATCGGGATCGTGAGCAGCTTGTCGCCGTCGATGCGCCGCTTCAGCGCGGTGATCATGGGGGAACCGATGAACTGCACGATCGCCGCCGACTTGGGCGCGACCTCGGTGTAGGCGGCCACCGCCTTCTGCGTGTCGTAGCCGTGGTCGCGCACGACCAGCTCGTACTTGCGGCCGCAGACCCCGCCGCCGGCGTTGACCTGGTCGAAGTACAGCTGCTGCGCCTGCGTCTGGCTCTTGCCGAACGACGCGTAGGGGCCGGTCAGGTCGGTGAGCGCGCTCACGGTGATCGTGGTGGCCGTGACGCCGGGGCCGGTCTTGACCCCGTCACCGCCGGCCGCCGCCCCGGCGCCTCCGCCACCGCCCGTGGCCTTGCCGCTGGCGCACCCCGCCGCCGAGGTCGCGACGGCCAGGGACAGCAGGGCTAACGCCGCGACGCCGGCGCGGGTGCCGATTTTGCCCATCTGAGCTCCTTGAGTCGAACGCGGCCGAGCCGCGTGGCGAGCCCGACCAGACCGCCGGGCAGGAACAGCACCACCGCGACGACGGCGGCGCCGTAGAGGATCCGCGCGGTCTCGGCGGGGGAGACCCCGCCGGAACCCGGCTCGGCCACCAGCGGCAGGGCGTCGCTGTAGCGCGTGAGCAGCTGGGGGAGCAGGGAGACGAACGCGGCCCCGACGACCGCGCCGGCGACCGATCCCAGGCCGCCGATCACGATCATCGCGAGGTAGTCGAGCGACAGCAGCATGCCGAAGTAGTCCGGCACGACCTGCTGGAAGACCAGGGCGACCAGCACCCCGGCGAGCCCGCCGTACATGGACGACAGGACGAACACGCCCGCGCGGTATCGGGCGACCGGGACGCCCATGACCCCCGCGGCGATCTCGTGGTCCCTGATCGTGTTCATCGCCAGGCCGGGACGGCCGCGCAGCACGCCCCTGGCGAACACCGCCGCGCCCGCGAGCAGCGCGATCCCGAGGAACCACAGCCGTTCGAGCGAGCCGAACGGCACGTTCAGCACCACCAGCTCCGGGGTGTCGGCGAAGACGAACCCGAACAGCTCCATCGGCGGCACCGGCCGGCCGTTGAAGCCGCCGGTCACCGGCTCGGCGTTGAACAGGATGTGCTGACCGACGAAGATCAGGGCGAGCGTGGCGATGCCCAGGTAGGCGCCCTTGAGGCGGCCCGCGATCGGGCTGAACAGGCCGCCGGACACCCCCGCGACGATCACCGCCGCCAGGGCCGCGAGCGGCGTCGGCAGCCCCAGGTCGGACGACAGGAAGACGTAGGAGTACGCCCCTACCGCGAGGAAGAAGGCATGTCCCAGGGACAGTTGCCCGGTCGCCCCGGTCAGCAGGTTGATCCCGATCGCGCCGATCGCCGCCGACATCGCGAACAGCCCCGCCTGCAGCCAGAACCCCTCCAGGTAGAAGGGCACCGCGACGGCTCCCGCGAGCACCGCGATACACAGCGCGGCCCGGAGGGACCGCGCCCAGGACCACAGCGCGGCCCGGAGGGGCCGTGCCCTGGACCACAGCGCGGCCCGGAGGGACCGGGGCGTGTCGCGTGCGGGCGTCGCGGCCGTGGGCGTGGGTTCAGACACGGGCCGGCTCCTTCGTGCCGAACAGCCCGGAGGGCCGCAGCAGCAGGATCACGATCATCACGAGGAACGGCGCCGCGTCGCCGATGCCGCGGCCCAGGAAGGCGAGCTCGCTCTGGTAGCCGCTCATCAGCGTCTCGGTGACACCCACGATCAGCCCGCCGGCCAGCGCGCCCGTGGTCGAGTCGAGCCCTCCGAGGATGGCGGCGGGGAACGCCTTCATCGCCGCCGCGGCCGTGCCCCTGTCGAGGCCCGGCGTCGGGAAGACGCACAGGAACATCGCCGCGACCGCGGCCAGCGCCCCGGCGACGGCCCACGCGCTGAGCGAGACCCGGCCGAGCCGCACGCCCATCAGCGCGGCGGTCTCCGCGTCCTCGGCCGTGGCGCGCATCGCCACGCCCCAGCCGGTGAACTTGAAGGCGAGCAGGAACGCCACGATCAGTGCGGCGGCGACCGCGAGGGCCACGACGCGGGTCTCCGCGACCGTCACCGGGCCAAGACGCAGCACCCGGTCGCCCCAGGGGTCGCCAAGGGCGAGCACCTCGGTGCCGATCCGGCGGGTGAGCTCGGTCGTGAGCAGGATGTCCACGCCGATCGTGACGATGGCCAGCACGCCGCGCGAGCCGACGTGCGCCCGGCGCAGGATCAGGAACTCCACCAGCGCGCCGACCAGCGCCGCCGCCGCGATCCCGGCCGCCAGCGCCGCCCAGAACCCGATCAGCGGGTGCAGCCTGGCGATCACGTAACCGCCGGCCAGCAGCAGCGACGCGTGCATGAAGTTGACCACCTCGGTCGCCTTGAAGATCACCACGAAGCCGAGCGCGATCAGCGCGTACACGGCTCCGACCGAGATCCCGTTGACGAGCAGCTCCAGGAAGACCGCCATCACGCCTCCCCCCGCTCACCGGAGGGGCCGCCGAAGTCGCCCAGATAGGCGCGGATCACCTCGGGGTCGCGCTGGACCTCCTCGGGCGGCCCGTCCGCGATCCGCCTGCCGAAGTCGAGCACGGTCACCGCGTCGGCGATCCGCATGACCATGCCCATGTCGTGCTCGACCAGCAGGATCGAGATGCCGAGGCTCTCGCGCACCGACTCGATGAGGCCGGCCATCTCCCGCCGCTCGCCGCCGTTCATCCCCGCCACCGGCTCGTCCAGCAGGAGCAGCCGCGGCTCCATGCACAGCGCCCGGGCCAGCTCCACCCGCTTCTGCACGCCGTACGGCAGCAGCCCCACCGGGATGGACAACGCGTCGCCGACGCCGGCGAACTCCGCGATCTCCGCGACGCGCGCGCCGTGCCGTACGGCCTCGCGCCTGGCCGAGGGCAGCCGCAGGCCGGCCGAGACGAAGCCGGCACGGGTCAGGCGGTGCCGGCCGAGCATGAGGTTGTCGCGGACCGTCAGGTGCGGCGACAGGGCGATGTTCTGGAACGTCCGCGCCACGCCCAGCGCGGCCACCTGGTGCGGGCGCAGCGAGGTCAGCTCGGCGCCGCCGAAGCGCACGCTGCCCGAGGTGGCGCGGTAGACGCCCGACAGCACGTTGAAGCAGGTGGACTTGCCCGCGCCGTTCGGGCCGATCAGCGCGTGCACGCTGCCGGGGGCCACGGTGAAGCTCACCGCGTCGAGCGCGGTGAGCCCGGCGAAGCGCACCGTCACCTCGCTGACCACGAGTTCCGCCGGGCCGTCGCCGCTGGCCGTACCGACCGGTTGGTTTCTCACGGGTATGCGGCGGCGCCTCGTCGGGTGCGTGCGCGGTACGCCGTGGCGGTGGGTCATGCCGTCCATCTCGCCAGCCTGGTCCTTTCGTGCCTCTCGAGCCTCTCCTGCCCCTCATAACCGGGGCCGAGGTCGGTACCGACCGGTCGGTCTGTCTCGGGCATGCCGACGCCGAGGTAGCGGCGGCGCACCTCGTCGCCGGCCGCGAGGTCCGCCGCCGGTCCCGACAGCGCCACCTCGCCCACCTCCAGCACGTACGCCCGCTCGGCCAGCGCGAGCGCCATGGCCGCGTTCTGCTCCACCAGCAGCACCGACGTCCCCTGGGCGTTGATCTGCCGCACGGTGTCGGCGATCCGGGCCGCCATCAGCGGCGCGAGCCCGAGCGTGGGCTCGTCCAGCAACAGCAGCGAGGGTCCGGCCATGAGCGCCCGGCCGATCGCCAGCATCTGCTGCTCGCCGCCCGACAGCAGGCCCGCCCGCTGGTGGGCCCGCTCGGCCAGCACGGGGAAGAGCTCGAGCACCCGCTCACGGGCCGCCGCGGCGCGCCTGCCCGGCACGCCCAGCGCTCCGGCGCGGAGGTTCTCCGCCACCGTCATCCGGGCGAACACCCGCCGTCCCTCCGGCACCTGGACCACGCCGCGCCGTACGACGGCCGAGGCCGCCACTCCGTCCAAGCGGAGTCCGCCGAAGGCGACCGTCCCCGACGTGATCGCGCCCCGGTGGAACCGCAGCGTCCCCGACACGGCGCGCAGCAGCGTCGTCTTGCCCGCGCCGTTCGCGCCGAGCACCGCGGCCACCGCACCCCGGGGCACGGCCAGGTGGACGCCCCGCAGAGCGCGCACGGGGCCGTACCGGACCTCCAGGCCCCTGATCTCGAGGCCCCCACTCTTCGGGTCCGCAGTCCTCGGGGCCGCAGTCTCCGGGCCGTCGATCTCTGGGCCGCTGGTCCCCGGGCCCGCCTCACCAGACATCCGCGCCTCCTGTGACTTCGATGAAGGCACACCCAACCCACCGTGGTCGAGGGCCGTCCTGCGCCGGGAGTCAAGTCGGGACCCCAGCCCATGCCCGCCGGTCGTGCCCTGTGCTCCAGCACAATCCCGCATCACGAAACGAAAACCGAACCTTGTTCCGGACGCTGCCGGCTGGCACATTCGGGGCATGAGGTCCAGGACGGACTCCGAGGTCCGGGAACTGCTGCGGACCTCCGCCGCAGGCCTGCTGGAACGGCTCCCCGAGCTCGCCGACGAGCTGGTGAGGCGCGGCAGGGAAAGCGACGAGGCCTACCGCATGACGGTCCCCTACGAGGACCACTGGAAGAGCACCCACGAGGGGCTGCGCGTCGGCATCACCGCGATCCTGCAGCTCCGGCACGAGCGGCGCGACGTGGCGTACGCCCAGACGGTGGGGCGCAGGCGGGCCGAGTTCGGGCTCCCGCTGGACTCGCTCATGCGCAGCTACCGCCTGGCCGCGCAGGTCACCTGGAACGGTGTCATCGACATCATCGGCGACCAGGGCCAGGAGCGGCTGCCCGCCCTGCTGCGCAGCGCCACCCACGTGTGGCACGCCATCGACCGGCAGGCCGTGGCGGCGGCCGACGCCTACCGCCGCCGGGAGAACGAGCTGCTCGGCCGGACCAACCAGCGCGTCAACGCCATGCTCGACGCCCTCCTGGAGGGTCGCGCCGACCCCGCCGTGGCCGGGGTGGCCGCCGACGCCCTCGGCCTGCCGGAGCACGGTCGCTATGCGGTCGTCACAACACGGCTGCCCGCGCAGCCCGACCGCGTGCACCGCCCCGACGAGATCGGCGGGCTGCGCTTCCTGTGGCGCATGCGCCCGGACCTGGAGATGGCGGTGGTGTACCTCGGCGACAGGGAGCTGGACGACCTGGTCGCCGCGATCACCCCGGTCGTCTGCGCGAGCGCCGGCGTCAGCCCGGTGGTGGAGAGCCTCGCCGACCTCGGCACGGCCCGCCGCCTGGCGGAGGTGGCCATGCGCACCTGCTCGGGGACCGCGCCGGAGATCGCGCGGCTCGACCGGCGGCTGCCCGCGGCCCTGGTGGTCTGCCAGCCGGAGCTGGCCGGGCACCTCGCGGGCGGCGTCCTCGGCCCGATCATCGCCTCACCCGACGGCGGCGTGCTGCTCGCGACGCTGGAGGCGTGGCTGCGCTGCGAGGGGTCCGCGGCCCGGGCGGCGGCAGAGCTCTACTGCCACCGCAACACCGTCTTCAACCGCGTGCGCCGCATCGAGCAGCTCACCGGCAGGTCGCTGGCCCGTCCCCTGGACGTCGTCGAACTCTCCCTCGCCCTCGACGCCGTCCGCCTCCTCCCCGGCGGCTGATTTCCTGCGTGCGCGAGCGGTTGCTGGGTCTGAGGGCCGGCAGGAGCCGGAGGATCCACTGGCGGGACGAATCCGCCGCTCGTCGAATGCTCATCACTCAGGTGGTGGCGAGGATGCCGTTGCGGGCAATGGTTGTAGTCGACATATATCCGGAAAGCGGCAAAGCGGAACGAGTGAGGCGTCTCTGTCTGGACCGGCTCCTGTGCGAGTTGTCTCAGCAGAAGGTGGAGACGGTCTGTATCGAGGCGCGGGGCCAGTGGCATGACAGACGAGACCGCGCATTGGTGGACGCGCTTCGAGGGGCTGGTCGAGTCGAGCGTGGCCTGCGAGCGGAGTGGAGGAGATCGGTGGACGAACCGCTGCTCTGGCTCGCCGACGTGCTCGTGGGCAGTGTCGTGTGGTGGCTCGGCGGCGAGGGCGAGAGCTTCGACATCCTCGGGCCGAGGATCGAGTTCCTGTAACCGCTCCTTGTGGCGTCCGGCTCTGAAACCGCGAAGGCCGGGCGCCCGATTCCATCGGGAGGTCCCGGCCTCACTTCCGCGGCCCCAGCGGGGCCCGGCGGTCACAGTATGTCGCCGCTGGTCGCTGGCGCGCAACCGTGGCCCCATCGTCGTCGCTCTGACGGCTTCTTAGGGGGTCGCTATTCGTGCAAGTGCCCCGAGTGGGATTCGAACCCACACTGAATGGATTTTGAGGCCATCGACTCTGCCGATTGGTCTATCGGGGCTATTTCCGGATTTGTCCGGTTTTGGCAATGGATGCCACGCAGCAGTCGATCTTGCTTGGAGATCGCTTGGGGCATCCCCTGCCGTGGTCCTAATGTAGCGGACGTCGGTAACCTCTTGTGCGTGAGTACGCAGCGGCGAGTGGTGATCGCGGAAGATGAGGCGCTGATTCGCCTCGACCTGAAGGAGATGCTCGAAGAGGACGGTTACGCCGTGGTCGGCGAGGCCGGCGACGGCGAGACGGCGGTCAAGCTCGCCATGGAGCTCCGGCCCGATCTGGTGATACTGGACGTCAAGATGCCCGTGCTCGACGGGATCTCCGCGGCCGAGCGCATCGTCTCCGAACGTATCGCGCCGTGCCTCATCCTCACCGCGTTCTCCCAGCGCGACCTGGTCGAGCGGGCCAGGGACGCGGGCGCGATGGCCTACCTGGTCAAGCCGTTCACCAAGGGCGACCTGGTGCCGGCCATCGAGATGGCGGTCAGCCGGCACGAGGAGATCGCCGCGCTGGAGAAGGAGGTCTCCACGCTGTCGGAGCGGCTGGAGACAAGGAAGCTCGTGGAGCGCGCGAAGGGCCTGCTCATGGCCCAGCACGGGTGGACGGAGCCGCAGGCCTTCCGGTGGATCCAGAAGGCGTCCATGGACCGGCGCATGAGCATGCGCCAGGTGGCCCAGATCGTGGTGAACGAGAACGGCGGCGAGACCCAGCCGCCCGCCTGAACGTCGCCCTGCTGATCGCGGAGGAGAAGACTCCTGGTCAGGGGCCGTCCCGCTAAGTTGAGGAGTTATTACGACTCCGCATCCAAGTGCGGACAGTTCTGATGCATCCCTGGTCGGGCCATGCCTCGTCTATGTACCTTTCAGCCAGTCGATCGGGACCAGTCGGCAGCGCTGACGATTCCCGGGCCTGGATGAAGGAGATGCTTCATGATCCGCATTGCCCCCCTCGGGCGGGCGCTGGCCGTCGCCGCGGCCGCCAGCCTCGCGCTGACGGCCTGTGGCGGTGGTGAGGACAGCGCCGCGCCGGCCTCCTCGGCGCCGGCGGCCCAGTCCTCCGCGCCCGCTGCCGCCACCGCCCAGGGCGATGGCGTTCTCACCGTCGGCACGTTGCTGCCGCAGACCGGCTCGCTCGCCTTCCTCGGCCCGCCGGAGTTCGCGGGTGTCGGGCTGGCGATCAAGGAGATCAACGACGCCGGTGGTGTCCTCGGCAAGCCGGTGACCGAGATCGACACGGACTCGGGTGACACCTCGACCAACATTGCGTCCCAGTCTGTCGACAAGTTGCTGCAGCAGAAGGCCGACGTGGTCATCGGTGCCGCCTCGTCCTCGGTGTCGCTGTCGGTCATCGACAAGATCACCGGTGCCGGTGTTGTCCAGATCTCGCCGGCGAACACGTCCGACCAGTTCACCACGTACAACGACAAGGGTCTGTACTTCCGTACGGCTCCGCCGGACGTGCTGCAGGGCCGTGTCCTCGGTGACCTCATCCTCGCCGACGGCAACGACACGGTCGGCATCCTGGCCCTTCAGGACGCGTACGGCACCGGCCTCGCGGAGAACGTGCAGAAGGCGGTCGAGGGCGGCGGCGGCCAGGTCGTGGAGAAGGTCGTCTACGACCCGAAGGCGGCCGACTACTCGGCGGACGTCGCCAAGATCAAGGAGGCCAACCCGAAGGCCGTCGCGCTGATCGGCTTCGACGAGACCAAGAAGATCATTCCTGAGCTCGTCAAGCAGGGCCTGACCGCCAAGAAGGTGAAGTACTACTTCGTCGACGGCAACCTGTCCAACTACGGCACGGGCAAGGACGGCTTCCCCAAGGGCACGCTCGACGGCGCCAAGGGCACCCAGCCGGGCGCCCAGGTCTCCGACGACTTCAAGGAGAAGCTGAAGACGGTCGACCCGAACCTGAAGGACTACAACTACGGCCCCGAGTCGTACGACGCGACCATCCTGACCGCGCTCGCGGCGGTCGCCGCCAAGAGCGACGCGCCCAAGGACATCGCGGCCCATCTGGCTGAGGTCTCCACGGGCGGGGAGAAGTGCAAGGACTTCAAGTCCTGCAACGACCTGCTGTCCGCGGGCAAGGACATCGACTACGACGGCGCGTCCGGCCCGATCGAGTTCAACGAGGCCGGTGACCCGGCCGAGGCGACGATCGGCATCTACCAGTACGGCGCCGACAACACCAACAAGAACATCGCCTTCAACACCGGCAAGATCGCCGGCTGATCGCGAGCACGAAGGGCCCGCTCCCGTGGAGCGGGCCCTTTCCGCGTTCCGGGACCTTCCGCCGTCGCGGGGGGCGTCCCAGGCGTCTCGCCGCGCGGGTCAGGAACGGCCGCAGGCGGTGAGGACGGCTGCGGACGCCTTGCGATACCGGCGCAGCAGGTCCGTGCGCCGGGAACCGGCCGTGTCGGCCCGGGAGAGGGTCTCGGCGAGGCCGTCGACGGTCGCGACGGCGGCCGAGGCCGAGGCCGGCAGGTGGGGGCCGTACATCGCCAGCGTGCCGCGCAGATAGCCGAAACGGCCGCGTACGTCCCCGTCCCAGTGCTGGGCCTCCTCCTGCCCGGCGGGCAGCAGCGACAGCCCCAGGTAGCCGATGGCGGACACCACGCGGGCGCAGGGGTCGTCTCCGGCCTTCGCACCGGTGACGTAGACCGCGCCGCTGGTCTTCCCGGACGCGGTCCCCAGGGACGACACGGCGGCCGACACGGCGGCCGACGAGGCTTTGGGCTCCGGGGACGGCGACTGGCAGGCGGACAGGCCCACCGCGAGCGCCGAGACGACCAGTGCCGTGCGGAGGGGGGTTCGGGTCATACGGCTCATTGTCGCCCCGCTGGTTGCCGATCAGGTGGAAATACGGTCACAGACATACGACGAGGGCCCCGGCGGGATCCGCCGGGGCCCTCGCGAGAGCGGCTCAGGCCCGGGCGAGCGTGCCCAGGTAGAGCTGGATGACCTTCGGGTCGTTGATCAGATCGCGACCGCTGGCCATGTAGGCGTTGCGGCCCTGGTCGAGCACGTAGCCCCGGTGGCAGATCTGCAGGCAGCGGCGCGCGTTCTGCTCCACCATGATCACGGTCACGCCTGCCTTGTTGATCTGCTGGGCCTGGATGAAGACCAGGTCCTGCAGCTTGGGCGACAGGCCCGCGGACGGCTCGTCAAGCAGCAGGACCGACGGCTCGGTCATGAGCGCCCGGCCCATGGCGACCATCTGCCGCTCACCGCCGGACAGCGAGCCGGCGCGCTGCTTGCGGCGCTCCCGGAGGGCGGGGAAGATCTCGCAGACGAACTCGAACCGCTCCTTGAACTTGCCGGGCACCTGGAAGGCGCCCATCTCCAGGTTCTCCTCGATGGTGAGGCTGGGGAAGACGTTGTTCGTCTGCGGGACGTAGCCGACCCCGCGGGCCACCAGCGAGTGGGCCTTGAGGTTGGTGATGTCCTCGCCGTTCAGGGTGACCGAGCCGGTGCGCACCGGCACGAGCCCGAACAGGGTCTTCAGCAGGGTCGACTTGCCGGCGCCGTTCGGGCCGATGATCCCGATCAGCTCGCCCTTCTTCACGTACAGGTCGGCGCCGTTGAGGATGTTGACGCCGGGGATGTAGCCGGCGTACAGCTCGTCGGCCCGCAGCAGCGCGTTCTCGGCTCCGGCGAGGTGGTCGGAGCGGTCGACGACGGCCGCCCGCGAGACGGCCGCGGCGCCGTCCTCGTCCGCCGCCGAGACCGGCTCGGCCACGCCGGTGCCGTCCGTCGCGGCGACGTCGTCCGGCGTGCCCGCGCGGTCCGCCTCGGCGGCCTCGTCCGGCGTGGGCGCGCGGTCTGGCTCTGCGTGGTTTTCCGGCGTGGGGGCGGTCATGCCTTCTCCTCGATCTCGGACTCCAGCTCGGCCTCGGCCTCCTGCAGTTGCTCCTCGAACTCCTCGGCGGACATCGGCGCGTCGTGGTGGGCGCCCAGGTAGGCGTCGATAACGCGCGGGTCCGACATGATGGTGTCCGGCGGCCCCTCCGCGATCACGGCGCCCTGCGCCATCACGATCACCCAGTCGCTGATGTCGCGGACCATGTCCATGTCGTGCTCCACGAAGAGCACGGTCATGCCCTCCTCGCGCAGGTCCTTCACGTGACCGAGGAGCGACTGGGTCAGGGCCGGGTTCACACCCGCCATGGGCTCGTCCAGCATGACCAGCTCGGGGCCGACCATCAGGGCCCGCGCCATCTCCAGCAGCTTGCGCTGGCCGCCCGACAGCGAGCCGGCGAAGTCGTCGCGCTTGGCGTCGAGCTTGAAGCGCTCGAGGAGCTCCTCGGCGCGTTCGGTGATCTCGTCCTCCTGGCGGCGCCAGCTGCCGGGGATCAGCGCGCGGAAGAAGTTCTCGCCGCGCTGGTTCTGCGCGCCGAGCCGCATGTTCTCCATCACCGTGAGCTTCGACAGGGCCTTGGTGAGCTGGAACGTGCGGACCATGCCCGAACGGGCCACGCGGTGGGCGGGCACGCCCTTGAGCTGCTTGCCGTTGAAGGTCCACGACCCCTCGTCGGCGCTGTCGAAGCCGGTGAGCTGGTTGAAGAACGTGGTCTTGCCGGCGCCGTTCGGGCCGATGAGCGCGGTGATCGACCCGCGCTGGACCTCCACGTGATCGACGTCGACGGCGGTGAGGCCGCCGAACCGGCGGACGACCTTGTCGACGACGAGGATGGGGTCGGGCTTGGCGACCCCCGGCTCGCGATCGAGGCCCGCGAAGGCGGCCAGCGCCGCCGCCTTCTTCGTCGTGGTGCTGTCAGCGTGCATCGAGCGCGATCTCCCTCTTGTCACCGAAGATGCCCTGAGGCCGGAAGATGAGCAGGAGCATCAGGCCGAGACCGACCAGCATGAAGCGAACCGCGCCGATGTTGTTCACGGTGAACAACGAGGGGAGCATCCCCGCGCTCACGGCCTCGCTGAGCGTGTTCCCCACGAAGACCAGCAGCACCCAGAAGAGCGCGGCGCCGACGACGGGGCTGAAGACGCGGGCCGCGCCGCCGAGGATCACGATCGTGTACGCGTAGAAGGTGAACTCCGTGCTGAACAGGTCGGGCTGCACCGACGCCTGGCCGAGCGCGAACAGGAAGCCGCCGAGGCAACCGACCACGCCGCCGAGCACGAGCGCCTGCATCTTGTAGGAGAAGACGTTCTTGCCGAGGCTGCGCACGGCGTCCTCGTCCTCGCGGATGGCCTTGAGCACGCGGCCCCACGGGCTCTTCATGAGCAGGTAGACCAGCCCGCAGGCGATCGCGATGAGCACCCAGCCGACGGTCAGCACCCACGTCACCCGCTCGTTGAAGCTGATCGGGCCGATGCCGTACGTGCCGGGGGAGTAGGGGTTCATCGCGAAGAAGTCGCCGGAGAAGTTCTGCCGGCCGTCCGAGCCGCCGAAGACGCTGCTGAACTTGACCGACCTGAACACGAGCCGGACGATCTCGGCCGCCGCGATGGTGACGATGGCGAGGTAGTCGGCGCGCAGCCGCAGGGTGGGGATGCCGAGCAGGAAGGCCAGCACGACGGTGGCTGCCAGGCCGATCAGGATGCCGAGCCAGAACGGCAGGTGGAAGGTGGCCACGGTGACGGCCATGCCGTACGCGGCGACGCCGAGGAAGGCCGCCTGGCCGAAGTTGAGCAGCCCGGCGTAGCCGAACTGGATGTTGACGCCGATCGCGGCGAGCGCGTAGACGACGGTCTCCAGGCCGATCGAGGCCTTGACCGTGGTGACGAAAATGGTGTTCCAGTCCACGTGTGGTCTCCGATCAGCCGATGCGCTCGCGCCGGCCGAGAATGCCCTGCGGCCGGAAGAGCATGACGAGGATGAGCACCAGCAACGCGCCGACGGTCTTCAGCTCGGTCGGCACCACGACGGTGGACAGCTGGATGAACAGGCCGACGACGATGGAGCCGACGAGGGCGCCGAAGGCGGTGCCGAGCCCGCCGAGGGTGACCCCCGCGAAGACGAGCAGCAGGATCTGGAAGCCCATCTGGAAGCTGACGTTCTGCGACAGGCCGAGCATGACGCCCGCGAGCGACGCGACGGCGCCGCCGACGGTCCAGATGATCCGGATGACGCCGTCGACGTTGATGCCGGAGGAGGCCGCCAGCGCGGGGTTGTCGGCGACGGCCCTGGCGGCCTTGCCGAGGCGGGTCTTGAGGAGCGCGAGCCCGACGATCACGAGCACGGCGAGCTCGATGCCCATCGCGATGAAGTTCTTCGGCGCGGCGGAGATCGGGCCCACCTGGATGCCGGGCTGGGCGTTGTAGTCCGCGTACGGAGCGCCCTCGCCGCCGAAGAAGAACAGGAAGACGTAGCGGAGGAACAGGGCCAGGCCGATCGAGATGATCATCATGGCGACCAGGCTGCTGCCCCGTTTGCGCAGCACTCCCCAGAAGAACCGGTCCTGGGTGTACCCGAAGACCCCGCCGATCACAACCGAGATCACCGCGGCCCAGATGAGCGGGATTCCCAGGACCACGTTGAAGAAGTAGGCGCACATGGCGCCGAATGTGAGCAGCTCGCCGTGGGCGAAGTTGGTGAGCCCGGTGGTGCCGAACACCAGCGACAGGCCCATGGCCGCGAGGGCGATGATGAGCCCGAGGTTGAAGCCCTCGAAGGTGAGCTGGGCGACCCGGTCCCAGAAGGAGGAGGAGTCCGACGATGCCTGCGCGGCGCCCCCGCCCTGCTTGCCTGCGGGCGCGAGGGCGAACAGGACGTTGCGTTCGCTGCCCTCGTAGACCTGCACGTCCAGGGTGGCCCGGTTCTGGAACTTCAGCCCGATGTCCTTGGGGAGCGTCGACTGGTCAAGTGTGACCTTGTATCTGCCCGCCTTGGGGACCGGCACCTCCCACTTGCCGTCCGCACCCGTGGTGGCGTCCCCGACGGGTTTGCCGTCTTCGCCTGCCACGCTGATCTTCACGCCGTTCACCGGCTGGCCTTGGTTTTGGAGTGTGCCCTTCAAAGCCTCCCCGTCCGCCCAGGCGGGGGAGGAGAGCAGAAAGACGAGTCCACCCAGGAAGGCCGTGAACGCGATCACGGCTCTGCGCAATGGTGCTCCCTCTGTTCAGGTCATGGCGGGGTCGTGCCCCCACTGCGGACGCGCAACATCGGCGAGGTTGCTGCGATGTTGTGGCCGGAGCATAAGCCTGAGACGCCCGTTTCGGGGTCGTTCGTCACCAATTGGTGACCATGGTGTGTCACTGACGTGAGAAAGGGTTCGCAGGTCAGGGCATGTAAGGAGTCAACCGCCGGGTCGGTGCTGTAGAAGAGCATGAGCCCGTGGGAGGACCTTTGGGACCGTACACAGCTTCCCCGGCTCCGCACGTTGTCTACTCGGTCTTCCCACGGGCTCTGGAGCCACAACGGTAGCGACCGGAGCGACTCCGGTGCAAAGAGAGTCGCAAGCCGTTCCGGTATGAGGCCCAATGCGTCGTAAGGGGTTTTCGTAGTGCTTACCCGCCCGGCTCGCGGGCGCGCACGGCCCCCGAGCCGGGCGGCCTCAGCGAGCGTCCCTGAGCATGCAGGTCAGACGGGCCGTGCAGACCGCCCGGCCCTCGTCGTCGGTGATCTCGATGGCGTACGTCGCGAGGGTGCGCCCGCCGTGCACGCGGGTGGCGACGGCGGTGACGTGCCCCGAGGTGGCGGAGCGGTGGTGGGTGGCGTTGATCTCGATGCCGACGGCGATCCTGCCCGCGCCGGCGTGCAGGGCGGCGCCGGTCGAGCCGAGGGTCTCGGCCAGCACGCAGGACGCGCCGCCGTGCAGAAGCCCGTGCGGCTGCGTGTTGCCCTTGACGGGCATGCGGCCGACGACCCGCTCGGCGCTGGCCTCCAGGATCTCGATGCCCATCCGCTGGTGCAGGTGGTCCCCGGGCGCGTTCATCGACGACACGAACTCCTCGGGATTCGTCAAGGTCAAGGGGACGCCTCCTGTGGGAAGAGCACGGGTTTTCTGTCGTACAGGGAGACTAGGCTGCGGATGTGCCGAAGAGTGAAGCGACCCCCACCCGTCCGTGTCTGCTGCTCCTGGACGGGCATTCTCTTGCTTATCGCGCGTTCTACGCGTTGAAGGACGCGAACCTCATGACCACCGACGGTCAGCACACCGAGGCGGTGTACGGCTTCACCTCGATGCTGGCCAACATCCTGCGCGACGAGCAGCCGAGCCACGTCGCGGTGTGCTTCGACCGGAGCGAGCCGACCTTCAGGCACGAGGCGTACGACGGCTACAAGGCCAACAGGACGGAGACCCCCGAGGACTTCCGCGGCCAGGTGCAGCTCATCTTCGAGCTGCTCGACGCGCTGCGGATCCCCCGCATGTCCGTGGCCGGCTTCGAGGCGGACGACCTGATCGCGACGCTGGCGACGCGGGCCTCGGGCGAAGACATGAACGTGCTCATCGTGACCGGCGACCGCGACGCGCTCCAGCTCGTGGACGACAGGGTCACGGTGCTGATGACCAGGCGGGGCATCAGCGACATGACCCGCTTCACCCCCGAGGCCGTCATGGAGAAATACGGCCTCACCCCGGCGCAATATCCGGACTTCGCGGCCCTGCGCGGCGACCCGAGTGACAACCTGCCGAGCATCCCGAGCGTGGGGGAGAAGACCGCCACCAAGTGGATCTCCGAGTACGGCTCGCTGGACGAGCTGGTCCGGCGGGCCGACGAGGTGAAGGGCAAGGTCGGCGACAAGCTCCGCGAGCACCTCGGCCAGGTGATCCACAACCGGATGCTGACCGAGCTGAAGCGCGACGCCCCGGTCGACGCCGAGGTGTCCGCGCTGACCATGGGCCTGTGGGACCGCGAGGAGGTCAACAAGCTCCTCGACGCGCTGCAGATCCGCGGCGAACTGCGCGAGCGCCTGTTCAAGACCCTCGGCACCACGGAACCGGAGGCGGGCGAGGGCTTCGAGCTGGAGGTGACCGTGCTCGAGCCGGGCCAGGTGGCCGGCTGGCTGGCCGCCCTCCCCGAGGACCGCGCCGGGCTGGCCTTCCAGGGCGCGTACGGCAGCGGCACCGGGCGGTTCGAGGGCCTGGCGATCGCCTCGCCGGGAGGCGCCGCCTATCTCGACCCCACGCGCCTCACCGAGGAGGACGAGGCGGCGCTGCACGCCTGGCTGGCCGACGACGACAGGCCGAAAGCCGTGCACGACGCCAAGGGGCCGCTGCTCGCACTGTGGGCCCACGGGCACGACCTGCGCGGTCTCACCTGCGACACGGCGCTCGCCGCGTATCTCGCGATGCCGGGGCAGCGGTCGTTCCCGCTCGACGACCTGGTCCTGCGCTACCTCCACCGCGAGCTGCGGGCGGAGTCCGCGCCCGGCGGGCAGACCTCCCTGTTCGAGGACGCCGACGAGGGCGTGGCCCGGGATCTGGCGCTGCGGGCCCAGGCCGTGCGCGACCTGGCCGACGCGCTGGAGTCCCACCTGTCCAAGCGCGGCGGCACCCGGCTGGTGACCGAGGTCGAGCTCCCGCTGGTGCGGGTGCTGGCCGAGATGGAGCGGGCCGGCATCGCCGCCGACCGGCAGTACTTCGCGGCGCTGGAGGCCGAGTTCGGCGCGGCCGTCAAGCAGGCGGTCGAGGCCGCCCACCAGGCGGTGGGGGAGCAGTTCAACCTCGGCTCGCCCAAGCAGTTGCAGGAGATCCTGTTCGGCAAGCTCGGCCTGCCCAAGACCAAGAAGATCAAGACGGGCTACACGACCGACGCCGACGCGCTCGCCTGGCTGGCCCAGCAGACCGACAACGAGCTGCCGGTGATCCTGCTGCGCCACCGCGACCAGACCAAGCTGCGCACCACGGTCGAGGGCCTGATCAAGGAGATCGCCGACGACGAGCGGATCCACACCACGTTCAACCAGATCGTGGCGGCCACCGGGCGGCTGTCGAGCGAGAAGCCCAACCTGCAGAACATCCCGATCCGCACCGTCGAGGGCCGGCGCATCCGCAAGGGCTTCGTGGTGGGGGAGGACTACGACACGCTGCTGACGGCCGACTACAGCCAGATCGAGCTGCGGATCATGGCCCACCTGTCCCGGGACGAGTCGCTGATCGCGGCCTTCGAGTCGGGCCACGACTTCCACCAGGCCACCGCGTCCCGCGTCTTCGACCTGCCCCCCGAGCAGGTGGACGCCGACCTGCGCGCCCGGATCAAGGCCATGAACTACGGCCTGGCCTACGGCCTGTCCGACTTCGGTCTGTCGGGGCAGCTCAACATCCCCGTCGCGGAGGCCAGGGCGCTCAAGGAGGAGTACTTCGAGGAGTTCGGCGGCGTCCGCGACTACCTGGAGTCGATCGTCGCCCTGGCCCGCAAGGACGGCTACACCGAGACCATCCTCGGCCGCCGCCGCTACCTGCCCGACCTGACCAGCGACAACCGGCAGCGCCGGGAGATGGCCGAGCGGATGGCGCTCAACGCGCCCATCCAGGGCTCGGCCGCCGACATCATCAAGGTCGCCATGCTGAACGTGCAGAAGGCGATCGAGGGCATGCGGTCCCGCATGCTGCTCCAGGTCCACGACGAGCTGGTGTTCGAGGTCGCGCCGGGCGAGCTGGAGGAGCTGACCGAGGTCGTGCGCACGCAGATGTGCCGGGCCTATGACTTGAGCGTGCCGCTGGAGGTCAGCGTGGGCGTCGGGACCACCTGGGAGGACGCCGGCCACTGACCGCGGCCCGAGTCGGGGTTCGCCGGGCTCGTCACATTGGGCTCATCGCACTGGGCTGGTCACACCGGGGTGGTCACACTGGACTGGTTCGCCGGGCGACGGGTCAGGGGTGGCCGGTCGGACGGGTGGGCCTGTGGTCCCGCCCGGCCAGGGCCAGGCCCGCCTGCTCGACCTCCAGCAGGCTCGCCTCGTGCCGCTCCGTGTCGTACGCCGCCCGCCCGCCGCGCAGTCCGAACAGGCGCTTGCTGAGCGCGATGTAGAGCACGGCCGCGATGTTGATCAGGAGGATCACGATCCGGAACGGGCTCACCTTCTCGGCGATCTCGTAGATCTCCACCGGGATGAACGCCGAGGTGACGATCACCGAGAAGTACTCGCCCCATCGCCTCAGCAGCCACAGGCCGATCCCCTCGGTCAGCAGCAGGGCCGCGAGGGCGAGCAGGGCGAGGAAGATCCAGGTGAGGGTCGTCGTCCGCGCGCCCAGCGCGGTCCGCAGCGTGTGCACCACGCCCGACTGGTCGAGGTTCCACCCGAGCTTGTGGGCCAGCGGCTCGACCAGCGGGAGGTCCTGGTCGAACGCCCGCCGTACGGCGTCGTGGTGGGCCCGGAACCGCCACACGCCGTACGCTCCCGCGATCACGAGAACGGCCTTGGCCCAGCGGAAGACCGCGATCAGCCGCAGCACGGCGGCGTCCCGCAGTGCCCGGCCCCGCAGCACCACCGGTGCGTCGCCGGCCGGTCCGGCCCCGCGCGGAGGGCCCAGGGTGAAGTCGCCGCAGCGCAGGCAGCGCCACGCCTCGCCCAGCGCGGTCTCGGCGCGCAGGCGGCTCCGCAGCGCCTCCTCGTCCGGGGCGTACGTAACGTGCCCGTGCCGTCCGCAGGCACGCAAGCTCCAGTCCACAGGAAAATTGCAACACATGTGAATACGGACACGTCGGGCAGTAAGGTCAAATAACTGTGCGCAACCTTGCCCGAATGACTGCAATCGCCAATGTCGTCGTTGTCGTGATCGGTCTTGTCGCGCTCGTGCTGCTGCCCCGGTCCACGGGCGAGGAACGGTCACAGGTGCGGGCGCAGCCGCGGTCGCCGTCGCCCTCGCCCAGCGCGGCCCCGCCGAAGGCGACCGCCGAGTCGGCCAGGAAGGTCAAGGCGAACGAGGCCGGCCTGGTTCCCGTGATCATGTACCACCGCATCCTGCCCAAGCGGCTGGCGTCCATCGACCGGACCCCCGCCCAGCTGCGCAAGGAACTGGAGCGCCTGGCCAAGGACGGCTACGTGCCGATCACCGCGGCCGAACTGGTGGCTAGAAAGATCGACATCCCGGCCGGGACCCATCCGGTCGTCCTGACCTTCGACGACGGCCACCCCAGCCACTTCGCGATGGACCAGAACGGCATGCCGAAGAACGACACGGCCGTCGGCATCATCTACGAGGTCGCGGCGAAGTACCCGAACTTCCGGCCCACCGCCACCTTCTGGGTCAACCGCGACCCCTTCGGCCTGCGCGACCGGGAGCGGCAGAAACAGGCGGTGAAGTGGCTGGCCGACCACGGCTTCGAGGTGGCCAACCACACCTACTCCCATCCCGATCTCCGCCGGCTCTCCAACAAGCGGGTCAGCGAGCAGATCGTCCGGCAGGAGCGGCTGCTGAAGAAGATCGGCGCGCCGGACTCGACGACCTTCGCGCTGCCGTACGGGTCGCAGCCGAGGAAGCTGAGCAGGGCGCACGACGGCACATGGGACGGCACCCGCTACCACTTCGACGCCGTCTTCCTGGCCGGGGCGCAGCCCACGGTTTCGCCCTACGCGAAAAGTTTCCCGCGATACGCGATCCCGAGGATCCAGTCCAATGGAAAACACGGCGACTGCCGGCGCTGGTGCACGACCTACTGGCTCGACTGGCTCGCCAAACATCCAGGAGAGCGTTATACGTCGGATGGGGATCCGGCCCGAGTGTCGGTGCCGCGTAAACTCCGGGCAACGCTCTCGCCGGCCCGGGCGAAGTCGGTGATCACGTACTAGGCGTTCGTCTGGTTGCCTCGGATTGACCCAGCTCGCTCCGTCTCATATGCTGATCGCTGCGCTGTGGGCTCGCGCGCGTCACGGACGGAGCGGGCTCGCGCTCGGTCATCTGGTGGCTACCAGGAAGCAGCATCATCCGGTGAACGAAAAACGGCCCGCCGCGCTTCTGTCACAACGACATCTGTCCGGTTCGGAGCAATTCCACACATGACGAGCAGCACTGAGGCCACCTCGAGCACCCCGCAGGTAGCGGTCAACGACATCGGTTCCGAGGAGGCCTTCCTCGCCGCGATCGACGAGACCATCAAGTACTTCAACGACGGAGACATCGTTGAAGGCACCGTTGTCAAGGTCGATCGAGACGAGGTCTTGCTCGACATTGGCTACAAGACCGAGGGCGTTATCCCGTCGCGCGAGCTCTCGATCAAGCACGATGTCGACCCGGCCGAGGTTGTCGAGGTCGGAGAGCACGTCGAGGCCCTGGTTCTCCAGAAGGAGGACAAGGAAGGCCGCCTCATCCTGTCCAAGAAGCGCGCCCAGTACGAGCGCGCCTGGGGCACGATCGAGAAGATCAAGGACGAGGACGGCATCGTCACCGGCACGGTCATCGAGGTCGTCAAGGGTGGCCTGATCCTCGACATCGGTCTGCGCGGCTTCCTCCCCGCCTCCCTGGTGGAGATGCGCCGCGTCCGCGACCTGCAGCCGTACGTCGGGCGCGAGCTCGAGGCCAAGATCATAGAGCTGGACAAGAACCGCAACAACGTGGTCCTGTCCCGCCGTGCCTGGCTGGAGCAGACGCAGTCCGAGGTTCGCCAGACGTTCCTCAACACCCTTCAGAAGGGCCAGGTCCGCAAGGGCGTCGTGTCCTCGATCGTCAACTTCGGTGCGTTCGTGGACCTCGGCGGCGTCGACGGCCTGGTGCACGTGTCCGAGCTGTCCTGGAAGCACATCGACCACCCGTCTGAGGTCGTCGAGGTGGGCCAGGAGGTCACGGTCGAGGTTCTCGACGTCGACATGGAGCGCGAGCGGGTCTCGCTGTCGCTCAAGGCGACGCAGGAGGACCCGTGGCAGCAGTTCGCCCGGACCCACCAGATCGGTCAGGTCGTGCCCGGCCGCGTCACCAAGCTGGTGCCGTTCGGTGCCTTCGTCCGGGTCGAGGAGGGCATCGAGGGCCTGGTCCACATCTCCGAGCTGGCCGAGCGCCACGTGGAGATCCCGGAGCAGGTCGTGCAGGTCGGCGACGAGATCTTCGTGAAGATCATCGACATCGACCTGGACCGCCGCCGCATCTCGCTGTCCCTCAAGCAGGCCAACGAGGGCGTCGGCGCCGAGGTCGAGTTCGACCCCACGCTGTACGGCATGGCGGCGACCTACGACGACCAGGGCAACTACATCTACCCCGAGGGTTTCGACGCCGAGACCGGCGAGTGGCTCGAGGGCTTCGACAAGCAGCGT
Source organism: Microbispora sp. NBRC 16548 (assembly GCF_030268985.1). Lineage (NCBI taxonomy): Bacteria > Bacillati > Actinomycetota > Actinomycetes > Streptosporangiales > Streptosporangiaceae > Microbispora > Microbispora sp. NBRC 16548. The sequence goes on from NZ_BSSF01000006.1 coordinate 479,753, forward strand.
GAGGAGTGGGAGCGGCAGTACGCCGAGGCCCAGGCCCGCTTCGAGGCGCACCGCTCGCAGATCGAGAAGGCCCGCCAGGAGGAGGCGGCGGCCAGCGAGGCCGCTCCGTCGTCCTACAGCGGCGAGACCACCTCCGCGCAGTCCGGCGGCGGCGGCGCCCTCGCCTCCGACGAGGCCCTCGCCGCCCTGCGCGAGAAGCTGGCGGGTGGCCAGAGCTGACACCCGGTCTCCCGACCGGAGGTCCAGCCGAGTCCTCCACAGCATCACGAAAGGCCCCGCTTCGGCGGGGCCTTTCCCCTTTCCACGGTCCGTCGCGAGCAGGGGGACACCTTCCGCCGGTCGCCGGGGGCAGGTGTGCCGATAGGGTGGCCCTCGTGGTGGAGATCGCGAGGGCCGTGCCCGCGGACGCGGGGGAGCTCCTCACCCTGCAGCGGGCCGCGTACGTGACCGAGGCACAGCTTTACGGCGACCCGTTCATCGCGCCGCTCGTCGAGTCGCTCGACCAGGTGCGTACGGTGATCGAGACGGCGGTCGTGCTCAAGGCGACGGACGGCGGGCGGCTGGTCGGCGCGGTCCGGGGCCAGATGTCCGGTTCGACCTGCCTGGTGGGCCGTCTCGTGGTCGCGCCCGACCGGCAGGGGCAGGGGATCGGCAGCGCGCTGCTGGCCGCGATCCACGAGGCCGTGCCCGAGGCGGCGGTGTTCGACCTGTTCACGGGGCACCTGTCGGAGGGCAACCTGCGGCTCTACCGCCGGCTCGGTTACCGGGAGACCCAGCGGGAACGGGTGCAGGACCACCTGACGCTGGTCCACCTGCGCCGGGAGCCCCAGCACCAGTCCGCCCGATAAGCTGCGGGACGTGCTGAAAGTTGGGCTCACGGGTGGCATAGGTTCGGGCAAGAGCGAGGTGTCGCGCCGGCTGGCGGCGCGCGGCGCCGTCGTCGTCGACGCGGACAAGATCGCCAGAGAGGTCGTGGAGCCCGGCACCCCCGGGCTCGCGGAGATCGTCGAGGTGTTCGGCGAGGACGTGATCCGCCCCGACGGCACGCTCGACCGGGAACGGCTCGGCGCGATCGTCTTCGCCGACGCCGAGAAGCTGAAGGTCCTCAACGGGATCGTCCATCCGAAGGTGGGCGAGCGCAGTGAGCAGCTCCAGCGAGAGGCCCCGGACGACGCGGTCGTCGTCTACGACGTGCCGCTGCTGGCCGAGAACAACCTGGCCCCCCTGTACGACGTGGTGATCGTCGTGGACACACCGGACGAGGTGCGGCTGGAGCGTCTGCTGCGGTTTCGCGGCATGCCGGAGGCGGACGCTCGCGCCCGGATCGCCGCCCAGGCCTCCCGCGAGGACCGGCTGAGGATCGCCGACATCGTGATCCGCAACGAGGGTTCCCTGGGCAACCTGGACGCCCAGGTCGACAAGGTCTGGCAGGACCTGAGCGCCCGGGTCTCCCCGAAGGGCTGACCGGGCTGTCTATGCCCAGGAAGTCTCATCGACGTCCTGACCCCCCTGCGAATCTACAGTGTAAAGCCGACGTCCTTGCGCCCCGCGATCGCGCTCGGCGGCGCCTTCCACCCACGACCGGTAGGCGTCGAGGACCAGGCCGTGGAAGTGATGCACGCCGTGCTCGGACAGCCCTGAGCCGGACGGGTCGTATACGATGCGGCCCTGCTCGAAGGCCGGAGTGTTCATGCCCCGCTGGACGCTCTCCACGATGGTGATGTCCTGCTGCTGCAGCACTTCGTCGATGTATCGCACCGCCTCCACCTCGGCGTCCATGAGCTCGGCCGTCTCGAAGTAGAAGTCCCAGGTCTCCAGGGTGCGGGCGGGACCGGCCGGAATGATCTGCAAGACCATGAAGTTGCCGCGACCGGGGTATCGCAGCAGACAGGTGTTGGGCCACAGCCACCACACCGCGTGCTGTGTGACCGACGCACCCGCGACGTCGTACGCGGCGTTCTCCTGCTTGCCGGCCTCGGCGAAGTGGCTCGACCAGATGCCGTGGGTCTTCACCTCGTAGGTGTCCATGTCGACGAGGTCGACGAACTCCTTGTGGGCGATGTGACAGTGGTAGCACTCCAGGAAGTTGTCGACGACGTTCTTCCAGTTGGACGCGATGTCGTAGGTCAACCGCTTCGCATGGGTCAGTCCGGCCACGTCGGGGGCCCACCTGGCGATGTCGGCCGCCAGATCCCCGGCCTGCTCGGCCAGGGGAGCGGCGCCCGGATCCAGGTTCACGTAGACGAAGCCGCCGAACTCCTCCACTAGCACCTGGTCGAGGCAGATCTCGCTCTTGTCGAAGGTCTCCATCTTGTCGGCGCGACGAGCCGCCTTCAGCTGCCCGTCCAGGCCGTAGGTCCACGCGTGGTAGGGACAGACGATGTTGCGCGTGGTGCCGGAGCCGGCGAGCAGCTCGTGGGCGCGGTGCTTGCAGACGTTGTAGAAGGCGCGCAGCGCTCTGTCACGGTCGCGCACGATCGCGATCGGCATGCCGGCCACGGTGGCCGACACGTAGCTGCCGGGCGACGAGAGCTTCTCCACGTGGCAAATCCACTGCCAGGTGCGGGCGAAGACAGCCCGGACGTCGACGTCGAGCCACCGCGGGTCCGTGTACGTCTCCGCCCGCAGCGACATCGATCGTCCTGGGTCCTTGTGGAATCCGGTGCCGACGCGGCGTACGTCGGCCATCGTGACTGGTGCCATGCCGGGAGCATACGAGGGCCTGAACGATCGTTCAATATGTTCCTGGACGTTCGTTCAAAGTCGCCGGTCAGCCGGCGAGTGCGATCTCCTCGCAGCGGGCGACGCTCCTGCTGATCGAGGCGCGGTCGAGCCCCAGCAGGGCCGTGAGCCACAGACCGTTCTGGATGACGTCGATGTCGGCGGCCCGCTTGCCGCACTCGTCGGGTGACAGCTCGGGGCGAGCCGCGCCGATGAGGGCGGCAAGCCCGGCGCGGTAGCGTTTCTGAGCCTCCGTGTTGATGCGCTCGAAGTCCTCGTGGGCCTGGGCGAGCGCCCAGAGCTGAAGTCGCAGGGACAGGTACTCCGTCGTCAGGAACTCCGGGTCGGCCACCCGTGTCAGCGCGGCACGCAGCCGCTCTTCCGGTTCGAGGGCGAGGTCCGGCTCGACCAGTGCGATGTCCTGCTCCTCGATGCGGTGCAGGGCCGCACGGATCAGGCTCGTCTTGTCCTCGTAGTGGTAGTTCACCAGCCCCAGCGAGACCCCGGCCTCACGTGCGACGGCACGCATGCTGACCCCGGATATGCCCTGCAGGGACAGGAGTCGAAGCACCGCCTCGAGGATCAGCGCCTGCCGGTCGACTTTCTCATCGGCGTCCATCGCGCGCACGGGCCTCGGGCTCACGTCCACAACCTTAGTAGTGGCAGGAAGGTCGAGAGCGGCCGTCGCTCGCATCGAGGCCCCAACCGGTCTTCCAGTGACACGCCCTGTCTTGACGCATCTGGCTAATGCCATTAGCCTTTCAGCTATGCACTTGAGCCTGGAGGATGGCGTGACCGAGTTCCTGAAGATCGGCGAAGGCGAGATCGCGTACGACGTGACGGGGGAGGGCCCGCTGGTCGTGATGGTCCCCGGCATGGGGGACAGCCGGCGCGCCTACCGTTTCCTCGCCCCGGCGCTGGCCGCCGCCGGATATCGCGTGGCGACCATGGACCTGCGCGGGCACGGCGAGTCGAGCCTCGGCTGGGACTCCTACACCCGCACCGACACCGCGGACGACATCGTCGCCCTGATCGAGCACCTGGGCGGGCCCGCCGTGGTCGTGGGGCACTCGTTCGCCGGGGGAGCGGCCACCATCGCGGCCGCGAAGCGGCCCGAGCTGGTCGGCGCCCTCGTGGAGGTCGATCCCTTCACCCGGGCCCAGAAGCCCGACCTGGGCGGGCTGCTGAGCAACGGCCACTACCGCAAGGGCATGACGCGGCTCATGGGCGTGGCGCTCCTCCGCAGCACCGGGCTGTGGAAGAGCTACCTCGACCACGCCTATCCCGGTGTCAAGCCCGCCGACTGGGCGGACTATCTGGCCGCCCTCGAAAGCGACCTGCGCAGGCCGGGCCGGATGGCCGTGGTGAGCGCGATGGGCGCGTCCGCGCCCACGGACGCCGGCGCCCACCTCGACGGCATCCGCTGCCCCGCCCTGGTCGTCATGGGCACCCGCGACCCCGACTGGGCCGACCCCCGGGCCGAGGCGGACGGCGTCGTGGCCGGGATGCCGCAGGGGCTCGGCGACGTGGTGATGATCGACGGCGCCGGGCACTACCCGCACGCGCAGCACCCCGACGAGGTCGCCGCCGCGATACTCGCGTTCCTCAAGCAGCGGGTCCGTGGCTAGGGCTGCACTGTCCCCGGACGCCGTCGTCGACCTCGCGCTGCGGATCGTGGACGAGGAAGGCCCCGACGCGCTCACCCTGTCCTCGGTCGCGGGGCGGGCGGGTGTCGCCACCCCCTCCCTCTACAAGCACGTACGCAACCTCGCCGAACTACGCGTCCTGGTGTCCGGGCGGGTGATGGGCGAGCTGACGGAGGTCGCGAGCGAGGCGGTGCTCGGCCGGTCCGGCGACGAGGCGGTGCGCGCCCTGATGGACGCCTGGCGCTCCTACGCCTACCGGCATCCGCACCGCTACTCGGCGATGATCCAGGCGCCGCGGCCCGAGACGGCCGAGACGGGAGACCGGCTGGTCGGAATCATGCTCGCCGCACTGCGATCGTACGGGCTGGAGGGCTCGGCCGCGATCCACGCGGTCCGCTGCCTGCGCGCCGCGATGCACGGCTTCGCCGTCCTGGAGGCGGTCGGCGCGTTCCAGCTCGCCGAGGACCTCGACGAGAGCCACGCCCTGCTGGCCCACATGGTCGTCTCCGGGCTCCGCACCCCCCGCGAGCACTGAACCCTCCCGTCGTCAGAACGGCTCGTCGAGGGCCAGCCGCCTGACCTCGGGCAGGTATTCGTCCAGCTCGCCGGGCTCGAACCGGCACATGCCGATCACGTACCAGAACTGGCCCGTCACGTCGCCTTCCAGCTTGTACAGCCCGCCGGGCGAGAACGCGGCCCATCCCTCCGGCAGGCCGAGCAGCGTGGCGCGGCGTTCGCGCCGGGGGACGTCCCACAGGATCACCACGCCGTCGTCCCCGGCGCTGGCGAGCAGGTCGCCGGAGGGGTGGAACGCGACCGACCAGATCCGGCGGCCGTGACCGGCGAGGGCGCCGACACGCGCGCCGGAGGCCGGGTCCCACAGGTGGACGGCGAGATCGTCCCCGGCGGTGGCCAGCAGGTCGCCCGACGGGCTGAAGGCCGCCGTCCACAGCCGCCCGCCGCCGGCGAGGACGTGCAGGCACTCGCCGGAGGCGACGTCCCACAGGCGGGCGGTGCCGTCGTTGCTCGCGCTCGCCAGCAGGTCGCCCGACGGGGAGAAGGTCACCGCGTACACCCGATCGTCGTGCCCGCTCAACGTCGCCGCCCACTGGCCGGTCGACACGTCCCACAGCCGCACGTTGCGGTCGTCGCAGCCGGTGGCCACGAGCCTGCCGTCGGGGCTGAAGGCGATCGACCTGACGCGCCCCCGGTGCCCGGCGAGGTTGGCGACCTGCCGCCCGGAGGGGCGGTACCACAGCCGTACGCTGTCGTCGTCGTTCGCGGTGGCCAGCAGTTGCCCGTCGGGGCTGAACGCCTCGGCCCACACATGGTCGGTCTCCACGTTGAGCTCGCGCTCGTACGTCCCGGCCACCGGGTTCCACAGGTAGACGCCGCCGTCGTTGCTGGCGGTCGCCAGCAGCGAGCCGGCCGGGCTGAAGACGGCCGACACCAGCCGGTCGGCCGCCCCGGTGAGCGAACGCAGGCGGCGGCCCGTGACCGGGTCCCACAGCCGAACGTAACCGTCGTTGCCGCAGGCGGCGAGCATGCCGCCGTCGGCGGAGAAGCGGACCGACGTGATGCGGCGGCCGTGGCCGCGCAGCGTCTGGACGCACTGACCCGTGTGCGGGTCCCACAGGCGGGCGGTGCCGTCGTTGCTGCAGGTCGCGAGCTGCCGGCCGTCGGGGCGGAACGCGAACGGCCACACGGAGCCCCGGTGCCCGGTCAGCTCGGCCCGCGCCTGCCCGGTGCGGTGGTCCCAGATCCGTACGACCCCGTCGCTGTCGCCGGTCGCCAGCAGCTCGCCGGTGGGGTCGAACAGGACCTGGTAGACGGCGCCGCGGTGCCCCGGCAGGCTGCCGGCGGCCGCGCCCGTGGCCGGGTCCCACAGCCGTACGGCTCCCTCCGTGTCGCCGGAGGCGAGCAGCCGGCCCTCGGGGTGGAAGGCGAGCGAGTAGATCCGGCCGGGGTGACCGGTCAGCTCGTGCAGTGGGACGCCGGTGCGGGGGTCCCAGACGCGCAGCACGCCCTGGCCGTCCCCGGCGGCCAGGCGGGTGCCGTCGGGGCTGAGGACCAGGCGGTAGACGGCTCCGCTGTGGCCGTGGAGGTGGTGGCGCACCTGCCCGGTGGCGAGGTCCCACACGCGGATCGCGCCCGCGCTGTCGCCGGTCACCAGCAGCCCCGGCAGGAACACGGCCGTGTAGATCGGGGCGGTGTGGCCGGGCAGCTCCCATGCGAGTTCCCCGGACGCCCAGACCCGCATGATCCCGTCCGCGCCGCCGGCCGCGATCAGGTCGCCCGAGGTGACCACGGGCCACACTCCCTCGGGATGGCCGCGCAGGACGTGCGTCGGCTCTCCGGTGGCAGGGTCCCACACCCGGACGGTCCCGTCGTTCGCGCCGGTCACCAGCCCGGTCTCGCCGTAGGCGACCTTGTAGACGCGGCCCCGGTGGCCCTGCAGCGTGCGCAGGGCGGACCCGGTGACGCTGTCGCAGACCAGGACGCCGCCGTCCTCCCCGCCCAGGGCGATCACGCCGCCGCCGGGGTCGTAGGCGACCGGTTCCGGCAGGCGGCTGCTCTCGAAGTGGTAGCCGTACGGCACGCCGACGACGGCGGGGGCCAGCTCGCCGCCGACCCGCCCGCCGACCCGCCCGCCGTCCGTGCCGGGGACGGCGGGCGCCACGGCCGCGCCGCGCAGCTCCGGTGCTCCCCGGGGGACGCCGGTGACGTCGATGAGCGCGGCCCGGTCCCAGCGGCTGCCCTCGACCGCGACGTCCCGCAGGTCGGCGCGGGCGAGCCGGGCCCGGGTGAGGTCGGCGCCGCGCAGGTCGGCGCCCACCAGAACGGCCTCGTCCAGGCGCGCCCCGGCCAGCCGGGCGTTCCTGAGCACGGCGTGGGACAGGTCGGCCCCGACGAGCCGGGTGTCGGTCAGGTCGGCGCCGGTGAGGTCCACGCCCTGCAACTCGCGGTAGGACAGGTCCTCGCCGCTGAGCCGGGCTCCGCGCAGGTCGGTCCTGGCCGAGGTGCGCAGCCTGGTGGTCACCTTGATGGCGTTGGCCCGTGCGACGTCGCCGGCGCCGGGGGAGGCGAGCGTGCGGGCCGCCCACGCCTGCAGCCGTGAGGCGTCGGCCAGGTCGCACAGGAAGTCGACGGCCAGCGCCGACAACGGCCGCAGGCCGAGCCCCGGCGCGTGGCCGGCGTCGAGCGACCCCGCGAGGTGCCGGGCCACCAGCCACTCCACGACCGAGGCGTGGATGAACCCGAACAATCCCTCGTCGGTGCGGACCAGCAGGCTGCCGGCCCCGACGGCGTGCGCGGCCTGCTCGGGCGTCAGCCGCGCGGGCCCCTGCCCTCCCGTGGTCCCGGCGCCGTCCGCATCGGCCGGGCCTGTGCGCTCCAACTGCTCGGGACTGGCCCCCGGCACGTACGGCACGCGGCTCTGCGTGTCGGCGGCCAGGCCGGTGAGCGTGTCGGCGACCTCGGCCAGCTCCGCCGGCCGCAGGTAGGTCTCGCCGGTCTGCCACAGCCGCAGCGCGAGCGTGGTCGCGGCCCGCCACAGCTCCTCGCGGGTCAGCCCGCCGGGGGCTCCGGCCACGCCGCGTACGCGCTCCTCCTCGAAGGCCAGCCAGGTGTCGAGGATCTCCTGGTAGAGACCGGCGGCGCTGATCGCCTCCCCGGCCCGGGCGACGGCGCGCAGCCTTTCGGCGGGCAGGTCGGCGATGAAGCTGAGCATGCGGGGGTTGTGCGCCAGGCCGAGCAGGTCGCCGATGCCCGTGAGCAGGGCCATCCGGTCGTCGGCCGCCTGCTGCGAGCCGTACCGGTTGACCAGGTAGGCGCGGATCTGCTCCTCGGTGAACTCCTCGATGCTGAGCACCCGGCGGTTCGGCAGCAGACCGACCTTCTCCCCGAGGGCGGTCATCACCTGGCTGCGCGACTTGAAATGCTGGGTGCGCCCGGCAACGACGATCTTCGCCTTGTCCTCCGCCGCGCGCAGCAGGGTGTCGAGGTGGTCGGCCGCCCGCTCGTACGTCACCCGGGTGACCAGTTCGTCGAAGCCGTCGAACAGCAGCACGATGCGGCCCTGGCGCAGCATGTAGTGGAACGCCTTGAGGTCGATCAGCTCCTCGCCGTGGTTGGCGAGGTGCGCCGCGACCAGCCCGGCGACCGAGTGCGCCTTGTCGAGGGCGCGTAGCTCGATCAGGATCGGCGTGAGGTGCGGCAGCTCGGCGGGGATGCGCCTGGCCACCTCGTGCAGCGAGAACGTCTTGCCCCGGCCGAAGTCGCCGAGCACGAGCGCGAACCGCCCGTGGTCGGCCGCGAGCAGCCGCAGCAGCTCGTCGGTCAGGTCGTCGCGCACCTCGCCGCCGGTCCGGTCGAGCTCCCTGAACCGCTGCGGCACGTACAGCTCCGGCGGGTAGCGGCGGTCGCCGCGCAGCCTGGCCGTCTGGCCGGCCACGTAGGACGACAGGTCGAGCAGGCCCTGGAACTCGGTGAAGCTGCGCAGCCGCAGCCCGCGCCGCAGCGCGTCGTCGCGTAACGCCCGGGACGGCTGCGGTCCCTGGTAGACCAGCTCGGCGGCGTGCTCCAGCCCCGCCGCGTGGACGTGACCGAGGAACGCCTCGACCCGCGTCTGGTCCAGCTCCCCGGCGTGCGCGCCGATCAGGACCTGGCGGACGAACCCGTCCTCGGGGTGGGTGACGAGCAGGCGCGGCGGATCGCCCGCCACACGGCGGATCTTGGCCCGTTCGAAGCGGGTCTCGCAGACCTCGGCGATCCGGTCCAGCAGCAGGTCGGCCGGGCCCGCGGGCTCCTCCGGCTCCCGCGCCGGCGGCTCGGGAGCCGCCGCGGCGGGGGTCTGCGGCCGCCAGCCGCGCCAGCCGTACGGCAGGGTCTCGGGGTCGCCCAGCTCCGGCCGGTCCCGGGTCCACCGGCGCAGCCCCTGCGGCGTGACCTGGAGGATCTGGTGACGGCCCGGGGCGAGCGCGGGCACGCACGGCAGCCCCTCCAGATCCCAGACCTCCTCCGGTCCGCCGCGCCGGGCGTCCCGCCCGTGGACGAGCAGGTCGAGCCGGGAGCCGAGCAGCCGTTCGAGGGTGGCGGCGTCGCGCAGGCCGGGGCGCGGGGGATGGGCGACGGCGCCGATCCGCAGCCATCCCTCGAACGGCCGCAGCCGTTCGGCGAACCACGCCGCCTGGGCCTCGCCCACGAAGCCGTAGTCGTCCTCCTCGCGGTGGCTCATCGCGATCGTGGAGTTGATCCCGGCGACGACCGTGCGCAGCTCGGGCAGCTCGAACAGCGTCCACGGCTGGGCGCTGTCGAAGGCCGGGCCGTCGAGGCCCTGGTAGAGCTCGCCGAAGAGCGTGGAGAAGTGCCGCCACTTCGGCCAGTAGGGCGGCTGCGGGCGCACGTCGTCGGCCTCGCAGGTCGCGAAGTAGGCCCGGCAGGCCGCCTTGGTGACGTCGCGGGGCCCGGGGACGACCACGAGCCGCCCGGGTTCCAGCCCCAGCAGCACGCGCAGCCCGGTGAGGAACGCCAGCGCCTGCTCGCACTCGCGGATGCTGCCCGACTCGGTGAGGTCGCCGGTCACCATCAGGAGGTCGGGCCTGGGCACCCCGGCGTCGGCGAGGCGGGTCAGGTCGGCCCACACGCTCGCCTGCAACTCGCCCGCGTCGAGCGGCTCGTCCGCCTCGGCCAGGCCGCGCCCGAACCGCGGCCCGGCGACGTGCAGCACGGTCACCGAGGAGGCGCCGCCCGCGCGCTCGGCCGTCGGGAACGCCGGCTCGCCCGCCGGGGTGCGCCGGGCCCGGGGCACGCGTACGGCGGGGGGCGCGGGGTCGGCGGGCGGCTGAAGGGCGTGCGCGCCCGGCCCCGCCGGGAACCGGGGCGGCTCGGCCGGCTTGGCCCGGCCGGCCAGCGCCTGCCGGATCCGGGTCAGCAGCAGCCGCCGCGCCTCGGCGGGGTCGGTCACGCCGAGGAGGTCCACCCAGGTGATCGTGGACAGCAGGCCGTCGAGAGGGCAGTCCTCCAGCCGGACCGTCACGAGCTTGTTGGACGGGTTGTCGGGATCGGCGCGCAGCGCCGCCTGCCATTCGAGCCTGCCGTAGCGGGAACCCAGGTAGTTGCGGGTGAGCACCGCGACGACCAGGTCGGCCTCGCTGACCCCGCGGTCCATGAAGTCGATGAAGTTGGTGCCCGGCACGAAGTCCCACGCCTGCAGCATCGTGCGATAGCCGGCGGCTTCGAGCTGCCAGGCGATCCACGTCGCCCACCGCTCGTCGGCGGGGGAGTAGCTGACGAAGATCTCGGTCCGCGCGTCCCCCCGCCCCGTGTGCGTCATGGAGCCCAGTATTCCCGCTGCCACCGACGGTTTGGAGGGGATCGATCATCTCGGTGGGCGGCGAGATAGGGTGTGCGCGTGGCGACCGGGCTGCGGAGACTGAGCGTTCTCGACTGGATCAGGTTCGGGCTGCTCGCGGCGGGCCTGGTCTTCGTGGCCACCGGCCTGCTGCCGGCCGAGTCGGCCAGGGACAGCATCGAACGCATCGCCCCCCTGCTGCTGTTCCTCGGCGCGGTGATCGTGCTGGCGGAGCTGACCAAGGAGGCGCAGGTCTTCGACGTCATCGCGACCCGCATCGCGATCGTCGGCCGGGGGAGCTACGCCGTTCTCTTCCTGCTCTGCACGGCCTTCGCCTCGCTGGTCACGATCGTCCTGAACCTGGACACGACGGCCGTGCTGCTGACGCCGGTCATGCTGGCCCTGGCGCCGCGCGCGAAGATCGCGCCGCTGCCGCTCGTGATGACCACGGTCTGGCTGGCCAACACCGCGAGCCTGCTGCTGCCGGTCTCCAACCTCACCAACCTGCTCGCCATGAACCGGGTCGCGCTGACCACACAGGAGTTCGCCGCGCGGATGTGGGCGCCCCAGGCCGTGTCGATCGCGGTGACGATGGCGTTCCTGTGGGCGTTCTACTGGCGGCGCGGCGAGCGGGGCGAGGACCGCTACGTGCCGCCGCCTCCGGTGCCGGTGGCCGACCGGGTGCTGTTCGGCGTCGCCGGGGTCGCGTGCCTGCTGTTCATCACCGCGATCCTGGCCGGCGTGGAGATCGGCGTCGCGGCTCTCGTCGCGGCGGTCGCGGTGGTCGCCGCCTTCGCCTGGCGCGACCGCGCGAAGCTCGTGTGGGGCCTGATCCCCTGGCGGCTGCTGGTCTTCGTCACCGGGCTGTTCCTCGTGGTCCCGACGCTCAGCCGCCTCGGCCTGGCGGACGTGATGCGCGCGCTCATCGGCGTGGGCGGCGAGGGGGACGGCGCCTACCGCGCGGCCGCCGCCGGAGCCGCGCTGTCCAACGTGCTCAACAACCTCCCGGCGTACGTCGCGGGTGAGCAGGTCGTCCCCGCGGCCAACCACTCGCAGCTGTTGTCGCTGCTCGCGGGCACCAACCTGGGCCCGGTGATCACGCCGTGGGGCTCGCTCGCGACGCTGCTGTGGTTCGAGTGGTGCCGGCGGGGGGACGTGCGGGTGCCGCTGGCGAAGTTCGTCGTCACCGGCGCGGGCCTCGCCGTGACCGGTCTCGCCGCGACGGTGACCGTCCTGATCCTCACCGCCTGAGGCGCCGCCCGAGGGCCGCCCCGGCCGGGCCCCCGACGCTCGCGGATCGTTCAGCCGCGGGGCGCCCCCGCGTCGTCGTAGCGTCGCCGTGCCCGTTCGACGTGCTCGATGTTGGCGGCGGCCCACTCGGCGATCTGGGCGAAGAGGGGGGAGAGGGTGCGGCCGAGCTCGCTGATCTCGTATTCGACGCGCGGCGGCACCTCGGGATGGTAGGTGCGGACGACCAGGCCGTCGCGCTCCAGTTGGCGCAGGCGCTGGGTGAGCACCTTGGGGGTGATGTTCTCGATGCGCCGCTCCAGCTCCACGAACCGCTGGCGGCCGAAGGCCTGGAGCGACCAGAGGATAGGCGAGGTCCACCGGCTGAACACGATGTCGACGACCGGGGAGATCGGGCAGGCCAGCTCGGGGTCGGTCGTGGCGTCGGCCGCCGGCCGGCTCGTCTCGGTCGCCATGGGTTGCACCCCTCTGAGGTAGTTACTTTCCTCTAGGTACCTACTATACGGAGGCTGTTAGCGTCGCCGTCATCGCGAGAAGCCACAGGGAAAGACGCGGGAGTTGATCATGATTGTGGTGACGGGTGCGACCGGGAACGTCGGTCGGTCACTGGTGCGGGCCATGGCGGAGGCCGGGGAGCGGGTGACGGCGGTGTCGAGGGGGACAGCTCCGGTGAACCTGCCGAGGGGGACCGGACACGTGCGGGCCGACCTGGCCGCGCCGGAGACCCTGCGGCCCGCCCTCGACGGTGCCGAGGCGCTGTTCCTGCACGACGGCGGCACGGGCGGCGTCGGGCTCGACCCGAGAGCCATCCTGGACGTGGCCCGGGCCGCCGGGGTCCGGCGGGTGGTGCTCCTCTCCTCGCAGGGCGTGGTGACCAGGCCGGAGTCGGCGTCGCACGGAGGCGTCATGCGGGCGGTCGAGGAAGCGGTGCGCGAGTCGGGCCTGGCCTGGACGATCCTGCGGCCCGGCGTGTTCGCGTCCAACGCCTACGCCTGGGCGGGGTCGGTACGCGCCGAGCGGACGGTCGCCGCGCCGTTCGGCGACGTCGGGATCCCGGTGATCGATCCGGCGGACATCGCGGAGGTCGCGGCCGTGGCCCTGCGCAAGGACGAGCACGCGGGTCGTGCCTACGAGTTGAACGGGCCGGCGGCCGTCACACCCCGGCAGCAGGCGGAGGCGATCGGCGCGGCCCTCGGCGAGCCGGTGCGGTTCGTGGAGCTGACCCGGGCCGAGGCGCAGGCGCGGATGGCCGCGTTCATTCCGGAGCCGTCCCTGGAGACCTCGCTGGCCGTCCTCGGCGAGCCCAACGCCGCCGAACTGCGGCTCAGCCCGGACGTCGAGCACGTGCTGGGCCGCGCGCCCCGCCCCTTCGCCGAGTGGGCCCGCCGCAACGTCGAAGCCTTCCGGTAGACAGCGACAAGGCCGCCTCCGGCGCTTCGGTCACCGGGCGGCCGGCGGCTATGGGCGCCGGTGAGAACGACACGGCGGAAAGTTGTGGGAATCCTCATTCGCCGTACGGAGGGTCTTGGTATGGGATCGATCCGTGACAGATGAACAGATTCCGCCTCGGCGGCGCTTCCCCGCGGCGGACGTCGCCAGGGTCAGCGTCTTCGCCGCGCTGATCGCCGTGCTCGGAATGCCGGGCGCGCTGAACATCTTCGGCGACGCGGTGCCGATCACGTTGCAGACGCTCGGCGTCATGCTCGCCGGGGCGATCCTCGGCACGTGGCGATCTGCCCTCGCCGTCGTGGTCCTGCTCGTGCTGGTCGCCGCCGGGCTGCCCCTGCTGGCCGGCGGACGCGGCGGGCTCGGCGTCTTCACCGGGCCCTCGGCCGGCTTCCTGCTCGGCTGGCTTCCCGGCGCGGCCCTGACCGGATGGATCGTCGAACGCGGCGGGCGCACGCCGTCCACGGTGCGGCTGGTGACCGCCTGCCTCGCCGGCGGCGTCGGCGTGGTCTACCTGTGCGGCATCCCCGTGCAGGCCCTGGTCACCGGGCTGTCCCTGGGCAAGACGGCGCTGCTCAGCGCCGCCTTCCTGCCCGGCGACCTGGCCAAGGCGGTGCTGGCGTCGATCGTGGCGAGGGGCACCCAGCGGGCCTACCCCGACGCGGTCCCCGCGGTGCACCGCGAGCGGCTGCGGGCAGGGGGGCGGTGACGCGCCCGTGCCGGTAGCCGCGCAGGTGATGCGACACGCTTCGGCCAGCCCGGACCGGATCGCGGTGTCCGGTCCCGGAGGCGACCTCGGCTACGCCGAACTCGCGGCCCGGGCCGGCCGCGCCGCCCGCGGTCTCGCCGACGAGGGCGTCGGGCGCGGCGCGCTCATCGCCCTCGGCCAGGCCGACCCGGTGGCCCTGCTCGTCGCCGTGCTCGCCGCCGACCTGGCGGGAGCCACGCCGCTGCTGTGCGACCACGCCTGGAGTGAGGAACGGCGGGCGCAGGTCATGGCCGCGGTGCCGGTCGCCGCCCGATTCGACGCCCCGCTGCCGGAGGCGGACGGCCCGCCCGTACGGCACCGTCCCGCGCCGGACGACCTCACCTGGGCCTGCTTCAGCTCCGGCAGCACCGGCAGGCCCCGCGCCGTGGTGCGCGGCCGGGCCTCGTGGACCGGGTCGTTCGGCCGGCTCGACGAGATGACCGGGATCGGCCCCGGCGACGTCGTGCTGATCCCCGGTCCGCTGGTCTCCTCCCTGTACGGCTTCGCCGCCGTGCACACCCTGGCGGCCGGCGCGACCGCCGTGGTCCCCGGCCGGTGGTCCCCGTCCCTGCTGGCGGATCAGTTGCGGCGGGCCACCGTTGTGCATGTGGTGCCCCACCGCCTGCCGGCCGTGCTGGACGCCCTGGAAGCCGGCCACGATGCGGCCGGAGGCCCGCTGCGCACCGCCGTGGTCGGCGGGGCCGCCCTGGACGCCGCCGCCAGGACCCGGGCAGCGGCGGCCGGAGTGCGTGTGGTCTCCTATTACGGCGCCACCGAGCTGTCGTTCGTCGCCGTGGACGCCGACGGCGCCGGGCTGCGTCCGTTCCCCGGCGTCGAGATCGACGTCAGGGTGCCGCCCGGGCAGGTTCTGGGCGAGGTGTGGGTGCGCTCCCCGTGGCTCTGCGAGGGTTACCTGGCCGGTGCGACCGGCCCCCTGCGGCAGGATGACGGCGGCTGGATGACGGTCGGCGACCTGGCGGAGCCGCGCCGGCCCGGCGAGCTCCTGCGGCTGCGCGGCCGGGGCGACGGCGCGATCCAGACCGGCGGCGCCACGGTGGTGCCCGAGGACGTCGAGGAGGTGCTGAGGAAGGTGCCGGGAGTGGACGACGTGGTCGTGGTCGGCACGCCGCACCCCTACCTGGGCGCCGTGGTCACCGCGGTCGTCGAGGGCGAGGACGTGGTGAGGGCCGCGCTGGAGGCGGCGGCGCGCGCCGAACTCGACCCGGCACAGCGGCCCCGGCGCTGGTACGCCGCCGCGTCCCTGCCCCGGACCCCGACCGGGAAGCCGGCCCGCGGCCTGGTCGCCGCCCGTCTGGCCGCCGGCGACGACCCCGGCCTGCGGCGGCTCGCCTGACATGGACGAGCACGCGGTCGTCGTGGCGGCCCGCCGCACCCCCATCGGCACCGCCGGCCACGCGTTCCGGAGCCTGACGGCCGACGGACTCGCCGCGCCCGTCATCGAGGCGGTCGCCCGCGACGTGGCGCCTCTCGGCGTCCCGGTGGACGACGTGGTGCTGGGCAACTGCACGGGGCCCGGGGGCAACCTCGCCCGGGTCTGCGCGCTGGCCGCCGGGCTGGGTCACGAGGTGCCCGGCGTCACCGTCGACCGGCAGTGCGGGAGCGGGCTCGCCGCGATCCTGCTGGCCGCGCAGGCGGTCCGCTGCGGCGAGGCGGACCTCGTCGTCGCCGGGGGCGTCGAGAGCGCCTCCACCGCTCCGCTGCGGGTTCGCCGGGGGGAGGGCGAGCCGGGCGTGCCGTACGAGCGGGCGCCGTTCGCCCCGGAGGGGCACCCCGACCCGGACATGGGCCCGGCCGCCGAGGCGCTCGCCGCCGCGCGCGGCGTGACCAGGGAACGCCAGGACGCGTACGCCTGCCGGAGCCACGCCCTGGCGCTGGCCGCACGGGAGGCCGGGCGGTTCACGCGCGAGATCGTCCCGATCGGCGGCCGGACGGACGACCAGCGGCCGCGCGTGCTGCGGCCGCTGTCGCTGGCCCGGCTGCCCGCCGCGTTCGTGCCGGGCGGTACGGTGACGGCCGGCAACTCCTCCCCGGTGAGCGACGGCGCCGCGGCCGTCGCGGTCGTGCCCGAGCGGCTGCGCGCGGCGGCCGGCCTGCCCGGTCTGCGCCTGCTGGCCGGCGCCGTCGCCGGCTGCGACCCCGCGCTCCCCGGGTGGGGACCGGTGCCCGCCGTACGGCGCGTGCTGCGGCGGGCCGGAGCGGACCTGGAGAGGGTGGCGGCGGTGGAGATCGTGGAGGCGTTCGCTGCGCAGGTGCTCGCGGTCACCGACGCGCTCGGCCTCGATCCTCTCGGCGCGGACGCCGGCCGCGTGTGCGCCGACGGCGGCGCGCTCGCCCTCGGCCATCCCTGGGGCGCGAGCGGAGCGGTGGTGGTGACCCGGCTGTTCAGCCGGCTCCTCGGGGCGCCGCCGGGGACGCTGGGCCTGGCGGCGGTCGCGGTCGGCGGCGGTCTCGGGATCGCCGCCCTGTTCGAGGTGGTGTGAGTGATCCGGCTGGAGGACGTCCATGTGCGGCTCGGGCAGCGCGAGGTGCTGCGCGGCGTCACGGCCTCGCTGACCGAGCGCCGCGTGGGCGTGGTCGGGGCCAACGGCTCGGGCAAGAGCACGCTCGCCCGCCTCGTCAACGGCCTGGTCCTGCCGTCCTCGGGCACGGTGACGGTGTCCGGGCTCGACACTCGCCGCCACGCGGCCCGCATCAGACGCGGTGTGGGATTCCTGTTCACCGACCCGGACGCGCAGATCGTGATGCCCACGGTGGCCGAGGACGTGGCCTTCTCGCTGCGCCGGAAGGGGCTGACGCGCGAGGAGGTCGAGCGCCGGGTGCGGGAGATCCTGGAGAGGTACGGCCTGGGGGAGCACGCCGACCACCCCGCGCATCACCTGTCCGGCGGCCAGAAGCAGCTGCTCGCCCTCTGCTCGGTCCTGGTGCTCGAACCGGAGATCCTGGTCATGGACGAGCCGACCACGCTGCTCGACCTGCGCCACTCCCGGCAGGTCGCCGCGCTGCTCCGGACTCTTCCGCAGCAGGTGGTCGTGGTGACCCACGACCTCCCGCTGCTGGAGGACTTCGACCGCGTGCTCGTGATCGACGAGGGGCGCATCGTCGCCGACGCCGAGCCCGCCGCCGCGATCGGCCACTACAGGAAGATGATGGCGTGAGCGGACTCACCGGCGCCTACGTGCCCGGCGGCTCGCTCCTGCACCGGCTGCCCGCCGGGGCCAAGCTCGCCGGGCTCGCCGTGTCCTGCACGGCGCTCCTGCTGCTGCGCTCGCCCGCGGCGCTCGCGGGCGCCGCTGCCGCCGTCGTGCTGCTGTACGCCGTCTCCGGCGTCGGCGTCGCGGCGGCCTGGGCGCAGGTGCGGCCCGTTCGCTGGTTCGCCATGGCCCTGTTCGGCGTGCAGCTGGTGTTCGCGGACCTGCCCACGGCGGCGTCCTCGACGCTCCGGGTCGTGCTCGCCGTCGCCCTGGCCGGGCTGGTCACCCTCACGACGCGCACCAGCGCCCTCATGGCCTGCCTGGAGCGCTGCCTCGCGCCCGCCAGGTTCGCCGGCCTCGATCCGTTCCGCCTGTCGCTGCTGCTGTCTCTCACGCTGCGCAGCGTGCCGGTGATCGCGGATCTGGTCACCCGGGTGCGGGAGGCCCAGCGCGCGAGAGGGGTCGAGCGGAGCCCGCGTGCCTTCGCCGTCCCGCTGGTGGTGGGCGCCCTGCGGCACGCCGACGCGCTGGGCGAGGCGCTCGCCGCGCGTGGTCTCGACGACTGAACGGGCCTCGACGACTGACTCGGGTCGGCGGCGAGTCAGAGCGGCGGCAGGGCGGGCGCCAGGCGGCGGGCCTCGGCGACCAGGTCGAGTAGGTCCCCGACCAGGGCGGGCGGCGCGGCGACGAAGCTGCGGTCCTCGGGCGGGCCCTCGGCGGACGCCTCGAACGGCCCGCCGTCGAGCGTGCGGATCTCCACACCGGCCTCGCGTGCGATCAGGGCCCCGGCGGGCAGGTCGAGTCCCTCCGCGCGGTAGCCGATCATGCCGTCGATGTCGCCCCGCGCGAGCATGGCCCAGCACATCAGCGGCGCCCAGAGCTGGAGCACCCGCCGGGCGCGGGCGTCCATCGTCATCTTCAACGACCGCACCGCCGGGTCCAGCCGGGAGACCCCGTGGCCCTGCGTCCAGGCCAGCACCGGCCCGTGCCGGAGGTCGCGGCTCGGCGGCCCGGTCAGCGGCCCCGCCGGCCCGCGGGCCCCGGCGCCGCTGACGGCCGACCAGGTGCGGCCGGAGAGCGGCTCGTGAACCACCCCGAGCACCGGGCGGCCGCCGGCGCACAACGCCAGGCCCACGACGTACGCGGGAAGGCCGATCGCCACGTTGTTCGTGCCGTCGAGCGGGTCGACCAGCCAGGTCCATCCGCCGTCCGGACGATCACCGCCGTGGACGCCCGACTCCTCGGCCACGATCCGGTGGGAGGGGAACTCGGCCCGGATGCGGTCGAGGATCAGCTTCTCTGCGGCCAGGTCGAGGTCGGTCACGACGTCGCCCGACCCGCCCTTGTCGTGGACGGCGACCGCTCCCGGCGCACTCTCGCGCAGCACGGCCCCGGCGGCCAGGGCGGCCTCGACGGCTACCCGCCTGGCGTGTTCGAGGTCCACAGGCTCCTCCTGGCCAGCTCGGCGGCACGTGCGGTCTCGGCGTCGTCGAGGCGTTCCCGCCTGACGTGGTGGAGGGGCGTGGCGAGCGGCCCGAGCGACAGGTCCCCGAGGCCCGGCCGGCCGCGGCCGAGCGCCACGGTGGCGGCCTCGCCGTCCTCGGGGATGACGCTGCTGTGGAAGTCGCCCGCGACGAGCGTGTAGGTGTCCCCGGCGCCGAACAGCTCGGCGCGCCCCGGGGCGTACGCCACGGTCCTCGGGGTGGGGCGCACGACGTCGCCCGACGGCGTGCTGACCACCTCGAAGACGCGGTGGGTGGGAGACCGGGTGGTGTCGGTCACCACGGCGTGGACGTTGCGCACCTGGCCGTACAGGACGTGGCTGACCAGGTCCCAGCTGTGGCAGTGGACCTGGGAGGTGGTGCTGCGGGCGCGCCGCGCGGCGGCGGTCCACACGTGCACGCACACCCCGAGGTCTCCCTCGCGGACCAGCGGCAGGCAGAGGAACCCCAGCGGATGCCGCACGCCCCGCACGCCCGACCCGCGCGAGCCACCCTCTGCGATCTCGCCGAGCACGCCGAGGGCCCACTCGCGGACTCCGCCGCCGGCGAGCACGTCGAGCACGTCCCCATACCTCATGGCGCGTACGGATCCTTGGCGCGCAGCGCCTTGCGGGTGACCTCGACCACGTCGCGGTCGGTGAACGACTTGGGCAGGGGGAGGTCGACGCGGTCGAACAGCCTGCGGACCTCCTCGACGGTCGGCTCGTCGCTCAGCGGCACCGACCGGTAGCGGTCGATCGCCACGCGGCGGGCCTGCTCGAAGCTCGTGCGCAGCTCGGTGCCGCAGCTCTCGTAGAAGAACGAGCCGCTGAAGGCGATGATGGCCCGGTTGGGGTCCTCGGACGTCATGATCAGGGCGCGGCCGGACATGTCCCAGCGGAAGGTCGTCATGACCGGCGAGAGCCCCACCGCGATGTCGAGCAGGCCGTACCGCTGGCGATACCAGAACGCGGCCAGGACGCTCGCGTACGACTCCTTCCTGGCCCGGTCGGTCGTCCACAGCTCACCGGTGCCGTCCGGGCGGTCCGACAGCGACCTGCGGTAGTGCGCGTAGCTCTCGCACACCGCCTCGTCCGTCGGGTCGATGATCTCCAGGCGGACCGTGAGGTGCCGCTTCTCGCGCCGTGCGGCGGCCACGCACTCGGGCAGCGTGACGGCGCGCATGTAGGTGCCGGTGCCGCCCTTGAACGTCCAGCGGTCGGTGCCCCTCCGGGCGTCCGCGTGCGCCTGCGCGATCTCGTGCTGGCTGCCCAGGATGCGGATGACCGCCATGTCCTCCAGGGCCCGGCGGGTGCCCGCGACCAGGTCCTCCAGCTCTTCGAGGCGGTCCAGGCGCTCGGGCAGCCGCGCGAGGACGCCGGAGGTCGCGTGCATGGCCTCCTCGACGGGCTCCTGCCGGACCCGGTCGCGCAGCAGCGCGGTCGCGACCAGGGCCAGGACGACCAGTGTGGTGCCGCTGACGAGCTGCGTCTTCACCTCGTCGGAGATCACGCGATCGGGCAGCACGCCGAGGACGCCCACCGCCACGGCCAGGACGAGGGCGATGGCCCCGTCGACGTTCTTGGCCGCCCACGCGAGTGACTGGCCGACGGCACTTCGCAACCCCGCCATAGGTCAGCCCCGCCATCCCGTCAGTGTCGGCCCCGACTCGAATCGTAACGACAGGGTCATGGTCCGGCAAAGGCTTCGCCGGGTGGGGCTCGGCGTTCTGGAAGCGAGGGGCGGAGGGGGCATCGGGACCGGAATTGTCGGTCGCCGCGCGTAGGTTATGCATGTGAACCGGAGCGGGCGCGAGTGTCTCTGTGCGCCCGCCCGCGCCGGTGGACGGGGCGAGTGAGGAGCTGAGCGGCGATGACATCCATGATGGACCTGAAGCGGAAGGTCGCGCCCTTCCAGGTCGTCACCGACATGACGCCGTCCGGCGACCAGCCCACGGCGATCGCTGACCTGGAGCGCCGGGTCAGGGCCGGGGAGAAGGACACGGTCCTGCTCGGCGCGACCGGCACAGGCAAGACCGCGACGGTGGCGTGGCTCATCGAGCGGGTGCAACGCCCGACGCTGGTCATGCAGCCGAACAAGACGCTCGCCGCCCAGTTCGCCAACGAACTGCGCGAGATGCTGCCCAACAACGCGGTCGAGTACTTCGTGTCCTACTACGACTACTACCAGCCCGAGGCGTACGTCCCGCAGAGCGACACCTACATCGAGAAGGACTCCTCGATCAACGAGGAGGTCGAGCGGCTGCGCCACTCGGCGACCTGGTCGCTGGTGTCGCGCCGCGACGTGGTGGTGGTCGCCTCGGTCTCCTGCATCTACGGCCTGGGCACGCCTCAGGAGTACGTCGACCGGATGGTCGGGCTCAAGGTCGGCCAGCAGATCGAGCGCGACCAGCTGCTGCGCAGGCTGGTCGACATGCAGTACACCCGCAACGACCTGTCCTTCACCCGGGGCACGTTCCGGGTGCGCGGCGACACGGTCGAGGTCATCCCGGTCTACCAGGAGCTGGCCGTCCGCATCGAGATGTTCGGCGACGAGATCGAGAAGCTGGCGACGCTGCATCCGCTGACCGGCGAGGTCATCGCCGAGGACGACGAGCTGCACATCTTCCCCGCCTCCCACTACGTGGCAGGTCCCGAGCGGATGGAGCGGGCGATCGCCGGCATCGAGGCGGAGCTGGCCGAGCGGCTCGCCGATCTGGAGCGGCAGGGCAAGCTGCTGGAAGCCCAGCGGCTACGCATGCGCACCACCTACGACATCGAGATGATGCGCCAGGTCGGCACCTGCGCCGGCATCGAGAACTACTCGCGGCACATCGACGGCCGCGAGGCGGGCACCGCGCCGCACACGCTGCTCGACTTCTTCCCCGACGACTTCCTGCTCGTGTTGGACGAGTCGCACCAGACCGTCCCCCAGATCGGCGCCATGTACGAGGGCGACGCCTCGCGCAAGCGGACGCTGGTCGACCACGGGTTCCGCCTGCCGTCCGCGATGGACAACCGCCCGCTGAAGTGGGAGGAGTTCCTGGAGCGCATCGGCCAGACCGTCTACCTGTCCGCCACACCGGGTCCGTACGAGCTGGGCCGCAGCAAGGGCGATGTGGTGGAGCAGGTCATCCGCCCCACCGGCCTGGTGGACCCCGAGGTGATCATCAAGCCCACCAAGGGCCAGATCGACGACCTCATGGAGGAGATCCGGGCCCGGGCGGAGCGGGACGAGCGGGTCCTGGTCACCACGCTGACCAAGAAGATGGCCGAGGACCTCACCGACTACCTGCTCGACAACGGCATCCGGGTCCGCTACCTGCACAGCGAGGTCGACACGCTCCGCCGGATCGAGCTGCTGCGCGAGCTGCGTATGGGCGAGTTCGACGTGCTGGTCGGCATCAACCTGCTGCGTGAGGGCCTCGACCTGCCCGAGGTGTCGCTGGTGTCGATCCTCGACGCCGACAAGGAGGGCTTCCTGCGTTCGGAGACCTCGCTCATCCAGACGATCGGCCGCGCGGCCCGCAACGTGTCCGGCCAGGTCCACATGTACGCCGACAAGATCACCCCGAGCATGGAGCGGGCGATCGAGGAGACCAACCGGCGCCGGGCCAAGCAGATCGCCTACAACGAGGCGCACGGCATCGACCCGCAGCCGCTGCGCAAGAAGATCGCCGACATCCTGGACAGTCTGGTCCGCGAGGACGCCGACACCGCCCAGCTTCTCGGCGGCGCCGGGCGTCAGCAGTCTCGCGGCAAGGCGCCGGTGCCGGGCCTCGCGTCCCGCGGGGCCGGCCAGCACGCTAAGGCGATCGCGGGGGAGATGCCGCGGGCCCAGTTGGAGTCGCTGATCGAGTCGCTGACCGAGCAGATGCACAACGCCGCCGCCGACCTGCAGTTCGAGGTGGCGGCCCGGCTGCGCGATGAGATCAAGGAGCTCAAGCGGGAGGTTCGCGACATGCGCGAGGCCGGCGTGAAGTGACGGCTCAGCGACCGCGCGACCACCGCCCAGCGAGCGCGCAGTAACGCCGCCTGAGCACGGCGAGCACTCATGATCGGGCGATGAGCGTACGGTCGGGTGGTGACCTGCACTACCGAATCGTGACCGCCCGGGCCCGTCGGCCCGGGCGAGCCGCGCAGGCGGCATCCCCCAATCGGCATCTGTGCCGCGAAATTTCGGCGAATTCCAGTGAATTGTGCGCTGGAACCGCTGATAAGCGAAGTGTGGAAGCCGGTTGGAGTTTTTGCGTACTTATCCCACTGAAAACGCTGTCGGCTGCGAGGAAATGAGCGCGGCGCAGCTCCGGGTGCGGTTGACCTGGTCTGTTGCGGGGAAGGCATTCGTCGGCGCGCGGATTCACGTCCACGCGTCATGGGAGCGGCCTATTCGAGCGGTTCCCGTCGGGCGAATCCGTCTGTGGCAATCGGGGAAATCATGCGTTCGACGACCACCGCGTCCAGCCCTGCCGCCCGCCTCGTGCTCACCGCGGGGTCGGTGACCGCGCTCCTCGCCGGTTGCGGCGAGGTTCCGGCGCGGTCGTTCGCCGCGGTGCCGGTGAGCAGGCCGGTCACGTTCGGCCTGGTTACGACCAGCCCGTCCGTGACGCCCGCACCGTCGCCGATGCCCAGCCCGTCGGTGACGCCGAGCGACCTCGCCGGGTGCCGGGACGGCGACTGCGAGGTGCGGGTGCGTGAGGGAGACAGCATCCCGATCGACCCGAAACGGGGCGTGGACGAGATCACCGTGGTGGGCCTGCGGGGAAACGCCGTCAGGCTCGCCTTCACCGGCACCTCGACGGTCGTCGACGGCGCGAACATCAGCATCAGCCGGAGCTGCTACAACGACCGCTGCCGGGTCAGGGGAGCGGTGACGATCAGCACGACCAGGCCGGGCCGCATCGGCGACGTCGCTCTACGGGTCGCGCAGGTCGCGGGTGACGCCGCCGTGCTGGGGCTCGAGCCTGCCCCCCAGGAAGGCGACTGACCCGCACTCCGGCCCGAGGGCCGGCCGGAGCCGACGCGATGTCTCGTCGCCCGGCTCACCCCGTTTCGCTCGTCCTCACGCCGCTCGCAAGGGCTCCGCACCCGTGGAGCCGGGACCCCTGGCCATGCTCGCCACCGCTACGCCCTCACCCGGGTCCATTCCACACGGCTGATCGGTCCCACGCATGGCGGCGGCACCACTCCTGACCAGGCACGACGGTTCCCGGCGCAATCCTGGATGTGTAGTATCCAGGTTATGCGGATGAGTGAGGGCGTCGAGTGGGCGATGCACTGTTGCCTGACGCTGGCGTGGCTCGGCAACGAGGTGCCGGTTTCGACGGCGAAGCTCGCCGCCGGGTTCGAGCTGCCGTCCGCATACCTCAACAAGCAACTCCAGGCGCTGGCCAAGGCCGGGATCATGACATCCACTCCGGGGGCGAGGGGCGGGTTCCGGCTGGCCCGGCCCCTGGAGGAGATCACGGTCATGGACGTCGTCACGGCGATCGAAGGACCTGGCGAGGCGTTCCAGTGCACGGAGATCCGGCGGCGTGGGGCCGGGGCGGAGAGGCCCGAGTGGCAGTTCCGCACCCCGTGCGCGGTCTCGACCGCGATGCGCAAGGCCGAGATGGCGTGGCGGCGAGCGCTTGCCGCGCAGACTCTGGCCGACGTGCAGGCCGCGGCGGACCGTCGTGCGCCCCAGGCGGGGGAGGCGATCCGGCGCTGGTACGCGCAGAACTGATCGTCCGAAATAGAACCATTCGCCGGCACTAGGGAGGGGAAACCGGATGTGAACCCGCACTCCATACAAGCGCGCTCCACGATCGCCGCGGCAGGGCTCTTGCTGGTGGCTCTGGTCGTGGGAGGCGTCGCCCTCGACCTGGCGATCCGCTACAGAATCCAGAACGAAGTCTTCTTCGCGGCCGAGCAGGCCGCCGCACGATGGAGCGCGGCGGCGCGCAACGGCGCCGTGCCGCGTCCGATCCCCACCCTCACCGACATCACCCTCGTCCAGCTCGTGGACGCCCGCGGCAGGGTCGTCGACTCCAGCCGGGAGGCCGCGGGCATGCGGCCGCTCAGCACGCTGCGGCCTCCAGCCGACGATCGCCTCCAAGAGCGCACCGAGTGCCCCGGGCAGGACCGGTGTGTCATGCTCATGGCCAATCGGGTCTCTCCCGCGGCGGACTCGCCGGTCGTCTACGCCGGCACGGCGCAGCCGTCCCTCCTGGCCACGCACACTCTGGAGTACGTCATCGCCGCGGGCGGTGTCCTGATCTTGGTTCCGGTGGCCTGGATGACGTGGTGGGCGGTCGGCCGGACCCTTCGCCCGGTGGAGCGGGAGCGTCAGTTCGCCTCCACCACCTCCCATGAGCTCAGGACGCCGATCGCCGGCCTGCGGGCACGACTGGAGGAGGCTCTCCTCTACCCCGACGACGTCGACCCGCGCGACACCATCCAGGGAGCCTTGCGGGCCACCGGCCGGCTCGAAGCGATCGTCGACGACCTGTTGCTGCTGACCCGGCTGCGCGGCGCCGATGCGGCGCCGCCGGAGCTGGTAGAGCTCGGCGCGCTGGTGACGGAGGAGGTGTCGGCCCTGGGCTCCGGAGTGCCGGTGCGCGTTCGGGCGGTCGGCGACGTGCGAGTCCGCGGCTCCCGGATCCAGTTGGCCCGAGTGGTCGGCAACCTCTTGAGCAACGCGCGGCGGCATGCGGTCAGCGCCGTCACGGTATCGGTCGAGTCCGTGGACGGCCAGGCTCTTGTAGCGGTCACCGACGACGGGGCGGGCGTCCCCCCGGCGGACCGCGAGCGTGTCTTCGAACGTTTCGTCCGCCTGGACGAGGCACGTCGCCGGGATACCGGCGGCAGCGGACTCGGCCTCGCCATCTCTCGCGACATCGCCCGCGCCCACAAGGGCACCCTGCGCATCGAGGACTCGCCGGTAGGCGCCCGGTTCGTTCTGATGTTGCCGCTGGCGGGAACGGCGGGAGCCGCAGGGGAGTGGACCGTCGCGCCCCGGGGAACCGCCGTCAAGCCCAGGTGGAACATCTGGCCCGCGCGCCGACCGCCAGGCCGGTCCATGAGCGCGACCGCGTCGGGTGACGCCTGGGAGTGATCCTTTCGAGCGGGTGACGCTGCTGCGCCGGCGCGCGGCATGGCGTTTCCTGCCGTGACTTGGGTTCATGCGTTTCCCCTGCGCACCGTTGTTGACACGGTATCGGGAAGGGACCTTCGCGCCCGCCGTCGAAGAGGTCACGCCGTGATGTCCCTCAGGCGGATCGGGCGACGGAAAACCGTTCGCCCGTGGCGAGCGGCACACCTAGCCTGGTGGCCGGGTCGATCACGACGACCGGCGCGGCCCGGCCGGTCCGCGCCCATGACGCCATCCCCGGCGACGACCCGCCCGGTGCGGCGGACGCGCGGGGGACGTCCACCGGGAGGTGGTCATGCGACCTGCGGTGGGGGAGCCGCTGCGGCGGTGTCCGTCCTGTGGCGGCTGGGAGTACGGCGGTGCCCCCGATTGCCCGCGATGTGCGGAGCTGGTCGACGCCATCGTGGACGAGGGCTGGCGTGACTTCCTCCTGCGCGAGTTCGGGGGCCGTGTCCCGCCCGACGGTGAGCGGGCGATCGCCGAGATGGTGGCCGACGAGCCGGACCGGCATGACTGGCGCGTGGTCGACGCCGCGCTCGACCGCCTGGCCTGTGACGAGTGCGGCGGCCCGCTGGGCCGCCGGGCGGGGTGCCCGCGCTGCGACGTGGCGCACGGCATGCGTTACGTCGCCAGGGAGACCGACCGTCCCGGGGTGCCGCCGGGAAACGAGCACGCGATCCGGGTGAACGTCTCGGTGGTCCGGCGGCCCGAGGGCATCTCCACGCCCGAGGTGCTCGCCAGACGCCTGCTCCTGCCCGCCATGCTGGCCGGTTTCCTCCCCACGAGAGAGCAGGCGCAGCGCCTGGGCGCGCTGGTGAAGCGCGGTGCTCGGGCGGAGGATATCGCCACGGCGATCGACGAACTCGCCGCCGCGACAGGCTGACGGCGCCTCCGGACATCGGCCGGGCGGCCGGGCAGACCGGCAGCACCGAGCCGCCGGTCCGGTGCCCGCGCCCGGCTCACGCCCGTGGGTGTCGCGAGCCCGATTCGCGGTAGTAACCGGGGACACGACGCCGGGGCCGTCCGTTGACGGGAAGGCGGGATCGTCCCGCCGTCCGGAGGAGGTTGCTCATGTTCGCGGCGCTCACCGGGCTCGGACTGTCGACCGCGGCCGGGCTCAACGCGTACATCCCGTTGCTGCTCGTCGGCGTGCTCGCGCGGATCACCGACGCCGTGCGGCTGCCGGCCGAGTACGCCTGGCTGTCCGACACCTGGGTCCTCGCGATCGTCGCCGTGCTGCTGGTCGCCGAGTTCGTCCTCGACAAGGTGCCCGTGGTCGACCACGTCAACGACATGATCCAGACGGCGGTGCGGCCCGCGTCGGGCGGTGTGGTCTTCAGCGCCACGGCGGCCGCGGCGAAGGTCGACAACTCGGCGTGGATGGCCGATCACCCGGCGGTCGGCTGGCTGCTGGGCATCGCCGTCGCGCTCGCCGTGCACGTGATCAAGGCATCGGCGCGGCCGGTGGTGAACGCGACCACGGCGGGCGTGGGCGCGCCGGTCGTCAGCACGGTCGAGGACGTGGGCTCGCTCGGCATGAGCCTGATCGCGATCTTCCTGCCTGTTCTGGTGGTGGTGGCGCTGGCCGTGCTGGCGTTCGTGGCCTGGCGGCTCATCCGCAGGGTGCGGCGCTACCGGGCGGCCCGCCGCGCCCGGGCCGCCGCGCCGCCCGGCTGACCGGCGCTCGCGGCACCCTCGCCTCGCGGCCGACGCTCGGCAGGGTGGGTCAGCCGATGAACGGGCTCAGGTCCAGGTCGATGTCCACGTCGAAGCCGACGTAGGTCGTGAGGCGCTTGCGGTGGATCCCGGTCGGCACGTACGCCTTGACGCTCGGCTCCAGCTCGAACGTGTACGCGACCGCCTGCTCGTCCTCAGGCTCTATTCGCCAGAGGTATTTGATGCCGGCATTGGAATACTTGATCGGCTTCGTCACCCTGTCCCTGTCCGCCGATTCGGGAGACACCACCTCGACGACGAGGTGGACCTCCTCGGGGCGGTAAAAGGTTCTTCGCAGATCGGAAAGTGCTTCCTTCTTGACGACGAGGACGTCGGGTTCCGGCCGCTGCCGTGGCCCCAGCGTTATCGACATCTCGTTCGCGACCCCGAGGTGATTCGGGGGCCGGATGCCGAGGTCGTGGTGGGCCAGCAAACTGACCATCAGCATGTGGAATGCGGTCTGGGGGGACCTCATGATGAGGGAGCCGTCGATCAACTCGACATGCCGGGGCGCGTCAGGGGGAAGGTGGTCGAGCATGTCGGCGGTCCATCCGCCCGGCGGACCGGGGTAAAACCACTCGGGGAAAGCTGCGGTCATCCGGCGTCCTCCTCTCCCTAGGGCAATCACTAGGCATGACAATCCTGCCACCCACCGTAGTCATAGGCGACTCATTCAGCGAGATGTCGCCGGTGTCCGGCTAGGCCGTACGTGACTCGCGCTCGGGCCGGGGGCGGGGGTCGGCGGGAAGGGGAGAGGTGAGGCGGGCGGCCGAGGGGCTGTGCCAGCCGAGGTCGGGGGAGTGCCGCCGGACGACCTTGGCGGGGACGCCGGCGATGACCGAGTGGTCGGGGAACTCCCCGCGCACCACGGCGCCGCCCGCCACCACCGATTGGCGGCCGATGCGCGTCCCCGGCAGGATGATCGCCCCCGTCCCGATCCAGGATCCCGAGCCGATGGAGACCGGCTTGTTGCGCGGCCACTGCCGCCCGATGGGCGTCTCGGGGTCGTCGTACACGTGGTTCTGGTCGGTGATGTAGACGTAGGGGCCGGTGAAGACGTCGTCGCCGATGTCGATGGACTGGTGGCCGACGATGTGGCTGCCCCTGCCGATCGAGCAGCCCCGTCCGATCCGCACGATCGAGTCGGGCCCGAGGTCCACGCCGGGGCCCATGCCGGCGGAGATCGACACCCGCTCCCCGACGAGCGTGTGCGAGCCGATCTCGATCCATTGCTCGCCGAAGATGGCGCCCTGGGGGAAGGACAGGCACACTCCCTCGCCCATGCTGCGGAACCGGTAGCCGCCCGGGGCGGCCGGGCTGATCGCCGCGGCCTCCCGCACATAGGCCCACCCCCGGTGGACCAGACGGCCGACGGCGCGCTTCACCAACGACATAACGTGACAAGTTACCGTTAGGTCGGCTTGTCCGCTATGGCGGGTTAGTGCACGTGGCAAGCCCAATGTTGCCCGACGTTTGATATTCTGAGAGCCCGTGGGCATCGCGGCGTCCAAACCGGACGGCCGGATCGACATCGACCACGGGAGCTCTTCTTGCGCAGCGCCGCACAAACCAAGCATCTGTTCGTCACCGGCGGCGTCGCCTCCAGTCTCGGCAAGGGACTCACGGCCTCCAGCCTCGGTCGTCTCCTCAAGCTTCGCGGCCTTCGCGTCACGATGCAGAAGCTCGATCCCTACCTCAACGTCGACCCCGGCACGATGAACCCCTTCCAGCACGGCGAGGTGTTCGTCACCGACGACGGGGCCGAGACGGACCTCGACATCGGCCACTACGAGCGCTTCCTCGACACCGAGCTGCACGGCTCCGCCAACGTCACCACCGGCCAGGTCTACTCGAACGTGATCGCCAAGGAGCGGCGCGGCGAGTACCTGGGCGACACCGTCCAGGTCATCCCGCACATCACCAACGAGATCAAGGACCGCATCCGCGGCATGGCGGGCCCGGACGTCGACGTGGTCATCACCGAGGTCGGCGGCACGGTCGGCGACATCGAGTCGCTGCCGTTCCTGGAGGCCGTCCGGCAGGTCCGCCACGAGGTCGGCCGCGACAACGTCTTCTTCCTGCACGTCTCCCTGCTGCCGTACATCGGCCCGAGCGGGGAGCTGAAGACCAAGCCCACGCAGCACTCGGTCGCCGCGCTGCGCAGCATCGGCATCCAGCCCGACGCGATCGTCTGCCGCTCCGACCGCCCGATCACCACCTCGCTCAAGCGCAAGATCAGCCTGATGTGCGACGTGGACGAGGACGCCGTGGTCTCCGCCGTCGACGCGGCCTCGATCTACGACATCCCGAAGGTCCTGCACACCGAGGGGCTCGACGCGTACGTGGTGCGCCGGCTGGGCCTGCCGTTCCGCGACGTGGACTGGACCGAGTGGGACCAGCTCCTGCGCCGGGTCCACCGCCCGGCCAAGGAGGTCACGATCGCGCTGGTCGGCAAGTACATCGACCTGCCCGACGCGTACCTGTCGGTCACCGAGGCGCTGCGCGCCGGCGGCTTCGCCAACGACGCGCGGGTCAACATCCGCTGGGTCAAGAGCGACGACTGCGAGACCCCCGAGGGCGCGGCCCGCGAGCTGGACGGGGTCGACGGCGTGCTGATCCCCGGCGGCTTCGGCGTGCGCGGCATCGAGGGCAAGGTCGGCGCCGTACGGCACGCCCGCGAGCAGCGCGTCCCCCTGCTCGGCATCTGCCTCGGCATGCAGTGCATCGTGATCGACGCGGCCCGCAACCTGGCCGGGATCGAGGACGCCGACAGCACCGAGTTCGACCCCGAGACCATCAACCCGGTCATCTCCACCATGGCCGACCAGAAGGACGTCGTCGCCGGTGAGCGCGACATGGGCGGCACCATGCGGCTCGGCCTCTACCCGGCCAAGCTCGTGGAGGGCTCGCTGGCCCGCCGTCTGTACGGCAAGGCCAAGGTGGAGGAGCGCCACCGGCACCGCTACGAGGTGAACAACTCCTATCGGGAGCGGCTGGAGAAGGTCGGCATGGTGTTCTCCGGCCTGTCGCCCGACGGCCGCCTCGTCGAGTACGCCGAGCTGGCCACCGACCAGCACCCGTTCTTCATCGGCACGCAGGCCCATCCGGAGTTCCGCTCCCGCCCGACCCGGTCGCACCCCCTGTTCAAGGGGCTGGTGCAGGCCGCGCTGGAGTACGCGGGCCGGCGGGAGAACGTGGCGAAGGCGGGCCGGGCCAAGTGACCGCGGAGAACACGGTGAACGTCGAAGACGCCGAGGAGTCCTGGAACGTCGTCGCCTCCGCCGAGCGCTTCGCCGGGCGGATCATCACGGTGCGCACCGACACGGTGGAGATGCCCGGCGGGGTGACCGCCGACCGCGACTATGTCGTCCACCCCGGCTCGGTCGCGGTACTCGCCCTCGACGACGAGGACCGCGTGCTGCTGATCCGCCAGTACCGGCATCCGGCGCGGCGCCTGCTGTGGGAGCTGCCGGCCGGCATCCGCGACGTGCCGGGCGAGCCGCTGGTGGAGTGCGCGGCGCGCGAGCTCGCCGAGGAGGCCGCCTACCGGGCGCGCACGTGGCACACGCTGGTCGACCTGCGCACCTCCCCGGGCATGTCGGACGAGCGGATCCGGGTCTTCCTGGCCCGCGACGTGGAGCCGATCCCCGACGAGGAGAACACGTACGTGCGCCACCACGAGGAGACCGACATGCCGGCGGCCTGGATTCCCCTGGGTGCGGCGGTCGACAAGGTGCTGAGCGGAATGATCCACAATTCTCCTGCCGTCGCCGGTATCCTCGCCGCATACGCTGCTTCCGCCGACGGATTCAAGGGCCTTCGTCCCGCCGACGCGCCGGAGGCATGAGTCCGTAGGGAGACGTCCTGAGCGAGCCCGAGGCGGTGCTGTCCAGCTACCTCGCCCATCTGGCGGTGGAGCGGGGGCTGTCTGCCAACACGCTCGCCTCCTACCGGCGCGACCTGCGCCGATACGTCGGACATCTCCGGGCGCGCGGGCTCGAGACGTTCGCGCAGGTCGCGGAGTCGGACGTGGTCGCCTTCCTCGCCGCGCTGCGGGAGGGCGACGAGGACCACCCGGCGCTGGTCGCCAGCTCGGCGGCCCGCGCCGTGTCGGCCGTACGCGGGCTGCACCGCTTCGCCCTGCGCGAGGGGGTGGCCGGGCACGACCCGGCTCACGAGGTGCGCCCGCCGCGCCAGCTCCGGCGGCTCCCCAAGGCGATCACCGTCGCGGAGGTCGAGCGGCTCATCGCCGCCTGCGGCCCGGAGGACTCGCCGCTCGCCCTGCGCAACCGCGCGCTGCTTGAGGTCCTGTACGGCACGGGCGCCCGGATCTCGGAGGCCGTAGGGCTGGCGGTGGACGACGTGCCCACGGGGCCGGTGCACGACGAAGACCATGACCACGACGGGGACCAGGACCAGGTGTGGCTGCGCGGCAAGGGCGGGCGGACTAGGATTGTGCCGCTCGGCCGCTTCGCCCGCCAGGCGCTCGACGCGTACCTGGTCAGGGCCAGGCCCCGGCTGGCGGCGCACGGCCGGGGGACGCCCGCGCTGTTCCTCAACGCGCGGGGCGGGCGGCTCACGCGGCAGGGTGCCTGGGAGGTGCTGCAGGCGGCGGCGGAACGAGCCGGACTTTCCGGTGTATCGCCGCACATGTTGCGCCATTCGTTCGCAACCCACCTCCTGGACGGGGGCGCCGACGTTAGGGTTGTCCAGGAGTTGCTCGGCCACGCCTCGGTGACCACCACGCAGGTGTACACCCTGGTGACGGTCGACAAGCTCCGCGAGGTCTACGCGGCGGCGCATCCCCGTGCGTTGCATTAGAAGGCCCATCTCGGCGGCCTTTGGCGCGCCGCCTTGCCGACCACGTGCCTACCCTTTAGATTCGATCAGGTTCTAAGGCCGTCAGGGAGGACCAACAGGTGACTGCGACCACAGAGGGGACGTGGGTGGGGGCTCCCGGTGCGATCGGGCCTACCGGCCGTCCCCGTCCGGTGTTCCCCGAGCCGACCCCGCCGGAGTCGCACGGACCCGCGCGCATCGTCGCGATGGTCAACCAGAAGGGCGGCGTCGGCAAGACGACGACCACGATCAATCTGGGCGCCGCGCTCGCCGAGGTCGGCCAGCGGGTGCTGCTCGTCGACTTCGATCCGCAGGGCGCGCTGTCGGTCGGTCTCGGCATCGACCCCCGGCCGCTCGAGGCGACGGTCTACGACCTGATCATGGAGGAGCCCGACGTCACGGTCGAGGACGTGCTGATCGACACCACCGTCGAGGGCATGCAGCTCCTGCCGAGCAACATCTTCCTGTCGGGCGCGGAGATCCGGCTCGTCAACGAGGTGGCCAGGGAGTACGCCCTGCAGCGGGCGCTGGAGCCCCTGCTGCCGTACTACGACATCTGCCTGATCGACTGCCAGCCGTCCCTCGGCCTGCTGACGGTCAACGCGCTGACCTGCGCGCACAGCGTGATGATCCCGCTGGAGTGCGAGTTCTTCGCGCTGCGCGGCGTGGCGCTGCTGATGGAGTCGATCGGCAAGGTCCAGGAGCGGCTCAACAAGAACCTGGAGATCGACGGCCTGCTCGCCACCATGTACGACCCCCGGACACTGCACGCCCGCGAGGTGCTGCAGACGATCATGCAGGGCTTCGGCGACAAGGTGTTCCACACCGTCATCAACCGGACGGTGCGCTTCCCCGACGCCACCCTGGCGGGGGAGCCGATCACGCAGTTCGACCCCGGCTCGATGGGCGCCACCGCCTACCGCGAGCTGGCCCGCGAGCTGCTGGCCAGGTGGCCCGCCCGCGTCTGACAGTGATGCCGGTAGGTGCCGCGCGATCGCGCCGGTAGGAGACAATGGCAGGTGTGACGACCGGCCAGGAGACCGACCAGGGGAGCGAGGAGAGCGCTCCGAGCGGCTTCCAGGTGCACCTCGACGTCTTCGAAGGGCCGTTCGACCTGCTGCTGGGGCTGATCTCCAAGCACAAGCTGGACATCACCGAGGTGTCCCTGCACCAGGTCACCGACGAGTTCATCGCGTACATCCGGTCGCGGGGCCCGGAGTGGGACCTCGACCAGACGAGCCATTTCCTGCTCGTCGCGGCGACCCTGCTCGACCTCAAGGCGGCCCGGCTGCTGCCCACCGGAGAGGTCGAGGACGAGGAGGACCTCGCCCTGCTGGAGGCCCGCGACCTGCTGTTCGCGCGTCTGCTGCAGTATCGGGCGTACAAGGAGGTCGCGAAGATCTTCGCCGGCCGGATGGCGGAGGAGGCGCTGCGGTTCCCTCGCGCCGTGCCGATGGAAAAGCGCTTCGCCGACCTGCTGCCGGAACTCGTGCTCGGCATCGGGCCCGAGCAACTCGCCAAGATCGCGGCACGGGCCTTCACCCCCAAGGCGCCGCCGTCGGTGTCGGTCTCGCACATCTACCAACCGCTGGCCAGTGTCAGGGAGCAAGCCGCTATTCTTGTCGAGCGGCTGAGGCGGCTGCACACGGCGACCTTCCGGGCGCTGACCGCCGACTGCTCGGGAACGTTCGAGATCGTCGCCCGCTTCCTGGCCGTCCTTGAGCTGTTCCGGGAGGCCGCGGTCTCCTTCGAACAGGTCGAACCGCTCGGCGACCTGTACGTCACCTGGACGGGAACCGCCGACGGCGACGTCACGGTGGGCGACGACTACGACGAGGGCCGGCGCGAGGAACGGCCCGCCGAGGCGGCGGACGCACGGGACGAGTGAGGCGGCCCGCCAGGGCCGACCACTGGAGGCCGTGCCGAACCAGGACGCCGAATGAGCGGCGCGGCGGAGACGTGACCCGTACGACGAGCGAGGAGCGATGGAAGCGAGCGACACCCCCGGTTCCGGCGACGACCTCTCCGGCTCCGTCGGCGATGTGACGGAGCGGGACGGCGGCGCGCTCGCGTCCGGCCTCGGATCGCCGGATCCGGCCCCCGTTGCCCGGGAGTCCGAGGCGGAGCCGCCGGGCGAGGGGGCCACGCTCGCCGCGGCCCTCGAAGCGATCCTGATGGTGGTGGACGAGCCGGTCGCCGAGGTGACCCTCGCTCAGGTGCTGGAACGCCCGACGGTGGAGGTCGCCGCCGCGCTCCGCGCGCTGTCGGAGGAATACACGGCCGCCGGACGGGGTTTCGACCTGCGAGAGGTGGCCGGAGGCTGGCGCTTCTACACCAGGGCGGAATACGCCGCGCTGGTGGAGAGGTTCGTCAGGGACGGCCAGCAGGCGCGGCTGACGCAGGCCGCGCTGGAGACCCTCGCCGTGGTCGCCTACCGGCAGCCGGTCAGCCGGGCCCGGGTGGCGGCGGTGCGCGGCGTGAGCAGCGACGGCGTCATGCGGACGCTGGTCGCACGCGGCCTCGTGGAAGAGGCCGGAACCGACCCGGAGAGCCAGGCAGTGCTCTACCGGACGACGAGTTACTTCCTGGAGAGACTGGGGCTGCGGAGCCTCGACGAGCTTCCCGAACTCGCCCCGTTCCTCCCGGACGACGTGGAAATTCTTGAGGAGCAGAAGTAGTGAACAACAGGCGTGGCACCCCGTCCGGTGAGGGACGCGGTCGGAGCCGGAGCACCGGTCAGCAGGGCGCGAGCCCGCGTGGATCCCGTGGCGGATCCGGCGGCTTCCGCCCCCAGGGCGACCGGCGCGGCGGTTCCCGCGTCCCTGGTTCCCGGTCCGGGTACGGTTTCGACTCCAGGTCCGACTCCCGGCCCGACTCCCGGCCCGACTCCCGGTCCGACAGGCCGGACTCCAGGCGGTTCCGCGACGAGGAGGCCCCGCGCGGCGACCGGTACGGCGACCGCCGTTCCGGTGACGGCCGCGACGACCGCTCCCGCGGCCGTTACGGTGACACCGGTCGTCACAATGACACGGGCCGTTACGGTGACACCGGCCGCCGCGACGCGCGTTCCGGCGGCGAGCGGTATCGCGACGACGACCGGACCCCCTTCCGCGGGGAGCGGGGCGGTTCTCGCGGCAGGTACGGCAGGCCCGAGGGCGGCCGTTCCGGCGATCGTGACGGCGGCCGTGGCTTCGATCGCGGGTCAGACCGCGGGTCCGGCCGTGGGTTCGATCGCGGGTCAGACCGCGGGTCCGGCCGTGGGTTCGACCGCGACGGCGGCCGTGGCTTCGAGCGTGACTTCGACCGTGATCGCAATTCCGGCCGGGAGCGCGGTGCCCGGGACGCCTTCTCCGGCGACCGTCCGTCGTTCCGTGCGGAGGGGACCGGTTCGCGCGGCCGGTACGGCAGGCCGGAGGGCGGCCGGGACCGGCCGCGTGACCGCGACGGCGGTTACGAGACGACGCGTGAGCCCAGGCGGGCGGCCTTCCGCGACGAGGAGCGCGGCGACCGTGGGGCACGGAGCGGACGCGGCGACCGTGAGGGATGGAGCGGACGCGGCGACCGTGAGACAGGTGGCGCGCGGGGCGACCGTGGTACACGGAGCGAGCGCGGGGACCGTGAGGCACGGAGCGCGCGGCCCGAGCGCGGCGACTTCCGCTCGGCGCGCGGCGGCGGCAGGGGCCGTGCGAGCCGCGACGAGGTGCAGACGATCGGCCGCCTGGGCGGCGGGCGCGGCCGGTTCGGCGGCGCCGGAGCCGGCGGAGGCTCGCGCGGCGCGGCGCGGCCCGCGGGAGGTTTCAAGAGCCCCGGCGCGAGCGGCCCGGCGAGCAACCCGTTCAAGACGTCCCGGCAGCCGCTGCGCGACCCGGACTTCTACGACGAGGACTACACCGACGAGCGCGACACGACCGAGGTGCCGGGCGGTGAGCGGCTGCAGAAGGTGCTCGCCCAGGCCGGGGTGGCCAGCCGGCGGGCGTGCGAGGAGATGATCGGCGAAGGCCGGGTGTCGGTGGACGGACAGACGGTGCGCCGCTACGGCGCGCGCGTCGATCCCGCCAAGCAGGTCATCCGGGTCGACGGCAAGCGCATTCCGACGTCCTCGGAGACCGTCTACTACGCGCTCAACAAGCCGATCGGCGTGGTGAGCACGATGGACGACCCCGAGGGCCGGCCGTGCCTGAACGACTACGTGCAGGACCTCGCGCCCCGGCTGTTCCACGTGGGACGTCTCGACACCGAGACCGAGGGCCTGCTGCTGCTGACCAACGACGGCGAGCTGGCTCACCGGCTGACCCACCCGAGCTACGGCGTGCAGAAGAAGTACTGGGCCAAGGTGCCCGGTCCCATTCCGCGCGACCTGCACAAGGTGCTGCGCAAGGGCGTGGAGCTGGAGGACGGCCTGGCCAAGGTGGACGAGTTCCGGGTGGTGCAGGAGCACGGCCAGCAGGCGCTGGTCGAGGTCGTCCTCCACGAGGGCCGCAAGCACATCGTCCGGCGGGTGATGGAGACGGTCGGGCACCGGGTGATCGACCTGGCCCGCATCGAGTTCGGC
Organism: Microbispora sp. NBRC 16548; assembly: GCF_030268985.1. NCBI lineage: Bacteria > Bacillati > Actinomycetota > Actinomycetes > Streptosporangiales > Streptosporangiaceae > Microbispora > Microbispora sp. NBRC 16548. Next base: position 516,845 of record NZ_BSSF01000006.1, read on the forward strand.
CCGGTCAAGCTCGGCCGGCTCAAGCCGGGAACCATCCGGACGCTCACCGTGCAGGAGATCGGTGAGCTGTACGCGGCGGTCGGCCTGTAGCCTTTCCGCGCGGCGGACGAAAGTCGCAAGCCGGGCAGAATTGGCTGAAAGTCACGTAGATGGGCCGGGCTTGTCTCCGCAGGAGACCGGCCCGTCCCAGCGAGAGGGGAACGACATGGTGCGGGCGATTCGCGGAGCCATCCAGGTCGACGGCAACGATCGTGACGCGATCCTCGCCGGGACGACCGAGCTGGTGACCGAGGTGATGGGGCGCAACAACCTCACGACCGACGACGTCATCAGCGTGATCTTCACGTGCACGCCCGACCTCACCGCCGAGTTCCCCGCACTGGCCGCGCGCAAGCTCGGGTTCCACGACGTGCCCCTGCTGTGCGCGAGCGAGATCGACGTGCCGGGCGCGCTTCCGCGCGTGGTGCGGCTGATGGCCCACGTGCAGACCGACCGTCCCCGGCAGGAGATCCAGCACGTGTACCTGCGCGGCGCCGTGGCGCTGCGCGTGGACATCGCCCAATGAGCACCCCCCGATAGGCATCGCCCATCGAGCATCGCCCGGTTGGCGTCGCCCGGCAGGACCACGCCGGGACGGCGGGGTCGGTGAACCATCACAATCCACCCACGAGACATCCGTCGCGGGACAGCGCACCTGGGGACGGCGACGGCAGGAAGAGCACGATGACTCCCATCGAGGACGCCGGGATCGGCAGTGTGGTCGTTGTGGGGACGGGCCTCATCGGCACGTCGATCGCACTGGCGCTGCGGCAGCGGGACGTGCGGGTCTTCCTGGCCGACCGGGACGCGGGAGCCGTACGGCTCGCGCGTGAACTGGGCGCGGGGGAGGACTGGACCGGCGAGCAGCGGGCGGATCTCGCGGTCGTCGCCGTGCCGCCCCAGTTCGTCGCGCAGCAACTGCTCGACCTGCAAAAGCGCGACAGCGCCCGCTTCTACACCGATGTGGCGAGCGTGAAGGCGCTCCCGCTGGCCCAGGCCGCCCAGCTCGGCTGCGACCTGACGACGTACGTCGCGGGGCATCCGCTGGCGGGCCGCGAGCGGTCCGGCCCGGCGGCGGCCCGCGCCGACCTGTTCCTCGGCCGTCCGTGGGCGTACTGCCCGACGGACGAGGCGTCCCCGCGGGCGGTGGCCGCGGTGGAGCGGCTGATCTCGCTGTGCGGGGGCAACGCCGTGCGGGTGGACGCGGCCGAGCACGACCGCGCCGTCGCGGTCGTCTCGCACGCCCCGCACGTGACGGCCGCCGCGGTGGCGGCCCGGCTGGCGGAGGCGTCGGAGACGGCGCTCGGGCTGTCGGGGCAGGGCGTGCGCGACGTGACCCGTATCGCCGCCAGCGACCCCGCGCTGTGGACCGGCATCCTCGAGGGCAACGCGCTGCCCGTCGCCGAGGTGCTGGAGGCGCTCGTGGACGACCTGAGCGCCGCCGCCCGCTCGCTTCGCGCGCTGGCGGGCGACGGCGCGGCCATGGGGCAGGTCACCGACCTCCTGTCGCGCGGCGTGCGGGGGACCGGCAGGATTCCCGGCAAGCACGGCGGTCCGGCGCGGACGTACGCGGTGGTCCAGGTGCTCATCGGCGACCGTCCCGGCGAGCTGGCCCGCCTGGTCCAGGCCGCGGGCGAGACGGGCGTCAACATCGAGGACATCCGCCTGGAGCACGCCACCGGACTGGAGCTCGGCGCGGCCGAACTGTACGTCCGCCCGGAGGCGGCGGAAGCGCTCACCCACGGCCTGCGCGAGCGCGGTTGGCAGGTGCCGGGCTGACCCGGTCTCCCGGTAAGGCCGGTGATGTCAGACCGGCCACCGGCCCCGCGGCGGGGGCGGGAGCGGGAGCGATGTAGCGGCGCAGGTCGGGGATCGCCCAGGCGATCGCCGACACGGTGACCACGGTGAGCAGCCCGCCCGCACAGATGACGACGCGCGGGCCGGACAACGCGCCCACGGTGTCGTGCAGGGGCGCGCTGGTGAGACCGTGCAACGCGGCGCCGGCGGAACCGTGCAGCAGATTCGCGATCTGCGGCCCTCCGACCAGCACGACGGTGAGCGCGCCCTGCACGCGCCCGCGTACGGCGTCGCCGGTGTGCGCCTGAATGATCGTGGTGCGGAAGGTGCTCAGCACGAAGTTGACCGCGCCGCCGAGCACGAGCGCCACCAGCGCGATCCACAGCTCGGCGGCCAGGCCGACGAACACGACGGCGATCCCCCACGCGACGGCGGCGCCCGCCACGAGGGCGCCGTGGCGCCGCGCGCGGGTGAACGTGCCCGACAGCAGCCCGGCCGCGAAGACCCCGGCGGGGTAGGCCGCGTAGAGCAGTCCCGTCTCCGTGCCGCCCCCGGCCGTGCCGCCGAAGACGTGACGGGCCAGCTCGGGGAACAGCGCCGACGGCATGCCGAAGACCATGGCCGCGAGGTCCACGGCCAGCACCGCCACCAGCAGCCTGTCGGCCGCCAGGTATCGGAACCCGGCCAGCATCCGGCCGGCCGCCGAGGCTCCTCGGCCGCCCTTTTCCGTGCCCGCGGCGGGAGGCGGCAGCGGCGGCAGCATGGCGACCGCCCACACCACGGCGAGCAGCGCGACGGCGTCGAACAGGTACAGCGTGCCGAGCCCCACAACCGGGACCAGCACACCGGCGAGCATCGGCCCCAGGACCGATCCGCCGTAGCGGACCAGCGAGCTGAGGCTGTTGGCCGCCGGCAGCAGCTCGGCCGGGACGAGGCGGGGCACGGTGGCCCCCGTCGTCGTCAGGACCGTCCCGTAGGTCAGCCCCTGGAAGGCCACCGCCACCAGCAGGACGGGGACGGAGCGGCCACCCAGGACCGCCTGGAGCCACAGCGCCGCGTACGTCAGCGCCAGACCGAGGTCGGCGGCGAGCAGCATCGTCCGCCGGTCCATCACGTCGGCGAGCGCGCCACTCCACACCGCCGCCGCGACCAGCGCGGCGAACGACACCCCCGCGGCGGCTCCCACGGCCGCCGACGAGCCGGTGACCGTGAACAGTTGCGTCGGCACCGCGACCACGCTGAAGGAGCCGCCCACAGCGCAGATCACCGAGGCGGCCCACATCCGGCGGAACGCCGGGATGGCCAGCGGCCGGCAGTCGACGGTGAAGGTCCACGCAGAGGCCGGCCTGGAGGAACAGGTGGAAGAACGGGGCGGCCGCACCGTCGTGGCGCTCATCGCCCGGCCCCGCCGTCGCCGGCGGCCGGGGACCCCTCCGCCGCCGTGTCAGCCACCGCGTCGGCCACCGGGTCAGCCGCGGTGTCGGCGACCACGTCGGCGACCACGCAGGCCACGTTGTCGGGGGCGCCGGCGGCGTACGCCCGGTCGATCAGCTCGTCGACGACCTGCCGCGGACCGCAGGGACCGGCGAGGGTCTCGCGCAGCACGCCGACCGGCACGACACCCGGCAGGCCGTCCGTGCAGAGCAGGTAACGGTCGCCGGGGACGGCCTCGTGCATCGACAGATCAGGCAGGGAGGATCCGGTGCCGGTCAGCGCGCGTACCAGAAGCGAGCGCCGGGGGTGGGAGACGGCCTCCTCCGGGGTGAGCCGGCCCTCGTCGATCAACGACTGCACGTACGAGTGGTCGTGGGTGATCTGGAACAGTCCCCCGTCGCGGAAGAGGTACGCCCGGCTGTCGCCGATGTGCACCAGCGCCAGCCGCGACCCGGACCACACGAGCGCGGTCAGCGTGGTGACCGCCTCTCCCGAGGGTGTCGAGGCGGCGATGTCCCGGATCGCCCGCTCGGCGTCGCCGACGGCGTCGGTGAGCGCGCCGAGCAGGTCCTCGGGGAGCACGGACAGGGTCTGCAGGCGCTTGAGCGCGTCGACGGCCGCCGCGCCGGCGCGGTCGCCGCCCGGGCCGCGCATCCCGTCGGCCACCGCCAGCAACCGCTCGCCGGCGTACGCGACGTCCTCGTTGCTCGTCCGCACCGGTCCCGGCTCCGACCGGGCGGCGTAACGGATCCCCGGCATGGTCGTGGTGTCCTTCACGGCGCTGCCCCTTCCCGACAGGTGGTCGACGAGGAAGGCGGCGAGCCGCCCCCGGGCCTCGGTCTCGGCCGTGACGTGCCGCCAATAGGCGGACACCTCCTCGGCCGCGTCCGGCACGGGCAGGTCGCACACCCGCCGGATGCGCTCCAGAGGCATGCCGAGCCGCCGCAACCAGGCGATCAGGCGGGCCCGCTCCAGCTGGGCCGGGTCGTAGTAGCGGTATCCCGACTCGCCGTCCACCGCGGCCGGCCGCAGCAGCCCGACCTCGTCGTACAGCCGTAACGCCTTGGGCGACAGCCGGGCGGCCCGTGCGAACGTCCCGATGGTCAGCAGCTCCCGCACCACTCCTCCTCGTCCCGGCCGCCATGGCCGGTGCCGACGATGCTGGGGCTTCACCCAGGGGCAAGGTCAACACGCGGAGGAAGCTACAGGAGGATGCGCAGGGGCCCAGAACGAGCGCGGAACGAGCGCCGAACCGGCGCGCGGAAGGCCCGATCTCAGAGGCTGGTGACCGCCTCCTCGGGGGACGGCGCCACGGGAGCGTGCTCCGGCAGGCCGTGCCGCCGCCACCATCGGGCCAGGGGCCGGGGCGCCCACCATGCCCGTTCGCCGAGCAGCCGCATGCTGGCAGGCACCAGCAGGCCGCGCACGATCGTCGCGTCCACGGCGACCGCGATCACCAGGCCGACACCGATCATCTTCATGATCGTCACGCTGGAGAAGGCGAAGCCCGCGACGGACACGGCGACGAGGAGGGCGGCGCTGGTGACCACCCCGGCCGTCCTGGCCAGCCCGCGCGCCATCGCCTCCGCGGGATCGGCCCCGCGCTCGCGTTCCTCGCGTACGCGCGACAGGAGGAACATCTCGTAGTCCATCGCCAGCCCGAAGGCGATCGCGACGATCAGCACGGGGAAGTTCACGTCGACGGCCCCGACGGGCTCGAAGCCGAGCAGCCCGGCCAGCCGGCCGTCCTGGAAGATCAGCTTGATGGCGCCGAAGGACGCCGACAGCGACAACAGGTTCAGCAGCACCGACTTGATCGGCAGAATCACCGAACCGAACGCCAGGAACATCAGGGCGATCGACACGACGGCCACGAACAGCGCCATCCACGGCAGGCGGGTGACGACCATGTCCACGATGTCCACTCGCGAGGCGGGCATCCCGGTGAACGACGCGACGGCCCCGGCCGGAGGCGGCACGGCCCGCAGGTCCTCGACCATCCGCACGGCCGCGCGAGACATCGGGTCCATCGCGTAGCCGAGGGTGATCCTGGCGAGAGTGCCGGTGGTCCCGGTGACGGCCGCGCTCTCCACTCCGGACACGGCGTCCAGGCGGGCGGCGTAGCCGTCCAGCGCCGCCCTGTCCAGGGCGCGCGGCGCCTCGACGACGGCCGTCACGATCTTGGCGGGGTCGGCGGTGAAGCGCTCGGCCAGTTCCCGGGTCACGGCGCGCGCGTCGGCGCCGGAGGGCAGCACCCAGTCGCCGGGCCTGGCCCAGTTCACACCGAGGAACGGCAGGCCGAGCGCCACGAGCACCGCGACGACGGCGAGCGCGCTCGCGAGGGGCCGCCGCATGACGGCGTGGGCCAGGCGATACCACCGCATGCCTGAGGCGGCGGGCCGGGCGCGGCCGAGCCCCCCTTGGCCGGCCTGCCTGCCGAGCCCCCTTCGGCCGACCCGTCGGCCGATGGCCGCCAGCAGCGCGGGCAGCACGGTGAGTGAGGTCAGCACGGCCAGGACGACCGTGGCGGCGCCCGCGTACGCCATCGACAGCAGGAACCGCGAAGGGAACACCGCGAGGCCCGCGAACGACAGCGCCACGACCGCGCCGGAGAACGCGATCGTCCGGCCCGCCGTGGCCGTCGTCCGTTCCACCGCCGTCGCGACGGACGCGCCCCTGCCGAGCTCCTCCCTGAACCGGGTGACCGCGAGCAGCGCGTAGTCGATCGCCAGGCCGAGGCCGAGCACCGTGACGACCTGGATGGCGAACGTCGAGACGTCGGCGACCAGCGTGACCAGGCGCAGCACCGCCATCGTGCCGAGCGCGGCGACCACGCCGACGGCCAGGGGCAGTGCCGCCGCCAGGAGGCTGCGGAAGACCACCGCCAGCAGGATCAGCAGGATCGGAACCGAGATCGCCTCGGCCAGGCCGATGTCGCGCGCGATCGTGCTGTTGACCTGGTCGGTCATCGCGGTGAGGCCGCCGAACCGCACGGTCGGGCCCTCGACCTCGAACCTGTCCCGGATGCCGCGCAGGGCCCGTACGCGCTCCTGGTCGTCGGGGGAGCGGAACTGCACGGTGACGTACGTCGCGTGCCGGTCCTCCGACACGAAGCCGGGTGAGCCGGTCGACCAGTACGACTCCAGCCGCACGACGTCCCGGCGGGGGAGCGCGTCGAGGGCCCGGCGCACGGGCCCGGCGAAGGCGGGGTCGTCCACGGTGAGGTGGTCGCTTTCGTACAGCACGACGACGTCGGCCGTGTGACGGCCCAGCGGTCCGGCGAGCAGCCGGTCGGCGTGCGAGGACGGGCTGCCGGGGTCGTCGAAGCCCGCGCCGCCACCGAGGCGGCCGAAGACGCCGGCGCCCCACACGCCCGCGACCACGGTGAACAGCAGCGCGCCCAGCAGGATCAGGCGACGGTGACGGACCGCGGAGCGGCCCAGAGCGCCGAACATGTGCTTCCCTCAATTCGATAGTAGAGAGTGCCACTATCCATAATTGATCGATAGCGACGCTATCCATATCCGTGGGTGCGGGCAAGCCCCGGGCCTATCCTGTGAGGGTGCGGCGAGGGAGAGGGACATGCGGATCGCGGAGCTGAGCAGGCGGACCGGGGTCCCGATCCCCACCATCAAGTACTACATGCGGGAGGGGCTGGTCCCGCAGGGAGAGCGGACCGGCCCCAACCAGGCGCGATACGGCGAGGAGCACGTCAGGCGGCTTCGGCTGGCCAGGGCGCTGGTCGAGGTCGGCGGGCTGCCGGTGGCCTCGGCCCGCGAGGCGCTCGCGCTGATCTTCTCCTCCGGCATCTCGGACTTCGACGTGCTCGGCAAGGCCCAGTACGCGCTGACCCCGCCCAGGGAACGCGCCGAGGACTACGCCTGGGACGAGGCCGCCGCGCAGGTCGACGAGTTGATCGCCCGGCGGGGCTGGCAGGTCAAGCCGGGCAATCCGGCCAGGCGGACGCTGGCGGACGCGCTGGCGACCCTGCGGCGCCTCGGCGAGGACGACTACCTGGACCTGCTGGAGACCTACGCCGAGACCGCCGAGCACCTGGCGGACACGGAGGTGCGGGCGATCAGCCGGCGGGGCGACCTGCACGCCATGGCCGAGGCGATCGTGATCTGGACCGCTCTCGGCGATCCCGTGCTCGCCTCCCTGCGCCGCCTGGCCCAGGAGGCGCAGGCGACCCGTCTCCTCGGCGGGGCCGAGGAGACCGCCTGAGAGCCGTCTCGCGGGTGCTGCCGGCGAACGCGAGATGATCGCGCGGAAGGCCCTGTCCCGCCGCCGATGCATGCTTTCCGGCGGTATCCCGGTAGCCTCGGGGACGACGATTCGAAGGGGAGAAGGAGAGCCGGTGTCGGGTCTGGTCGTCGCCATGGACGGTCCCTCGGGATCGGGCAAGTCGAGTGCCTCGCGGGGCGTCGCGCGGGCGCTGGGCCTGCGATACCTCGACACGGGCGCCATGTACCGCGCGGTCACCTGGTGGATGCTCCAGCGGGGCGTGAACCTGGAGGACGCCGCCGAGATCGCCGCGAGGTCCGCCGAGCCCACACTGGTCATGAGCACCGACCCCGACGCGCCGGGCGTCACCGTGGACGGCGTCGACGTCAACGGGCCGATCCGCGGCCCCGAGGTGACCGGCGCGGTGTCGGCCGTGAGTGCCGTGCCCGAGGTGCGCCACCGGCTGGTGGCCCTGCAGCGGGAGATCATCGCCGAGTCCCTGCCTGGCGGCGGGATCGTGGTCGAGGGCCGCGACATCGGCACCGTGGTCGCGCCGGACGCGCCCGTCAAGATCTACCTCACGGCGAGCGCCGAGGCGCGCGCCCTGCGCCGTACGGCCGAGCTGAACGGGACGACCGTGGAGGCGCAGAGGGCCGCGATGGCCCGGCGCGACACCCTCGACTCGACGCGCAAGGCCGACCCGCTGGCGATGGCCGCGGACGCGGTGGAACTGGACACGACGCCGCTGGACCTGGACGAGGTGATCGCCGAGGTGCTCCGGCTCGTCAAGGAGCGGGTCTGACGCCCGCACGCACCGCCTGACCGCTTCCCGCGCCGCGTCCGCCGCGCCGGAGTGGGCCACGCGGTGCGACGTACGAACGAGCCCGGCCCCGGAAGCGGTCCGCCGGGAGGCCTCACGGGAGGCCGGGGAGAACGGGAAGAGCAGCCGATGAGGCAGGGTATGGACGTGACGGGGGAGTACGACGAGGACGAGGGCGGCTGGATCGAGGCCGAGCTCGCCGAGCTTTCCACAGAGGAGGCGGAGCGGGAGCCCGACTCGGGCCCGCTGCCGGTCGTCGCCGTGGTGGGGCGCCCCAACGTCGGCAAGTCGACACTGGTCAACCGCATCATCGGCCGTCGTGAGGCGGTCGTGGAGGACGTGCCCGGCGTGACCCGCGACCGGGTCACGTACGAGGCGACCTGGCGGGGCCGGCGGTTCACGCTGGTCGACACCGGCGGCTGGGACCCAGACGCGACCGGCATGGCCCTGCGCATCGCCGAGCAGGCGCAGATCGCGGCCGAGCTGGCCGACGTGATCCTCTTCGTCGTGGACGCCAGTGTCGGGGTCACCGACTCCGACGAGGCCGTCGGCGCGGTCCTGCGCCGCTCGGGCAAGCCGGTCGTGCTGGCCGCCAACAAGGTCGACAACCAGCAGATGGAGCTGGAGGCGACCGGGCTGTGGTCGCTCGGCCTGGGCGAGCCGCACCCCGTCTCCGCCCTGCACGGCCGCGCCAGCGGCGACCTGCTCGACATCGTGCTCGACGCGCTGCCCGAGACGCCGCCGCAGACGTTCGGCGAGCGGCGGGGCCCGCGCCGGATCGCCCTGCTGGGCAAGCCCAACGTGGGCAAGTCGTCGCTGCTCAACAAGCTCGCCGGGGAGGAGCGGGTGCTCGTCGACCCGATGGCCGGCACCACCCGCGACCCGGTCGACGAGCTGATCGAGCTGGGCGGCACGACGTACCGGTTCATCGACACGGCCGGCATCCGGCGGCGGGACCGCGAGCTGAAGGGCGCGGACTTCTACGCGGCGATGCGCACGCGGGCCGCGCTGGAGCGGGCGGAGGTCGCGGTCGTGCTGATCGACGCCTCCGAGGTGCTGACCGAGCAGGACCTGCGGATCCTCGGCCTGGTCATCGAGTCGGGCCGGGCGATGGTGGTCGCGTTCAACAAGTGGGACCTGGTCGACGAGGACCGGCGGTACTACCTGGAGAAGGAGATCGACCGGCAGCTCGTCCGCACGCCCTGGGCGCTGCGGGTGAACATCTCGGCGAAGACCGGCCGCCACGTCGAGAAGCTGGCCCCGGCCATCGAACGGGCCCTGGACTCGTGGGGCACGCGGGTGCCGACGGCCCGGCTCAACCAGTTCCTCACCGAGCTGCTGCAGGCCACCCCGCCGCCGGTGCGCGGCGGCCGGCAGCCGAAGATCCTGTTCGCCACCCAGGCGTCCACGGAGCCGCCGAAGTTCGTGCTGTTCACCTCGGCGTTCCTGGAGGAGACCTACCGCCGGTTCCTCGAGCGCCGCATCCGCGAGGAGTTCGGCTTCGCGGGCTCTCCCATCGAGGTGACGATGAAGATCCGCGAGAAGCGCAAGAAGAAGTAACGCCCGCCCGGTCCCGCGGCCTCAGTCTCCGCCGCTGGTTCTGGCGGCGGCCGACAGCAGGGCGAGCGCCGCCTGGCGGGCCTGCTCGCCCGTGCCGGCCGCGCCGTGGTGCGCGGCGACGACGGTGGCGCCCTCGACCAGCATGAGCAGCTGGCGCCCCAGGAGGGACGGATCGGCGGCTCCTGCGCGCTCGGCGATGCCGGTCAGCAGGTCGAGGTAGCGGTCGAGGTGGCGCGTGGTGATGGCGCGCACGGCCCCGACATGGTGCTGGGCCGACGCGTTCACCATCGCGCAGCCGCGGAAGACGGGGTCCTCGTACCACTCTCGCAGCGCGTCGAACACCGCGGCGAGCTGGTCGCGAGGGTCGTCCCCCGCCGCCGCGGCGGCGTCGGCCAGCCAGCGGGTCACCCGTTCGCTGCGCGCCAGCAGCATGGCCTCCACGAGGCCGTCCTTGGTGCCGAAGTGCCGATAGAGCGTCTCCTTCGACACGCCGACGAGGGCGCACAGCTCGGCGACGCCGACGCCGTCGAGCCCGCGCTCGTACAGCACGGCGGTGGCCGCCTCCAGGATGGCGGCGCGGGTGCGCTCCGGGTCGATCGTCGAGCCCTTGGGAACCGGCATACCCAGATGGTACCGATCGGTTCGATGCACTGCTACGCTCCGGGATCGTACCGATCGGTTCGATCTCAAGGAGTCCGTCATGCCCGACCTCCTCGCCATCGGCACGCCGGCCCGGCGGGAGACGTGGCCGGCGGCGCGGCTGGCTCTCGGCACCGCGTCGGCGCTCGGGCTGGCGCGTTTCGCGTACGGGCTGCTCCTTCCGGCGATGCGGGACGAACTGCACTGGTCACTGGCCGAAGCAGGGGCGATGAGCGCCGCGAACGGCCTGGGCTATCTGCTCGGCGCGCTGGTGACCGCGGTCGTCGTACGCCGCCTGGGCACGGCGGCCACCTTCCGGTGGGGCATGGTCCTCACCGCGCTGGCCTTAGCGGTCACCGCGACGAGCGACGCCTATCCGGTGCTGCTGGCGGCGCGAGCCGCCGCCGGGGTGGCGGGCGCCGCGGTGTTCGTCACCGGCGGCGTCATCGCGTCGCGCCTCGCCGCCCGCGCCGCCTCCGGGGCGCCCATCACCGTGTACTTCGCGGGCGCCGGGCTGGGCATCGTGGTCAGCGGCGCCGGCATCCCGCCGCTGGGCGACCACCTTCACCTGGCCTGGGCCGGCCTGGGCGTGGCCGCCGGGCTGGCGGCGCTGCTGAGCTGGACCGCCGCCCGGGCCGACGGGGAGGCACAGGCGGGGGAGAAGGCGCAGGCGCGGGAGGAAGCGCAGGCGGGGGGAGAGACGCAGGCGGGGGGAGAGACGCAGACCGCCACCGCCGGGCGGGTCCACGTGCGGCCACTGTGGGGGATCGCCCTGGCCTACCTGCTGTTCGCCGCCGGTTACATCACCTACATCACCTTCCTGTCCGCCTACCTGGCGGACCGGCACGCGCCGCTCGGGCAGGTGGTGCTCACCTGGACGGCGCTCGGCCTGGCCGTGGTGGCGGCGCCCGCGCTGTGGAGCCGTCCGACCGCGGAGTGGCCCGGCACCCGGGCCCTGGCCGTGCTGCTCGGTCTTCTGGGCGGTGGCGCGGCGCTGGCGATGGCGGCGCCCGCGCCGCCGGTCATCCTCGCCTCCGCGATCCTCTACGGGGCGACGTTCATGGGCGTGCCCGCCGCCGTCACCGCGCTCATCAAGGCGAACACCCCGCCCGCCGACTGGACGGCCACCCTGGCGGCGTTCACCACGATCTTCGCGGGCGGGCAGACCGCGGGCCCGTGGCTCGCCGGACTCGTCGCCGACCACACCTCGACCGCCGCCGCCCTGGCGTGGACCGCGGTCCTGTGCGCCGCCGCGGCTGTGATCGCGGCGTTTGCCAATCCCTCCCGCCGGGCCAGAGCGGGTTCGGCCGAGAAGACACCCGACGCGGACGCGTCCACGAGATAGTGAGGCACACCATGACCACGTTCGTCCTGATCCCCGGCATGTGCCACGGCGGCTGGTGTTTCCGCGAGTTGTGCGAGGGGCTGCGTCACCACGGGCACCGGGCCGTCGCGCTGACGTTGACCGGGCTCGCCGAACGCGTCCACCTGCTGGACGGCGCAGTGAACCTCGACACGCACATCCGGGACGTCACCGGGGTGCTGGAGGCCGAGGACGTCCGGGACGCCGTGCTGGTCGGCCACAGCTACGGGGGAATGGTGATCACCGGCGTCGCCGACCGCCTGCCCGGCCGGGTGGCCGGTCTGGTCTACCTGGACGCCGTTGTGCCGGGGGACGGCGACTCCTGCTGGAGCCTGGTCTCCGACCGGGAACGGCAGTGGTACGCCGACGTGGTGGAGACCGGCCACGCGACGCGACCGCTGCCGTTCTTCGACCCCCGGGCCACCCCCCACCCGATCGCCTCGCTGCTCCAGCCGCTCCGGCTGACCGGCGACCCCGCGCGCATCGGGCGCCGAATCTACGTGTACGCGGCGGGCTGGGAGGGCGAGTCGCCCTTCACCCCGACGTACGAGCGGCTGCGCGAGGACCCCGCGTGGACGACGTACGCGCTGGGCGGCGGGCACAACCTCATGCGCGACGCCCCGGAGGACCTGCTCAAGATCCTGGTCGAGGCCGCCGGGGCCCGTTGGTAGGGACTGCCCTACCCCCGGGACTGCCGTCCGCCGGATCGATCCGCGGCGGGCGGGTCAATAGCGTTGGGGACATGCGCCGATTCTTCTCCCGCCTCGGCGGCGACACGGTCTATATCCTCGTGGGGTTCCCCCTTGCGATCATCACGTTCTGCCTCACGGTGGCCGGCCTGTCGGCCGGCACCGGCCTGCTGGTGGTCTGGCTGGGCGTCCCCGTCCTCGCTCTCACCCTCCTCATCGCCCGGGGGATGGGCGACGTCGAACGGCTCCGCATGCGCGCGGTGCTGGGCAGGGACGTGCCCCGGCCGCGATATCCCACATCGCCGCCCGGGGCGGGCGTGTTCCGGAAGACCGTCACCCCGCTCGCCGGGGGCCAGCCCTGGCTCGACGTGCTGCACGCGCTGCTGGCCTTCCCGGTCGCGATCGTCGCGTTCTGCGTGACCGTCACCTGGTGGGCGCTGGCTCTCGCCGGGCTGACCTATCCGCTGTACGGCTGGATCACCTCGAACATCCCCGGCAACACCGAGCTGCCCGAGCTCCTCGGCCTCGGCCAGGGTTACGTGATCAACTGCGTCTTCTACGGTGCGATCGGCGTGGTCGCCGCGATCACCCTCTATCCGGTCGTCCGCTCCTGCGCCTTGATCAAGGCGTCGCTGGGCCGGGCGCTGCTGACCGGCGTCGCCGAGCTGCAGGAGCGCATCGACGACCTCACCGAGGGCCGTCACGCCGCCGCCCACGCGGAGGCGAACGCGCTGCGCCGCCTGGAGCGCGACATCCACGACGGACCCCAGCAGCGCCTGGTCCATCTGGCGATGGAGCTGTCGCGGGCCCAGCGGGAACTGCGGAAGGACGCCACGGCCGCGCACGACACGATCGGCAAGGCCATCAGCGCCACCCGGGAGACCCTGGACGAGCTGCGGGCGCTGTCGCGCGGCATCGCCCCGCCGATCCTCGCCGACCGCGGCCTCGCCCCCGCGCTCGCCGCCCTGGCCGGCCGCTGCACGGTGCCCGTTGAGCTGGACGTCCAGACGGTCGAGCGGTATCCCGCGCTCATCGAGAACACGATCTACTTCGTGACCGCCGAGTCGCTCACCAACGTGGCCAAGCACAGCAGGGCGACGTCCTGCTCGGTCGGGCTGACCAGGATCGGCGACACGCTCATCCTCACGATCGGGGATGATGGGGTCGGCGGCGCACACGTCGCCAAGGGACACGGCCTGTCCGGCCTGGCCGACCGGTTGCGGGCCGTCGACGGCGAGCTGTCGGTGCGCTCGCCGGCGGGCGGGCCGACACTGATCACGGCGGAGGTTCCGTGCGCGTAGTGGTGGCCGACGACGCCGTCCTCATCCGGGAGGGGCTCGTCCGCCTGCTGGAGGAGTTCGGCTGCGAGGTCGTCGAGACCGTGGGCACGGGGGAGGACCTGGTCAAGGCCGTCGTCGCCCACCGGCCCGACGTGTCGGTGGTCGACGTGCGGATGCCGCCGACGTTCACCGACGAGGGCCTGCGCGCCGCCGTCGAGGCTCGGGAGAAGGTGCCGGGCACGCCCGTGCTGATCCTGTCGCAGTACGTCGAGGTGTCGTACGCGGACGACCTGCTGGCCGACGCCCGCGGGGCGGTCGGCTACCTGCTGAAGGACCGCGTGGTCGACGTCGAGGAGTTCATGGACGGCCTGCGGCGGGTCGCCGCGGGGGGGACGGTCTTCGACCCCCAGGTCGTCGCCCAGCTGATGGTGCGGCGGCGGCGGGACGACCCGCTGGCGTCGCTGACGCCGCGTGAACGCGAGGTCCTGTCGCTGATGGCCGAGGGCAGGTCGAACCCCGCGATCGCCCGCCGCCTCGTCGTCACCGAGGGCGCGGTGGAAAAGCACATCCGCGGCATCTTCACCAAGCTCGGCCTGTACGCCGAGGACGGCGACCAGCACCGCCGCGTCCTCGCGGTGCTGGCCTACCTCCGCTCCTGACCGCACGCGCCGGGCGGTGGTCACACCGCCACGTGCGCGCCGGCGGACGCCGCGACCGGCACGCCCTTGACCAGGGCCCGGGCCCGCCGCACGACGACGACGGCCACGGCGAGGATCGCCACGCCGTCGAGGGCGTGGAAGCCCATGACGACCAGGCCGGCCGTGGTCGTCGCGGTGTCCGTCGTGCCGGCGAGCTCCGCCAGCGGGAAGATCACGAACAGCTGCGCCGCCGCCAGCGTGAACGGCAGGATCGACAGGCCCGCGACCTTGCCGCCCGCGCGGGCGGCCAGGGCCGTGATCGCGGTCAGCAGCGAGACGAGCGGGATCACCAGCGAGCCGTTCGTGACGTGGTAGTTGATGGCGGCGTCCGGGTCACCCGGCGCCGGGTGCGGGGCCTCGAACGCGCCGAACGTGGCGAGGTAGAACTGGGCGAGCACGACGACGAGCTGCAGAACGGCGAAGCCGAAGAACACCTTACGCATACGGGGCCTCCTCAGTCGGAAAGGGGTGAGCCCCGGGGGTTCTGCGGGGCGGTGGCGAGAGCCGGAACGGTACGCCGCAATGGTGGACCGTCCGTGTCCCGGGCACCCGGGACATCCGCCCCCGCCCACCGGGAAGTTCGCCCGCAGGAAGCCCGCGAGACCCGATCCGCCCTGCCGCCGAGGCGTCCGGGACTCCATCAGAGGTGTCCGGGACTCCGCCAGAGGCGGCCTGTGGGTTCGCCCGTCGAACCCGCGCCCGCAGACGCGCGGGCGCGGGCTTGTCAGCGGACCCAGGGCGGCACGAGCCGGTCGGTCCCCTTGGGCGCGAGGTCGCAGGCGTCCGCGGCGGTGATCCCGCCGGGGTTGTAGACCTCGCAGCCGGCCGGCGCGGCCACGATCGCGCTGAAGCCGGACTCCGCGCCGGCGTGCACCCGGCGGCTCACGTCGGCGGGCATGACGACGGTGTCTCCGGCCTCGACGGCGACGGTCTCGCCGTCGAGTTCGACGGTCGCGCCGCCGGTGAGGAAGGTCCACACCTGCTCGCCGTCGCTGGCGTGGTGGGGACCGCTGTTTCCGGCCGGCATGTCCACCCGCCAGACGGCCTGGGTGGCGCCTCCCTGGGTGGGCGAGGCGAGGGTGGTCATGACGCCGTTGGGAGTGGTGTTCGTGCGGCTGTCGGCGGAACGGATGACGGGCATGCGTGACTCCTGGGTGACAGGGCGGGCCGGGCGCCGGACGGGTCGCCGGGCCGGTCCGCCGGGGGAAGGGTGGGAGAAGGAGGAGGGAAGGAGGTCAGGCGATCCAGGGCGGCACGCCGTGCACGGTGCCGTCGGGCAGGACGGCTCTGGCCCCGCCGGGGGCGGTGACGACGGCGGTGAAGCCCTCATCGGCGCCCGCCGTGACGCGCCGCGGGGTCGAGGGCGGCATGACCACGGTGTCGCCGGGTGCGACCGTGAACGTCTCGCCGCCGAGTTCGACGGTGGCGGTGCCGCCGAGGAACGTCCACACCTGCTCGGCGTCGAAGTCGTGCAGCGGCCCGCTCGTCGCGGGGGTCGCCTCGACGCGCCACACGGCCCGCGTGGCACCGCCCAGGGTGGGCGAGGCGAAGGTGGTCATGACCCCGGCCGGAGTCTCGGATCTGCGGCATCGGGCATGGCGGATGACAGACATCGCCGGCGGCTCCTAAGATAGACAACGTTGTTGTCGGTAATAGTGAACCAGGTTGTCTATCCATGTCAATCGACCCGCCCGGCTTCGAGCTGCCCCTGCGGCTCTTCCTCGGGTTTCGCGTTCTCATCGACGAACTGCACGCCGAACTCGCCCGTCAGGGGCATCCGCACGCCCGTCCCATGCACGGATTCGTCATGCAGGCGATCGGCACGGAGGGCACGACCGCGGTGGAGCTGGGCCGCACGCTGGGCGTCAGCAAGCAAGCGGCGGGCAAGACCATCGAGACACTCGAGCGCCTCGGCTACGTGGAGCGCGCCCGCGATCCCCGCGACACGCGCCGCAAGATCGTACGGCTCACGCCGTGGGGGGTGGACGTCCTGGCGCGCTCGGCCCGGATCTTCGACGACCTGCGGGCGCGCTGGGCCGCCGTCATCGGGGACGAGCGGCTCAGGGACCTGGAGGCCGACCTGCGGAAGGTGACGCCGCAGGACGTCTTCCGCCTCGACGTGCCCGGCTGGTTCGGCGCCTGACCCGGCAGGGGTGCGGGATCAGGCGCGGCGGCGGGGCAGGGCCAGGGACGCGGCCGCGCCGAGCACGCACAGGCCGCACGTGATCAGGAAGATCTCGGTGTACTCCGCGTGCAGCGCCGCCTGGACCTTCGCCGTGTAGTCCGCGAGCCTGCGGGCGTACTCGGCCGCGTCCACCCCGAACGGGAGCGGCGTGTCCAGGTGCGCGGTGAGCGACTGGAACCGGTGGAAGCCCCAGGCCGACAGCGCGGCCACGCCCAGCAGCATGCCCATCATCCTGGCCACCACGACCGCCGCCGACGCCACGCCGTGCTGTGCCGCCGGGACCAGGCGCAGCACCGCCGACGAGACCGGGGCGATCACCACCCCGAGGCCGAGGCCGGCCACCACGAGGTCGACGTCCATCAGCACGCCGGCCGAAGCCGGGTCGAGCGGCCACCGGGAGATCAGCCAGTAGCCCGCGGCGGCCACCGCCATCCCCGTCACGGCCACCGGGCGCTCGCCGAACCGCCGCACCAGGATCCCGCCGAGGAACGCCGCGACCGCCAGCGCAGCGAGGAACCGGGTGAGCACCAGAGCGCCGCCCACCGCGTCCTTGCCGAGCAGCGTCTGCGCGGCGAGTTGCACGTCGACCAGCGTGACCAGCAGCGCCGCCCCGGCCAGCAGGCTCACCGCCAGCGTGGCGAGCAGCGGTGTCCTGGGCACGCCCGTCAGGTCGAGCAGGCGGACCGGGGAGCGGATCTCCCACAGCACGAACAGCACCGCCGCGACCGCCCCGGCCGCCACGCACGGCAGCCCCCAGGGTGGCAGCACGGCCGTGTCGGGGGAGGGGTTGTAGAGCCCGGCGACCAGCAGGCCGAGCGCCAGCGCGAGCAGGACGCCGCCGCCCGCGTCCACCTTCCCCACGTCCGCCTTTCCCCCGTCTGCCTTGCCCGTGCTCGCCTCGCCGGAGGGCCGGCCGTACGGCTCGCGCCCGCCGGGGACGGCCGCCTGCACGGCGACGGCGGCCAGGAGCGCGAGCGGGAGGTTGACCCAGAAGATGCCGCGCCATCCGGCGAGCGCGGCCAGGCCCGCGCCGTACAGCGGGCCGAGCACGCTGCCGAGCTCCTGCGCGGCTCCGACCGCCCCGAGCGCCACCGGCCGGGTGCGCTCGTCCCACAGGTCGCCGATGAGGGCCATGGTGATCGGCAGCAGCGCGCCGCCCGCGACGCCCTGGAGCGTACGCCCCGCGACCAGGGCGGGGACACTCCCCGCCAGGGCGGTGACGAGGGAACCGGCGGCGAACCCGGCCAGGCAGGCGTGGATCAGCGCGCGCCTGCCGTACCGGTCGGACAGGCGGCCGAGCAGCGGCATCGCCGCGACGTAGCCGAGCAGGAACCCGGTCACGACCGGGGTCGCCCGCTCCAGATGGTTCAGCGGCACGCCGACGTCGGCGGCGACGTCCACGAGCACGGTGACCACGACGTACGCGTCGAGCGCGGCGAGCAGCACGGCGGCGCCGCCGACGCCCAGCGCGAGACGCCGGTGCCGCGTGGAGGGCCCGGCGGTCCCGGTCGACCGCGTCTGCCCGGCCGCGCCGATGGCGCCGGTGGCGTCGGTGGCGTCGGTCATGACGCGGGCGGGGCGATGGTCACGGGGGCGTCGTAGTCCCCGAGGGTCACGGCCACGGAGCCGCCGGTGAGCGGCAGGTCGAGCTTGAGCAGGCGGCTGGTGGCCTTGTCGATCCAGATCGTGCCGGTGACCCCCTGCTGCACGCCGGGGACCAGCTTGGCCAGCACCTCCTGCGACAGCGCGGCCGTCACCCGGTAGGCGGCGGCGTCGCCGACCTTCTCCTCCGCCTGCGTCTGGACGTCCTTCGCGGTGGACAGCAGGTCGGGTACGCCGGTCAGCACGGCGGAGGGGTTGTAAAGGGCCATGAGCTGCTGCCGGGTCATCGTCTGGAAGCCGCCGGTGGGTCCCTTGAAGTAGACCTTGTCGCCGACGAGCACGAACTCGATCTCCTGCAGTCCCGCGATCTCGATCTGCAGGGTGCCCTTGGCGTCGCCCTCCCGGGTGAGGCTGCCCTCGGCGTGCCGGACCGGTACGGCGGGCTTGTCCTTGGTCTCGATCGTGAAGGCGACCGTCTTGATCGTCCGCATGGCCTCGGCCGAGCGCTTCAGCAACGCCGGACCGTCCGGCAGGGCCGTCTCGCTCTTCGCGCTGCAGGCGGTCACGAGCAGCAGGCCGGCCACGACGAGCCCGAGGATTGTTCGCACAGCCGGATCGTAGCGAGCGGGCGGGGCCGGCACGCGCTCCCTAGGGAATCGGTTTGGCGCGGCCTGTCGCGGGAAGTCGGGGCCGGTGCTCATCCCCCGCCGTCCCGCAGCCTCCTCACCGGGCGCCGCGGAGCGCCTGGAGACGATCGACGATCGGTGTGTAGATCTGCTCCAGGGTGGAGACCTGCTCGGGGGTCATCAGATCGATGAAGTGCCGGCGGACGCTCGCCACGTGGTCCGGCGCCACCCGCTGGATCGTCTCCCAGCCCTGGTCGGTCAGCACGGCGAACGTGCCGCGCCGGTCGTCCTCGCAGTCCTGCCGGGTCACCAGGCCGGCGGCCTCCATCCGGGAGATCTGGTGGGACAGCCGGCTGCGCGACTGGATGGTGGCGTCGGCCAGCTCGCTCATGCGCATGCGGCGGCCGGGACTCTCCGAGAGGTTCACGAGGATCTCGTAGTCGTTCAGCGACAGCCCGATGGCCTGCAGCTCCCGGTCGAGCTGGTGGAAGAGCAGGCGGTGGGCGGCCAGATGGGCCCGCCAGGCGCGCTGCTCCTGCGGGGTGAGCCAGTGAGGGGCTTCCATGACGACCAGCATAAGATCACTTGAACGAACGGAGCGGAATGCCTGACAGCGAGAACGGTGAGAGTCTCGGCACCGTCGTGGTCGCGGGCGCGGCCAACCTCGCCATCGCGCTCGCCAAGCTGGTTGCCGGCCTGATGAGCTCCTCCTCGGCGATGCTGTCGGAGGCCGCGCACTCGGCGGCCGACACGGCCACCGAGGTCGTGCTGTTCGCCGCGATCCGGCACGGCGAGCGCCCCGCCGACTCCCGCCATCCGCTCGGGCACGGACGGGCCGCCTACCTGTGGGCGATCGTGGCGGCCTGCTTCACGCTGGTCGTGGGGGCCGGGTTCTCGCTGACGCACGGCTGGCACACGATCACCGCGGGGGAGAGCCTGGGCGACATCCGCGTGTCGTACCTCGTGCTCGCGGTGTCCTTCGCGATCGAGTCGGTCTCCCTCTGGAAGGCCCTGCGGCAGCTTCGCGGCGAGGCCCGCCGCTGGCAGGTGAGCCCCGGGCGGCTGCTGCGGCGCACCTCCGACACCGTGCTCAAGGCCGTCGTGCTGGAGGACTCCGCCGCGCTGATCGGCATCGCGACGGCCGGCGTCGGCCTGCTGCTGTCGCAGCTCACCGGCTCGGCCGTGTGGGACGGCGTGGCGTCGATCGTCATCGGGCTGCTGCTGCTCGGCGTGGCGCTGACCCTGATCAGGACCAACGCCTCGCTGCTCATCGGCCAAGCGGCGCCGCGCGGGTTGCAGGAGGAGATCCGCGGCGAGCTGGCCGCCCATCCGGAGGTCGAGGCCGTCGTCGAGCTGGTCACGGTCATGATGGGCCCCGGCCAGGTCATGGTCGCGGCCAAGGTCGACTTCCGCGACGAGACGTCCGGGCAGCGGCTCGAGCTCGCCTCCGACCAGGTGGAGCGACGGCTCACCGAGCGGTTCCCGGAGATCCGGCAGGTCTTCCTCGACCCCACCCCGGGGCGGTCAGCCGCCAAGAAGGCGTAGTTTGGCGGGCTCGTCGGTGACCGCGGAGGCGATCACGGTGCCGGCCGTCCACTCGACGAAGTGACGGCCCCGCCATTCCAGCGGGATCGACAGCCCGTCCTCCAGCGGCAGGGCCGACAGGTCCGCCTCGCGCAGCCGGTCGAGCGTGAGCTCTCCCCGTTTGACCAGCGCCTCCTTGCGTACCCACTGCCGGATCAGCCCGCGGTTGTCGTCGCCGACCAGCTTCGCCTCCGCGGGGGTCAGCGCGAGCTCCACCAGCCTCTCGTCGGCCGGGCCGTTCGTGGCGTGCTCGGCGTCCACGCCCACCCGGCCGGACCCGGCGACCGCGCAGACGTAGCCCGAGGTGTGCGCGAGGCTGATCGACACCTCGGGGGCCTCGGCCAGCCAGGGCCGCCCGTGGGCCTGCCCGCAGCCCTCGCAGCGCTGCACCACGGTCAGCATGCAGGCGCGGGTGCCGAGCAGCTCCGCGGCGCAGTGCCGTACGAGCAGGTGGGCGGCGACGAAGTCGAGGCGGTCCCGCTTGCGGGTGAAACGCCCGGCGCGCTCGCGCTCGGCCTCGGTCAATGTGCCGGCGACCATGTCCAGCACGTCGTCGGTGTGGCCGGCCACGGCCAGTGGGGGGCGCACGAGGCCACTGTAGGGGAGCGATGTGACGATCACGTGAACTGGGGTCCAGGACGTCACGGCCGGCGTTCCCGCGACCCACGGTTCCCCTGGTCTCGCCTCCGGATAACGGCATGCGCGTCGATCGGCGCTTGTAGCATCACGCCCAGGGGCCGATTCCGAAGTCAGCGAACTTCCACCAGGGACGGGACGTTGAACACACAGCCCGAACGCTCCGCCGAGGTTCTGGTCCGTGATGTCGTACGGAGGGTCGTGGCCGACTGCGCGCCGGAGGAAGCGGTCGTGGTCGAGGGGCTGCTGCGCTACAGCGACGCCGAGGTGCTGGCCCGGCTTCGCCGGCGCGGGCACGGGCGTGACCCGCTCGGCTTCGGCCTTGCCGACGTCGTTCCGCTGGTGGCCCCGCTGCTGTGGTTGACGCTGGAAAGCGTCCGCCAGAAACTGGCCGACGCAGCCGTCGACAGGGCGGCGCGCGGCTCGGCGTCACTGTGGCGGCGCCTTCGGCGCCGCAAGGCGAAGCCCGAAACCATCCCTCCCCTCACGCGCGAGCAGCAGGCGATGGTCAGGCAGATGGTCCTCGACGCGGCCGCCGAGGCCGGGCTGTCGCCGATCCTGGCCAAGCGGATCGCCGACGGCGTCGTCGCCGGCCTGGCGCTGGCCGAGCCGGGCGAGTCCCACGGAGAAGCCGATGTGAGGGAGACGCCGTGACCACCGTCGAGCCTGTCCGGGCCAGGCTCGACGAACGGATACTCGGCGCCGGCACGAACTCCCGCTTCGCTCTGCTGCTGCTCCTGCTCGTGGCCGCCAGCGGTTACATGCTGGTGTCGACACTGACCGTGCTCCGCCTCGGCGGCTACCAAGGGTGTGCGCTGGCGGCCGGCGTCGACTGGGACTCCGCCCACGCGCTGGCGACGGCGACCCGTCTGACGGGGCAGGCGCTGGCGTTTCTCCCCTGCGTGGCCCGGCACGCACCACCTCCGCCGTTGTGGCAGATCCTGGCCGCGCCCGCGGTGGTCGTCGCCGCCGCGGCGGCGGCCACAGTCCTGCTGCCGCTGTGGAAGCAGCGCCCCGGCCGCTGCATCCGTCTGAACCTTGTCCCCGGCGGCTCCGAGATCGCCGCGCGCGTCGAGGAACTGGCCGCGGGCCGCGTCGCGCGGGTGCCGGAACTGTTCTTCGCGCCGGCCGTGGCCACCAGGAGCGCCACGGTGTTCGGCACCAACGGCCGCCCCCGGCTGCTTCTGCACGGCGGACTGGTCGCCTGCCGCACCACCGACCCGCGGACGTTCGACGCCGTCGTCCTGCACGAGCTCGGCCACGTCGCCAACCGGGATCTCACGATCACCTACGCCACCGTCGCCCTGTGGCGGACGTTCGTCGTGCTGGTGATCATCCCGTACCTGCTGTGGTGGTCGGGACTGTGGCTGCTCGGCATCGCGGCCGGCGTCGGCCCGACGCTCACCGCCGTGATCACGCGCTATCTGGCCGTTCCCGTGGTCATCGCCATCGTGATGCACTTCGCCCGTGCGGACGTGCTGCGCAGCAGGGAGCTGTACGCCGACCTGACGGCCAGGCGGTGGGGCGCGCCGCTGGAGCACGTCTGGGCCGCGAGGCCCACGCCGGCCGGGCGCCGGGGTCCGCACCGGTGGGCGAGCGTCCTGCTGGACCAGGTGCGCACCCACCCGAGGTGGGAGATCCGCCGCGACGCCCTCGACGACCCGGCGCCGCTCTTCGCGGTGAGTTCGCTGTTGATGTTCCTGGCCGGCACCAGCGCCACGCTGATGAACTTCCACCTGATGGGGCACGTGGCGCCGCACGTCGCCGACCTGAGCGACTGGCTCGGGCAGGGCCTCGCCGCCGTCCCGGCCGCCGTGGTCGCGGCGGCCGCCACAGCGGTGCTGTGGCGGGCGGTGGTCCGCGCCGCCGTGCTGGGCCGACCGGCTCCCACCGGGGTGCGGGCCGGGCTGTGGCTGGGCCTGGGGTTGGCCACCGGATCGCTGGTCAGCGGCCAGGTCATCGGGAACCTGTGGCCGCCCGGCAGATGGTGGGTGCTGGCGCTGGTCGTCGGTGTCGCGGTCGCCTTGACGTGCTGGACCTGTCAGTGTGCTCGCCTGGCCGCCGCGTCCTGGCCGGGCCGGTCGCTGCGATGGCCGCTGGCGCTGTGCCTGATCGCGGGCTGGCTGATCCTCGCGGCGTGGTTCGCCTGGTGGAACTACTACGGCGCGATGTACGCCAGCGGATTCTGGTACGACCCGGCGGGCCTGCGACGGACCATCGTCAACTGGTTCCCCGGTATGGGCACCGCCCACCCGGACACGACCGCCGTCATGGCCCCGACGATCACCGTGCTGCGATACGCGGCGTACCAGCCGCTCACGCCCGTCGCCGCCGTCGCGGCCTGGGTCACGCCCTTCGTCCTGTGGGCCGCGGGCGCCGCCGTACGCGGCCCCGGCTGGCTGCGCTCACTGGGCGACGCCGGCGGAGACCGCGCAGCGGCGGATGCCACTGCTCCCGTGGCATGGCGGGCGCCCGCGCTGCGGCAGGCCACCGCACCCGCGCTGCTGGGAGCGGTCATCGCGACCGCCGGCGTCGCCGGCGTCCAGGCATGGCTGCACACCCTGCACGCGGCGCCGGGGCAACGCGGCGGCATGTACGCCTTCAGTTACGCGATCTGGTCACTGTGGGCGATCGCCTTCGGCGCACTCGTGGCCGCCCTGGTCGCGGCGGCCTCGGCTCGGTTCCGCCTGCCGGCCGCGCTCGTCGCCGCGGGGATCGGCGCGCTGCTCGGCCTGGGCGCCGCGACCGCGCTCATCTCTGTCGACGGATGCATCCAACCGCTGAACGTCCTCAACGACACCTGCTCCTGGCGTCCCGCCTGGCGGCAACTGCAGGGCGGGAACACGTTCGGCCTCGTCGCGCACAGCACGCTGCTCATGGCCCCGGTCATCGCGGTGGCGGCCGCGGCATCGGCGGCCCTGTTCCGTCTCGCCCGGCGGGCGGTCCACGCGAAGGACGGCACACCGGCGCCCCCGCCGGTCGCGGTCACCGCGCACGCCCTGACCGGAGGACGGTACGCCGGCGCGGTGCTGTCGGCGGCGGGCATACCTTGTGTGGCTCTCGCGACCGCGGCCGTGCTGATGGCGGGCGACGCCGAAGCGCAGTTCGCGACAAAGGCGCAATCAGTGACGGCCGACATGCAGACCGCCTTTCAGCAGACGGCGGGTCTGCCGGTCCTGCCGGTCTCGCGGGACATGCGTCGGCGGCAGGTCCACGCCTGGTATCGGCTCGGTGGCCGATACCTCCTCGACCACGCCACGCGCAACGGCCGGTGGATCGTGACGCTGATCCAGTCGGCGGTGCGCGACCGCCGGCTGGAGATCACCGCTGATCTCATGGCCAAGGTGCGGCCGGCGTGCCAGAGCATGGTGAACGTGGCCTCCTGGGAACCCGTCTACTTCCAGGTCCCCGACCCGGCCGCGCAGGCGTCCTGGCACCAGTTCGGACTGGACGTCCGGAGCGCGGGTCCGGCGTGCCTACAGGCCGCCGATCGCACAGACGCCGACGCGTTCGGCACGTCCATGATCGGACTCCTGGCCGCGGCGGAGAAGGCCATCGACACCTCGATGCGGATCGATGCGGTCATCGACGACCCATCCGACCCCGTCTACAAGGGCGAGCCGGAAGAGCCGCCTCAGCCCCGTCTCTGAGCCGCGGCCGGCAACCCCGGGACCGTGCACTGCCGGCCGGGTGATCGCCGGCCTGCGGCGCCGGAAGGGGGCGGTCACCCGGTCAGGGCGGCCATCCACGCCTCGATCTCGTCGGCGCGGCGGGGCAGCGCGGCCGACATCAGGCGGGCGCCGTCGGCCGTGACGACGAGGTCGTCCTCGATGCGGACGCCGATCCCGCGCAGCTCAGGCGGCAGCGTCAGGTCGTCGGGCTGGAGGTAGAGCCCCGGTTCGACGGTCAGCACCTGGCCCTCCTCAAGCACGCCGTCGAGGTAGGTCTCCGCCCGCGCCCGGGCGCAGTCGTGCACGTCGAGGCCCAGCATGTGGCCGCTGCTGCACAGGGTGTAGCGCCGGTGCAGGCCCGCGTCGGCCTGCGCCCGGGTCAGCAGGCCCCACTCGCGCAGCCCGTCGGAGATCACCCGCATGGCGGTCTCGTGGAACTCGCGGAAGCGCACCCCCGGCCGCAAGACGGCGATGGCGGCCGTCTGCGCCTCGTAGACCAGGTCGTACACCTGCCGCTGCACCGGGCTGAACCGGCCCGACAGCGGCAGCGTGCGGGTGACGTCGGCCGTGTAGAGGTTGTCGCCCTCGACCCCGGCGTCCAGCAGCAGCATCTCGGCGGGGTCGAGCCGTCCGTCGTTGCGGATCCAGTGCAGGACGCACGCGTGCGCCCCGGAGGCCACGATCGACTGGTAGCCCACGGCGTTGCCCTCCAGCCGCGAGCGCAGGCCGAAGACGCCCTCGACGTACCGCTCGCCGCGCGGGTGCGCGAGGGCCGCGGGCAGCGCGCGCACGACGTCCTCGAACCCGCGCGCGGTCGCGTCCACCGCCTGCTGCAGCTCCGCGATCTCCCACTCGTCCTTGACCAGCCGCAGCTCCGACAGGACCGCGGCCAGTTCGGCGTCGCGGTCGTCGCCGGCGGGGGAGACGAGCGCATCGACCGAGGCGTCCACCCCGCGCAGCACGCGTGCCGGTCCGCTCAGCGCTGCCGGCAACGTGTCGATGTGCGCGCACTCGATCTGGTACGCCGCCTCGGCCTCCGCGAGGTCGAAACGGCGGCCCACCCAGAACTCGCCGTACCGCCGGTCGCGGTAGAACTCCTGCGACTCGGCACGGGACGGGCGAGGGTGCAGGAACAGGCGGGCGTCGCCGGACGGCTCGATCATCAGGACGTCGTCGGGCTGCCGGCCGCCGGTCAGGTAGGCGAACGCGCTGTGCGTGCGGAACCGGTGGTCGTCGTCGTTGCTGCGGGCCTGCAGCGTGCCCGAGGGGATGACGAGCCGCTCGCCGGGCAGCCGTTCGGAGAGCCGCGCCCGCCGCTTGGCGGCGTACGCGGCGACCGGCAACGGCGCCACGTCCTCGTGCGTGTCGGCCCAGCCGCCGCGCATGAAGTCCGCGAGCGCGTCTGAGATGGGGAGATCGTGGCTCCCGGTGTTGAGCTTCTCGGCCATCCTCTGCCCCCAGGGTGCGGTGATATTTCGCCATCGTAGGGGTGGGGGCCCTTGACGAGGTAGGACGACCGCTGTTGCCTGGGGAAACAGGATTCGCCGCTCCGGCCGGCCGGCGGGAGCGGAAGCGGGGACATGTCCCCCGGGTGCCCCTGAGAGGCGGTGTCGATGCTCATCGGGACGATCTTGCAGAGTAAGGGAACAGGTGTGGCGACCGTTCCTCCGCACGCCACGGTGTCCGAGCTTCTCGCCCGGCTGGCCGAGCTCAACATCGGCGCGGTCGTGGTCTCCGAGGACGGGTTGTCCATCGCGGGCATCGTGTCGGAACGCGACGTCGTGCGGCGGCTCAACGAGCACGGCGTCGCGCTGCTCACCATGCCCGTATCGTCGATCATGACTGTGGAGGTGCGCACCTGCGGCCCGGACGCCAACGTCGACGACCTGCGCCGCACCATGACCAACCACCGGATCAGGCACGTGCCCGTGGTCCGCGACGGCCGGCTCGCCGGCATCGTCAGCATCGGCGACGTCATCAAGAGCTCGATCCAGGAACTGGAGAGCGAACGGGAGGCCCTGGTCGACTACATCAACGGCTGACGCGAGGCCCCGCCGGCGTGGGGCGCGGTCACCCGCCTCGCCCCGCGTCCTGCGGCGAGCGGCGATTTAGACTCGCTTCCGTGAAGCTGAAGCTGGACCTCCACGACATCTACAACAAGGGCAGCGAGATCGACAAGGCGCTGCACGGCATCATCCAGGAGGCCGTACGCAAGAAGGCGACCCAGGTGGAGATCATCCCGGGCAAGGGGTCCGGCCAGCTCAAGAAGAAGGTGCTGCGCTTCCTGGAGCAGAAGGAGATCAAGGCGCTCTACCACCGGATCGACAAGGACTCCAAGAACCACGGACGTCTGTTCGTCTACTTCCAGTGGAAGTAAGAGCACCGCGCGTCTACCAGGGTAAACGTCATATGGATCTCCCCGAGGGCACGACCAGGGCACTCGGCCCGGTTTGCTCTTGAGTGAAGAACGCGTCCATGGCCTTGCTCGCCCGGTCGGCTGCGTTCGGCATCAGGTGGGTGTACGTCCGGAGCGTGAACCCAGGGTCGGCGTGACCGAGGTATTCAGCGACCGTGCGAATGTCCACCCGGCACCGAGCCACGCCGACGCCGCGGTGTGCCGCAGCACATGGCATCCGTGGTCGCGGTGTGACTTCCGGCGCTCTCCCTTCGCCGGCGGCGGCACGATGCCCGCACGCTCAAGACCGACACGCCACGTGTGGTTGAACGTGTTGCGATGCAGGGCACCGCCGTTCGGGCCGGGGAAGAGAAGCTCCACCGTCACCAGGTCGCCCCCGGGCTTGCCCTTCTCGACCCACGGCATCGTGACTGCGACTGGCGGCTGCTGGGCGATGTGCGCGCTCAGCCGCAGGCCGAGCGACTCAGGCAGGGGCACAGTCCGGGTCTTGCCGCGCTTGGGCGGTGAGAACACCGGGTGTCCGCCGATCAGCCGAACCTGACGGTTCACATGCACCATGCGGCCGAGGAAGTCGATGTCCTCGACGGCTCACGCCGAACAACTCGCCCTGCCGATGCCCGCATCCTGCGCCGAGAAAGACCATGGGGCCATACAGTTCGCGAAGTGCTCGAAGCGCCCGGTCTGGCCGCTGCGGCCTGCGTCGTAGGCATGCCCCCCGACCGTGCATGAACCTATCGCTGAGCTCTGGAGGGCACCACACCCTCGCGCTAAGCTCCACAGACAAAGACAAACGTGATGGCGAGCGCCTCGAGAGCTACTCCTACGATAATCGCCCACTTGCCGATCAAGTACCATTTCTTCTTACGCGCCCAGACACCATCTGCTCCCGCCCAGAGTTGTCGAGCGTGGCTGGCATCAGCCGAGGCGAGACATCTCACTATCCCCATTCTGGCTAGGTGGACAGCGCGGACATAGCGGAAGTAAGCCGCGCCTGCCAAGAGTAGGACGAGGAGCCCCGCAATCATCATGGCTCGCAAGATCAGCGGCTGTCCGAAGATCAGTTTCTCTGGGAGTTGCGTCAGCAGTAACGCCACGATAGCCAAGGCCACAGTCACATTGAGCGTGACATGCCTCGCGTCCTCTCCAGTGACTTCGATAAGGCTCTTGATGTACTCGCATCGAAGCTCTTCAGAACCTTCTAAGTCACTCAAGTCCTCAGGAAAGATGATCTCGTTCGCCAACTAAACCTCCATGGGATTCTCCATGTAATCGCGTCATAGGCCGCTAAGGTTACGAACTCTTCTCGTCGTCGCACCGCTCATGACCTCCGGCAGACCGGCCTCCGTCGTTGCCACCGTGTTCAACAAGGCATGTCCTGGGACTGGAGACGGCGTCCCCGGGCTTGCCCCTCCGTCGCCGGCCCGCTCCCGCTCCGCGGTGGGTCGACGGCAAACGGGGTAGACGAGGACCCGAGCGCTGGCGGAAGCGTCCGCGACTTGCAGTCCTGTTCACTTGCCTCGGTCAGGCTCGTCCCAAGTGGACCGGCGGATCAGGGTCAAGCTGGTTTGGCCAAGGCGGTGCTCAATCTCCTCCGGTCGGCTTGTCCCTTCCACTCGAACGAGAGTGAGCGCATCGGGGTAATCCGGCTCGGCAAGCTCGTCCATTTCCGCGTTTCGCTGGACTGACGTTCTCTCCTCCCCAAATCCGCCAGTGGAAAGAAGGTAGTCACCGCCGCGATACCAGCTCTCATGCCGCTCAAGGGTCACCCCCAGCGCCGACGTCAACTCGGCCGCGACCGACTGTAGGTCGCCATTACTGACAAAGATGAGGTCAGTGAAGTTCGCCACTTCGCTATCGTGCCAGGCGTCGGCGAGAGGGTGCGGCCCTGTTCCGTCTCTGTTCCGGCGCAGCGCGGGAGATCTCCAAAACTGTTGGCAACCGCTAGAACATGAAATCCCAGCTCAGCCCTGACTTCGGAGAGCAGCCGCAGGTCAGAGCAACGCTGGGAGCAGAACCCGGCCTACAGGCCGACTTGTCCGCTGTCACTCCTCTGGTCTGCTTTTTGTCGGCAGGCGCGGGCGCTCGATCCGGTGACCCCCAGCGCGACAGCGTCGGCCATCTGTCTTTCGGCAAGCCGTGCAACTTGCTGAGAGCCGTTTTGCCGTCAGCAGGCGCGGCCGGTGCGAGCATCGCGAGAGGCAGAAGCGATCACCACATCTGGGGGAAGAATGCTTCGAAAACTGATCGTGACAGGGGGCGTGGCCGTAGCGGCATCAACAGCCGCCACGGCCAATGCCTGGGCAGGCGAGGTGTCGGCGTTTCCACCGGCACGGGCGGTCATCGCCACTCCGCCGGCCGGGCAGGCGCCCGGTGAGTGTAGTCCCGGATCGCCGTGTGCGGCAGTCAACTGTGGTCCTGGCCGCGTCTGCGTGCCCTCTCCCAAGCAGTGCTTCACCACACCGTGCCCGCAGTACGACTGCGTGCCCGCGTCCTCCATTCCCCGCTCGGATCGCCGGCCTCCTCACCCCGGCTCACACCCGGGCCGGTGGTGGCCCCGTGGCCCCGAGCAGCGACCGCCCTATCCGCACCACCGGCAAACGGCGGACCGCTCAGAGAACTCGCCTGCCGGCACTCCTGGTGACCCGGCGCGGAACATCGGACTGGCAATCGACCTTCAGCTGTGAACCTGGCTCGTCGAGCCCACTCTGTTACAGCACGTAGCCGGCGATCATGTGGCTGAGGCGGATCACGTCGGAGTTGCCCTTGAACTCGAAGCGGACTTTGCCCAGGCCGCTGAACCAGAGCTCCAGTTCGGCGTCGAGGTCGAAGGTCCCGGCGGTCTCGACCGACCATGCCTGGATCTTGCTGTAGGGCAGGGAGGAGAAGTCGCGCTTCTTGCCGGTGAGCCCCTGGACGTTGACCGCGATGATGCGCTTGTCGGTGAAGACGACGAAGTCCCGGACCGTTTTGTAGGAGGAGACGATCTGTTCGCCGTGGAGCAGGAGAGGAGCCACGGCCGGGCCGACCTCTTGCGGATGGCACGGATTCAGCTTGAAGAGGGAGCCGTTGTTGAAGTCGATCATCTTACGAGGTTAGCTGCGGAAAGGGCGGTCTGCCGGTCACGATGGGACGAATCAGCCGATGAGGAGGACGCGTGATCAGGTTCCGCTTCGTGCTGACACCCTTGGGCAGGGTCGCTCCATGGGGTCATGAGGATCGGGCACTGCACTGGTTCGAACTGACCGATGGCTGGTATTGGATCGAGCTGGCCGATCACGAGTTGTTGCGCTACACGCCGGACACACGTGGCCAGCGCCCCTATGTCGACTACTACCTGGCTCGCCTGTGGGAAGACGTCATCGAGATGACACCGGCCGTCCTCGAACCGGTGCCGGCCGATCTCTTCGATTTCGTCGCCGGAGATCCCGGCGCCTGGGTGCCCGTGAACGGTGATGCGGCGTCGACCGCCGCGGTCTGGTACGACGAACACACCGTGGATCTCGGCTACATCCGGCGCCCGCCCCGCATCAGGGCGTGGCGTACCGTCAGCGACGATCTCGACGTGGTGACAGTGACGTGGCGGCATGACGACGACGGCGATATCCGGTTCACGGCCCCTCCATCCGGCCAGGTCGTCATTTCATCTGACTCGTTCCTCGCCGCCGTCCGGCGATTCGACCATGAACTCATGACCGCCATGGGGCGGAGAATCAGGGCGTTGGAACGGACCGGGCCACCGAGTGGCATCCAACTCGATCTGGAGCGATTACGCGCCGAGCACGCCGATCGAATGACATGGCTTGCGAGAGGCCTGCAGAATGTGCCGGAAACCGACTGGACCGCCGTCCGCGCCGGAGCAATAGAGCTTCGCCAGGGGTTGACGGTCCGGGAGTGACCTCGATGCTCCGGAACGCCCCATGGCGAATACGTGTAGGACGTCGGAGCCGCTGCCTTCGGATAGGCCGCTGACGGCGCGTGACGCCATGGCCCTGGCGGCGCCGGAACTCAAGCCGCTGATCGGACCGACGCCTGATCACGCCCACGTCGCGCGAGGAGGAGACAGGATCACGGGTGGACGTCTCGACCCTTCAACAGGCGCTGGACACCGTGTTCGATCAGGCGCTGGTCTATCACGCGTACACGGACTACATGCGCGACTACGAGATGATCCTCTACCTCACGGCCGATCCCGTGGCCGGAGTCGCGCCCATCTACCTCCGATATCTCTTCCGCTACTGCGTCGAGGTTCGCACATGCACCTCCGTGCGCAGGGATGTCTGGCGGGAATCCCTCGGCGATCGGTTACTGGGCGACCCGGGCACCATCGACCAGGACGGATACGTCTGGGGCGTGAAGTGGCAGTGCCTCTATCCCGGCGGGACGATCGTGCCCGACTCGCAGCAAGCCCGTAAGTGGTCGGAAGCCCTTGGCATCGATTTCCACGAAGTCCGCTTCGAGACCAACGGCCACGACATCACACTCGTGTTCTCCGATCTCCAGGTGACCGAGCTTCCGATCGGCTACACGCCTTTCACAGTGACCGGAGACTGACGCGGGCTGGACGGCTCAGGCAGGGCGGCGACATCCCGTGTCGGCCGGGAAGTTTTATCCAGAGCCGACGCTGCGCCAGGTCATTGATCGCCTGGCCGGGACTCTCGAACGGACCGCGGCGGCGGCCACCGCCGCGGTCGCGCCGACGACGTCGTGTCAGCCCGGGTTCTCAGAGCCAGAAGGTGTCATGGCGGAGGTAGAACTCCGCCTTCTCCTCTTCGCTCATGTCCGCGAGCGTGAGCAGCCCCTCGAAGTAGCCCTCTCGTGGCGCGCCGGGAGCGAAGTGCAGCAGCATCGACGCCGGCTCTCCCGACTCGTTCCGGAACGCGTGTACGCCACCCTCCGGGACGTGCACGAAGTCACCGGGGCCGGTGTCGATCCAGCGCCGCCCGTCGTAGATCCGCACGGTGCCGGAGAGGATGTAGAACGACTCGGAGATCGACCGGTGGAAATGCGCCGCCGGGCCGCTGGGCTTCGGTCCCATGTCCCAGCGGTAGAGCCCGAACTGCCCATTGGTCGTCGCACCGGTCGCCAGGTAGTGCACCGTGGTTCCGCTCGGGTAGTCGAGCTCGGGCGTGGCGTCCGGGCGCCGGTACGACGCCGTCGGCTCGCCCGTGTCACCGTGATAGGCCGGCGGTGGATACGTCAATGGTCGTCCTCTCCTCGGATTCGAGTCGCTCGTCGGGTCGTGGACCGAGCCGTTCGACCGACACGAGCTGATGAAGGTCAATCGTCGTCGCTCGTGGTGCTGAGTCCTTCGTACGCCTCCCTGCATCGCTCGGTGTCGCCGGGTGCGCACAGCAGCACTCGCAGACTGAAGTCGACAGTACGCTGACGGCCCGCCGAGGTGTAAGTGATGCGTACACCGTCGGCTCCTGCGGTGGCGTCGCCGGTCTTCGCGTACTGCAGGGCGAGCTCGGTGTGGAGGGGGTTCTCCTCGCAGACAACGGTGACCGCGGGACTGCGGGCGGGGAAGCCGAGCTCGGTCAGCGGCTTCTCGGCGTTGCCGAGCATGGGGCCCGTGTGCGGCCGGGACGAGAACGCCTGCAACACGATGTCGTTGTACGGCTTGATCAGCTCGACCCTGGTGATCGTGACAGAACCGGGCCGGTCCAGGCACATGTCCCAGCCGCCCAGGGAGTAGGGGCGGCGGGCGACCGTGTCGTGCAGCATGACCTCCCCGTCGGGCCCGTCTGTGCCGGAGCCCCCGTTGACGATCAGGCGTGGGTCGAAAGCCCCGCAGCCCGAGGTCATGGCGGAAACCACGGCCATCGGCAGGATCAGGCGGGTGAGGGCACGCATGAGGAGACTCGATACCCCCGGACTCCCGCCGCACACGCGCCGGGAGGGCGGTCATGGAGTGGGAGCCGTCCGTGACGGCGAGCCGCGCCGAGTCCCGGAGTCAGCCGGTCGAACAGGCCGCACAGGCGGACGAGGACGGCGTCCGCGGTGGCCGGGTCCGAGTCCTCTGTCCTCTCCCACAGGTCCTGTAGGGTCGCCAGGAAACCGGGGGCGTCCTGAGTCTCCGCGGCACGGTAGAGGTCGTCGCACCGTTGATCGATCATCCGGTCGAGCACCGCACGATGCTAGGGCAGGGCGGAGCTCAGCGGCTGGCGAGTGCCGACATGTCGGAGAGGGCGGGTTCTTCGCGGACGGCATCGACGCGTGGAGCGCCTCCAGTGCGAGGTTCGTTTCGGCGGCCCCCGAGACGGCAGGCGAGGCAGTCGCCGTGGCCCGTCATCGGGTCCTTCACCCGCCAGTCCCACTGCTCCGGGGGGCGGGGGCCGCTGGGCTTGCCCCAGCCCGTCAGGTGCAGGGCCCAGGTGGCCAGACCACTCAGGACGATGACGCCGATGCCGAGCCAGACGCCGAGGGACGAGGTGGCGCACATCGCCACGCCCACCGTCGTGCAGCCGCACAGCACGACGACGCAGCCGGTCCAGCCCGCGACCGTGTGCCCGAGATCGACGTCGTCGTGCATGCCGCTCATGATTCTCCTCAGTGGTGAGATAATTATCTCACGAACTAAACATCTTAGATTCTAAGGAGATTGAGGATGGACGGCAAGCCGCGCCCGGAGGCGACGCCCGAGCAGGCTCTCGCCGGCATGGATCAGCTGATCGCGCTCAGCCTGGTCGGGCAGCACGACATCGCCCAGCGGCTCGGACTGAACGTCACCGACGTCACCTGCCTCGGTTTCATCCTGGCGGCGGGGGACGACCCGATCAGCGCGGGCGCGCTCGCCGAGCAGGCCGGCCTGACCACGGGTGCGGTGACCGGCGTGCTGAACCGGCTGGAGAAGGCCGGGTACGCGCACCGGCAGCCGGACCCCGAGGACCGCCGCCGCGTGCGCGTCGTCGCCGATCCGGCCGCGGCCGCCACCGCCGCGGCCGTCTACGAACCCTTCTACCGGCGGTTGAACGAGCTGTTCGCCGACTACACGCCCGCGGAGATCGCCGTGCTGTCCGACTGGTTCACCCGTGCGGGCGACCTGATGCGGACCTACCTGGAGGAGATCCGGCGCGACCAGCTCGCCGCCATGCCCCGCGCGCGGCGCACACGGAGCCGTTGAGGCCGCCGCGCCCTGCCCGCGCCCTGCCCGCGCCCTGCCCGCGCCCTGCCCGCGCCCTGCCCGCGCCCTGCCCGCGCCCTGCCCGCGTCAGTGCTCGTCGACGACCCGGCCGTTCAGAGCGGTGGCGTCCTTGGTCAGGGCCATGGTCAGCGGCGCCTCCGGGAAGGTGGGCAGGGCGGCGAGCGCGGCGCCCATCTGCTCGCCGCTCTCCCAGTGCCAGGTGTCGGTGTAGGTGCCATCCTCGAGCTGGACCAGCACGGTGCGGGTGAGGCCGGGGTGCCCCTCCCTGATGGTCGCGATCAGCGAGCTCCTGCGGGCCAGGAACTCCTCCAGGTCGGCCTCGGGGACGGAGTAGCGGTGCGAGCGTACGGCGGACATGTCGGTGTCTCCTTCTGTGCGTGGGGGTCGGGGGAGGGGACTCACCAGCTGCCAGCGATCTGCCGGACCGGGGCGTTCAGGCGGTTGAAGAGGTTGGTGACGGCGGTCATCAGCAGGATCGAGGCCAGCTGCTTCTCGTCGAAGTGGTCGGCGGCGTTGTCCCAGACCTCGTCGGAGACGGCGTCGGCGCGGTCGGCCAGCCGGGTCGATGCCTCCGCCAGCTCCAGTGCGGCGCGCTCGGCGTCGGTGTAGTAGGGGGTCTCGCGCCAGGCGGAGACCAGGCCGATGCGCTCGTCGCTCTCGCCGAGCTTGCGCAGGTTCTTCAGACCGGCGTCGACACAGTAGCTGCACCCGTTGATCTGGCTGACCCGCAGGTGGATCATCTCCATGAGCTCCTGGGGAAGACCTTGCGACTGGGCGGCCTTCATCAGCTCCATGATCGGCTTCATCGCCGCGGGGATGATCGTGGCGGGGTTCTTCATCCGGGCTTCCATCGTGTTCCCTCCGTATCGGTTCTGTGAGATCCGTCTCGGTTCGTGTGAGATCAGAGTGGCGGCCCGGATTGATACATTCGCTATGCGCGCACGATGTGATCGTGATGGGGGGACGATGCTGCGCTTCACCCTTCTCGGTCCCGTCCAGATGGTCGTCGACGGTGCGCCCCTGCCAGGAATCGCCCCACGTCATCGGGCTGTCCTGGCCTACCTGCTGCTCAACTCCGGCCGGGTGATCGGCATCGAGCGGCTGATCGACTCGATGTGGGGCTACGACCGGCCCGACACCGCCCGCTCGCAGATCCACGCCTCGATCACCGCGATCCGCAAGGTCCTGCGCGGTGCGGGAGCCGCAGGGCTCCTGGAGACGCGTGCCGGCGGCTACGTCGCGCGGCCGGAGCCCGGACAGGTCGACGCGCAGGAGTTCACCGAGCTCGTGGCCGCCGGCGAGCTGCGCAAGGCCCTGGACCTGTGGAGCGGCGATGCGCTGGAGGACGTGCACGCGCATTACGTCACCGGCGTCCGGGAGCTCTGGAACGACCGGCGGCTGTCGGCGTACGAGCGCCTGGTGGAGGGCGAGCTCGCCGCGGGGCGACACGGCGATCTGCTCGACGAGCTCGCCGCCCAGGTGGCCGCCAACCCGCTGCGCGAGAAGCTCAACGGCCATCTCGTCCTGGCCCTGCACCGCGCGGGGCGGCAGCCCGACGCCCTGGCCGCCGCGCGCGCCTACCGTACGGCTCTCGCGGACGAACAGGGCCTTGACCCCGGACACGCCTTCACCGAACTGGAGCGGGCGGTCCTGGCGGACGATCCGGCCCTACGCCAGGCCGACCCGGCACCGGTGGCTCCCGCCCAGCCGTCCCGCTCCACCTTCCTGCCCTACGACATCCCCGATTTCTCCGGACGGACCGCCGAACTGGGGCGGCTCGCGGACGGGCATCACCACAGGCACGACGGGCCGGCGGTCGTCACGATCGACGGTATGGCCGGGATCGGCAAGACCGCTCTCGCCGTCCACGTGGCCCACCGGCTGGCCGCCCGCTATCCGGACGGCCGGCTCTTCATCGACCTGCAGGCCCACACGGCGGGCCGGGAGCCGATCGACGCCGCCGCGGCGCTGGAGACACTCCTCCGCCAGCTCGGGGTGCCCGCCGACCGCATCCCGGTCACCCCGGCCGAGCGGAGCGCCCTCTGGCGCGCCGAGCTGGCCGATCGCCGGGTGCTCGCCGTGCTGGACAACGCTCTCGACGCCGAGCACGTGCGCCCCCTGCTGCCGGGACGCTCCGGCACCCTCGTCCTGATCACCAGCAGGCGGCGGCTCGTCGACCTGGACGGCGCCCAGGCGTTGTCGGTCGACGTGCTGGGGGAGGCGGACGCCGCCGAGCTGTTCGAGCGGATCGTGGGCGAACGCGCTCACCAGGAGCCGGACGCCGTACGCGAGGTGCTGCGGCTGTGCGGGCACCTCCCGCTCGCCATCCGCATCTCCGCCGCCCGCCTCCAGCATCGCCTGCGCTGGACCGTGTCCTATCTGGCCGGGCGGCTGCGGGACCATCGCCGGCTCCTGGACGGGGTGTCGGCGGCCTTCGCCCTCTCCTACGAGCAACTCCACGAGGACGAGCAGCGCATGTTCCGCCTGCTCGGGCTGGTGCCGGGGCGCGACATCGACGTCTGCGGCGCGGCCGCGCTGGCCGGGATCTGCGCGGACGAAGCCGAGGAGCTGCTCGAAGGCCTCCTCGACGCCCACATGCTCCTGCAACTCGAACCTGGCCGCTACACCTTCCACGACCTGCTCCGCGAGCACGCCCGCTCGCTCGCCGAGGACGACGGCGCCGTCATGCGGCTGCTCACCTACTACCTGCACCGCTCCCGCGCCGCGATGGACCGGCTCTTCCCGTACACGGTCGGCCAGCGGGAGGGCATCCCCCAGCCGGCCACCCCGATCGCGCCCATCCGCGACGCCGCGGAGGCCATCGCCTGGCTCGACGCCGAACGCTCCAACATCATCGCGACCGCCGTCCACGGACCCGAGATCTGCCTGGGCATGCTGGCCCTGGCGACGCGCCCCTACCTCGACCGGCACGCGCATCACGACGACGCGCTCACGCTGCACACCCTGGCGCTGCGGCGCAGCCGCGCGCTCGGCGATCCCGAGGTCCAGGCGCGAGCGCTCACCGACCTCGCGCGGACCTACTGGCGGCTCGGCGAGTACGAGCGGGCGGAGGAGCATGCCCACCAGGCCCTCGACGCGTGCGAGGAGGCCGGCGAACGGGCCCGGGCACTGCTCACCCTGGGGAACGTGGCTCTGCGCCGCGGCCGGGACACCCAGGCGGAGCACTACCTCAAGCAGGCGCTCGACCTCACCCGCATCGGCGCCGACACCTGGGGCGAGGCCAACGTGCTCGGCATCCTCGCCCTCCTCCTCGACCGGGCCGGCCGCCCTGAGGAGGCCCGGCGCCATCTCGACCTGGCGCTGGCACTCCACCGCAAGGTGGGCGACCCGGCGGGAGAGGCGGCGATCCTCGACCACCTCGGCGTCGTCCTCCGGCGCCAGGGCGAGCTCGCCCAGGCGCGCATCCGCCACGAGCAGGCCGCGGTGGTCTACCGCACCCTCGGCAACACCGCCGACGAGGCGGCCGCGCTCAACGGGCTGGCCGAGGCGGCGGGCGACCCGGCTCGGGCGGTCGAGGAGCACACGGCCGCGCTCGCGCTCGCCGACCTCGCGCGCAACCGGCCGGAGCAGGCGCGTGCCCACGACGGGCTGGCGCGCGCCCACCTCGCGCTCGGGCACGCGGAGCAGGCGTGTGAGCATGGGCGGCTGGCTCTCGGCCTCTACGGCGAGCTCGGTGTTCCGGAGGCCGAGAAGGTCCGCGACTTCCTGGAGAGCGCCGGAAAGTCCGAAAGGCAGGACCGCCCCGCGCCCGTGGGGTCGTGACCGCTCCGCCGCAGGACGGCTCCGGCCGCACGTGCCCGGACTCCCGCGCGTCCGTCAGCCGCCGAGCACCGCGCTGAGAGCCGTCAGCGCCTCGGCGGCGTCGTCGCCGGTGGCGCGGAGTGTCACGGTCTGCCCGTTCGTGGCGCCCAGGCCCATCAGCGACAGCACGCTGCGCACGTCGACCGAGCGGGAGCCGTACGAGAGGGTGACGGCCGAGGTGAAGGCGGCGGCGGTCTGGGCGAGCGCGCTCGCGGGGCGGGCGTGCAGGTCCTCGGTCAGGACGATCGCGCGCTCGCCCGCGCCGGCCTCGGGGGCCGCGGGCTCAGAGTTTGCCGTGGGCCCGGGGGTTGCCGTGGGCTCAGAGCTTACGGACATGCCACGCCTCCTCGGCCGCCGCCAGCACGCCGTCCAGCGAGGCCCCACCGCCCGCCGCGACGACCGCGGAGATGGCGCCCTCCACGAACGGCACGTCGGCGATCACGACGTCACCCGGGGTCTGCAGCAGCCTGGCGGTGAGCACCGAGCTGCCGAGGTCGGGGATCAGCACGACGCCGTCCCCCCGGTCCACCTCCTCGATGGCGGCGGTCACCCGGTCGGGGCTGGTGCCGAGACCGCCGTCCTCGGTGCCTCCCGCCGCCGCCAGCGGCACCTGCGCGCCGCCGATCTGCCTGGCCAGCGCGGCCACCTCCGTGGCCAGGCCGCTGCTGTGTGAAATGAGTACGATGCCAACCATTCGTTATTCCTGAAGATCGTTCGGCATAATCGAAAAGTGATCCAGTCGGTGGAGCGCGCCGCGCTCATCCTGAAGGTCCTCGGGTCAGGCACCCCCCGGCTCGGGGTCACCGAGATCGCCGAGCGGGTCGGCCTGGCCAAGCCGACCGTGCACGGGCTGCTGCGCACGCTCGCCGCCTGCGAGCTGGTCGTGCAGGACCCCGACACCGGGAAGTACGCGCTCGGGCCCGCCGTGCTGCAACTCGGAAACGCCTATCTGGAGGGGTCGGAACTGCGGGCCAGGAGCCTGCTGTGGGCCGACTCCCTGGCCCAGCGCGTCAACGAGGCCGTCTGGATCGGCACGTTGTCGGGGAGCCGGGTGATCGTGCTCCATCACGTGTTCCGGCCCGACGACGTCGTGCAGATCCTGGAGGTGGGCGCGGCGATCCCATGGCACGCCTGCGCGCTCGGCCACGCCATCGCCGCCCACGACCCGCGCGGGGACGAGCTGCTGTCGGACGACCTCGCCCCGCTGACCGGGCTCACCAGGACCGGCCGCGACGACCTGGAACGGGCGCTCGCGGAGGTGCGCCGCCGGGGGTACGCGGTCGAGGACCAGGAGGCGGCGCTGGGGGACGCGGGCGTCGCCGCGCCCGTATTCTCCCGGGACGGCTCGGTGGCCGGCGCCGTCGCCGTGGTCGGGCCGGTCGAGCGGGTGCTGGACCCGGCACGGCGCGAGGACATCGCGCTGGCCGTGCGCGAGACCGCGCGGGCGCTCTCGCGCGACCTCGGCGCGCCCCGCTCCGCCGTGCCCGGCGGCCCGGCCGCCTGACCGGTCCCGGCTCCGCGCGGTCCGGCCGCGGCTCGCGGTCATCGGGAGGCGGCCGCCTTCAGCGCGCCGAACAGCAGAGCCGTCGAGGCGGCGCCGGGATCCTCGTGCCCGACGCTGCGCGGGCCCAGGTAGCTGGCCCGCCCCTTGCGTGCCTGCAACGGGACCGTCGCCCTGGCGCCCTGCTCGGCCGCGACGGCCGCTGCCTCCAGCGCCTCCTCTGGCTTCAGCCCGTCCCGTACGGCCTGGGCCAGCGCCTGCGCGGCCGGGGCGAGGGCGTCGACCATGGTCTTGTCGCCCTCCGCGGCGGCGCCGAGGCGCTGGACGCCGGACAGGGCCGCGTTCAGGCCCGTGCTCAGCTCGGCCGGCGAGATCTCGGCGGCCTCGCCGAACGCCTTGCCCATCTCGCGGAAGGCGGTGCCGTACAGGGGGCCCGAGGCGCCGCCGACCTTGCGGATGAGCGTGGAGCCGACGAGGACGAGGAGCGCGCCCGGGGTCTGCGGGGAGGCGCCGGCCAGCGCCTCCTGCGCGGCGGTGAACCCGCGGTCGAGGTTGGCGCCGTGGTCGGCGTCGCCGATCGCGGCGTCCAGTTGGGTGAGGTGGTCGCGCTGCGCCCGCACGGCGGCGGCGATCTCCTCGATCCAGGCGGCGAAGAACTGGGTGTTCACGAGGGGACTCCAGAGGTTCGGATGGCGGTCAGCGGCCCCAGCGCAGCGCGGGTGTCTCCACCGGCGCGTCCCAGAGCCGGGTGAGCTCGCCGGTCAGCGAGCACGTCGTCACCGAGAAGCCTTGCATGTCGAGGCTGGTCACGTAGTTGCCGACCAGGCTGCGCACGGCCGTCGCGCCCTTCTCCCGCAGGTACGCCTCCACCTCGGCGAAGACGATGTACAGCTCGATGAGCGGTGTCCCGCCCATGCCGTTGACCATGACGAGCGTCTCGCCGGACAGCGGCAGGTCGGCGTCGATCGCGTCCATGGCGGTGCGGACGATCTCGCGGGCCTCGCGCATCGGGGCCCGGGTCCGCCCCGGCTCGCCGTGGATGCCGATGCCGAGCTCGATCTCCGTGTCGCCCAGCTCGAAGGTGGGCTTGCCCGCGGCCGGGACCGTGCAGGGCGTCAGCGCCACCCCGAACGAGCGGCTGCGCTCGTTGACCTCCCGGGCGACCCGCGCCACCTCGGCCAGGGGCGCTCCGGTCTCGGCCAGCGCGCCGGCGATCTTCTCGACGAACAGCGTGGCCCCGGTGCCCCGGCGGCCCGCGGTGAACAGGGAGTCCTGCACCGCCACGTCGTCGTTGACGAGCACGGTCGCCACCTCGACGCCCTCGTCGCCGCTGAGTTCGGCGGCCATCTGGAAGTTCAGCACGTCGCCCGTGTAGTTCTTCACGATGTGCAGCACGCCCGCGCCGCCGTCCACGCCCTTGGTCGCCTCGATGAGCTGGTCGGGGACGGGGGAGGTGAAGACCTCTCCTGGACAGGCCGCGTCGAGCATGCCGTAGCCGACGAACCCGCCGTGCAGCGGCTCGTGTCCTGAACCGCCGCCGGAGACCAGGCCGACCTTGCCCGGCCGGGGGGCGCCGGCGCGGAAGACGACCTTGTTCTCGAGGTCGACGCGGAGCGAGGGGTGCGCCGCGGCGATGCCGCGCAGCGCGTCGGTGACGACGGAATCGACACTGTTGATGAGCTTCTTCATGATGCGGTCCCTACT
Organism: Microbispora sp. NBRC 16548; assembly: GCF_030268985.1. Taxonomy (NCBI): domain Bacteria; kingdom Bacillati; phylum Actinomycetota; class Actinomycetes; order Streptosporangiales; family Streptosporangiaceae; genus Microbispora; species Microbispora sp. NBRC 16548. Next base: position 558,279 of record NZ_BSSF01000006.1, read on the forward strand.
GCCGTGGTCGTGCTCTCCAGCTTCGTCCTTCCTCGCGAGGCCGCAAGCGCCGTGTAGGCGAGTGCCCCGAGCAGCCCGCCCGCGAACTCCCCGATGAAGTAGGCCGGCAGCTGGTCCCAGCTCACCGCGCCGCCCCAGGCGGCGTTCACGAGGAACGGGCCCGCGTAGCGGGCCGGATTGATCGCGGCCCCGGTCACCGGGCCCACGATGACGATGACCGCGAAGACGATCGAGCCGATCGCCATAGGCGCCCATCCGGCGGCGGCCCGCCGGTCGAGCACGCCGAAGACGACGAAGACCAGGATGAACGTGCCGATCGCCTCGATCAGCGTGCCGCGGGCGAAGCCGACCTCGGCGGCGTACGCGGTCACGCCGCCGCCGGCGGCCCCGGCCGCGTCCGCGCCGAGCGTCGCGAAGATCCCGAGTGCGCCGGCGACCGCCCCGGCGACCTGCGCCACGATGTAGCCCGGCACCTCACGCCAGGGGAAGCGGCCGGTCGCGGCGAGGGCGACCGTGACCGCCGGGTTGATGTGGGCGCCGGAGATGTGCCCGATGGCGTACACGGTGCCCACGATGACCAGCATGAACGCGAAGCTGATCATTCCGAGCTGGGCCATGGAGAAGGGTGCGTGGGAGCCGGTGGCGATGACCCCGGTGGCCGCGGCGGAGCCGGCGCCGACGTACACGAGGAAGGCGGTGCCGAGCAGTTCTGACAGGAGTTTCTGGAACGTGGAGGGGGGTGAGTCGTTCATGAGACCGTCCAGAGTTTGAACATCGTTCGATAATGTCGAACGCGGTTTCATAGAAGTTAAATCTGGAGGCCACCCACGTCAAGGGCCGCAGGGCTGTGAAGGGTCAGCGGGTGAGGGAGCGCAGCGCCCGGGCGACCCGGCGGTAGCCGCCTCGGGCCCGGATCGCGAGATGCGCGCCGAGGGCGACGGCCGGACAGCACAGCACGACCGCCAGCAGCACGGCGGTGCCGTAGTCGTCGGGGCGCCCGGCGCTCCAGCCCCGGAACGGCAGGTAGATCGCGGCGAAGGTCAGCGGCGCCGCGACGATCGAGCTCAGTCCCCGCATACGGGAGTATGCGGCGATGGCGGCCAGTGCGACGCACCCGCCCACCACGAGGAGCGCGCCCAGGACCGTGAACGGCAGCCCGTAGATGCCCGGCGGGCCCTTCACCGTCATGTAGAGGCCCACCCAGGTGAGGAACCCGGCGGCCGAGAAGCCGAGCGGCGACCTCCGCAGGCACCCGGCGAACGCCAGCGCGGCCAGCAGCACGGTCAGCGCGGTGAGGTAGGCCGTCCCCGTCTCCGCCTCGATGCGCTCGCCCGCGTTGAAGAGGGGTGCGGCCGACTGCTCGGACAGGTCGTCGTATCCCCGGAAGCCGAGCCGGTGCCATCGTCCGCTGACGTCGCGCAGCGCCACGCCGTCGCGGCCGTTCGCCACGGCGACGAGGTGTCCCCGGGGCGCCGGCAGGACCGCCACGGCCGTGGACGCCGCGGTGTCGGAGCGAAGAGGGCTGCTCTCGTATCGGCTCCGGTACAGGTAGTGCTGCCGGCCCGGTGAGACCTCCCAGGCCGTCGCCCAGGTGCGCCCTCCGTCGTCGGACTGCTCGACCTTGAGCAGAGGCGGGGCCACTCGGTAACAGCGCCTCGGCTCGCCGGGCACACAGGCTGTCGTCCGCGACGATCTCTCGGACGGCGGGCTGGTCCAGCGATGCCACGACCGGCCCTGGTCGCTCGTGGCAAGCCCGTCCAGGCCGTAGCCGAGGTACACGACGATCACGGCGTCGTGCGCCTCCACGTGCACGGCGGACGGAAAGGTCGGAGCCGCAGCGGTTGCAGTGACCGCGAAAACCGCCGCGGGCAGGGCGACCAGCAGCCGGGCGCGGCGTGCGGAACGGCCGGGGCGGGAGGATGGCCGCACGGCGTGCCGCCGGACGATCCAGGCGAGGCCGAGGGCGGGAAGGACGAGCAAATCGGTCGGGTCCGCGACGACGCCGGCGGAGGGGGTGAACAACGCCCAGGCGTCGGCGGCCACGCGCGCTCCGAGCGGCGTGGTCTTTACGAGGGCGAAGACCGCGCCGGTCAGCGCGATCGCCGTCAGGGCGGCCCGCCTGTCCGCCTCCCCGCACTCCACTGCGGCGCTCCGCGAGGCGCCGCCACCAGCGCGAGCGACGGTGCGCCGTACGGCGAGGGTCGCGGCGAACGCCAGCAGCGGCGGGGCGACCAGCATCCCCGCGACGTCGCTCAGCTTGCCGGTGACCACGCCCGGCCATAGGCGCTTGAGCAGGTGGTCGTTGACGAGGAGAACGGCGATCGCGGCGAGTGTCACGGGATGGCCGAGCCAAGCCGCGGCGGTTCCAGTGCCCCGAGAGCTCACCGCCACCTTGTCTCCTCCGTCTGGCTTCGCCTACGTGGTTTGGACGATCATCGTCGTCGTACGGTTCACCCGCGTCCGATATGGCGTTCCGGGGGGCGCGTGTAGGAGGATCACAGGGGCCTGACTGTTGGGGAGGCGTTGATGTCGGTGTTGCGGGATCTGGTGGACGGCATCCGGGGCGGGGGGATCGAGGTGCTCGACCTCACCGCGCCGCTGAGCGACACGACGCCGATCCTGCTGTTGCCCGAGCCGTTCGGGCAGACGGTGCCGTTCTCGATGCAGGAGATCAGCCGGTACGACGACCGCGGCCCGGCCTGGTACTGGAACAACTTCACCACGGGCGAGCACACCGGCACGCACTTCGACGCGCCCGTCCACTGGGTGACCGGGCGCGACGGCGAGGACGTGTCGCAGGTGGCTCCCGCCAAGCTGATCGCCCCCGCCGTGGTGCTCGACTTCAGCGCACAGTCGGCCGCCGACCCCGACTTCCTGCTGGAGGTCGACCACGTCAAGGCGTGGGAGGCCGAGCACGGGCCGCTGCCCGACGGCGGCTGGCTGCTGTACCGCACCGGCTGGGACGCGCGCGCCCACGACCAGGCGGAGTTCCTGAACGCCGACGAGACGGGGCCGCACACGCCGGGCATGTCGCCCGCCTGCGCCCGCTACCTCGCCGAGGAGACGCCGATCACGGGCATCGGGACGGAGACCGTCGGCACCGACGCGGGCGCGGCCCACTCCTTCGACCCCGCCTTCCCCTGCCACTCCTACCTTCTGGGTGCCGGGAAGTACGGCCTGACCCAGTTGCGCAACCTCGACCGGCTGCCGACGACCGGCGCGGTGGTGATCGCGGGCCCGCTGCCGATCGTCGGCGGCTCGGGCAGCCCGGTCCGCGTGCTCGCGCTGGTGGAGCGGTGAACGTCGCGGAGGCCGTCGGCGCGGCCCTCGCCGCCCTCGGCGTACGGGCGGCCTTCGGCGTCGTCGGCAGCGGCAACTTCCACGTCACCAACGCCCTCGTCGAGCACGGCGTGCGGTACGTCGCGGCGCGGCACGAGGGCGGGGCCGCCACGATGGCCGACGCCTACGCCCGGATGAGCGGCACGGTCGCCGTGCTCACCGTCCATCAGGGGCCCGGCCTGACCAACGCGCTGACCGGCGTCACCGAGGCGGCCAAGAGCCGCACCCCGCTGCTCGTGCTCGCCCCGGAGGTGACCTCGCCCACCTCCAACTTCCGCATCGACCAGACCGCGCTCGCCGAGGCCGTGGGCGCGCACTGCGCCAGGGTCGGGTCGGCCGCCACGGTCGTGGACGACACCGTGATGGCCTTCCTCGCCGCCCTGCTCGGGCGCCGTACGGTGGTGCTCAACCTGCCCCTCGACGTGCAGGCCGAGACGCTGCCCGACGAGGCCGCCGAGGCCGTACGCGAACTGCTGGCCGGCCGGGGCGGCGCGCACCGCGACGTGGCGAGCCGCGTGCCGGCGGCGTGGGGGCTGACGTTCCCCATCGAGTCCGGGGACGACGAGGAGCCGGAGGGGCTCACGGCGGAGCCGTCCGACGAGCTGACGCGGTTCGCGCGGATGCTGGCGGAGGCGGAGCGGCCGGTCTTCGTGGCCGGCCGGGGAGCCCGCGGCGCGCGGCGGGAGCTGGAGGCCCTCGGCGAGCGGGTGGGGGCGCTGTTCGCCACCTCGGCGGTCGCCAAGGGCCACTTCCACGGCAGCCCATGGGACCTCGACGTGAGCGGCGGCTTCGCCACCCCGCTCGCGGCCGAGCTGATCCGCGGCGCCGACCTCGTCGTCGGCTGGGGCTGCTCGTTCACCATGTGGACCACCCGGCACGGTGCGCTGATCGGGCCGGAGACCAGGGTCGTCCAGGTGGACCTCGACCCCGACGCGCTCGGCGTGCACCGCGAGATCGGCCTCGGCGTGGTCGGCGACGTACGCGAGACCGCGCGGGCGGTCGCCGCCCTGCTCGGCGAACCGGGGGCGGGGGGCGACACGGGGACGCGCGGCTACCGCGCTCCGGAGATCGCCGAGCGCATCGCCCGCGAGGGGCGCTGGCGTGACGTGCCCTACGAGGACCTGAGCGCGGAAGGGCGCATCGACCCCCGCACGCTGACCATCGGGCTCGACGACCTGTTCCCGCAGGAGCGGCTGGTGGCCGTCGACTCGGGGAACTTCATGGGATATCCGTCGATGTTCCTCACGGTCCCGGACGGCGGCGCGTTCTGCTTCACCCAGGCATACCAGTCGATCGGGCTCGGCCTGGCCACCGCGATCGGCGCGGCCGTCGCGCGGCCCGACCGGCTCGCGGTCGCCGCCCTCGGCGACGGCGGGGCCCTGATGGGCGTCGCCGAACTGGAGACGGTCGTACGGCTCGGCCTGCCGATGGTGGTCGTGGTCTACGACGACGACGGGTACGGCGCGGAGGTCCACCATTTCGGCCCGCACGGGTTCCCGCTCGGCGCGGTCACCTTCCCGCCCGCCGACATCGCGGGGATCGCGCGGGGCTTCGGCTTCGAGGCGGTGACCGTACGGCGGGAGGAGGACCTGTCGGGGGTCGCCGAGTGGCTGAAGGGGCCGCGCGACAAACCCCTGCTCGTTCACGCCAAGGTCACCGCCGACCGGCCGTCGTGGTGGCTGGAGGAGGCCTTCCGCGGCCACTGACCGCGGTCGCACTCGAGTCCGGCGGTACGACGGCCCGGTTCGTGTTCGGTAAGGCTGTGGTCACTCTTCATCAAACGGGCGAGAGTGACGCATGTGCGGGTGCCGCCTCGGGGTACCAAATCCCAAAGCGGCCGAGACAGGGTTACATCGGTCGCGAGCCGCGCAGGGCCTCGCCCCTGACCGGCGGCACATCCGGCTGCCCGCGGACCGCGTGAGGCGCGTGGCGAGCGCCCGTCCGCACGAGACCTCCCCGCTGAGCCGGGGCGACGAAGGGCAGGCCGAGCCGAGAGAAAGGTACGCCGAAATGTCTTCGAGCGCAGAGCAGACCTTCGTCACGCGCGGCGGCCAGGCCGCGCCGATCGCCGACGAGACCTCGGTGCGCGACCTCTGGTCGCGGCTCAGCGTCTCACTGGAGCGCGACCACGCGCTGCGGGCGCGCTTCGCGACGGACCCCATGGCGGTCCTGTCGGAGCAGGGCCTGTCCCGGGATCTCCAGGAGGAGACGACCGACGACACGGACGGAAGCAAGACCAGGTCGGGATACGGCTGCACCTACCGTCGCTGTCCTGACTAGGACACGCGCGGCGAGAGGTCGCCGATGGACAGGTCATCGCCCGCCGAGCGGTTCCACGCTCGGTACGCGCTGGCTCTCCAGGCGTTCGCCGCCGGGCTGCCGGGGGACTGGTCGACCCGGGTCCACCGGGACGGCCCGGTCTCCTGGCGGACGTGCGAGCCCCCGAAGCGGCTACCGCGCCAGGGGTGGAAGCTCCACGTCTCCGCCTCGGCGGCGGACGCTCTGGACCTGCTGGACGTCGTGCTCCCCGCGCTGGTCGGCGCTGGAGCGGCGTTCAAGCTGCCGGAGGACGTGTCGTCGATCCTCCGGATCAACGCCGGGCTCGCCGGCCGCGCGCAGGTCGGGAAGATCGTCACGGTGTACCCGGCGTCCGATGACGCGCTGGCCGCGCTGATCGACCGCCTCGACGCGATGTGGCGTCCCGCGCGGGCACCCGCCGTACCGTCCGACCTGCCGGTCGGCTCGATCAGCGAGGCCCTGTTCATCCGCTACGGCGAGTTCGAGCCGGGGGAGGTGATCGTCGACCCCGACGGCGTCCCCCGTGCGGCGCTTCGCGCGCCCGACGGAAGCCTGCATCCGGACACGCGTGACACCCGGGGCCGCCAGCCGGACTGGGCCATCCCTCCCGTGCCGCCGGCCGACCGGCCCGTGACCACCGACCCCGACGGGCCGATCGAGATCGACGGCGCCACCTATCTTCCGCTGAAACTGCTGGGGGCGGACGCCCGCGGGTTCGTGGCCCTGTGCGTACGGCCCGCCGACCAGCGGCTCGTGGTCATCCGGCACAGACGACGGGGTGTCGAGGGCGACGAGTTCGGCGACGACGTGGTGACCAGGCTGGAGAACGAGAGGCGGGTGCTCGACCGGCTGCGTGGCTCGGGCCTCGTCCCCGAACCGCTTGCGTACGACCCGTCGGCCGGCTGTCTCGTCGTCTCCGACGAGGGAGGCGGCAGGCCGGAACGGCTTCCCGCTCAGGAGCGTCTCGATCTCATGCCGGCACTCGCCGCGGCCGTGGCCCGGTTGCACGCGAGGGGCGTCGTACACCGGGACCTGAAACTGTCCAACGTGCGGGTGGGGCCGCGCGGCCTGCGCCTCGTCGATCTCGAACTGGCGGCGCCGGTCGGGACGGAGCGCCCGGTGCCGTGCGGCACCGACGGGCACACGCCGCCGGAAGGTCCCTACGCGGCGGCGGCACCGCCGTACGACGTCTACGGCCTCGGCTCCTGCCTGGCCCACGCCGTCCTGGGGCACTGTCCCGGTGTCCTGCCGGAGCAGGGCAACGCGGGCCGTCAGATCGGTCTGCTCCTGTGGCACGGGCAGCGGGCGGCCGCCGCAGTCGTGCGTGCGTGCCATCACCCCGATCCCGCGCGGCGGCCGGCCGCGGACCAGATCGCCGAACGGCTGAGAGAGGCTTTGCCCGCCATGCGGGCCGAGCGCGCGGCCGGCCCCGGCGCGTACGGCTCACCGGACCTGCGCTGGGCACGCCGTGCCGCCATGAGTGCCGGCCTGGCCGCCCGGCGCTTCATGGCGTCCCGTCGCGACGCCCACCGCCGGCCCGGCGACTGCCCGGAATACGAGTGTGAGGGCCTGCACTCGGGCGCCGCCGGGGTCGTCGTCGCGCTGGCGACGCTGGACACCGCCCTGGGAACCCGGCAGTTCACCGGCGACGTCGCGGACGCGGCCACATGGCTCGCCGAGCGTCCGCCGTCCCCCGTGCACGGGCTCTTCACCGGCGACGCAGGTGTGGCGGTGGCGCTGGCCCTGGCAGGGGCACGGCTGGGCCGGACGGACCTGGTCGTCGCCGCGCGACGGCGCTTCGAGCACGCGGCGGCGAGCCAGGCCTGCGGCTACGACCTGTTCTCCGGAGCGGCGGGGATCGTGTTCGCGGGCTGCCTGATCGACGCCGCCCTGGACGCCGAATGGGCTCGTGAGCTGGCCGGACGACAGGTCGGCAGGATCGTCGAAGCCGCCCGGCAGGCAGGCGGACTGACCGGCTGGCCGTCCGGCCCGGATCCGTCCGGTCCGGTGTATCTCGGTGCCGCCCACGGCACGGCCGGCGTGGCGGCGGCCCTCGCGACCTGGGGCAGGTCCACGGGCCGTACGAGCGTGGCGGCGTTCGCCGACGACGCTTTGCGCGGCATCGCCGCCCACGGGCTGACGGAGGACGGGTCCACCATCCTCGCCACGACGGCCGGTGAGCACCGCGTGGCGGAGCACTGGTGCCACGGGGTGGCGGGCTTCCTGTGGTGCCTGCTGCACGCGCGCACGCGGGACGCCGAGGTCCGGGAGGCGGCCGTCGCCGCGTTCGACCAGGCCACTCCGTTCCTGGACAACCCGACCATGTGCCACGGGCTGTCGGGCGTGCTGGAGACGTGGCGGATGCTGCAGGCCCTGCCCGGGCATCGCGACCGGGCACGCCGCCGCGTCGCCCACCTGACCGGAACGCTCCGGCTGCTGCGGCATTCCCAGGACGGCGAAACGGTGTGGTCGTCAGACAGGCCGTCGGTCGTCACCCCCGACCTGTGGGTGGGATTTCTGGGCCCGGCCGTCCAACTGGCCCTCGCCGCCGCCGGATCGGCCGACTCGCTGCTCTCCCCGCATTGGGTGCGGCGCTGCGCCCGACTCGCGCGCTGAGCCTGGATGCACCCGCCCCGCTCATGGCCACGCTCGACAGCGAGAAGTGATCGGACGTCGGCCGGGGGCCCGCACGCGGCGGGCCTCCGGTCCGATCTCACCTCCGCCTCATCCGAGAGGTCAGGGGCTGGTACAGGTGGCGGTCGGCGTGGCCGCGGTGCCGTTGCCGGTGAAGCCGAACGTCGTCGACCCGCCCGCCGCGATGGAGCCGTTGTAGTCGGCGTTGCGGACCGTCACCGAGGAGCCGGACACGGTCTGCGTGCCGTTCCACAGACTGCTGATCGTCTGATCACCCGGCCAGGTCCACTTCACCGTCCAGCCGTTGACCGCCGAACTGCCCGCACGGACCGTCACATTCGATTGGAACCCGCCCGGCCAGCTGTTGACCGTCTCGATCGTCGCCGAACACGCACCCGTCACCGGAACCGACGGAGACGCCGAGGAAGACGCCGAGGAAGACGCCGAGGGAGACGCCGACGGCGAAACCGACGGGGACGCAGACGGGGACACCGACGGCGTCGCGCTGGGCGACGGCGTGCCGGCCGAACCGATCTGGCCGTTGAAGGTGAGCTTCACGACGTAGGCGAGAGCGGAGTAGGGCTGGTTGGGCAGCGTGATGTGCAGGCCGCTCCCGTCCTGGTTGCGGTTGGGCAGGTTGATGTAGGTGCCGGCGGTGTTGCCGATCATCTCGACCCTGCTCAGGTTCGACAGGTTGACCTTCCCGTTGGCCAGCGAGGCGAGGTTGAGGCTCGCGCCGTTGCCGGGCCAGCCAAGCACCGTCGCGTACAGCACGGTGTTGTCCTTGCTGCGGGTGTAGCGGATGTCCTGGGCGGTGCCGGCCCGCGGCGTCGTGAACGACCCGCCGCCCATCTTCGTCGGGCCCTCCCCGTACGTGGTCCAGGCGCGCGTGGAGTAGATCGACTCACCGTTGCGCTTGAGGTACGTGCCGATGGCGTTCAGCACGTCCTTCTGGCCCTGCGGGATGGTCCCGTCGATCATCGGGGAGATGTTCAGCAACATGTTGCCGTTCTTGCTCACCCGGTCGATCAGCGAGTGCAGCATGGCGGGCGCGCTGTAGTAGCTGATCCCGTTGGTGTAGGACCAGCTGGAGGCGCTGATGGCGTCGTCGGTCAGCCAGTACGGGTACTGGATGCCGGCCGGTACGGGCAGCTGGGGACGACGTAGGAGCCGCGGAAGCCGAGCCGTTCAGGCTCGGGATCGTGAGAAGAGCTCCGGTGAGTAGAGCGCTGCCGGCGAGCGCGGTGCGTCTGCGAAATGCCGACGCCATGGTGGGGGGCACACTGACTCCTGAAGAGTATCGATGAGACGACCATGACAGTCCGACGCGTCAGAGAGGCACTTCTCGCACCCTGTCCTGACGGGCGTGCGAACCCTTGGCGAGGCACCACGCCCCCCGGCCCCGGGGGTCGTCCCGCGAGCGGGACCTGAACCGCGGACGGCGGCCGGAAGTTACGGGCGGGTAGGTTACGGTTTCAGCATGGCTGAGATCGTGTACCCGCCGGTCCTGCGGACCGCGCTGACCGCCTTCAAACTGCTCGACCTGAGGTTCCGCATGGAGGGCACGGAGCGGATACCCCGCAGCGGCGGCGCGGTCCTGGTGAGCAACCACGTCAGCTACCTCGACTTCATCTTCGCCGGCTTCGCCGCCCACCCCGCCGGGCGGCTGGTCCGGTTCATGGCGAAGAAGGAGGTCTTCGCCCATCCCGTGTCGGGCCCGCTGATGCGCGGCATGCACCACATCCCGGTGGACCGGTCGGCCGGGGCGGGAGCCTACGACGCCGCCGTACGGGCCCTCAAGGACGGTGAGATCATCGGCAACTTCGCCGAGGCGACGATCAGCAGGTCGTTCACGGTCAAGGAGATCAAGAGCGGCCCGATCCGGATGGCGGTCGATGCCGGGGTGCCCGTGATCCCGGCCGCCCTGTGGGGCGGCCAGCGGCTGTGGACCAAGGGCCGGCCGCGCAAGCTGCTGCAGCGGCATGTCCCGATCACGATCCTGGTCGGCGAGCCGATGCTTCCGGGCCCGGACGACGACATCGCGACGCTGACCGGCGACCTCCGGCGGCGGATGGCGGACCTGCTCGACGAGGCCCAGCGGACCTACCCCGACCAGCGGCGGGGCGTGTGGTGGCAGCCCGCCCACCTCGGCGGCACCGCGCCCACCCCGGAGGAGGCGGCCGCGCTGGACGCCGCCTCCCGGCCCCGCCGCGAGTAGGGCTCAGGACGTCTGTCCGGTTCCGCAACACGGCCGTTACGCCGGAGGGTTGACCGGCGGTCAAGGGACGGGGATAACTGAGCCGTAGCCGAGCCTGGGGGACTCGCAACCCGTACCTTGGAGCCGTGGATGAGCATCGTGCCCCCGCCCCCGCTGGTCGGACGCGCCACTGAGCTGCGGACTCTCATCGACGCGGTGACCCGCCCGCCGGCGGTCGTGCTGGTGGAGGGCGAGGCGGGCATCGGCAAGACCCGGCTCGTCCGCGCCGCGCTCGACCGCCTGCCGTCCGGAGACCGGGCCGTCCTCCTCGGCTACTGCCACCAGATCCGCGAGCCCTTCCCGTACGGGCCGGTCTTCGAGGCGCTGCGGGACATCAGGGGCCGGCTCCCGGCCGCACACCGGCTCAACCCGGTCACCGGCGCGCTCCGCGCCCACCTTCCCGAACTGGCCGGCGCGCTGCCGCCGTCGCCGCAGCCCCTGGACGACCCGCGGGCCGAACGCCACCGGGTCTTCCGCGCGATACGCGCCCTGCTGGCGGCCGTCGGACCGGCCGTGCTCGTCGTCGAGGACCTGCACTGGGCCGACGACGGCACGCTCGATCTGCTGCGCTTCCTGACGGGGCAGCCGCCGCAGGGGCTGGCGGTGGTCGCGACGTGCCGCCGTGACGGCGTCGCCGGTCCGCCGCTCGGCCGGGCCTACCGGCACCAGCCGGACACGGCCAACGTCGTCGTGCGGCTGGCGCCGCTGGACGCGTCCGGCGTGGCCAGCCTGGCCGGTGCGCTGCTGGAGCGGTCCGACCTGTCTCCCGGGTTCGTCACGCGGCTGCACGAGCGCACGGCGGGCATCCCGTTCGTGGTGGAGGAGCTGGTCCGATCCCTGCCCGCCTCGCTGCCCGGCGCGGACGACCCGGACGCGCTCGACCGCGCCGTCGACCGTGCCGGCGCACCGCTGCTGCTGCGCGAGGCGATGGCCGAGCGGATGGCCGGTCTTTCCCCGGCGGCGGCCGGAGCGGTCAGGGCGGCGGCGGTGCTGCGGCTTCCCGCGGGTGAGGAGCTGATCACCGCGGTCGGCGGCGACCCGGCCGCGCCGGGTTCCGCCGGGCAGGGCACCGCCGCAGGACCGGGTGTCGCCGGGCTGGGCTCCGTCGGCTTGGGCTCCGTCGGCCTGGGCTCTGTCGGCCTGGGCTCTGTCGGCCTGGCTGAGGCGCTGCGCGCCGGGGTCCTGCACGAGCACCCCGGCGGCCGGTACGGCTTCCGCCACGCGCTGGCCCAGCAGGCCGTCTACGACGTCATCCCCGGCCCCGAACGCCGGTCGGCGCACGTCAGGGCGATGGCCGCGCTCGCCGCGACGGACGCGCCGCCGCTGGTGCAGCTGGCCTTCCACGCCCGGCAGGCCGGCGACACCGACGCCTGGGTGCGCCACGGGACCGCCGCCGCCCAGCAGGCCGCCGCGCTGGGCGACACCGCCCTGGCCGTGGAGGTGGTCGAGGGCATGCTCGACGACCCCGACCTGCCGGTGCGCGACCGGGGCCCGCTGGTGCTGATGCTGAGCCGCTTCGCGGCGACGGGCCTGTCGCACCAGCGGGTGGTGCGGCTGCTGCGCCAGGTGCTGCGGGGCGACTTCCTCTCCCGGGACGTGCGGGGCGAGGTGCGGCTCAACCTCGGCGTCGTCCTGTCCAACCAGGCGGGCGACGCCGCCGCGGGGCGGCCGGAGATCATGGCCGCCCTCGCCGAGCTGGACGACCGGCCGACGCTGGCCGCCCGCGGCTGGGCCAGCATGGCGATGCCCGAGTGGGGCGCCGAGTCGCTGGCGGAGCACGCGGAGTGGATGGCCCGCGCGGAGGCGCTCGTCGCCACCGCCGACAACCCGGAGCTGTCGGCCGCGGTCCTGGCCAACCGGGCCTCCTTCGAGATGACGACCGGCTCTCCGGGCGCGTTCGACGTCGCCGCGAGGCTTCCGGCCGGGGACCCGCGCACGGGGGTCCGGCGGGAGGTCGCCCGGGCGTACTGCAACCTCCACGACTCGGCGACGACCGTCGGGCTCTACGCGGCGGCCGAGCGGTTCGCCCGGGAAGGGCGGCGGCTCGCCCTGGAGACCGGCGCGCAGTATCCGGCCTTTCTTCTCGACGCCTCCGCGATCCGCAGGGAGTGGCTCACCGGGCGGTGGGACGGGCTGCGCGACCGGGCGGCGTCCCTGGGGGAGTCGGCCACGGAGACGCCGCTGATCGCGGTGGACCTGTGGCTGGTGCTCGGGCTGCTCGCCCTGGCGACGGGCGAGTGGGAGGAGGCGGTCAGGCAGTTCCACCGCGCGGGGCTGGACGCGCCGGAGGCCCGCAACGTCCCGGTCGTGACGGCCGCCGCCGGGGGGCTCGTCGATCTGCACCTCGCCCGGGGAGCGGGGGACGAGGCCGTCGCGGAGGCCGAGCGGGCGGTCGCCCGGCTGCGCCGCAAGGGCGTGTGGGTGTGGGGCGCGGGCCTGGTCCCGTCGGCCGTCGCCGCGTTCGCCAGGGCCGGGCGCATGGAGACGGCGGCGGAGCTGGTGGACGAGTACGCCGCCGGGATCGCGGGCCGGGTGGCGCCCGCCGCGCACGCCGCGCTCGACGCCGCCCGCGGCGCGCTCGCCGCCGCCGAACCGCGGCACGCCGACGCCGCCGCCTTCTTCGCCCGGGCCCGCGAGGCGTACGCCGCCCTGCCCCAGCCCTACGCGGCGGCGCGGTCGGCCGAGGGCGAGGCGCGGTCCCGGCTCGCGCTCGGAGACGGCGCCGCGGCGGCGGGCTACCGGGAGGCCGCGGAGTCGTACGCCCGGCTCGGCGCCACGCACGACGCCGCCCGGTGCAGGCGGGTGCTGCGCGACATCGGAGTGGACGTCCCGCTCCCGCGCGGCGGGCGGCGGGGCGCCGGCGCGCTGTCGCAGCGGGAGCGGGAGGTCGCCAGGCTCGTCGCGCTCGGCCGGACCAACCGCGAGATCGCCGACGTGCTCTTCCTGTCCACGCGCACGGTCGAGACCCACGTCGCCACCGTGCTGCGCAAGCTCGGCGTACGGTCGCGGACCCAGATCGCACCGCCCGCCTGACCGGCCCCGGGACGTGGAAACCCCCGGGACCGTGCGGTCCCGGGGGCTGCGCCGCCGTCACTCAGAGCGTGATGCTCCACGAGTCGAGGTAGCCGGTGTCGTAGTAGTACTGGTCGCGGACCTCAAGGGTCCAGGTGCCCGCCGCCGTCTGGGTGACCGGGACGGAGTAGGTCCTGGTGCCGAAGGAGGTGCAACTGGAGCCGCCGCTGGACTTGACCGTGTACCAGGTGCCGTTCGGGCCCTGGAGCCTGATCCGCAGGTCCTCGGCGCAGGTGTGCGAGATCGTGATGCTCAGCTGCACCGGGGAGGCCGCCGTCCCCGTGGCGGTCGAGGTGATCGGGCTGGTGATCGTGGTCAGGTCGTTGATCGTGTAGTCGGTGCCGTTGGTGAACGTGCGCCCGCCCGAGGTGCCCGACACCGTCAGCGTGTACGACGCGGTGTGGCTGCCCGAGGAGCCGCTGCCGGTGACGGTGACGGTGTACGTCCCCGAGGGCGTGGACGCGCTGGTGGAGATGGTCAGGGTGGAGGAGCCGCCCGAGGTCACCGAGGACGGGCTGAAGCTCGCGCTCGCCCCGGACGGGAGCCCGGAGGCGCTGAGGCTCACCGTCTGCGCGCTACCCGAGGTGGTCGACGTCGCGACCGTGGCGGTGGCCGACTGGCCGGGCGTCACCGTGCTCCCGGTGGGGCTGAGCGACAGCGAGAAGTCGTTGCCCGACGAGCTGCAGCTCGCCTCGCCCGACTGCGCCGGCACGCCGACCGCGTTCCAGGCCGCCTTGGTGGCCGCGCACTCGGCGCTGCTCGCGCCGTACAACTCGACCGCCGCCGCCAGCGACGCGGTCCTGACGTTGACGTACTTCCAGGTCGAGGTCTTACGCTGCAGCGCGCCCAGGTAGATCTTGCCGGCCTTCTGGATGCCGACGCCGCTCACCGAGGAGGGACCGCCCGAGCAGATCGGGCTGTTCGGCTTGCCGCCGCCCGGCGAGGAGCCCTCGGCGAGCAGGTAGAACCAGTGGTTGAGCGGGCCGGCCGCGGAGTGGACCTCCGTGCTCGGGATCGAGGAGGAATAGCAGTTGGGGTCGCCGGCGAGGGACGGGTTGTACATGTAGCGGATCGGCCCGTCGCCGACGAGGTTGACCTCCTCGCCCACCTGATAGTCCGGCGGGTCGTTCGGGTTGTTGGCGTACGCCTCGGTGAGCGAGCCGAAGATGTCGCCGGTGGCCTCGTTCAGTCCGCCGTTCTCGTTGCCGGACCCGGCCGCGCCGGGCGTGGTCTGGAAGATGGCGTGGCCGAACTCGTGCGCCACGACGTCGATCGTGGTGGCCTGGCGGGCGTTGTCCTGCGAGTGGCCGAAGTTGGTGTAGCTGCCGTTCCAGTAGGCGTTGACGTCGGACAGGCCCACGCGGGCGGGGAAGCCGCCGCCGCTGCCGTTGATGCCGTTGCGGCCGAGCCAGTCGCGCAGCATGTCCCACTCGCGCTGGACGCTGTAGAGCGCGTCGACGCAGGCGGTCTCCAGGTTGGTCCCGCTTCCGGTGCCCCAGGAGTCGTCGGTGCCGGTGTAGGCCGAGCCGTTCTGCCCGCCGCACTTGATGCCGCTGCGGGTGGAGTCGGTCATCGAGTAAGAGGTGCCGGAGCCGCTCGTGTTGATGGTGACCGTGCCGTAGTAGTAGCCGTTGCCGGTGCCCGCCTTCACCTGGTCGTAGGAGTCGGCGATCTCACCGGTGGTCGCGTCGACGAAGACGTGCTGGATGCTCGGCTTGCCGTCGGCGATGCCGGAGACCAGCGCCTCCCACGCCAGGCGCGGCTTGCCTCCCCAGGCCAGGACCACCAGGCGCGGGGCCGCGGTGTCGTCGACCCGCGACAGCACGGTCTTCGCCGTCGAGGTGGCGGTCTCCGCGGTGACCGTCGGCGAGGTCGGCACGCCCAGGGGAAGGGCGCCGGACGCCGCCTCGGTGTCGCGTACGCGCCCGCCTGCGTCGGTGACCACGACCGCGTCGCCGCCCACGATGGGCAGGCCCTTGTACGCGCGCTCGTAGGTGACGTAGTACATGCCGCCGCCCGGTGTGACGGCGGTGCGCCGGTAGGTCTCGTTGGGGGACACGCGCAGGTCGTCCAGGCCGCTCGCGACGGCCTGGTCGGCGGCGGCCGCGGCCCGCTGCGCCGGGTCGTCGGCGAGGGACCTGACCGCGCTCTCGCTGCCGGGCGGGGGCTTGGCCGCGGCGACGGTGGGGGGTACCACCACGCTCGTCACGGCCAGCGCGCCGGCCGCCGCGAGCAGTGCTGTGCGCCTCATGGGCGTCTTCCTTTCTCTGCCTCCCACGTGGCGTCCGCCTTGTGGGCGGGCGCCGGCGGTCGCGCCTCCGGGAGACCAGCCCGGGCGGCGGACACAGTGGGATTTGGGGGGTGATGAGAGAAATGGATGGTGCTTTCCGCTGTGGCGGGCACGAGCGGAGACGTCTCTCCCATGGCGGAGACGGCTGGGAGAAAGAGGGGAGTTCTACGTCACGGGACTCCTCGTTTCGCCGACCCGGCCGGGGAAACCGGCCCGTGCGCGACGTTAGAACCATGGTCCGGACGCGAACATCCGTAGCGATATCCGTACATCTACGGAAAAGCGACGGCCTTTGTGCGTAGGGCGTAAGAAGACGGCCACCACGTGGGGAAGGGGAGACGAGACGGACGGGCGAGGAGCGCTAGGTTCGACGCCATGGAAAGGATGACCGAGGCGGAGTGGCGCGAGTTCGCCATGAGCGGCACCAGGACCGGCAAACTCGCCATCACCAGGGCGGACGGGCGGCCGCACGTGACGCCGATCTGGTTCGCGCTCGACGGGGACGACGTGGTGTTCACCACCCACGAGAGCGGAGTGAAGGCCAAGGCACTGCGCCGCGATCCCCGGGCGACCCTGTGCGTCGACGACCAGGCCCCGCCGTACTCGTATGTGATGGTCGAGGGAGAGGCGACCCTCTCGGACGACCTCGCCGAGGTGCGCCACTGGGCGACGGTGCTCGGCGGCCGCTACATGGGGGAGGCCCGGGCCGAGGAGTACGGCCGGCGCAACGGCGTCCAGGGGGAGTTCCTCGTGCGGCTGCGCGTCGGCAAGGTCGTCGCGTTCAGGGACGTCGCCGGCTGACCGCCTGCGACGAGGGCTGGCCGCCGCCCCGCCCCGCCGCGCGTCGGCGGCTCTCGGCGGGGCCCCGGCCGGATGCGCCTACTCGTCCTTCTCGGACGTGTCGCCCTTGCCGGGTTCGGCCATGCGGCGGTGCACGGCGGCCTTGGCCGTGTCCGGGGTGACCCGGCCCGCCACGCTCTGGACCTTGTTCATGAGGGACCCGGCGACGACCTTGTCGTCGCCCTTCATCAGCGCGTCGAAGCCCTGCCGGGCGACCTCGGCCGGGTCGTCCTTCTTGCCCGAGCCCACCCGCGTGTCCTCCATGCCGGCCCGCTCGAAGAACTCGGTGTCCGTCGGGCCCGGCAGGAGCGAGGTGACGGTGACCCCGGAGTCCTTCAGCTCGCTCCGCAGGGCCTCGGCGAACGAGTGGAGGAACGCCTTGCTCGCGGCGTACGCGGCCTCGAAAGGCCCGGGCGTGAGCGCGGCGACCGACGACGTGAACAGGATCTTCCCCTTGCCGCGGGCGGTCATGGCGGCGACGGCGCGCTTGGCCAGGTGCACCGAGGACGTGACGTTGAGCTCGACGAGCTTCAGCTCGGCCTCCAGGGAGGTCTCGCGAAAGGCGCCGCCCACCCCGACGCCCGCGTTGACCGCCACGGCGTCGACGGGCCGTCCGGCCGCGACGGTCGCGGTCCACAGCCGCTCGACCTCGTCGTAGTGGGTGAGGTCGGCGCGTACCGGTATGACCTGCCCGCCGTACTCCTTCAGCGACTCGGCGGCGGTGTCGAGCTCCGCGTCCTCCGCCGTGACCACCACGTCGAAGCCGTGCTGGGCGAACTGCCTGGCGAGCTCATACCCGATGCCGCTGGAGGCGCCGGTCACGAGGGCCAGCGGCCGTTCCGTCGTCGTCATCTCTCCTCCTTCTCGTCGTCTCGTCCGTCCGCTCCGCGCATGGCGCGGACCGCGAGCGCCAGCGTGGCGCCGTACGCCACGTGCGCCGCGGCCATGACGACCGGGCGGCCGCGCGCGGGGTCGCGCGAGGCGGGCGGCAGGATGTTCAGTGCGGGCACCCAGCCCTCGTAGGCGCCGAGCCAGATCAGCAGGGCGTAGCCCACCCCGAGGGGAACGCCGGCCCTGCGCCCGCGGGTGAGCAGCGTGAACGCCGCGCCGCAGCCGGCGCCGAACCCCAGGTGCGCGGCGGCGCCGAGGACGCTCTCGCCGGGTTTGGGCCGGTGCCGCCGGCCCGGCAGAGCCGCCCTCACGATGTGCTTGGGCGGCTGGCCCGGCATCAGGCCGCTCTTCTGCCCGGCGAGCATCACCGCGCTCATCGTGAGGGTGGACAGCGCTCCGGCGGCCGCGCCGCGTACGAGTCGGCGGATCAAGGATCTCCTCCAGGAGGCTTCTACAGACGCCGGGAGAGCTTCTCTGCGAGTCCCGCGGGGTCGGCGACCGTTACGGTCAGGCCGGGGTGACGCAGCAGCCCGAGCGGCTCGCCGCCCCGGATCGGCTCATGGAACCGCACGCACAGCCCTTTGCGGGCGTTGGTGGCGAACGTGAGGCCGCGGTCGGCGAGCGACACGTGGACCCCGATCGCCCGGAACGGGGAGTAGGGGCCGGTCGTCTCGACGCCGGAGACGTTGGCCAGCGGGGTCTCGATCACCCAGGGCCCGAAGCGGACCCGCAGCGTGCCTGGGCCGACCAGGGCCCCGGCGGTGTCCGGGCGGATGCCCAGGACGGACAGCAGGGGGGCGAATCGGGGGTCGAAGTCGAACGCGAAGCGTTCCGGCTTGCCCGCGGTGGTGTCGTCGGCCATCGCTACCCCTCCCGGCACCTCGGTCGTCGACGGGCCCGGCCGGCGGGTCTCGGCGCGGAGATGCGGCGCCTCGCCCCCGGTCGCGGCGGCTCCGTCTCCGGCGACGTCCCACCGGGACAGAGCGCGTAAATGCCGCCATACCCCCTCGGTCGGGATCAAACAGGGCCTTCGCGCCGCGAAGCCCCGGCCGGGGGAGGACCGGGGCTCCGGCGACCGCCTGCCGTACGGCGGCGGACGGACGTCAGTCCGTGCTGATGGCGCCCACGAGGTCGCCCACCGGACGGTCGGGCAGGGCGCGGGCCACGTCGGCCAGCGCGACGATCCCCACCAGCTTGTGGCCGTCGATGACGGGCAGGCGGCGGACCTTGTGCGTGGCCATCGTGCTCAGGATCTCGGCCGCGTCGTCGTCGGCGCCGATCGTGACGGCCTCGCCCTGGGCGAGCTCACCGGCCTGGCACGACTTGGGGTCCTTGCCCTGGGCCAGCACCTTCACGACGATGTCGCGGTCGGTCAGCACGCCCTTGAGCCGGTCGTCGGTGCCGCAGATCGGCAGCGAGCCCACGCCGAGGCGCGCCATCTTCTGCGCGGCGTCCAGGACGGTCTCGTCCGCGTTCACGCACTCGGCCCGGGGGGTCATGATGTCGCGAGCGGTCGTCATGCCTTCTCCTTTCTTTCGCGTGCGGTACGCGCGGCCGGGGGACCGGCCGCGCGAAGGGACCAGGTTCACACCCCGGCGCCCACGCCCGCCGCCTACCCCCGGCTGCGCGGAGTACACGGCGCCCCCGAACTCACGCGTGATGGGCTGGCGGGGACGGGGGACGGCGACTGGTGATTTCCCTGATGCCGTGACCGGTCCTGATCGCGAGACTCCTGTCATCCCCCACGGCAAGGAGATCTCATGCGTAGGATCGTCGGCCCCCTCATCGGCATCCTGGCCCTCCTCGGCTTCTTCGCCCCCGCCGCCCCCGCGCAGGCGGCCACGCACAACCCCGTCGTCTTCGTCCACGGCTACACGGGAAACAGCACCAACTTCGCCACCCTGCAGGCGTACCTGGTGGCCAACGGCTGGTCCGCCGGCCGGCTGTACGGCTACAACTACAACTGGGCCGGGTCGAACGTGATCAGCGCCCAGGGCCTGGCCGCTTTCGTCAACCAGATCAAGGCCAGCACGGGCGCGTCCAAGGTCGACATCGTCAACCACTCGATGGGCGGCCTGGTGACGCGGTACTACCTGCAGAAGCTCGGCGGAGCGGCCAACGTCGACCACGTCGCCTCGCTGGCCGGCGCCAACCACGGCACGACCTACGCCAGTGCCTGCACCATCAACATCTCGTGCATCGAGATGCTGCCCGGCTCGGCGTACATCGTCTCACTGAGCGGCGACGAGACGCCCGGGTCGGCGAAGTACGGCACCTGGGTGTCGCCCTGTGACGGCATCATCATCCCCTACACCAGCACCCGGCTGTCCGGGGCGGACAACCACACCCTCGCCTGCGTCGACCACCTGTCGATCCTGAGCAACATCCAGGCGATGTCCGGCATCCGCGACCTGCTCAACAGCTGATCGCCCCTCTTCCCGGCCGGGCGGCCCGGTGGCCGCCCGGCCACGCGTCCCCGGTTGTAACGGCCCTGCCACGATGGCGGGGAAATCGCCGTTCTCGTGCCGTTTCGCGGGCACCCTGGGGTCAGGCGGGAACGGGGAGCCGGAAAGCGGGGGCGGGATGGCGTGGGCAGCCCGGGCGGCCGCTGTCGTCATGGCCGTGGTGTCTCCGGTGCTCGTGGCCGCGGCGATGCTGATCTCCGCGGGGATTCCGGCGGAGTGGCGGCTGCCGGTGATGAACACGCCGCTGTCGGCGGCGGGGGTGACCTTCCCGGCGGTCGGCGCGTTCCTCGTCGCGCACCGGCCCCGGTTCAAGCTGGCATGGCTGATGTGCGCGGGCGGGCTCGGCGGCGCCGTCTACGATTTCTGCCAGGCGACGATGCTGGCGTCCGCGGCGCGCGGAGATCTCACGTCGGCGGGGTTCCTGAGATTGGCGGCGTATGCCGGCTGGGCGGTGAGCGGGCTCCTGCTGGAGATGCTGCTGCCGCTGTACTCCCCGGACGGCAGGCTGCCCTCGCCGCGCTGGCGGGCGGTGGTGCTGCTGGGTGCGGCGTCCATCGCGACCGAGACGGCGCGCCAGTTCATGCGGCCGGACCCACCGGCCGAGGGCTACCCGTTCCCCGCCGTCATCCCCAACCCGCTGCAGATCCCCGCCCTGACGCCGTACGTCCCGGCGGCGGGGGCGCTGGCCTGGACGGGGATCCTGGTCACGCTGCCGCTGGCGGCGCTTTCGCTGCTGCTGCGCCTGCGCCGGGCCGATCCGGTGGGCAGGCGGCAGATCGGCTGGCCGCTGTTCGCGTTCGCCGGGTACATCGTGTTCATGCTCGTGGGCATAGCCGCGCCGGAGCTGACCTGGCTGTCGATCGTCTGGGCGGCGCTCATCCCCGTCCTGATGGTGTTCTCGGTGATGCGATACCGGTTGTACGGCATCGACACCGTCATCAGCCGGACCTTCGTCGCCGCGGGGCTGCTGGCCGTGGTCGGCGGGGTCTACTTCGGCGCGGCCGCGCTGTCGAGCCTGATGGTGTCCGGGTACGACCAGGTCGCCGGGCTCGCGTCCGCCCTGCTCACAGGCGCGTTCTTCCAGCCGCTGCGCCGGGTGCTGCAACGTGCCGTCGACCGCCTGCTCTACGGCCCGGTGGGCGACCCGCGCGTGCTCGCCGAGCGGCTGGTCCGCGAGGTGCGCCGGGGTGATCCGGCGCAGGCGCTCGCGCCGGTGATCGGCGTGCTGCGCGAGGGCCTGGCGGTGCAGGGGATCGCGGTGGAGGTGACCGGCGGCGAGCCGGGGCACCAGGTGGTGAGCACGGTCAGCGGGCAGGTCGGCGACTCCCCGCGTGAGGTGCCGTTGATCTGGCACGGCGAGCGGGTGGGGCGGCTGCTGGTCGGCCCGCCCGCCCCGCGACGCTTCCCCGCCGCGCACGACGAACGGGTGCTGGACACGCTGGTCCCGTACGCGGCCGACGTGGCCCACGCGGTGCGGATGGCGGCCGACCTGCAGCGTTCCCGGGAGCGCATCCTGGCAGCCCGGGAGGAGGAGCGGCGGCGGCTGCGCCGCGACCTGCACGACGGCCTCGGCCAGACGCTCGGCGAGCTGGCCATGACCGTCACCATGGCCCGCCTCAGCCTGAAGACCTCCCCCAAGGCGGCGGACGGGCTGCTGCGCGACTTGCGCTCCGGCATGGACGCGGTGACGGGTGACCTCCGGCAGCTCGTGTACGGCCTGCGCCCGCCCGTCCTGGACGATCTGGGCCTGGCCGCCGCCGTACAGGCGCTGGCCGGGCCGGATGATCCCGAAGGCCCCGCCACGGCGGTGAGCGCCGAGGGCGACCTGGCCGACCTGCCCGCCGCCGTCGAGGTGGCCGTCTACCGGATCGTGCAGGAGGCGTTGACCAACGTCCGGCGCCACGCGCGGGCCACCCGTGTCCGGGTCGAGCTGCGCCGCGAGCCCGAGGCGCTGCGCCTGCTGATCGCCGACGACGGCGTGGGCCTGCCGCCGGAGCGCCGCTCGGGCGTCGGCCTGACCTCCATGCGCGAGCGCACGGCGGAGCTGGGCGGGACCTGCCTCGTCACCGGCGAGCCGGGGGCGGGCACCACGGTGGAGGTCACGCTCCCCGTCCCGGCGGCCGGCGCGGCGCCTGGACACGAGCCGGCGGCGCTCTCACCGACGCACCAGGCCGGCTGAGCCATACGCCGCCTTCGTCCCTGTGGTTCACTGTGGATCATGGGAGGGACACGGGTCCGGGACGCGCGGGCCGCGGCGGCCCGATGGGTCGACCGCGAGGCCGCCTCCGCCGCGAACTTCGCCGGGGCCTATCTGACCGGGTCGGCGGCCTGGGCCGATCCCGACGCGGTGCTGCCGCCCACGTCGGATGTCGACGTGGCGGTCGTGGTCACCGATCCCGTCCCGCCGCCCAAGCTCGGCAAGGTCCTCTGGGAGGGCGTGCTCGTCGAGGTCACGTACGTGTCCTGGGACGGGCTCGCCTCGGCGCACGACGTGCTGGCCTCCTGCCACCTGGCCGGCGCCTTCCGCACCGACACCGTGATCGCCGACCCCACCGGGCGGCTGGCCCGGCTCCAGGCCGCCGTCGCGGCGGGCTTCGCCGAACGGCGCTGGGTCCGTCTGCGGTGCGAGGACGCCGAACGCCGCATCACCGGCGGGCTCGCGGCGCTCGATCCCCGCAAACCGTTCCACGACCAGGTCACCGCCTGGCTGTTCCCGGCCGGCATCACGACCCACGTGCTCCTCGCCGCCGGGCTGCGCAACCCCACCGTCCGGCTGCGCTACCCGGCCGTCCGCGAACTCCTGCGGGCGTGCGGCCGGACGGACGTCTACGAGGAGTTGCTCGGCCTGCTCGGCTGCGCGCACCTGACCCGCGAGCGGGTCACCGCCCACCTCGCCACGATGACGAGGGCCTTCGACGCGGCGGCGGCCGCGGCCCGCACGCCGTTCCCCTTCTCCGCCGACGTCACCGCGGCGGCCCGGCCGGTGGCGGTGGACGGCAGCGCCGACCTCGTCGCGCGGGGACTGCACCGCGAGGCCGTCTTCTGGATCGCCGCGACGTACGCCCGGTGCCTGAAGATCCTCACCGCGGACGCGCCGGGGGAGACGGGCCACCTCGCCGGGTTCGCGGACCTGGCGGCCGACCTGGGCGCCGGGTCGCCGGACGACCTGCGGCACAGGGCGAGCGAGGTGACCGCGTACCTGCCCCGCCTGCGCGCCGTCGCCGAGGAGATCATCGACGCGAACCCCGAGATCCGGGACGGGTCAGCTCCCGGCGGGTGACGGGCTCGGCGAGACGGCCGGCGAGGAGCTGGGCGAAAGGGACGGCGACGGGCTCGGCGACGCGCCCGGCCAGGGGGAGTAGGTGCTCCTCCACGCTCCGGGCGGCAGGACCGGGACGTCGACCCGGGTCGCCCCCGCGTTCTGGAACCGGAACGTCACGGGGATCGTGCCACCGCTGCCCAGGGGGCGGGTGAGACCGGCGAGCAGCACCTGGGGGAGGGCCGTCCCGCCGACGTACTTCCCGCCGGGGACCTCCAGGCCGCCGGCGGGCAGGCGGGCCTCCCGGAACACGCCCCCGGTGTCCACCGACACCAGACGGTCGGTGCGGCCGCTCTCGTTGAGCAGCATCATGTACATCGGCATGTCGGTCCCCGGCGGGGCGGGCTGCTGCGAGCCGATGATGAAGGCGTTGCGGAGCAGCAGACCGGGCAGGTTCACGTTCGCCCCCTCGTTCTGGGGCATCGTCTGGGTGTAGTAGTCCTGCTTGATGTCGCCGCAGGCGGCGGTGACGGCCGCGGCCGCGATGCATAGAGCCGCCAGGATCCTGCGCATGTCGACCTCGGCTCGCTCGGGGCGTCTTTCGAGGCTGGGTACCCCCTATGTCGGTTGTTTAGCACCGGAAAATTATGCGAGCCTCGGGACGAGGAGGAATCCCCGAGAAAGCGAAGGAAACGCATGCAGCTGATCTCCCCGGAGAAGGCCGGGTTCGCGCCGGACCTGCCCCTCCGGCTGGACGCCCTCGTACGGCGGGGCGGCGCTCCGGCCCTGCACGGCGTCGTGGTGGCCCGGCACGGCCGCGTCGTCCTCGAGTGGTACGGCGGCGGCGAGGACTACGTAATGAACACTCCGCTCGGCCACGTGGACTTCGGACCGGACACGCTCCACGACCTGCGCTCGGTCACCAAGAGCCTGGTGGCGCTGCTGTACGGCCTGGCGCTGGAGTCCGGCCAGGCGCCGGACCCCGGCGAGCCGATCCTGTCGGTCTTCCCCGAGTACGCCGATCTGGCGGCCGATCCCCGCCGGGCCGGGCTGACGATCGGCCACGCGCTGACGATGACGATGGGCCTGGAGTGGGACGAGAGCGCGCCCTACACCAGCCCGGCGAACAGCGAGATCGCGATGGAGCTGGCGCCGGACCGCTGCCGCTACGTGCTGGAGTGCCCGTTCGTGGAGGAGCCGGGCGAGCGGTGGCGCTACAGCGGCGGTGCCGCGGCCCTCGTCGGCGCGATCGTGGAGAAGGGCACGGGCCTGCGCCTTCAGGAGTTCGCCCGCACCGCGCTGTTCGAGCCGCTCGGCGCCGGGGCCTTCGAATGGTCGGTCGGCTCCGACGGGAGCGCTCTGGCCGCCTCCGGCCTGCGCCTGACGCCGCGCGGCCTCGCCCGGATCGGGCAGGCGGTGCTGGAGCGGGAGGTCGCCCCCGGCTGGATCGGGGAGATGCTGCGCCCGCGTGTGCTCGCCTGGGAGGGCGTCTCCTACGGGTACATGTGGTACGCGGGCCCGGACGGCCGGGCGTCGGCCTTTGGCAACGGCGGCCAGCGGCTGTTCCTGCTGCCCGATCTCGGCCTCGTCGTGGCCGTCACCGCCGGCGACTACAACGGGGCGGGCCAGGACACGGCGCCGAGGGCGGTCCTGGAGGACGTCGTCCTGCCCGCGATCATGTGAGGAGCCGCCAGATGATTTTCATCACCGCCAAGTTCCGGGTGCTGCCGCAGTACGCCGACCAGTGGCCGGAGATCACCCGTGAGTTCACCGAGGCGACCCGGGCCGAGCCGGGCTGCCTGTGGTTCGACTGGTCGCGCGGCCTCGACGACCCGGCCGAGTACGTCCTCGTCGAGGCGTTCCGGGACGACGAGGCCGGTGCGGCGCACGTCGGGTCGGAGCACTTCCGGACGGCCCGGCGGACGCTGCCGCCCCACCTCGCCGAGACCCCGAGAATCGTCAACGTCACGATCCCGCAGGACGACTGGTCCCTCCTCGGCGAGATGGCCGTCCCCACCGAGGAGTGAGACGAACCCAGAAGGAAGATCCCGGCCGGGAAGGCGCGTGGCGGCGTGCGCTTTGCCCGGGCATCGGACCACGGGTGTACATCCACGGTCTACTGATGCCGCGGCTGATGCCACCGAAGGTCCGATGTGGCCCGGGTGACAGCTTTCTAGGTTTGTTCGTCATGACGACTGACCACATCAGTGCGCGGCAGGTGGTCGTGCGGCTCAACGATGTCCATAAGCAGTACGGCGAGGCCAAGGCGCTGGACGGGGTGGAGCTGGAGATCCGCGCGGGGGACGCCGTCGCGGTGATGGGGCCGTCTGGCTGCGGCAAGTCCACACTGCTCAACATGGTGGCCGGGCTGGACCACCCCACCTCGGGAACGGTCCAGGTGCACGGCCAGGACCTGGGGACGTTGAACGAGACCGGCTTGGCGCTGTTCCGCCGTCGGCACATCGGCATGATCTTCCAGTTCTTCAACCTGCTCGACGATCTGCCGGCGCTGGACAACGTGGCCCTGGCCGCACAGCTCACCGGCGTTTCGGCCGGGCGGGCCCGCGGGCGCGCGCTGGAGCTTCTGGGCGACCTCGGCCTCGCCGATCGTAGGGACGCCTATCCGGCACAGCTGAGCGGCGGGGAGCGGCAGCGGGTCGCCGTGGCCAGGGCGTTGATGAACCGTCCGGCCCTGCTGCTGGCCGACGAGCCCACCGGCGCCCTGGACAGCCGCTCGGGCGAGCAGGTGATGGACCTGCTGAACGATCTCCACGGGATCGGGCAGACCCTGCTGATCGTCACGCATGACCCGCGGCTGGCCACTCGGTGCGCCGGCCGGCTGGTCGAGCTCGCCGACGGCAGGGTGACCGGCCAGAGCACGCTGGAGCCGGCCGTATGAGCGCCGTGTGGCGCGCCGCGCGCGCGGCCGTCAGACGCCGCAGGATCCAGACGATCGTCATCGCGTTGGTCGTCTTGTCCTCCACCACGACGATCCTGCTCGCGCTGGCACTGCTGGCCTCCGCCTCGGCGCCCTTCGAGCGGGCCCACGCCCGGCAGCACGGCGCCCATGCGGTGGCGATCTTCGACGCGGCGAAGGCCACGCATGCGCAGTTGGCCCAGACCGTCAGGCGGCCCGGTGTCCAGGCCGCCGCGGGACCCTTCGATCAGGCCGTCATCGACATCCCCGAGGACTGGCTGTGGCGGCCGCCCGGCCCTCTCACCGTTGTAGGCCGCGCCGATCCGGCAGGCCCGGTAGACCGTCTGGACCTCTTGACGGGCCGCTGGGCCGACAAGCCCGGCGAGATCGTCGTCAACTGGCCCATTGACGGCACGCCCGGCGCGGATTTGCTGGGCTCGAAGCTCCATGCCACCGGGATACCGGCGCTCACCGTCGTCGGCTTCGCCGTCAGCATGAGCAGGTCCGCCGACGCCTGGGTCTCACCCGAGCAGATGAGCGCGCTACGGCCGGCCTCCGCGCAGATGCTCTACCGCTTCACGGCCTCCTCGACCGACCGGCAACTCCATACCGCGCTGGCCACGGTCACCGCGCAGTTGCCCCCCGGCGCCCTCACCACCCTGCAGTCCTACCTCAGCCTCAAGCGGGCCTTCTCCGCAAAAGCCGACGCCTACCTGCCGTTCATGACGGTGTTCGGTGTGATCGGCCTCGTGGTCTCGGTCCTGATCGTCGCGAACGTGGTCAGCGGTGCGGTGGTCTCGGGGTACCGGCACATCGGCGTGCTCAAGGCCCTGGGCTTCACGCCGAACCAGGTGGTCGCGGTCTACCTCACGATGGTCTGCGTTCCCGCGGTCGCCGGCGCCGTCCTGGGCGTCCTGCTCGGCACCCTGCTGTCGGAACCCATCCTGCGAGTCGCGTTCGCCTCAGCGGAAACCGGCACAGCATCCATCGGCCTGAACCCCTGGCTGCCTGGCGCCTGCCTGCTCGGCATGCCCGTCCTTGTCGCCCTCACTGCGCTGATTCCTGCTCTGCGCGTGCACCGGCTGTCAGCCGCGCGGGCGATCAGCGCGGGCAGCGCACCGCAGACTGGGCGCGGGCTGCGCGTTCAGCACATGCTGGGCGGCACCCGGCTGCCGCGCGCCATCAGCCTGGGGCTGGGGCAGCCGTTCGCCCGCCCGGCCCGCACCGTCCTGACCCTGATGGCCATCGTCTGCGGGGTCACCACCGTGACTCTGACGACCGGCCTGACGATCACCATGGACGCGTACTGGAAAGCGGGCCGCACTGAAGGAGCCGCTCAGATCGATGTCCAGACCGGCACAGCCGCGAGCGACCGGCCCGTCCCGCACCTCAGCGACAGCCAGATCGAGACACTACTCAGATCCCTTCCCGGCGCGGATCGAGTGACCGCCCGCGCACTGCTGCAGGTACGCATCGAGGGGTTCACACAACTGCGCTTCGTCAACTTCTACCGCGGCGACACCTCGGCCTTCTCCGCCCAGATCGTCAAAGGACGCTGGGCAAGCGGACCAGGTGAGGTCACCGCCGGACCGGCGTTCCTGAGCCAGCACGGGCTGACGATCGGTGACCAGATCACCCTGCATGCCGGCGGCAAGCAGGCTCGGGTGAGCATCGTCGGTGAACTCATGGACGGCAACCCGCGAGCTCTGTACTCTCACTGGGAGACCCTGGCCAGACTCGCCCCGGGCACCAAGGCCGTCGACTACACGGTTCAGCTCACCCCCGGCGCCGACCCCCAGGCCTTCATCAGGACGGTCAAGGCGGCCGACCCCGGCCTCTACCCGGCGCCGGGCAACTCCGGAAGCTTCGCCACCACGGCGGTCGTCGGCTTCTCCTCGCTGTTCACCGCGCTGCTGACCATCGTGGCGGCGCTCGGCGTCTTCAACACCGTGCTGCTGGCCACCAGGGAACGGCGCCGCGATCTGGGCACGCTCAAGTCGATCGGGATGACACCGCGGCAGGTCGTGACCATGACGGTGTCGTCGGTGGCGTCCCTGGGCGTCGTCGGCGGCCTGCTCGGCATCCCCGCCGGAATCGTCGCGCACCGGCTGCTGGTGGACAACGCCGTAGTGGTCACGTTTCCGGAATCCATGAAGGACGTCTGGCACATGCCGCAACTGGCCGCCCTGGCGCTGGCGGGCGTCGCGATCGCCGTACTCGGCGCACTGGTCCCGGCCCGCTCGGCCGCGCGCATGACAGCCGCCAAGGTCCTACGCAGCGAGTAGATCTCCAAGATCGCAGCAGGCACAACCAGGCTCGAGAAGACCATCAACGCCCCAGGTCGACCGGTCGGCTGCGGTCGTCGTGCCCGGGGGCGGCGTCGAGTGTGCCGGCCCAGCTGGCGAGGAGGCGGAGTTTGTCTTCGGACTCGCTGCCGGGTTCGGTGCCGTAGGCGACCAGGGTCAGGTTGTCGGCGGTCAGGTCGAGGGATTCGTAGGTGAGGTGGAGGTCGCCGACGACGGGGTGGTGGAAGGGCTTGGTGCCGATGTGGTGCTGGCGGACGTCGTGGCGGGCCCAGCGGGCGCGGAAGTCGTCGCTGCGGGTGGACAGCTCGCCGATGAGGTCGGCGAGGTCCTTGTCGTAGGGGTCGCGGCCGGCTTGGGCGTGCAGGAGTGCGACGGTGTCGTTGGCGGCGCGTTCCCAGTCGCCCCAGAACTGATGGGAGCAGGGGTCGAGGAAGATGAACCGCGAGTGGTTGGGGGTGGCGCCGCGGGCCGCGCCGATCATAGGGGCGTACAGGGCGCGGCCGAGGGCGTTGGTGGCCAGGACGTCGCCGCGGCCGTTCATCACGAACGCGGGGGCGTCGGTCATGGCGTCCAGCAGCCGCTGCACGGTGGGCCGCACCTGCTGCGGGGTGGGGCGGCGCCGGCGGCGCCGGGCGGGTCCGGCGGCACGGGCGAGGTCCTCCAGGTGGGTGCGTTCCTCGTCGTCGAGCCGCAGGGCGCGGGCCAGTGCGTCCAGGACGCTGTCGGAGACTCCGGACAGGTCGCCGCGTTCCAGGCGGGAGTAGTACTCCACGCTGATCCCGGCCAGCTGGGCGACCTCGGCGCGGCGCAGGCCGGGGACCCGGCGGGTGCCGTAGGAGGGCAGCCCGGCCTGCTGCGGGCTCATCCTGGCCCGGCGGGAGGTCAGGAACTCACGGATCTCGGTGCGGCTGTCCACGTCTTCAGGCTAGGTAACCTTCCCGAGTGCAGGGATGCCCTGCCAGTACACCTTTCACCGGTGCCTTCCTCCCCCTCCGGCCGGCGCTTTGGATGGGTGGTGGCCACCTCGCCCAGCCAAGTGAGCACCAGCCAACTGAGCCCAGCCAAGTGAGCACCAGCCCACTGAGCACCGGCCCAGTGAGCATTTGGGGGGCGGG
This sequence comes from Microbispora sp. NBRC 16548, assembly GCF_030268985.1. Classification (NCBI taxonomy): domain Bacteria; kingdom Bacillati; phylum Actinomycetota; class Actinomycetes; order Streptosporangiales; family Streptosporangiaceae; genus Microbispora; species Microbispora sp. NBRC 16548. The sequence goes on from NZ_BSSF01000006.1 coordinate 587,962, forward strand.
CCCTTACCTGAGGAGCAATCATCATGCGTGTTCATGCCTACGCCGCGCCGGCCGCCGCCGAGCCGCTTGCCCCCACGATCATCGAACGGCGTGACGTCGGCCTCAACGACGTGCTCATCGAGGTCGAGTACGCCGGCATCTGCCACTCCGACATCCACACCGTCAACGGCGACTGGGGACCCCAGCCCTATCCGCTGGTCCCCGGCCACGAGATCGTCGGCATCGTCACCGAGGTCGGCGCCGCCGTCACCCGGCACCGGGTGGGTGACCGGGTCGGAGTGGGCTGCATGGTCAACGCCTGCGGTGAGTGCGCCAACTGCCGCAACGGCGACGAGCAGTACTGCCTGGACGGGATGGTGGCCACCTATGGCGGCGTGGACCGGGACGGCACCATCACCCAAGGCGGCTACTCCACGCACGTCGTCGTCGACGCCGACTTCGTCCTGTCGGTGCCCGAGGGCATCGACCCGGCGGCCGCGGCGCCGCTGCTGTGCGCCGGCATCACCACCTACTCGCCGCTGCGCCGCTGGGGGGCCGGTCCGGGCAAGAAGGTCGCCGTCGTCGGCCTCGGCGGGCTCGGGCACATGGCCGTCAAGATCGCCCACGCCATGGGCGCCGAGGTCACCGTGCTCTCGCAATCCTTGAAGAAGCAGGAGGACGGCCTGCGGCTCGGGGCCGACCACTACCACGCCACCGGCGACCCCGACACGTTCGAGCAGCTCGCCGGCCGGTTCGACCTGATCGTGAACACGGTCAGCGCCCGCATCGACCTCGACGCCTACCTCGGCCTGCTCGCCGTCGACGGCACCCTGGTCAACGTCGGCGCCCCCGCCGAGCCGTTGAGCCTCAACGTGTTCTCCCTCATCGGTGCTCGACGCTCCTTCGCCGGGTCGATGATCGGCGGCATCGCCGAGACGCAGGAGATGCTGAACTTCTGCGCTGAGCACCGCATCGGCGCCGACGTCGAGCTGATCTCGGCGGACCAGATCAACGAGGCCTACCAGCGTGTCCTGGCCTCCGACGTCCGCTACCGGTTCGTCATCGACACCGCCACCCTCGGCTGACGCGCACCGCGACCGAGCCCGGTACAAGCAGCGGGCGTCACCGAGCGGGTCAGCAGCAGGGCCGCTGAGCGACTCACTCCTTCTCGGCAGGCGCGGTGGCCACTCTTCGCGTGGTCGTCCCGCGTACGACGTGATGCCCTCGGAACCCGCACCGGGGTTCCGAGGGCATCGCGATCCGTCGGCAGCCGAGGTCGCCGAGATTTCCAGCCTTGCCGAGACGAGCGGTGCCGGGAGGCGCCGAAGCGTCAGTGACGGTGGGGAACCTTGACGACGACGGTGTCCTCGGGTGCGATGGGACGCCCGTCGGCGGCCTGGATCCGCAGAGGGGCCAGCGGCCGGGCGGACAGCCGGTCCACCAGTTCGGAATGCGGCTCGTCCTCGGCGAAGAAGTGGCCCTCGCCCCACTGCCGGAGGGCGACGATCACCGGGAAGAGCCCCCGGCCCTTGGGGGTCAGGACGTACTCCTGGTAGGCGCTTCCGTCGGAGGCCGGCACGACCTCGAAGACGCCGCCGGCGACGAGGGCGCGCAGCCGCGCGGCGAGGATGTTCTTCGCGACGCCGAGACTGCGCTGGAACTCGCCGAAGCGGCGATGTCCGTCGAAGGCGTCGCGCACGATCAGCAGTGACCACCAGTCGCCGATGGCGTCCACCGAGCGCGCCACGGGGCAGTCGCTGTCGTCGAAACGGGTCCGTCTCACCACGATCGTCCCTCTTTCTCGCACCCCCTTGGTTGCAACATGCTACCAGCTGCCCGTAATCTCGCGTCTGGTAGCAACTTGAAACCAGGAGGGGTAATGGCCACGTGTGAGACCACGGACGGGCACGAGACGCAGACCGCGAACGCGGGCCCCGTACCACGCGGAACCACCGTGCTGTTCGCCCTGGCCGCCGGTACGGCCGTGGCGAACGTCTACTTCGCGCAGCCGCTGCTGGCCACCCTCGCCCAGGACTTCGGGATCGGGCAGGCGGCGGCCGGCGCCATGGTCACGGCGACCCAGCTCGGCTACGGACTGGGCCTGTTCCTGCTGGTGCCTCTCGGCGACGTGCTCGACCGGAGAAAACTGGTGACCACGCAGTCGCTGCTGCTGGCCGCGGCGCTCGCGGCCCTGGGCGCCGCCGCGCACGCGCCCGTGCTGTTCGCCTCCGCCGCCGCGGTCGGCTTCCTGGCCGTCGTCACCCAGTCCCTGGTCGCCTACGCCGCCGCGCTGAGCACGCAGGCCCGCCGAGGTCGCGTGGTGGGCCAGGTCACGAGCGGCATCGTGCTCGGGATCCTGCTCGCCCGCACAGTTTCCGGGTTGCTGGCCGATCTGGCCGGCTGGCGCGCCGTCTACCTCGCCTCGGCCGCGGCGATGCTGCTCCTCACCCTCGCCCTGCGGCGGGTCCTGCCGCGCCGGTTCGCGGCGCCGCCCCGCATGCCCTACCGCCGGCTGCTGGGTTCCACCGTCGCGCTGTTCGCCGCGGAACCCCTCCTGCGCACCCGGGGCGTGCTCGCCCTGCTCGTCTTCGCGTCCTTCAGCACGCTGTGGAGCTGCGTGGCCCTGCCGCTCAGCGCTCCGCCGCTGTCCCTGACCCACACCGCCATCGGCGCCTTCGGTCTCGCCGGCGCCGCCGGCGCCGCGGCCGCCGCACCGGCCGGGCGGCTGCACGACCGCGGCCTCGGCGAGCGGACCACCGGGGGAGCCCTGCTCCTGCTCGCGGTCTCCTGGATCCCCCTGGCCCTCACCCAGCGGTCCCTGTGGGCTCTCGCGCTCGGCGCGGTCCTGCTCGACCTGGCGGTGCAGGCCGTCCACGTCACCAGCCAGAGCATGATCTACGCCCACCGCCCCGATGCGGGCAGCCGGGTCATCGGCGGCTACATGATGTTCTACTCGGCCGGAAGCGCCGCCGGGGCGCTGGCCTCCACCACCGTGTACAGCGTCGCCGGCTGGGGCGCCGTCTGCCTGCTCGGCGCGGCCTTCAGCCTGGCGGCCCTCGCCGTCTGGGGACTGTCCGCACGCTGGTCCCGCCCCACGACGCACGGATGCCCTCGGAACCCCGCATCGGGTTCCGAGGGCATCACGGTCCGTCAGTAGCCGAGGTCGCCGAGGTCGGGCTGCTGCCAGCCGCCCTGCGGCACGTCGCCCTTGTACGGCCCGCTCACGACCGGGGGCACGAAGGTCTCCTTGATCGTGCGGGCGTTGACCCAGCGGATCAGATTGAAGATCGAGCCGGCCTTGTCGTTGGTGCCCGAGGCGCGGGCCCCGCCGAACGGCTGCTGCCCGACGACCGCGCCGGTGGGCTTGTCGTTGACGTAGAAGTTGCCCGCGGCGAAGCGCAGCCGCTCGGTGGCGTCGTCGATCGCGTACCGGTCCCGCGCGATGACCGACCCGGTCAGCGCGTACGGCGCGACGCTCTCCATCTGGTCCAGCACGGCGTCGTACGCGGTGTCGTCGTAGACGTGGACGGCGAGGATCGGGCCGAAGTACTCCTTCGAGAAGACCTCGTCCGTGGGATCGGCGCACTCCAGCATGGTCGGCCGGACGAAGTAGCCGGCCGAGTCGTCGTAGGAGCCGGTGAGCACCTCGATCGAGTCCGCCGACCGCGCCCGGTCGATCGCCTCCCTGTGCTTGGCGAAGGCCCGAGCGTCGATCACCGCGCCCATGAACGTCGACAGGTCGCCCGACACGTCGCCCACGGTGAGCGACTCGGCCGCCGAGACGAAGTCGTCGCGCATCCGGGTCCACAGCGAGCGCGGCACGTACGCCCGGGAGGCCGCCGAGCACTTCTGGCCCTGGTATTCGAACGCGCCCCGCAGCAGCGCGGTCGCCAGCACACCGGTCTCCGCGGACGGGTGGGCCAGGATGAAGTCCTTGCCGCCGGTCTCGCCGACGAGCCGCGGGTAGCCCCGGTAGCCCGCGATGTTCTCCCCGACGGTGCGCCACAGGTGCTGGAACGTGGCCGTCGAGCCGGTGAAGTGGATCCCGGCCAGCTCGGGATGGGGCAGGGCGACCTCGGAGACGGCGGCGCCGTTGCCGGTGACCATGTTGATCACGCCGGGCGGCAGCCCGGCCGCCTCCAGCAGCCGCATGGTGAAGTGCGCCGAGAACTGCTGCGTCGGCGACGGCTTCCACACCACGACGTTGCCCATCAGCGCCGCCGCCGCCGGCAGGTTGGCCGCGATGGAGGTGAAGTTGAACGGCGTGATCGCCAGGACGAAGCCCTCCAGCGGCCGATACTCCATGCGGTTCCACACGCCCGGCGCCGACTGCGGCTGCTCGGCGAGGAGCCGCCGGGCGTAGGCGACGTTGAACCGGAAGAAGTCGATCAGCTCGCACGCGGCGTCGATCTCGGCCTGCTGCGCCGACTTCGACTGGCCGAGAATGGTGGCCGCGTTGAGCGTGGGCCGCCACGGGCCACTGAGCAGCTCGGCGGCCCTGAGGAACACCGCGGCGCGCTCCTCGAACGGCAGGGCCCGCCAGCGCGGCGCGGCCTCCAGCGCCGCGTCCACCGCCGCCCGCACGTCGGCCGCGGTGGCGTCGGCCGTACGGCCGAGCACGGCGGCGTGGTTGTGCGGCTGCACGACGTCGATCGGGGCGCCGCCGGCCATGCGCCGCTCGCCGCCGATCGTCATCGTCAGGTCGAGGGACGCCCCCGACAGCTCCTTGATCCGGGTCTCCAGGGCCGCGCGCTCGGCGCTGCCCGGTCCGTACGCGTGCACCGGCTCGTTCGCCGGCACCGGGACGTCGGTGATCGCATCCATCATTTACCCCTCAGAGCGCGAAGGAAGAAGGCGACGTTGGCCGGGCGCTCGGCGAGGCGGCGCATGAAGTAGCCATACCAGTCGTCGCCGTAGGGGACGTAGACCCGCACCCGCGACCCGGCCGCGGCCAGCGCCGCCTGCCTGTCGGCCCGGATGCCGTAGAGCATCTGGAACTCGTAGTCGTCCGGGCCGCGCCCGGCGCTCACCGCGAGCGACTCGGCGATCGCGATCAGCCGGTCGTCGTGCGTGGCCACCATGGGATAGCCCGTGCCCGACATGAGCGCCCGCAGGCACCGCACGTACGCGCGGTCGACCTCGGCCTTGCTCTGCCAGGCCACCGAGGCGGGCTCGGCGTAGGCGCCCTTGACCAGCCGCACCCGCGACCCCGCGAGGTCGCGGCAGTCGGCCTCGCTGCGGAACAGGTAGGACTGGATCGCCACGCCCGTCTCCGGGAAGTCCTCCCGCAGCGTGCGCAGCACGCCGAGCGTCGCGTCGACGGTGGTGTGGTCCTCCATGTCCAGGGTGACGGTGGAACCGCACTCCCGCGCCGCCGCGCAGATCTGCCGCGCGTTCTCCAGGGCCATGCCCGGATCGAGGGCCTGGCCGACGGCCGACAGCTTGACCGACACCTCGGCCCGGGCGCCGAGGCCGAGCGGCCGCAGCTCCTCAAGCAGCGAGACGTACGCCTTGGCGGCGGCGACGGCGGTTCCGGGGTCCCGGACCTCCTCGCCCAGATGGTCGATGGTGACGGACAGCCCCGAACCGGTCAGGCGGCGCGTCGCGGCGACGGCGTCCGTGGTGGACTCCCCGGCCACGAAACGGTCGACGACCTTGCGCGTGAGCGGGAGCCCCGACACGGCCCGGCGGGCGAGCGGGCTGCGTGAGCCCGCGAGAAGCAGGGAACCGAGCATGGCCTCAGGCTAAATCCGCACGTCACGGAAGTTCCACGGACATCCGCCACAGTATTTTTCGACAAATGCACAAGAATGTCAGCATGCAAGACATCGCCGATGAGATCTCCCGGCTGCTCGACGCCTCCGTGACGCTGGAGGACCGCTCGTTCAACCTGCTGGCGTACGGCGCGCAGAGCGGGGACATCGACCGCGTGCGGCAGGAGTCGATCCTGCGCAGGCACGCGTCCGACGAGGTGCGGGCCCACTTCGAGGCGTACGGCATCGCCACCGCGACGGGCCCGGTGCGCATCCCCGGGCTGCCCGGCCTGCTCGGCCGCGTGTGCGTGCCGCTACGGCACGGCGGGGTGACCTACGGCTACCTGTGGGCGCTCGAATCCGGGGCGCTCACCGACGAGCGACTGGCCGCCGTCGCGCCGCTGGTCGGCCGGGCGGCCGCGCTGCTGGCCACGCAGGCCCGCGGGCGGCACGCCCCGCTGCGCCAGTTCTTCTCGGCCGACCCCGCGGTCCGCGCCACCGCCGGGGTGGACGTCGAGGGACCGGTGACGGCGATGGCCGTGCGGACGCCCGCGGAGGTCCCCGGACCGCCGCGCACGCTGCCGCGCGGCGTGCTCGCCGACCCGGACGTGGCCGGCACGGCCGTGGACGCGCCGCTGCTCGCGGTGCTGGCGCCCGCCGCGCAGGCCGCGCACGTCGCGCGCCTCCTGCACGGCCTGTACGGCATGGCCGCCGGAGTCGGGGGCCCGCGCGACGACCCGGGGGAGGCGTGGCAGAGCTGGCGGGAGGCGCTGCTGGCGCTGCGGGTGGCCGAGCACGTCGAGCGGCACGCCCCGGTCGCCGACTGGAGCGCGCTCGGCGTCTACCGGCTGCTGGCCCGGCTGTCCCCGCGCGACCTGGCCGACCTCGCCGCCGAGTCGGTCGCCCTCACGCCCAGGATCGCGGCGAGCGTGGAGGCATACCTCGACCACGCCGGGCAGGTCCAGGAGACGGCGGCGGCGCTGGGCGTACACAGGCAGACGCTGTACTACCGCCTGGGCAAGGCCGGGCACCTCACGGGGCTCGACCTCGCCGACGGGGAGGACCGCCTGCTGCTCCACCTGTCGCTGAAGGCGGCGGCCCTGCTCCCGCCTCACCCGTGAAGGGGCTACCCGATCCTGGTCATGTTCGACTCGTAGCCTCCGCCGCCGGGGTAGTTCCAGCGGCCGGTCATGGCGTCGCCGTCGGCGGTGAAGGTGCCCCGGAAGTACGCCGGAGACCCCTTCTCGCCGAACCAGATGGTCAGCGTGTCGCCGTCGAGTTCGTAGACGTAGTCGAGGGTGTCGCCCCCGCTGCCGTAGTAGCGCGACTTGATGTCCTCACTCGGCTTGTCGGCCCCGTAGGACCTCTCACGGCCGATGACCTCGAGGCCGACGATCGGCTGGCCGTCCTGCTCCATCCGGATGTCCTGGATGAGGAAGAATCCCCCCTCCATCCAGCGGTAGGTGACCGTGCCCTCCGCGCCGCCGGTCACGCGCCATGAGCCGACCAGCCGGTCCAGCGCCCTGACCTGCTCGTCCGGCTGCGTCGTCTCGATGATGTCCGGCATGGTGTTCCCCTTCTCCGTTGGTGGCGTTCTGCGATACCGCTCGTACGACGGCGCGGGCCGGGAAAGGGAATCGGTCCGCACGGTCATCCCGCATCACGATCCGGTAACGGCCTGTTCGACGGAGAGCGGCAGGCCGAACAGGGGCAGCAGCTCGGGGCCGAAAGTGGTGATCTCCGTGATGAGGCCGTCCTCGGCGCACAACACGTCGATGTTGACCGCGGTGTAGGAGGTCTCACCGGGCCGCCGCACGTAGTTCGCCACCGCGGGCTGCCGGTTCACCGCGAGCGGGACGCAGTGCCACTCGCCCCAGCGCTCCTCGCCCTCCAGGACCGGGCGCCACATGTCGAGCACGGCCGCCCGCCCGTCGTACACCAGGGCGGCGGGCGGCATGGCCTGCAGGACGTCCTCGCGCAGCAGCGCCGCCAGCGCCGTCAGGTCGGCGTTCCTGGAGGCGGTGACGTAGCGCTCCAGCAGGTCGAGCTCGTCGCGGCTGGGCCGGGTGGCCGCGGACCAGTCCGCCCGCCGCCTGGGCAGCCGCCCGCGCAGCGTCGCGCGGGCGCGCTGCAACGCGCTCTTGACCGAGGCGACGCTCATCTCCAGCGCCTCGGCGGTCTCGGCCACCGGCCGGCCGACGACGTCACGAAGGATCAGCACGGCCCGCTGCCGCGGCGGGAGGTGCTGGATCGCCGCCAGGAACGCCAGCTCGACGGTCTCCCGGGCGATGGCCACCGCGTCCGGCGCACCCTCGTCCGGCGCCGCCAGATCAAGCAGCTCGTCCGGATAGGGCTGGAGCCAGGGGACGTCGGCCGCGGCCGGACGCCCCGGGCTCTCCGAGACGTCCGCCGCCACCATCTCGCGGGCGCGGGCCGGGCCGGACAGCGCGTCCAGGCAGGCGTTCGTGGCGATCCGGTACAGCCACGCCCGGAACGTCGAGCGTCCCTCGAAGCTCTCCCGGGCCCGCCAGGCCCGCAGCAGCGTCTCCTGCACCAGGTCCTCGGCGTCGGTGAACGACCCGAGCATCCGGTAGCAGTGCACCCGCAGCTCGTGCCGGTGACGCGCGGCGTGCTCGCCGAACACGGCCTCGTCGCCCGCCCGGACCGCCTCCGCCGCGGGTTCGGCCCTGGAATCCGCCGTGGGTTCCGCTGTGGGTTCCGCTGTGGGTTCCGCCGAGGGATCGGCTGGGGGTTGCCCGGCCGTGCCGTGCCGTTCGCTCACACCCGCCCCGCGTCTCCGTCACGCATCCGAGATCATCCGGTAAGGCTACCGCTCCGGAGCCCGGTAGACCCGCACCCAGTCGACGTACACCGTGCCGACGGACGCGTCGTTGCGCAACACCAGGCCCATCTGGGATCGGGGGACGTACGGGCCGGTGTAGTTCCACACCTGCCTGCCGTCAAACCAGAAGGTCACCCGGCCGGGCAGCCAGTCGACGGTGACCGTGTGCCACTGGGTGAAGTCGGCCGCCATCGCGGCCTGGGCCAGTTCCCGGCCCTGCCGGACGGACAGCTCCACGCGCCGCCCGCCCGCGATCCCCGCCACGCCGATCGCCGCGTCCTCCGTCCCCGCGCCGTCCGTCTCGCCGAACTGCGAGACGTCGTCCTGCGGCCCGGCGTATTCCGAATCGTCGCGCCACGAGTCGTCGTATCGCGAGTCGTCGTATCGGGAGCCGTCGCGTTGCGAGTCTCCGTTCTGGGCGGCGCCCGACGGGGCGGACCGCAGCAGCGCGACGGGAAGCGCGCCCCCCTCGGCCCGCAGGCGGACCTCCCAGCGGCCGTACCGCTGGACCGACGTTCCGGACAGGTCCACGTCGCCGCCGCCCCCGGCGAGGCGCAGCGCCTGCCCGCCGAAGTCCTCGGCCAGGGCCGGGTCGCCCCAGCCGCCCGCGGAGGCGCCGGACGAGCGGGGCGGTGTAGCGGACGGCGTACGCGACGGCGGGGAGGACTCCCGCGCGGCCCCGTTCGCGCCTCCGGGGATCGCCCGGGCAGGCGCGCGGTCCGCCCGGGGCACGTCTTCCGGTTCGATGGCGTCCACCACGACCGGCCGGTCGGCGGTGCGCACGGGCCGCGCGAGCCGCATCGGCGGCTCGGTCTCGGTTCCGGTCGTGGGCGCGGGTGTCGCCTGCGGGCCGGACGAGAGGCCGGGAGACGGAAGGGGGGAGGGGCGCGGCGAGGGGGCCGCGGGGACGTCGCCGATCTTCTCCGCGACCGTGGTGTCGCCGATCTTCTCCGCGGCCTCGTCGCCGTTCCGGCCGGCGTCCTCTCCGGCGGGTGCGGCGGCGGCGGTGGCGGTCTGCGTCGCGCTCAGCCCCGCCGCGTTCGCGTTGCCCGGCAGCGCGCCGGGCGAACCGGGGGAGGACGCCGACCCTTGTGCGGTGGACTCGCTCCCGGCGTTGAACACCTTCGTGGAGTCCCCGCTTGAACAGGCCGTGGCGGCGGCGATGAGCATCGCCGCCGCCACCGCTAAACCAGGCCCATGACGTGACATGAGCCGAGTTAATCACATGATTTCACTCAGATAACGGCCTAAATCCGGTAATATCGCTTGCCTTTACGCGCACGTCTTCTCGTAAACGCGGAGCAGTTCCATGCTGATTCGCTCGACCGAATAGCGGGAACGGGCGCGGTCGGCGGCCGCGTAGCCGATGGCCGTGCGCAGGGTGGCGTCGCCGAGCAGGCGGCGGATCCGGTGGGCGATCTCCAGCGGGCGGTCGGGCCGGGTCAGGAATCCGGTCACGCCGTCCACCACCGAGTCGAGGTGCGCCCCGGCGGCCGAGGCGATGACCGGAATGCCGCAGGCCATGGCCTCCAGCGCGGCCGTGCCCGTGGGGACGGTCGGCGGCAGCGACAGCACCAGGTCGGCGCTGCGCATGAGCTTGGGCATCGCGGTGTGCGGGACCATCCCGAGCATCTCCACGCGGTCCGCCACGCCGTGCTCCCCGGCGAGGGCGCGCAGCCGCTCGACACTCTGGTCGTCGCCGCCCGCGATCACCAGCTCGGCCTCCGGTACGGCCCGCAGGGCGTGCACGGCCCAGTCGGCGCCCACGTGCCCCACGTGGAGGAGGCGGGGCCGCTCGCCCCTCGGGAAGGCCGGGCCCTGACGGCGGAAGCGCTCGATGTCCACGCCGTGCGGGACGACCGAGATGTTGCGGCGCGGCACGCCCATCCGGATCAGCTCGGACTCCTCGTCGGCGCAGGCGGCGATCACCGCCCTGGCCCGGCGGCCGATCGCGCACTCCAGCCGCCGCACCGGCGCGGCGCTCCGGGCGTCGTCGTAGTGACTGTGGAAGGTCTGGGTGACCGGCACGCCCAGGCCCTCGGACCCGGCGATGGCGGCCAGGCCGCTGGACCACGAGTAGGCGTGGATGATGTCCGGGCGGTGCTCCCGCCACCTGCGCCGCAGGCCGTCGCTGAAGTCCGAGATGTAGGGGAGGAGGTCGCTTTCCGACAGCTCCACGTCGGGTCCGGCGGGCACGTGCTCGACGCCGTCCCCCTGGACCTTCGAGCGGGTGTAGACGGTCACCCGGTGGCCCCGCCCCAGCTCACGGGCGATGGCGGGAGTGTCGGGAGTCAGCTCGTGCGCGGAGACGATTGCGATATCCATGGCACACCTCAAGACAGGAAGGCGTCTGAAAGGGTGTGCCTGCGTCCTAGGCACGATCGATGTAGAGGATGTTTACCTTACTCTGATTCGCGCTAAACGCCTAATCGGGAAAAATCATGCGGACTCCTGCAGCCGCGCCGTGGCCGCCTGCAGTCTGATCCGGCAGCCGCCCTCCTCCTGCCGAATGTCCAGGTAGTCGCAGATCTGGCGGGCCACCCACAGGCCGTCCCCGGGCCGCTCGTCCGGGCCCGGAGGAGTGAAACCGGCGAGCGGATCACACTCCGTCTCCCGGCCGGCCCACAGGTCGCACACCAGCGCCCCGAACGTCTCCCACATCCGGGCGGTCACCGGCAGGCCCAGGTAGCGGGCCGCCTCGTGCACGGCCACGCACAGCATCGCGGCCCTGTCCTCCGCCAGCCCGTGGAGCCGGGCCTGCTCGCCGGCGAAGCGCCGCACACGCCGCAGGTGACCGATCGTCGCGACCGCCGCGTCTCGGGGAATCTCCGGCAGCGGCTCGCGGTCGCACTCGCCGATGAAGCGCGCCGGGTCGGCGTACGTGGGGGAGGGCCGCCGCTCCCGGCCGCCGACGCTGATCGAGGGGTGGGTGCGCAGCGCGTCCTCGACGACGCCGGGACCGGCCGTCCTGGTGTCGTACGGGCAGATCATCCACACGCCCGTGCCGGCGAGGATGACGTTGAGCCCCGACTCCATCCGCTTCCAGGTCACGACGTCGCGGGCCGAGCGGCCCGCCCACACCGGCTCGGCCAGAACGCGGACCCGCCCGCGCGCCGCGTTGCGCTCCCAGTAACGCAGGAATGCGGCCGCCCGCTGCGCGGTGCGGCGGCCGAAGTACGCGCTCTCGGCGTAGTCGACGCGCCGGGCGTCGTGGCCGAGCGCGGCGCCGAGGAGATCGAGGTTTCCCGCTGTGGTGGTGACCATCACCGGCTCGCCCTTGTCCAGCCCGTCCCGGACGAATGGCACGGCCATCCCGAGGAACTCGTCGTCGGAGCCGTACAGTCCGGCCTCGTGGATGAACTCAGTCATGCGACCGCCCCCACGTATCGCATTCACCTCAGTCCACCACGTCGCCGAGGCGGCGGCAAATCCCGTCAGCGGGAGCGGCGCAGCGTGAGGACGGTGATCTCGTCGACCGCGTGGCTGCCGCAGAAGGCCCGGTGGTCCTCCTCGATGGCCTTGACGACCGCGCCCGGGGGCTGCCCGGCGCAGCGGGCGAGGGCCTCGGTGAGCCGCTGCTCGCCGTAGTTGTCCCCGGCGGGGCTCTGCGAGCCCACCAGGCCGTCGCTGTAGAGGACGAGCGTCTCCCCGGCCGAAAGCGTGAGCTCCTCCGTCGCGGGGACCGAGCCCTCCTCGAACCCCAGCGGAACGCCGCCGCCCTCGGAGAAGCGGACGCCGCCGCCCGGCTGGATCAGCGCCGTGGGATGGTGCCCGGCGGAGGCGAGCCGCACCTTGCGCCCCCGCACGAAGCCCGCGGCGGCCATCACGAACAGGCCCGTGTTCTGCGCGACGAGCGCGTCGTTGACCTTGTGCAGGGCCTGCCCCGGGTCGTCCTCCCACACGCTCAGCACGCGCAGGCCGTTGCGGACCATGGCGATGACGGCGGCCGCCTCCTCGCCGCGTCCCGCCGCACTGCCGATCACGAAGCCCCATCCGTTCTTGACGGGGAACACGTCGTAGAACTCGCCGCCGATGGCGCGCATGCCGGAGCCGGGGTGGTAGGCGGCGGCGATCTCGAAGCCGGGGATCTCGGGGAGCGTGCGGGGGAGCACGCCGGTCTGCAGGGTGTCGGCGGCCTGCGCCCGGCGTTGGAACCCCTGCTGGGCACGCATCGCCAGGCCGAGGTGCAGGCCGATCTCCTCCAGCAGGCCCAGGTCGGCCAGGCCGAACGGCGGCCGGTCGCGCAGCCGCACCAGCGTGAGCACGCCGCGCGCCTCGCCGTCGGCGCGGATCGGCACACTGAGCAGCGAGCCCGCGCGCATCGCCTGGAGCGCGTCGCCGCCGAGCAGGGAGTCGTCGGTCAGCATCTCGTGGACGACGCCGCTCTGCGTGGTCATCACCTGCTCCACGACCGGAGCCAGCGCGGGCGGGGCCTCCTCGACCGTCCGCTGCAGCCGCCCGACCGGCTGGTCGCTCGGCCCGATGACGACCGACCGGACCAGGCCGCCGTCCCTGGCGACGTCGGCGATCACCCAGTCGGCCGTCTCCGCCGCCAGCAGGCGGGCCGCCCGCAGCAGGGCGACGGGCTCGCGCAGGCTCTCCTCGTCGAGCAGCAGCCCGGTCAGCCGCGACAGCAGCTCGTGCCGCCTGGCCGCCGCCAGGACCGCCGCGTCGTCGGGCACGCCCGCCTGTGCGGCCGGCTCGGGCAGCTGGACCTCGGTGGGCAGCACGACCCCGGCGATCATCTCCTGCGGCTCGCCCGGCATGCGCAGGCGGCTCAGCACCAGCCGTACGGTGTGGGCGCGGCCCTGGTGGGCCAGCCGGGTCTGGAACGAGGCGCTGTCGTCGCCGTGGAGGACGGCGGCGAAGCGCTGCCGGAACGCGGCCCGGGCGGTCACGTCGACGAGCAGGGGGAAGGCGCGGCCCAGGAGGTAGCCGGCCGGGCTGCCGAGCAGGCGCGTGGTCTCGTTGTTGATACGGCGCACCGTGCCGCCCGTGTCCATGATGATCACTGGGATCGGCAGCGCGCGGAAAACCTGGCGCAGCAGCTTCTGCTCGCGCTGGCTGCCGCCGTCCCTGCGCCTGCGGTTGCGCGCCAGCTCGCTCAGGGCCTTGCGGACCAGTTCCTCGGCGGCGTCCAGCTCCCGTAGCATCGCACCCGGATCGGGATCTTCCCGTAGGGTGGCGATGCGGTCGGCGAGCCCGCTCAACGCGCGCTCGAGCTCGGCGGTGTCGGGCAAGCTGCCCCCCTCTCTCGACGTAGACGCTACGCCAAACCCCGGGTCTAATCGATCCAGCCTGGATTAACCCGAAAACTATGGGAATGGTCTTTCTACCATGGAGACGACATCCATTCTCGCGCGTGACCTCGCGGCGCTGGGCCGTGTGACAGAGGGCACGTCGGCCGAGAGCGTTCTGCGCGGCATCACCGAGGCGGTCGCGCGCGGCGTCCCCGGATGCGCCGGCGGCACCGCCGAGCTGTGGATGGAGGAGCGCGTGCTGCTGGCCGCCTCCCACAGCGAGCTCACCGTGCTGATCGACCGCGAGCGCGACCTGCGCGAGGGCCCGTCGAGGGAGGCGCTGTCCACCGGGCGCCCGGTGGCGATCCCCGACGTGATGCGCGAGTCCCGCTGGTCCCGCTACGCCGCCACCGCCGTGCGGCACGGGGTGCGCTCGGTCCTCGTCGTGCCGATCGCCGTGGAAGGCGCCGTCGTGATCATCGGCCTGTACGGCGTGCGCCCCGGCGTGTTCAGCTCAGGCGGCACGCTCATGGCCCTGCTGCGCGAACAGGTCACCGTGGCGCTGGCCAACATCTGGGAGTTCGACGACGTCCTGACCGGCGCGGCGCAGATGCAGGAGGCCCTGGCGGGCCGGTCGGTGATCGACCAGGCCAAGGGCATCATCATGTCGAAGAGCGGCTGCTCCGCCGAGGAGGCGTTCGAGGAGCTCAGGCGGGTGTCGCAGCACCACCAGGTCAAGGTGGCCGACCTGGCCAAGCTCCTGGTGACCGAGCACCAGCAGAAGCACGGGGGAGCCGCCCCGGCCTGAGCGGGGCCGTACGGGCGGCCGGCGGCCGGCACGGGGTGGCAGCGGAGGGTGGCGGCGCGGGGTGGCGGCGGGGCGTGGCGAACTCTAGGCGGCGAACGCGGCCAGAGCCTCGTCGAGGGTGTCGAACAGGGGCAGCCGTTCCGACAGGCCGGTGACCCACATGACCTTGGAGTTCGGGTATTGCACGGAGATCAGCGCGAAGTTGGCGCCGGCCGTGGTCGAGCGCTGCCAGTGATGCACGATCAGGCCCAGCGCCCGGGAGTCCATGAACGTCACGCCGCCCAGGTCAAGGATCATGCCGGGACCGTGGTCGTCCGCCGCGGCGTCCAGGTAGTCCGAGAACTGCTCACGTGTCGTGGCGTCGAGGACACCGTTCACATGGATCACCACGATGTCCCCCGCCATGCTGGACGTCAGGGACAGCAGTCCGTTGTTAGACACCTCGCGCCTCCTCTGCGGCAACATTACTGGTGCCGAAGGGGTGGTGATACTCCTGATTTTGGGGCAATATACTGAAGCAGAGGTCCAGCAGAGGGCCTCGTCTCGATACTGTAGCGAGGCGTGCCTTCTGCGTGGTCACCCCAGCGCGTAGGCGCCCTCGCGAGAAAATACGAGGGGACTGCGCAGATGGCTGCCGAGGTCCGTGCAGAGACCGTCAGCAATCCGACCGCCGAAGAGCTCCTGGCCGAGCTGGCCGAGGACGGACTGTCCGAGGAGCGGCGGGAACGCCTCCGTGAGAAGATCGTAGAAATGCACCGTCCGATGGCGAGGGACATCGCCCGGCGGTACCTCAACCGTGGCGAGCCTATGGAAGACCTCCTCCAGGCCGCGTACGTCGGCCTCATGAAGGCCATCAACGGCTTCGACCCCACCCTGGGCCACAGCTTCCGCGGGTACGCCATGGTCACCATGACGGGCGAGGTCAAGCGGCACTTCCGAGACCGCACCTGGGCCGTCCGGGTGCCCCGCCTCTACCAGGAGCGCCGGGCCGAGCTCAACCGGCACGTCGCCGACATGACCCAGGAGCTGGGCCGGTTCCCCACCGTCGCCGAGCTCGCCAAGAAGATGGGTCTGTCGGAGGAGGACATGCTCCTCACCATGGACGCCTCCGCGGCGTACAGCACCCTCTCCCTGGACGCGCCGATCGGGGCCGACGACGACGCCGCCGCCCTCGGCGACGTGATCCCCGAAGAGGACGACGCACTCGACACCCTGGTGGACGCCGAGGCGCTGAAGCCTCTCATCGACCTCCTCCCCGAGCGGGAGAAGAACATCCTCCTGCTGCGTTTCTACGGCAACATGACGCAGGCCGAGATCGCGGCGGAGTTCGGCATATCGCAGATGCACGTCTCACGGATCCTCCGCAAGACCCTCGACCAGCTCCGGGCGGAGCTCGTCGCGGGATGAGAGGATGCGACGATGCCCGGGACACCGTCTGTGCCAAGGCGGTGTCCCGGGGTATCTTCGTCCTGCCCACAGCCCATAGATCCTGAGACGGCCAGATTTCCGGCGGGAGGCGTGTACCGGGTGAAAGATGACGGCGTTCCCGCGCACGTCACCAGAGCGGCGAGGGAGCGTGCCTTCTCCTTAGCCGATCTGCCCGATCTGCGGGAGTTCGCCGCCGCCGAGGCGCTGCGTCGCGACATGCGGGAGGACGCGATCGGCGACTTCCTCGTCGCGCTCAACGAGGTCGCCACCAACGCGGTCACCCACGGGTCGACCAAGGCGCGGCTGGGCATCTGGCGTGACGGGCCGGCCCTGGTGGTCGCCGTGCACGACGACGGCCGGGAGTGGCGTCTCGAGGGCGAGCCGGGCCACGACCCGCCTCCGGAGGACGCGACCAGCGGCATGGGGCTCTGGGTCGCGCGCATGTTGAGCAACGACCTCCAGGTCACCACCGGTCCCAGGGGGACCACGGTGACGATGCGTTTCCTCCTTGAGTAGGGGTAGGGGACAGCCATGGCTGTCCCACGGATTCTGATCGTCGGCGGCGGATACGTCGGCATGTACACAGCACTCCGCCTGCAACGCAGGCTCCGCCGCGGCGAGGCACTCGTGACCGTCGCGGACCTCGACTCCTACATGACCTACCAGCCCTTCCTGCCGGAGGCGGCCGCGGGGAACATCGAGGCGCGGCACGTCGTCGTCCCGCTCAGGCGGGTGCTGAACAAGTGCCAGATCCTCAGCGGGCGGGTCACCCAGGTGCGGCTGGGCGACCGCAAGGCGGAGTTCACCCCGCACGAGGGGCCCGACCTCACCATCGAATACGACTACCTGGTCGTCGCGCCGGGCTCGATCTCACGGCTGCTTCCGGTGCCCGGCCTGGCCGAGCACGGCATCGGCTTCAAGACCATCGAAGAGGCCATCGCCCTGCGCAACCACGTGCTCGGTTGCCTCGACATCGCCGCGTCCACGCCGGACGCGGAGGTCCGCCGCAAGGCCCTCACCTTCGTCTTCGTCGGCGGCGGCTACGCCGGCGTGGAGGCCCTGGCCGAGCTGGAGGACATGGCGGCGGGCGCGCTCAAGTACTTCGCCGGGCTGCGCCGCGAGGACATGCGCTGGATCCTCGTCGAGGCCACCGACCGCATCCTGCCCGAGGTCGGCCCGGACATGGGCAAGTGGACGGCCCTGCAGCTGCGCGAGCGGGGCATCGAGATCCGCATGGGCACGCTGCTGAAGTCCGCGGAGGGCTGCCGCATCGTGCTGAGCGACGGCGAGGAGTTCGACGCCGACACCCTCGTCTGGACGGCCGGCGTCAAGCCCAACCCGCTGGTCGGCGCGGGCGACCTGCCACTGGACAAGAGGAGCAGGATCAGGGTCGATCCCTACCTGCGCGTGCACGGCACCGACTTCGCCTTCGCCGCGGGCGACTCCGCCGCCGTCCCCGACCTCACCCGGCCGGGCGAGTTCTGCCCGCCCAACGCCCAGCACGCCGTACGGCAGGCCAAGACGCTGGCCGACAACCTGCTCGCGGCGCTGCGGGGGGAGGCCCAGCGGCCGTACCGGCACAAGTACGCGGGGTCGGTGGCGAGCCTGGGACTCTACAAGGGGGTCGCGCAGATCTACGGCCGGGAGCTTCGCGGCTTCCCCGCCTGGCTGATGCACCGCACCTATCACCTGACGCGGATGCCGACCTTCAACAAGAAGACCCGGATCCTCATGGACTGGACGCTCGGGCTGTTCTTCCCCCGGGAGATCGTCTCCCTGGGGGCCATCGAGGAGCCGCGCAAGGAGTTCACCCTGTCCGCCCGCTCGTGACCCGCAGTGGGGGAGCGCCGCGTGACCCGAGGCCACGCGGCACTCCTCAGCCCACTTCCGTGGGGGTGTCGTCGCCGGCCAGGGCACCGGCGAATTGGGCCGAGTAGAGCCGGTGGTAGGCGCCCCGGGTGGCGAGCAGTTCGTCGTGGGTGCCGTGCTCGACGATGCTCCCGGCCTCCATCACCAGGATGAGGTCGGCGTCGCGGATGGTGGACAGCCGGTGGGCGATGACGAAGCTGGTCCTGTCGCTGCGCAGCGCGGCCATCGCGTGCTGCACCAGGACCTCGGTGCGGGTGTCGACCGAGCTGGTCGCCTCGTCCAGGATGAGCAGGGACGGGTTGGCGAGGAAGGCGCGGGCGATGGTCAGCAGCTGCTTCTCGCCGGCGCTGATGTTGCCGCCCTCCTCGTCGATCACGGTGTCGTACCCGTCCGGAAGGGTGCGGACGAACCGGTCGACGTACGTCGCCCGTGCCGCCGCCTGGATCTCCTCCTCGGTGGCCCTGGGGTTGCCGTAGGCGATGTTGTCGCGGATCGTCCCGCCGAACAGCCAGGTGTCCTGGAGCACCATGCCGATCTGGGAGCGCAGGTCCTCGCGTCGCATCGCCGTGATGTCGACGCCGTCGAGGGTGATGCGGCCCGCGTCCAGCTCGTAGAAGCGCATGATCAGGTTGACCAGCGTGGTCTTCCCCGCGCCGGTCGGACCGACGATCGCGATCGTGTGCCCGGGCTCGGCCACCAGCGACAGGTCCTCGATGAGGGGCTGCTCGGGGTCGTACCTGAAGGACACGTGCTCGAACTCGACGCGCCCCCGCCGGGTGGCGGGCAGCACCGGGTCGGCGGGGTCGGGCTTCTGCTCCTCGGCGTCCAGCAGCTCGAAGACCCGCTCGGCTGAGGCCACCCCCGACTGCAGCAGGTTGGCCATCGAGGCGACCTGGGTCAGCGGCTGGGTGAACTGCCGGGAGTACTGGATGAACGCCTGGACGTCGCCCAGGCTCATCGACCCGCCGGCCACCCGTACGGCGCCGACGACCGCGATGGCGACGTAGTTGAGGTTCCCGATGAACATCATCGAGGGCATGATGATCCCGGAGATGAACTGCGCGCCGAAGCTCGCCGTGTACAGGGCCTCGTTCCGCTCCCGGAACACCTGCTCGACCTCCGGGCCCCGCCCGAAGACCTTCACGAGCTCGTGGCCGGTGAACGCCTCCTCGATGTGGGCGTTCAGCGTGCCGGTGTGGGCCCACTGGGCGACGAACTGCTTCTGCGAGCGCTTGGCGATCTGCCCGGTGACGATCATCGTGACCGGGATCGTCACCAGCGCGATCACCGCGAGCAGCGGCGAGATCACGAACATCATGACCAGCACGCCGATCACGGTGAGCAGCGAGCTCAGCAGCTGGCTCAGCGTCTGCTGCAGGGTCTGGGACACGTTGTCGATGTCGTTGGTGACCCGGCTGAGCAGCTCGCCGCGCGGCTGGCCGTCGAAGAACTTCAGCGGGAGCCGGTGCAGTTTGTCCTCGACGTCGGCCCGGAGGCGGAACACCGTGCGCTGCGTCACGTCGTTGAGCAGCCGGCCCTGCAGCCACATGAACAGCGACGCCGCGACGTACAGCCCCAGCACCCAGGCCAGGACCGTGGCCAGCGCGCCGAAGTCGATGCCGTGACCGGGAACGACGTCCATCCCTGAGAGCATGTCGGCGAAGTCGCCGTGGCCCGAGGCGCGCAGGCCCTGCACGGCCTGCTCCTTGGTCGTTCCCGCGGGCAGCCGTCCGCCGATCACACCACTGAAGATCACGTCGGTCGCGCGGCCGAGCAGCTTCGGCCCGATGACGGAGAACACCACGCTGATCACGGCGAGGCCGATCACGGCCAGGATCCTCGGCCGTTCCGGGCTCAACCGGCGCAGCAGCCGCCGGACGGAGGGGCCGAAGTTCATCGACTTCTCCGCCGGCATCTGCCCGCCGCCGAAGGGCCCGAAACCGCCGCCTCCGGCGGGCCGCGGTCGTGCCGGTGCTGTGGGCCGTGCCGTGGGCCGGTCGCTCATACCGCACTCCCCGCGGTCAGTTGGGACTCGACGATCTCGACGTACGTCGGGCAGGAACCGAGCAGCTCGTCATGGGTGCCGATGCCGACGACGACGCCGTCGTCCAGGACGACGATCTGGTCGGCGTCGGCGATGGTGGAGACCCGCTGGGCGACGATCACCACGGCGGCGTCGGCCGTGTACGGGCGCAGAGCGGCGCGCAGCCTGGCGTCGGTGGTGAGGTCGAGTGCCGAGAACGAGTCGTCGAACAGATAGATCTCGGGTTTGGCGACCAGCGCGCGGGCGATGGACAGGCGCTGGCGCTGCCCCCCGGACACGTTCGTGCCGCCCTGGGAGATCGGCGCCTGCAGGCCCTCGGGCATCGCCTCGACGAAGTCGCGGGCCTGGGCGATCTCCAGCGCCTCCCACAGCTCCTCGTCGGTGGCGACCGGGTTGCCGTACCGCAGGTTGCTCGCCACGGTGCCGGTGAACAGATACGGCTTCTGCGGCACCAGGCCGATGCGCGTCCAGAGCATCTGGGGGTCGAGGTCGCGTACGTCGGCACCGTC
This sequence comes from Microbispora sp. NBRC 16548, assembly GCF_030268985.1. Classification (NCBI taxonomy): domain Bacteria; kingdom Bacillati; phylum Actinomycetota; class Actinomycetes; order Streptosporangiales; family Streptosporangiaceae; genus Microbispora; species Microbispora sp. NBRC 16548. The sequence goes on from NZ_BSSF01000006.1 coordinate 608,434, forward strand.
GATCAGCACGGCGCCGGACGTCGCGTCGAACAGCCGGGGCACCAGGGAGACCAGGGTCGTCTTCCCCGACCCGGTGCTGCCGATGACCGCGGTGGTCTGTCCCGCGGCCACGCGGAAGGAGACACCGGACAACACCGGCGCCTCCGCGCCCGGATAGCGGAACTCGACGTCACGCAGCTCCAGCTCGGCCCGGCGGTCCACCTGCCGTACGGGATGCTCGGGCGGGCGCACCGACGACTCGGTGTCCAGCACCTCGGCGATGCGCTCCGCGCAGACCGCGGCGCGCGGGATCATGATCGAGATGAAGGTGGCCATCATCATCGACATGAGGATCTGCATCAGGTACATGAGGAACGCGGTGAGGGCGCCCACCTGCATCTCACCGCTGTCCACCCGGGCGGCGCCGAACCACAGCACGGCGACGCTGGAGGCGTTGAGGATCAGCATCACGGTGGGGAAGATGAGCGCGGTCAGCCGCCCGACGCGCAGCGCCGTCCCGGTCAGCTCGTCGTTCGCCTGCGCGAACCGGCGGGTCTCCTCACGCTCCCGGACGAAGGCCCGCACCACGCGGATGCCGGAAAGCTGCTCGCGGAGCACCTGGTTCACCACGTCGATGCGGGTCTGCATGGCGCGGAACTGCGGGACCATGCGGAAGACGATCAGCCCGATCGAGACCAGCAGCACCGGGACGCAGACCAGCATGAGCCACGACAGCCCGACGTCCTGACGCAGGGCCATGATGATGCCGCCGACCCCCATGATGGGCGCCGCGACCAGCATCGTGCAGGTCATCACCACGAGCATCTGGATCTGCTGCACGTCGTTGGTGTTGCGGGTGATCAGCGACGGAGCCCCGAACGCGGCGACCTCCCGCTGGGAGAACCCGCTCACGCGGTGGAAGAGCGCCGACCGGACGTCCCGGCCGAACCCCGCCGCCACCCGGGCACCGTGATAGACCGCCGCGATCGAGCAGGCGATCTGCACGAGGGACACGGTCAGCATCCAGCCGCCGGTGGCCAGGATGTAGCCGGTGTCGCCGGTGGCCACCCCCTGGTCGATGATGTCGGCGTTCAGGCTGGGCAGGTACAGGGAGGCGATGGTGCCGACGAGCTGGAACAGCACCACCGCCGTGAGCGCGGGCGAGTAGGGCCGCAGATACGTGCGGAGCAGACGGCTCAGCACGGTCGTGGTCCAGGGGAGCGTCGCGGGGAGGGCAAAATCATGCGGAACACGCTATATGAGCAGCTAGCTCACTCACCCATGATTTTCAGCAGGAGCGAACAGGGCACCCGCGTCCGCCCTCCTGCGCGGGTGACAGGGCCGTACGAGGGCCGTCAGGCGGGGGCGGGAGCGTGGCCGGATGTGTGCTCGGGATCGAGCCCGCCGATGGTGATATCGGGGGTGAGGTCGGCGGCGTGACCGGGGGTGAGGTCGCGGGTGAGGTCGGCCAGGGCGACGACGCCGACCGGGCGGCCGTCCACGACCACCGGAAGCTGGTGCACGTCCTTCTCGCGCATCAGCCGCGCCGCCTCGGCCACGTCCTGGTCGGGGCCGACGGTCACCACGTCGCAGGTGCACAGCGTCGCCAGCGGGGTGGTGGCGAGGTCCCTGCCCTCCGCGACCGCGCGTACGACGATGTCCCGGTCGGTCACCAGCCCGCACAGCCGGCCGTCCCCGATCACCAGCACGTCGCCGATCCCGCGGTCGCGCATCAGCTTGGCGGCCTTGACCACCGAGGCCTCCTCCGGCAGCGTGACCGGATCGCGCGTCATGACCTCTTCCACCTTGTGGGGCATCTCGGTCTCCTGAGGGGCCGGTGGGGCGGATTCTTGCGGTTATACGGTTTATACGGTTATACGGCTCTGCGGTCTCGCGGGAGGTGCGCTCCCACGAGACCGCTTCGCGTTTTCAGGAACGTTGTTTTGGGAGACGTTCGGGTCGCGGGGTCAGCGACGGACGCGTCCGCCGCGCCAGCCGCCGCGCCAGGAGTTCACCCCGGCGGTGCCGACGCCGGCCTGGTGCAGAGACAGCAGGCACAGGCCGAGGGCGAGCAGCGCGGTCAGGCCGATGCCGATGCTCGCGTTGAGAAGGTCGAGGAGGAAGGCGATCCCGAAGACGACCGCCGCGGCGATGGCGAGCATTGTTACCTCACTTCCGGGTCAGGTGGGCCAGTAACGCGTGGTACTCGTGCAGGGCCAGGCGCAGCGCCTCGGTGTCGCCCCGCTCGTTGTCCTTCCACTGGTCGAGCAGCGACTGCCGGCGGCTGGTGAGGGCCGACAGGGCCTCCTCCACGAGCGCGTCCGCCTGCTCGACCGACTGACGGGGATCGTCGACGAAGCCCGTCTTGATCTCGCGCCACCGGCTGTCCAGCGCCTCGTCCAGGACGGACGCCGCGCCGGAGGCGGCGGTGGTGGTCGTGACGGGGTAGGCCACCGGGCCGTCGACGGTGGCGCCGGTAGTGGCGGCCGTGGTGGCGTCGCCGGCGGGCACACCGTCCCGGGCATAGCCGGTGCCGTCCGTCTCAGGGTCGCGGTGCGCGTCGTCGCCGTAGATGTCGTACGCGCCGGTCGTGGCGTCGTCGGACGGACCCGCCTGGGTGCCGGGCTCGGTGTAGTCGTCCGTACGGCGGCCCGCGACGAGGCGGTCGCCCTCGGCCGTGTGCCTGCCGCCGGTCTGGGGCGACGTGAGGACGTCGTCGCCCGCCTGGCCGTACGGCTGGCGGAAGCGGGAGCCGTCGCCGTCCGCGTCGGTCGTTCCGTCCGTCTGCGCGTCACCGCCGGTTTCCGGTGTCGTGTCCCGCGGGTACGCGCGGTCGCCGGCGTCGCGTGCCGTGCCGTCCGCGTAGCCGGCGGTGTACGCGTCGCTGGGGGAGTAGACCGGACCGGGACCCTCGTGCTCGTCCCGCCCGGCGTCCGCGACAGCCCTCTCTCTGCGTGCCTCCTCCTCGAGGGGCTCGGGGGTCTCGGGGGTCGGCTGCTCGGCGACGTTGTCGCGCTCGTCGTACCTGTTCGTCCGCATGGTCATCGCCCCGCCTTCCGTACGTCCGCGTGGTAGCCGTTCGCCGAGGCGCCGTCGTAGCCGTCGGTGGTGTAGGCGGCACCGTTGACGTGGTCGTTCAGAGCAACGTCGGCGCCGTCGCCGAGAAGCTCCTGGAACAGCGCGCGGTAGTGGACCATCGCCTGGCGGAGTTCCTCCGTGGTGGCCTCCTGCCGGGCGGCGCGGCTGCTGATGTCGTGGGCATTGCGGTAGTGGTCGAGCGTGGCGGCGTGGGCCACCGACAGGTCGCTCAGACGCTGCTCGAACTCGTCCGTGGGATAGCCGCGCTCGGCCATCACCGCGGTGACCAGCGCGTCCGCCTCGGTCACGGCGAAGCCGGGAGCGTCCACGAAGCGCTCCTGCACCTCGGCCCACTTCCTCGCGTACCGTTCCCGGGTCTGCGGGTCGAGCGGGCGGATGTCCAGCTTGGCGTGGCGCTCCTCGCGGGCGAGCAGTTCCTGCTCGGCCTCTTTACGGCTGTCGCTCTCCCGCACCGCCCGTTCGTACTCGGGTCCGAAACGGTCCTGCAGGTGGCGCCTGCGGTTGCGTGCCGACACAAGGTAGCCGACTGCCAGGATCACCAGCACGGCGACGATCACGACGGCCACCCATGCTACGGCGGTCATATCTGCCTCCAGGGGTGAGTGCGTTGTTCATCCGCACTGCCCGGGAAAGCGGTCTTCACGCCTTGCGTAATCGCGGATTCTGCGGGTAAAGGGCGGTTGACCAGCAGAGGAGGTAGCCATGGGCTTCGGGGCCAGTCTCGCCTTCATCGCGGTCGGCGCGGTTCTCGCGTTCGCCGTCAAATGGGACGTTCCTGGAATCGACCTTCAAATGATCGGCTGGATTCTCATGGCCGTGGGGGTCGTCGGCATGGTGTTGACCGGTCGCTACACCCGGCGCCCGCGGACCGAGGAGACGGTGGAGACCATCGAGCCGGACACGATGTACACCGTGGACCCGGCGGCCGAGCCGCACGTCCACGTCCAGGAGACCGAGTCGCACACCGCCGTCCATCCGGGCGAGCGCCACGTGCACGTACGCGAGGAGACCACGCCCCTGCCGCGCGACGGTGTGTGAGCCGTACGGTCAGGGACCGGTGCCCGCCGCGTCCGCGGCTTCGCGGGCCTCGGCGAGGACCCGGGCGACGTGTGAGTCGTCCCCGGCGGGCACCTCGTGGAAGCCCCGCTCGGGGTCGTAGGCGATGTCGAGCCCGTTGTCGACCAGCCGGTTCGCCCACCGCAGGGCGGTATTGAGCCTGTCCTTGGGGATCCGGCGGCCCTGGGCCGCGGCGGAGAGGTTCCGCAGGTTGGTGGCGGGGCCGCTCTGGCCGTGCTCGCGCCGGAGCTTCCACGGCAGGGCACGGCTGTGGTCCGTCATCGGCTTGGACAGGCCGGCGGCTCGCTTCGCCTGCAGGATGCCCGACTCGGTGACACCGAAGTGCTCGGCGAGACGGGCGTTGGGCCACCCTTCGGCGGCCAGCCGGACGAGTTCTTCCTGGTCGATGCGCGCCTTCCTCCCCATGATCGCCAGCCTAGGCCCACTGGCGCGGTTCGTGTACGCACGAGGGCGGAAACTGCGCTAAGGTTTGGGTGTGCCCGGGGAGACCAGGGCAACGGGACGTAGCGCAGTTTGGCAGCGCACTTGACTGGGGGTCAAGGGGTCGTGGGTTCAAATCCCGCCGTCCCGACACTGTTTTAGCAGATCAGAGGCCTGATCACTCTCCAAGTGATCAGGCTCTTTTGATGTCTGACCGTCGTTTGACCGTGAAGCTGGACGTGCCGACCACTCCCGACCGGTACCCCTCAATACCGGAGCTGACCAGGGGATCCACGGTCAACGAGACTGCTCCAGCCCGGTGTGTTCAAATGAACCGCCCCACCCGGCGCCGCCAGGGTTGCCCGTTTTCGCCGGCGGCGCGGAGCGTCGCGATGGGCGATCGGGGACGCAGCGGTTCACGGGCCTGATATGGCAATGTGGCCAACCGGGCGGGGCCAGACCGGGTCCAACTGCATGAGACCTCAGAACGGAGAGGATCATCCAGACCCGACCAGACCGATGGCAAGGAAGTTGACCGGCCTCGCCCTGGCGATACTGACGATCTTCGCGGTCGCCGCGCCCGCGCACGCGGACCCGGCGTACGCCCAGTCGGTCGCGCACGCCCAGCCCCGGCACTCGATCCGCTGCGCCTCGCTCGACGCTTGCACCACCAAGGAGGGCTCCTCGGTGCCCTGCAGGTCCTCGCCGCTCGACCTGATCGACGGCACCCACATGCGGCTCAAGGACGCGATGGTGAAGGCGCTCGGCGCCAAGGGTAACCGCACCCTGCAGACCGCGTGGGAGGCCTACCGCCAGCTCTTCACCAGCAACACCCAACGCGCCCAAGCCCTGCAACATGGCTGGAGTACTACAACACCCGACGACGTCCCACCGCACTGGACGGCCTACCACCGATCAGCCGACTGTCACCAACGCCATGACCGGGTATACCTAGGATCGGCAGAGTGACCGTCCCCGCCATGCGGGCCAGCGCCCGCGTTTTGCTGGTCGACCGCGACGACCGGCTCCTGCTGTTCCGTTTCCGTGCCTCCGACGATTTGCCCGCCTCCCACTTCTGGGCCACGCCCGGCGGTGGTGTCGACGACGAAGAGACCCTTTCTCAGGCGGCGGTGCGTGAACTCTTTGAGGAGACCGGTCACATCCTGGCTCCGCAGCGGCTGGGCCCGGTGGTGGCCGTCTCTTCTGGTCCTGCCCGATTCGGCGAGCTCACCCTGCACGCTGTCGATTCGTTCTTCTTCACCCGCGTCGACCGTCTGACCTTGGCTCCCTCCGGCCTCGAAGCTCACGAACGCGAGGCGATTGCCGCACACCGCTGGTGGACTGTCCAGGAGCTTCAAACCACCTCCGACCTCGTCTTCCCCGTCGGCATCGGCGCGCTTTTGCCCCGGCTGCTTGCCGGTGACCTCCCCTCCGAACCGGTGCGCCTGCCCTGGCGGCCGGCCACCGCCCAGTGAGGTCCCCGAGCCAGAGGCATCCGGTATCGCGTGCTCACCTGCTCCGGAACGCGCTGTCAGCTCAGGCTGCCCTGAACCTGCCGCAACCGGTAGCGATCCAGGGGTGCTCTCATCACATAGTCAAAGCACAGGTGCAGCTTTGGAAATCAGGAGACGGCTGTGCTAGGTAGCCTTGTCACGTGAGCGATCTGAAGCTGTTCCGGATTCAAGACGGCAAGGCAGCTGAGCTGCAAGGGAACGCCTTCGCCGTCGAGGTATCGTTACAGCGCCTGATCGAGAACAACATGGAGACGCTGTTCGGCGTACGGTTCCTGGAGACGGAGTACTCCACCGGGACCAAACATCGCGGCCGCATCGACTCACTCGGCATCGACGAGAACGGCTCTCCGGTCATCTTCGAGTACAAGCGCGCCAGCAACGAGAACGTCATCAACCAAGGGCTTTTCTACTTGGACTGGCTCCTTGACCATCGAGGCGAGTTCGAACTGCTGGTCATGCGGAAGCTCGGGACGCAGGCCGCAGAGGAGATCGACTGGAGCAACCCCCGGCTCGTGTGCGTCGCCGGCGACTTCAACCGCTATGACGAGCACGCGATCATGCAAATGAACCGGTCGATCGAGCTGATCCGATACCGGGACTTCGATAGTGAGTTGCTCGCTCTTGAGCTGGTCGCGTCCCGCAGTGGCGCGGGCGGGTCCGGGGACAACTCGCCGTCGAAGACCGGCGGCAAAGCACCGACGCAGTACAAGACCGTGACCGAATCCCTCGCGCAAGCACCGCAGCCGCTCGCCGACCTGTACGGCCAACTGGAGGCTTTCATCGAGGGGTTGGGGGACGACGTCACCAAGAAGGTCCTGAAGTTGTACTTCGCCTTCCGCCGGATCAAAAACTTCGCATGTGTCGAAATCCACCCCAAATCCCAGGCAATTCTGGTCTTCGTGAAGGTCGATCCGGACAGTATCGAACTGGAGGAGGGCTTCAGCCGCGACGTCCGGAACATCGGCCATTTCGGCACCGGTGACCTGGAGCTTCGCATCCGCACCCACAACGATCTGGAAAAGGCGTTCCCCCTGATCCAGCTCAGCTATGGAATAAGCTGACCTTTTCGGAAGGTAACCGGTAATTTGCCTTCGCCGTCCAGGTGGCCGCGGTCGCTATGTCGGGTACCGAACCCTGTAGCGCCGATCTCACCCCCGAACGCCCGTTGATCATTCTCCGTTCTAGTCGTATACGTCGCACCGCGGCCGCTTCCGCAAAGGCTGCTAAGCACCGGCTTGACCTACAGGAGATTTGGCCGAGTCAGCCTGCCGCTGGGCGAGGGCAACCGTACTGGCACCCGCCGCCGCGGCGGCGCAGGTGCGATCAGATTAAATCGCAACCCGATTCCTCGATTATGGTGGAGCACCAATTAGAAGAGTCGAGGTCATCGCCCATCCGTCCATGAAAACAGCTTCCCGGCGTTGATCGACAGGGTAGTGGTAAGTCCTGTTGATATCAGGTCGAGCATCCGTAAGATGCGGGGAGACCAGAGATCGCCTAGAGAGCCGAACCCACGTGACTCGATCCGCTGGCAATACCGGCCATGAGAGGTCGGCACGTTGACTTCGACGCAGCGTTTCCGGCATGTCATACCTTTTATCGCCGCCCTGGTGACTGCGATAGCGGTCTTCGCGGGCATCGTGGCCGGGGTCAACGACGGCGACGGCTTGGGGCAGGAGCAGTTCATCTTCGCGATAGTCGCGTCGATGCTGTCTGGCGGTATCGCCTTCTGGCAGGTGAAGGACCAGGTCGGGAAGCAGCGGCAGGAGTTACCGACAGCGAACGGCACACATCTTCCCCAGGCAGGACGGCTGTACCAGCTTCCACCCGATATCGAGGACTTCACTGGCCGGGCAGAGGACGCCGCCGAACTCGCGCGGCTGCTCATCTCTCGGAAAGCTGACACGGCGGTCGTCGTGACCGCCCTTTCCGGCAAGGGTGGCGTCGGCAAGACCACGCTCGCGCTGCACGTCGCGCACCGGGTCCGCAACCAGTTCCCTGACGGGCAGTTGTATGTGAACCTCCGCGGCGCCGAGGCGCAAGTGCTTGACCCCGCGGAGGTCCTCGGCCGGTTCCTCCGAGAGCTGGGCGTCGACTCGGCGAGTATTCCTGAGCACCTGGAGGACCGGGCGCGGATGTATCGCGCGCAGCTTGCCGACCGGCGGATTTTCCTCTTGCTGGATAATGCGCTCAGCGAACAGCAAATACGCCCACTGCTCCCGGGAAGCGCGAGCTGCGCCGTCCTGATCACGAGCCGGTCCCGGCTGGCTGCGCTGTCCGGAGCGCATATCCACGCCCTCGACGTGATGACCGTCGAACAGGCCCTGGATCTGCTCCGGCACATCGTCGGTAGGGCGCGGGTGGCCGCGGAACCCGAGGCCGCGAGTGAGATCGTGCGACTGTGCGGACGCCTTCCCCTCGCGCTCCGCATCGCGGGGGCCCGGCTGGCATCCCGGCAGACCGACCGGCTGGCCGGCTTCGCCGCACGACTCCGCGACGAGCAGCACCGATTGGACCTACTCAAGATTGGGGATCTGGAGGTGCGTGCCAACTTCGCACTCAGCTATCAGGGATGCGACGAGGAACTCCGACGAGCGTTCCGGTTGCTCGGTGTCCTGAAGGCTGCTGACTTCTCTGCCTGGACACTGGCTGCGCTGGCTGGCGTATCGCTGCGGGCGGCCGAGGAGATGCTGGAACGCCTTGTCGACGCCGAACTGATCGAGATCGGCGGCGAGGACCGGACGGGAATCCGGCGCTACCGCTTCCATGACCTGCTGCGTGTTTATGCTCGCGAGCGACTCGCCGAAGAGGAGAGCGAGGCGGACCGCAATAAGGCGCTGGCCCGGCTGCTGGAGTTTTACATCGCACTGGCGACCAATATCTCGGTGCTGCTCGAACCCGGCGGGTACGGCGAGCCCGCGCATGTGGACCCTGCGCTGCTCCGAGCGATCCACCGCGATCCCCGCGAGTACTTTCTCACCCACGAGACGACATTCCTTCTCGGTGTCGAACTTGCCGGTGAGGCGGAGCTATGGCGGCATGCCTGGCGACTGACCAGGGCGCTTCCCATCACATCGCTCTGGCCGTCCGACTGGTCCACCTGGGTGCGTGTGCACCTGATCGGACTAGATGCCGCGCAGCGAGACGGCAGCCGCGAGGGCGAAGCCGAGATCCGCTGCCAGATGGGCGCGATCCACCGAGCGCAGGGCAACTACGCCTCCGCCGAACAGCATCTGCGCGCATCGGCCGAGATCGCCGAGGAGATCGGCGATGAACTCAGAGGTGCGATCGCGCTGAGCGTGCTCGGTGACACTTATCGCTACACAGGCAGCCTCGATCAGGGGGTGCACTGCTTCACGCAGGCATTACACGTGTTCCGCCGACGCGACATTCCGCGGTACATCGCTTGGGCGCTCAACGGCCTTGGAGATCTCCAACGCGGACAGAGCAAGTGGCAGGAAGCGATCGACAGCTTCACTGAGTGCATTCAGATCTTCGACCAGCTAGGTGACCGGCTGGAGTCCGCTCGCGCCCGAGTACGGTTCGGCATTGTCTACCGGGATCAGTGCCTGTACGGGGAGGCAGAGCGCCTCTACCTGAACGGCCTCGGCGTGATCCGCGAGTCCGGTGATCGCCGCTGGGAAGCGCGAACGCTGCGCCAACTCGGGGTCCTGTGGCGCAACATGGGCCGTACCAAACAGGCGATCAAAGCGCTGAACGAGGCACAGGAAATCTTCGAGGAACTGGTAGACCGGCGTGGTGTCGCCGTCGTCCTCCGCAACAAGGGGGACGCTTACCGGCGCGCCGGTGACTATAAGGCGGCGCTGGAGTGCCTGGAGGACGCCCTGGCTCGCTTTCAAGAACTCGGGGATCGCCGCTGGCAGGCCCGCTCACGAATGAGCATTGCCGACACGATCCAACATGCCGCGCGGTGGGAGGAGGCGGACGCCCACCTGAAGGCCGCATCCGAAATCCTGCGGGAGATCGACGATCGTCCCGGCCAGGCCCGTGTCCTGCGTACCTTCGGCCTCTTCCATGCCGGACAGCGGCATTGGAAGCAGGCTATCGAGGCCTACCAGGAGTCGCGGATGATCTACGAGTCACTCGGCGACCGTGCCTGGGCCGGTCGAACGATGGCCGAGGAAGCGGCAGTCCATCAGGCGATGGGTGATGAGGAAACATGGCGTGACCTGCGGCAGCGGGCCGAACAGATCTGCCGTGATTGTGGTGCCCGCACCGACGACGAGGTCGGGCTCTGGCTCACGTCGTGGTGACCTGCGGATGTGACTCTGCGCGGCAGGGCAAAAGGAGAAGCAGTGGAATCTACGCGCTACGAGCAGACCCTGGCCGGGCACGACGGGCTTGCCGCCGCCATGGCTGTGGCCTCGGCGCAAGCCCGCGCCGCCGTCCCCGTGTCCTCGCCACATGAGAGAGCGATCCGAGACATAGCCACCGGAGTCGCTGCGCCCGTCCTGGTCGGCTACGTGATATGGCTGCTCCGCACGGCGCAGGACCGCCACTTGCACCGGTTGTGCTTTCTGTCCCGCGATGCCCAGGTCTTCTCCGAGATCGCCACGCGCCTGGCTCCTCGGCTAGGGATCCGGCTCCCGATGAGCTACGTGTACAGCAGCCGTCGCACGTGGAGCCTGGCTGCCTCCGACCCGTACGGGTTGGAGAAGGCCGACTGGCTGTTCAACAGCTTCATGCGCTCAAACGCGGCCGACGTGTGCGCTCGCCTCGGCCTCGACATCGAGGAATTTACGGGAACACTGGCCGCCGCCGGTGCCTCGCTCTCGCCGTCGGCCCGAGCCGACGACCCAGAGCAGAATGCGGCGTTGCGGCGGTTCGTGGCGATGCCTGAGGTAGCGGAGGCGATGCGGCCGCGTATCGAGCAGATGCGGCAACTCGTACGCGACTACGCCATCCAGGAAGGCATCGCCTCGGGGAGCACAGGCCTTGTCGATGCCGGCTGGACCGGACGGATGATCGGCGCCCTGCACTCGGTCCTGACGTCCGCCGATTTGCCCGTGCCTCAGACTTTCTTCTGGGGACACGAGCCGCGCGCATCCGGCTGGACCGATTCAGAGTTCATCACCGCGTATATATACAACACCGTTGCCGAGCCAGGAGTGCGGTGGCGAGTACCCGACGTTCCATACATCGTGGAGACATTCTGCATGGCAGACCACGCCATCGTGTCCGGCTTCGAACGTACGCCGGAGGCAGGACGGATCGAGGCGGTGCTTGAGAAGTCCAATGCGCCTGTCTTCGCGTGGGGATTCGATGTCTACCGCGCTGCGATCTACGCCTTCTGCTCGGCGCTTTCGCTTTCCCACGCCGGTGACGACATCCGCCCGGTGCTTTCGTCCCTGCTGTACGACTTCTGGATCACGCCCACAGAGGAGGAAGCCGCAGCGTGGGGGGCGTACCCCTACGACTCCGACCCCCTCGGCAGGGCCACCCTGCCGCTAGCCCGCGCTTTCACCGAGCAAGAACTGAACCCCCTACTCCACGGCGACGGCTCGTTCGAACAGGGAAACCGGGCGTGGCTGCAGGGATCCCTCGCGCTAAGCGGTCCGGCTGGAAGGCAGGCGGCCGCCATGCTGTCTCCTCAATACGCCACACTCGGCAGCCCCGCCACCGACTGACTGGTGCAACGGCGGTCCGGTGTCTTCAGGAGTTCGTGTTCCCGCTAAGGGAACAGCCCGTGGTGCGCGGCGGCGATATGTGTGAGGGCGGCTCTATCGGTCAAATAGGGTTCACCCTCATTGAGGACATCCAGGCCGCAACCGTGGCCCTGCGCACCCACGAACCCCCGTCTATGACGTCGAGAGGGTGTTTCACAGAGTATGGGCCGCTGTCGTCCTCGGGACACTGGATATTGGGATATCCCTGCTTCCTGTCTTTACTGATCAAACAACACAAGGCGTTCGAATCTCACTAATCGTCGCTGCCATCGCCCCTCTTTCAATCGACGGGCGTGAATGTGTCTAACCGTGTTGATGCAACTGTCCATAAGCTCCTATCCGAAGAAGGTCGCAACCATAAGCGATTTGATTAAGTTGGGCTCCAATTGGACGACTTGTGTGACGTCGTTGGGGATCGATGGCACCGCCCCGTAAGCACTGCTAACCGAGCACCGCTTCCAGATAGCGCTGTTTCCAGATCCCTGCGAGAGTGGAAACGGGAAACAACGGTACCGGCCTTGTCTGAGCGGCCGCTCCTGTCGCAACCTTGGGGAGTCGGCTGTTCGGCCTGGAAAGGACGGAGGTCCAGACAGTGCGACAGCCGATCCAGTTCGGACAGGAGCTTCGGAGGCTGCGAATCGCCTCAAATCTCACTTTGACCGATCTCGCGAATCGGGTCCATTACAGCAAGGGTCAGCTCAGCAAAGTGGAGCGAGGGCTCAAAGTGCCGAGTCGGGACCTCGCCCGCCTCTGCGACGCCGCGCTCAACGCCGGGGGTGCCCTGGTGAAACTCGCGCCGGCAATGCAGACCAAGGTAGCTGAGGTACGGGCAACGGAGGGCGCCGACGAGGAGGTGTGGCTGATGCAATTATCCGCGGACGGTCAGAGTTGGTTCCAGCCAATGGGCCGACGACAGGTCCTCGCCGCCGGGGTCGCATCTATCGCCGGTATGAGCATCGGCGGCACCGAGGGTGACGTCCCCTCGGGTGGTGTAACTCCAAGCTGTTGATGCAAGCCCCGGACATGGGGCGAGCCATCGTGTGACGGTCAGCGAGTTCCCGACCAAAGGTTCTCGCGGAGGACACCACACGATGGCTCTGGACCAGTCTGCCCTGCTCAACCTGCTGGAGTCTTTGAAAGCCGCTGACGCCGACGACGTCATCCGCCAAGCGCTGCAAGCCGTCCTGCAAGCGCTCATCGAGGCGGAGGCGACCGCAGTCATCGGCGCCGCGCCACACCAGCGCACCGAAGCCCGGACCGCCCAGCGCAACGGCTACCGCGACCGGCTGCTGACCACCGCCGCCGGCGACCTGGAACTGAAGATCCCCAAACTGCGGCCCGGGTCGTTCTTCCCCTCCCTGCTGGAACGCCGCCGCCGCATCGACCAGGCGCTGTTCGCCGTGGTCATGGAGGCCTACCTACAGGGGGTGTCCACCCGCAGCGTCGATGACCTGGTCAAAGCCCTCGGCGCCGAGACCGGGATCTCCAAAAGCGAGGTCTCACGCATCTGCGCCGACCTGGACAGCGAGGTGGCCGCCTTGAGCCGGCAAGGACACCGGGTCTCCGCCCCGACGGTAGGCAGGCTGCTGAAGGAGCAGGGCTTCAGCCTGCAGGCCAACGTCAAGACGCTGGAGGGCGCGCAGCATCCCGACCGGGACGTGCAGTTTCGCTATATCAACGACCGAGTCAAGGAGCATCAGAGCGCCGGGCAGCCTGTGATCAGCGTCGACACCAAGAAGAAGGAGCAGCTCGGGCAGCTGCCCAACCCCGGGCGGCAGTGGCGCCCGAAGGGCGACCCGGTCGAGGTCGAGGACCACAGCTTCTTCTTCACCGGCCCGGATGTCCCGCATGCCATCCCTTACGGCATCTACGACCTGGCCACCGACCGGGGCTGGGTCAACGTCGGAGTCGACCACGACACCTCGGCGTT
>NZ_BSSF01000007.1:0-516031 GCF_030268985.1 Microbispora sp. NBRC 16548
CCGGCCGGCCTTCGGGCTGAACTGGGACCCCTCGCACATGGTGTGGCAGGGCCTGGACCCGGCGAACTTCATCCTCGACTTCGCCGACCGGATCTACCACGTCGACTGCAAGGACGCCCGGGTCGCCACCCGCGACGGCCGGCGGGGCCGCCTGGCCTCCCACCTGGCCTGGGCCGACCCCCGCCGCGGCTGGGACTTCGTGTCCACCGGCCGGGGCGACGTGCCGTGGGAGGAGTGCTTCCGGGCGCTCAACCACATCGGCTACGACGGCCCGATCTCCATCGAGTGGGAGGACGCGGGCATGGACCGGCTGCACGGCGCGCCGGAATCCCTCGCCTACATCCGCTCGCTCAACGCCATCACCCCACCGGCCGCAGCCTTCGACGCCGCCTTCTCCTCCGAGAGCTGACCTCTCTCTCCCCAGCTCTCGCGAGGCCAAGGGCCGGGTGCTCCGTCAGGCGCGCCCGGCCCTTGGCCTCTTGACCGAGCCCGCGAACAGCACCCGCCGTGCCACCGGTGCCCGGTCCGCGCCGACCAAATCCACTTCCGAGGGAAAGCAACCGCGCTTACCGTGCCCCATGTAGACGGCATCTACGTAGATGCCGTCTACATACTGCGGCGGGGTGGGAGCAGGGCGTTGACGCGGTCGGAGTCGGGCCAGACGTAGGGGAGGTCGTCCGGGTCTCCGGGGAACTTCGGGCCGTAGAACTCCGGGTCCTTGCGCAGCAGGGCCGAGCGGTGGCTGAGGTGGAAAGCGGGATCGCCGAGCCACGGCGGCAGTTCGCCCGCCTCCGCGAGTGCCTCCTGGGTGCGGGGCGTCGCGATGCCCCGGCAGTCGAGCAGTTCCCTGGTCATCGTCCCGGCGCAGGTGTCGGCGCGGCCCAGGTCGCACCAGACCATCACGATCTCCAGGCCGTAGCGGACCAGCGCCTCCTCGTATCCGGCCCACATGTGCGCCACCGGATGGTGCCGCCAGCCGTACCCGGGAACGGTGAGCGTGCGCAGGACCTGCAGGGCCTCGACCCGCTGCTTGCCGAGGCGGAGCGGGTCGAGGACGCGGGCGGTGGCCGCGAAGTCCGGGTACGGCAGGAACGTCTGCATGTCGCCGCTCGGGCTACCCCGGCCCGCCGGAGATATCCCCCGCGCCGGGGAGATCTCCGGCGGGGCGGTGTCAGTCGAACAGCACGATCTGCCGGAGCACCTCGCCGCCGCGCAGGGCGTCGACGGCGTCGTTCAGGTCGCCGATCCGGATACGGGAGCTGATCATGCTGTCCAGGTCGAGCTTGCCCGCCTTGTAGAGGTTCACGAAGCGCGGGAAGTCCCTGCGGACGTCGGCGTCGCCGTACAGCGAGCTGAGGATGTTCTTGCCCTCGAACAGCAGGTTGAAGGCGGTCAGCGGCACCTGGTCGTCCATGGCGCCCGCGCCGACGACGATGACGTCGCCGCCGCGCCTCGTCGCCTGCCAGGCCGTCATGATCGCGGCCGACTTGCCGACCACCTCGAAGCCGTGGTCGAAGCCCTGGCCGCCGGTCAGCGTGCCGATGGCGTCCATGAGCTGGTCGGGGGTGCAGGCGTGGGTGGCGCCGACCTTCTTCGCGAGCGCGTGCTTTGACTCCAGCGGGTCGATCGCGAGGATCGTGGTCGCGCCGGAGACGCGGGCGCCCTGGATCACCGACAGGCCGACGCCGCCGCAACCGACGACCGCGACGGTCGCGCCGGGGCGCACCTTCGCGGTGTTGAGCACCGCGCCGACGCCCGTCGTGATGCCGCAGCCGATCAGCGCCGCCACCTCGTACGGCACGTCGGGGTCGACCTTGATCGCCCCCTGCCACGGCACGATGATCTCCTCGGCCCAGGTGCCGCACCCGGCCATGCCGAACGCCGGGGTCTCGCCGTCGAACAGGAAGCGCGGCTCGGTGAAGCTCTTCATCATGTACGTCATGCAGAGGTTCGGCTGGCCGCCCACGCAGCTCGGGCAGTCGCCACAGGCGGGCGTCCAGTTGATGATGACGTGGTCGCCCGGCTGCACGGTGGTCACGCCGTCGCCCACCTCGACGACCTCGCCCGCGCCCTCGTGACCGGGGATGATCGGGAGCGGCATGGGGAGCACGCCGGTGAGCACCGAGAGGTCGGAGTGGCAGACGCCGGTGGCCTTCACTCGCACGCGGACGTCACCCGGGCCCACCGGCGTCAGCGTGAGGTCGTCTCTGATGTCGAGCTTTTCGTCGCCGACCGCGTGGAGAAGCGCGCCGCGCATGGGGACCTCCTGGTCTTTCAGGGTTGGGTGCCGCGCGTCACTCGTCCTCGAGCGACAGCGCGGCCTTGGGGCAGGACCGGACCGCGTGGCGGACCCGGTCGAGCAGTTCGGCGGGCGGCTCGGGCATCAGGACGTGGAGGTTGTCCTCGTCGTCGACCTCGAAGACCTCGGGCGCCAGGCCCATGCAGACGGCGTTGGCCTCACACACGTCGTAGTCGACCTTGATCTTCATGGCGCGTCCTCCTCCTGTGCGTCACGTCGCGCTGGAGTTCACGCTATCGCCGCCGAGCTTGCGGTGATCCCAGGAGACGACGCGGGCCGGCTCGACCAGGTAGGCCACGCGCTTGCGCGCGGTGTGCTCGACGTATGCCCGCGCCTCGGGGCCGTCGACGGGCATGCCGGTCATCCGCCGGGTGACGTCCAGACCGACCTCCAGGACGGCCGCCGGGTCGTCGATCAGCCGCGCCTTGCCGTAGACGAGCGCGCCGCGCAGCTGCGCGTACTCGTCCCCGGTCTCGATCAGGCAGCTCACCCGCGGGTCGCGCTCGATGTTGCGGGCCTTCTGCGACTTGGCGTACGTCCAGAATGTGACGCGGCCGTCGTCGAGTCCGTAGAACATCGTGACCAGGTGAGGCGTGCCGTCGGGATTGATCGTGCCGAGCTGCAGCTTGCGGGCGTCCCGCAGGAGCCCGGCGATCTCTTCCTCGCTCATCGCGATGCGGGCGCGCTGGTTCACGAAGCAAAGTAGAACACGTTCCATCAGAGCGGACAAGGGGCAGTCCCGAACATCGTTCGGCTTGTTGGGTAGGGTGCCCGACATGGTGACCCCGATGCCCGACGACCTGCGCCGCGCCGCCGAAGAGGCGCGCGGTTTCATGCCGCCCGCCGAGGGCGAGGCCCTGTACGAGACCGCCTGCGCGTACGGCTCCCGCGGGCCGATCTGTGAGGTCGGCACGTACTGCGGCAAGTCCGCGATCTACCTGGGCGCCGGGGCGCGGCGGGCGGGCACGGTGGTCTTCACGGTGGACCACCACCGGGGGTCTGAGGAGATCCAGCCGGGCTGGCCGCACCACGACCCCGAGCTGGTGGACGCGAAGACCGGGCTGATGGACTCGCTGCCGTTCTTCCGCGACACGATCGCCGCCGCCGGCCTGGAGGACGAGGTGATCGCGGTCGTGGGCGCGTCGGCCACGGTCGCCCGTCACTGGTCCACTCCGCTGGCCGTGCTGTTCATCGACGGCGGCCACTCGGAGGAGCCGGTGACGGCCGACTACGAGGGATGGGCGCCGCACGTCATGAAGGGCGGCGCGCTGGTCTTCCACGACATCTACCCCGACCCCGCCGACGGCGGGCAGGCGCCCTACCGGGTCTACCTGCGCGCGCTGGAGTCGGGCGGCTTCCGCGAAGCGCGGGTCGTCGGGTCGCTGCGCGTACTGGAACGCGTCTGACGGCGCGTCCCGCCGGGCGTTCTCAGTCGACGACCGCGGTGGCCTCGACCTCGACCAGATGGTCGGGTACGTCCAGCGCCGCGACGCCCAGCAGCGTGGCCGGCGGCACGGGGGTGATCCCCAGCTTCGCGGCCGCCCGGGCGATCCCCTCCAGCAGCAGGGGCATCTTACGGGGCGTCCAGTCGACGACGTGGACGGTCAGTTTCGCCACGTTCTCGAAGGAACCGCCGGCCGCGGCCAGTGCGGTGGCGACGTTGAGATAGCACTGCTCGACCTGGGCGGCGAGGTCGCCTTCGCCGACCGTGACCCCGTCGGCATCCCAGGCGACCTGTCCGGCGATGAAGACCAGTTTCGACCCGGTCGCGATCGACACCTGCTGGTAGGCATCGATCTGCGGCAGTCCATCCGGGTTCACCAGAGTGACGGTCATACGTCCGCCTCCTTCACACTCTCTTGCGGTTACTCGGGAACTGTAGGAGAGTGGCCGCTGACAAGGAAGAACGCACTTTTCAGTGACTGGGGAACCTCATGGTGACCAAGCAGTTCACGGGCTCGCCGGAGGAAGCGGACCTGACACGCGCGGACTCCCTGGCGCGGGAGATCTTCTCGGACATCGCCAACAAGTGGGCTCTGCTGATCATCGAGTCCCTGGGGGAACGCACCCTGCGTTTCAGCGAGTTGCGGAGCGAGATCGAGGGCATCAGCCACAAGATGCTCACGCAGAATCTGCGCATGCTGGAGCGCAACGGCCTGGTCGAGCGGACCGTGCACCCCACCGTGCCGCCGCGGGTCGACTACGTCCTCACCGAGCCGGGCCGGGCTCTGCGGGCGGTCGTCGACGGAATGTGTGACTGGACCCACCGCCACCTCGGTGACATCGAGGCCTCCCGCGGCCGCTTCGACGCCTGACGAGCGGCGCGGGCGACCGGCGGTCAGGCGCGGGCGCGCTCGCAGCCGCACTCGCCGGTGATGCGGGCCTCCCGGCCGCCGGCGTCGCGGAAGATCCCCGAGCCGGGGGTCGCGCGGGCGAGGGCGTCCGCGGCGAGCACCACCGCGGCGGCCGTGTATCCCGAGCGCTCGTTGGGGAAGTGCCGCTCGTTCACGAACTGCCAGCCGGTCCAGTAGGAGCCGTCCTCGTGGCGCAGGTGCTGCATGTCGGCGAACATCGCCAGCGCGCGGTCCCGCTGCCCGGCGGCGTCGAGCGCGAGCACCAGTTCGCACGACTCCGCGCCGGTCACCCAGGGCTGGTCGGAGACGCAGCGCGCGCCGAGGCCGGGCACGACGAAGGTGTCCCACTCCAGGTCGAACCGCCGGGCCGCCGCCGCCCCGCGCACGGCGCCGCCGAGCACCGGGTAGTACCAGTCCATCGAGAACCGGCTCTTGTCGGCGAACGCCTCCGGATGGTCGGCGATCACGTGGCCGAGCTGGTCGGCGGCGAGCTCCCAGTCGGGCTGCGGGTCGCCCAGCCGCTCGGCGAGCAGCGCCCCGCACCGCAGGCCCTGGTGGATGGACGAGCACCCGGTGAGCAGGGCGTACTCCGCCGGACGCCCTTCGGCGTCGCGCTGCCAGAGGATCTCGCCGCGCGCGGTCTGCAGGCCGATGACGAAGTCGAGGGCCCGCGCCACCATCGGCCACATCGACCGGGCGAAGTCCTCGTCGCCGGTCACCAGCAGGTCGTGCCAGACCCCCACGGCGATGTACGCCGCGTGGTTGGACTCCCCGGCCGCCTCGGCGGGCTCGCCGTCGCGGACCTTCATCGGCCAGGAGCCGTCCGGGCGCTGGTGCCGTACGAGCCAGTCGTAGCCCTTGCGGGCCTCCTCGCGCAGCCCGGCCACGGTCAGCGCCATCAGGCACTCGATGTGGTTCCAGGCGTCGATGTGGCCCTCGGGCCAGGGCACGCCGCCCTGGTCGTCCTGGATCGCGACGATGCTCTCGGCCGTACGGACGACCTGCTCTGCGGTGATGATCCCCGGAACGTCCGGCACCCGCCTCATGCCGGCTTCCGGACGTAGACCACCACGCTCTTGCCGATCAGGGGGTTGAGCACGGCCTCGGCCAGCCGGGTGGCGAGGGGGCGCTTCATGATGTCCCAGACGAGAAGCTCGTGGTAGGCCTTGGCCAGCGGGTGCTGGTCGTCGTTCACCCCGACCGCGCACTTGATCCACCAGTACGGCGAGTGCAGGCCGTGGGCGTAGTGATGGCCGCCGACCTCAAGCCCGGAGGACTTCAGCTTCGCCTGGAGCTCCGCCAACGTATAAATCCGGATATGTCCGCCGGGGGCGGTGTGGTAGTCCTCCGACAGGGCCCAGCAGATCCGCTCGGGCAGGAAGCTCGGCACCGTGATCGCGGCCCGGCCGCCCGGCTTCAGCACGCGCACGATCTCGCGCATCGCGGCCATGTCGTCGGGGATGTGCTCGAGCACCTCGGCGGCGATGACGCGATCGAACGACGCGTCGGGGAACGGCATGTCGAGGGCGTCGCCGACGACGGTGTCCCCGGTCGCGCCCGCCGGCACCTCGCCCTCCTTGTCCATGGCCGCGAACATGGCCGCCACGCTCTCCATCTCGGCGGCGTCCATGTCGAAGGCGACCACGTCGGCGCCCCGGCGCAGCACCTCGAAGGCGTGCCGGCCACCGCCGGCCCCGAGGTCGAGGACGCGGTCGCCCGGTCCGACGGGCAGCCGGTTGAAGTCGACGGTCAGCACTCGCTGCCTGCCTTTCGTCAGTTCTGGGGAGTCACCGCGAGGGGGTGTGGGCGGCGATGGCCTCGTGGTAGGCCTCGACCGTGCGGCGGGCGACGACCGGCCACGCGTACCGCTCCATCACGCGGTCGTAGCCGCGCCGGCCGAACTCCGCGCGCTCCTGCGGGGAGTCGAGCAGGCGGCGCAGCACGGCGGCCAGCTCCTCGGGGTCTCCCGGGGTGACCTGCACGGCCGCGTCGCCGACCACCTCGGGCAGGGCGCCCGTACGCGAGGCGACCAGCGGCGTGCCGCACGCCATGTGCTCGACGGCCGGCAGCGAGAACCCCTCGTAGAGCGAGGGGACCACCGCAACCTCGGAGGTGGCGATCAGCTCGGCCAGCTCCTCGTCCGGGATGCCGTGCACGAACCGCACACGGTCGTGCAGCGACAGCTCGTTGACGAGCTGTTCCGTGGGTCCTCCGGGGGTGGGCCTGCTCACCACGGTGAGGTTGACCTCGCGCTCGGTGGCGAGCTTGGCGACCGCCCGCAGCAGGGTCGCCACGCCCTTCATGGGCGAGTCGGCACTGGCCACGGCCACGATCGAGTTCTCCCGCTTCGGCAGCTCCGGCCGGGGGTGGAAGAACCGCGTGTCGACGCCGAGCGGGATCAGCCGCATGTTGGACTGCGGCACGTTGAAGTCGCGGTGGATGTCGGCGAGCGACGACTCGCTGACGGTCAGGATCGGGCTCAGCCGGGGCGCGACGATGCTCTGCATGCGCACGAAGCCGTACCAGCGGCGCATCGACAGCCGCTTCCAGCCCTTGGCGGCCTTCAGCTCGATCCGCCGGTCCACGCTGATGGGGTGGTGGATGGTGCCGACCACGGGGAACAGCCGCTGGATGCCGAGCAGGCCGTAGCCCAGCGTCTGGTTGTCCTGGACGACGTCGAAGTCGCCCCGCCGCCTCTTCAGCTCCCGGTAGGCCCGCAGGCTGAACGTCAGCGGCTCGGGGAAGCCGGCCGTCCACATCGTGGCGACCTCGAGCGCGTCGATCCAGTCGCGATATTCGTCGAGCTTCGGCGTGCGGAACGGGTCCTCGTCGCGGTAGAGGTCCAGGCTCGGCACCTTGTTGAGGATCACGCCGTCGTCCAGCTCCGGGTAGGGCTGGCCGGAGAAGACCTCGACGTGGTGGCCCAGAGCGACGAGCTCGCGGCTTATGTGGCGCAGGTACACCCCCTGGCCGCCGCAGGTGGGCTTGCTGCGGTAGGACAGCAGCGCGACTCGCAGCCTCTCCGCCAAGAGGCACCCCTTTCCCGCCGGTTTCCAGCCGTGCCCCCGCGGGGCTGCTGCCAGGAACACTACCATTTGACCTTAGATGGGGTAGGTGAGGTGGAAAGGGTCCTCGATCGACTCTCACCCTGCCCGACCTGGGGTGTTAGCTTACCCGAACGAGATTCGGTGTAACACGTTCTAGCGGCGCCTATGTAGGCACGGCCGGGCAGGGCGGTACATTCGCCTCTCATAGGCCAAGTTGGGCGCTACGAGGAGGATCCGTTGGCCAGGCGTGCGCTGATCACCGGCATCACCGGTCAGGACGGCTCCTATCTCGCAGAGCACCTGCTGAGCGAGGGATACGAGGTCTGGGGCCTGGTCCGCGGGCAGGCCAACCCCCGCGTCCCGCGCGTGCGCCGGCTCCTGCAGGACGTACGGCTGGTCCGCGGCGACCTGCTCGACCAGGGGTCGCTGATCTCGGCGGTGGAGAAGGTACAGCCGGACGAGGTCTACAACCTGGGGGCCATCTCGTTCGTGCCCATGTCGTGGGAGCAGGCCGAGCTGACCGCCGAGGTGACCGGCATGGGCGTGCTCCGCGTGCTGGAGGCCATCCGCGTCTGCTCGGGGATCACCGCCTCGCGCGGCTCGTCGGCCGGGCAGATCCGCTTCTACCAGGCGTCGTCCTCGGAGATGTTCGGCCAGGTCAGGGAGACGCCGCAGACCGAGCGCACCCCCTTCCACCCCAGGTCGCCGTACGGCGTGGCCAAGGCGTACGGGCACTTCCTCACCCAGAACTACCGCGAGTCGTACGGCATGTTCGCGGTGTCGGGCATCCTGTTCAACCACGAGTCGCCCCGGCGGGGGGCCGAGTTCGTCACCCGCAAGGTCTCGCTCGGCGTCGCGCGGATCAAGCTCGGCATGGCCACCGAACTGCGCCTGGGCAACCTGGAGGCGCGCCGCGACTGGGGGTTCGCCGGCGACTTCGTCCGCGCCATGCACATGATGCTGTCGGCCGCCGGGCCCGAGGACTACGTCATCGGCACCGGGCGCACGCACTCGGTGCGCGAGCTGGTCGAGGCGGCGTTCGCCGCCGCCGATCTGGACTGGGAGCGGCACGTCGTCTGCGACGCGTCCCTGCACCGTCCGGCGGAGGTCGACCTGTTGTGCGCGGACCCGAAGAAGGCCCGCACCCAGCTCGGCTGGGAGCCGACGGTGTCGTTCGAGGAACTCGTGGCGATGATGGTCGAGGCCGACCTGCGCCTGCTCGCCGACGGCGGCGACCCAGAACAGGACTCCTCCTGGGCCTGACACTCCCCGGCAGCGGGCTGGTGGGGGCTACGGCGGAGTGAGAGCCCGGCTCACCGCCTCCGCGACCTTGCCGATGCCGTGTTCGAGACGGCGGAAGTAGGTGGCCCTGGACAGGTGGAGGCGATGCGCGAGGAGGTCGTGCCCTCCGGCGCGGGCGAGGTAGTACAGGCGGAGGATCTCCCCGGCTTCGGCGTCCACGGCGGACGCCGACGACGCGAGTGCCTCCACGGCCTGCCGCAGGAGGTCGGCGAGCGCGGGCGCCGGTCGCGGGCCTGAGACGGCCGTCCGGGCCGGCGCGCGAAGGTCCCGCAACGCGGCGCGGACGAATTCGGCCGTCCGGCCGGGTTCCTCGGTGTGGGGGTCCTGCATCCGCCGCAGCCACCCGGGCAGGTTCCGCACCGTGAACGTGCGGGCGAACACGGCGCTCGGCCGGCCGCACCGGTAGAGATCGTGCCTCGTGGCGCCCACGCGGCGCAGGCCGAAGCGCGCCGCCATCTCCTGGTAGGGGATCCACGGCGTGGACACGACAAGCCGGCCGCCGTCGATCCCCGCCATGAGGATGTGGCGGACGAGTGCGGGCTGAGCCCGGGCGAACCGCGGCTCGACCGCCATCATGCCGACGACCGATCCGGACCGCCCGAGGCCCAGCACCGTGTCCGCGTGCTGCTGGAGCAGCGGTTCCAGCGCCGGTGCGCGGTCGGGATCCAGCGGCGTGAGGTTGACCATTCCCACCGCGTGGTCGTCGGTGTCCACCGCGAGATGGAAACCGTGGTCGGCGCCGGAGAGCCACAGATCGCGCATCCGCACCACCTGGCGTTCCGCCAGGCCCTCGGCGTCGCCCCACAATCGGATCAGGCGGCCGATCGCCTCGTCGTCGCCGTCGCCGGCGCGCCGGACCGAGAACTCGCCGCGCTCGTCGGCGTACAGGTCACGGCGCGCACGCCGGCTCCCCGACAGGTAGAGGACCTGGTCGGCGAGCCGGGCCCGCAGCGGTGGGTCGGCGGTGCGGGCCAGCTGGCGGTGCCGATGCTCGGCGGCCCGCGCGGCCATGTCGTCGCGGAGAACCGGGTGACGCCAGCGATAGGCGAGATCGAAGAGCGTGCGGTAGGGCTCGGCGACGGTCAGCCCGTGACGGTCCGGGCGGATCACGCTCAGCCGTCTCAGCCGCGTGAAGACCCCGGGCGGCAGTCGTGCCAGGGCGGTGAGGAGATCCTCGTCCGCCCCGTCCACGGCGGCCACGATCGGCAGCGTTTCGGGAGGAATCCCCCGGGACTCCACGCCCAGGCGAAGCAGCACCTCGGTGGCGGCGGCATCGGCCAGCGCGCCCTCCGGGCCCGGTTCGCCGCCTCTGCGGATCGCCCGGCACAGCGAGTCCGCGACGAGCGGGATCCCGCCGCCGAGCCGTACGACCAGGTCGGCGCGCGCCGGGTCCGTCACCCCGAGCGTGGCGGCCAGCCCGCGGATGTCCGCGGGCGGCCACGGCCCGAGCTCGACGGTGACGAGCGGCCTGTGCGCCCACCCGGGCCGCGAGGCCAGGGGCAGCCGGCTGGCGATCAGGAAGCGGCCGTGACCGGCCCGGTCCAGGAAACGCGCCGCCGCGTCCGCGCGGCGGTCGGTGTCGACGCCGTCGATGGCCAGCGGCGCGCGCCCGCCACGATGGACCTCGACCGGCGTACGGACCCCGTCCGGCGTGCGGAGGTCCACGAATCCGGATGACAGCGTCGCGAGCAGACGGGTCTTGCCGACCCCGAGCGGGCCCACGACGTTGACGATCGCCGGCGCGTGCTCGGCGTCCGTCTCGTCCAACGCCGTGACGACACCACGGGCGGCCTCCTCGACGCCGGCCGGTGCGACCTGCGAGCCGGCGAGCCGGTGGGTGGAGGCGGGGAGGTTGAGACCCGGTTGAGACTTCGCCGGGGACGAGCGCGGATACGTTCGGATCACGTCGAACACGGAGAGGTGACCATGTTCAGTGTCATCCGCGCACGCGCCGGCGCCGCCGCCGTCGTCATCGGTGCGGTGAGCGTCCTCACCCTGACCGCCCGGCCCGCCCAGGCCGCCGTCGACCCGGCCAACTGCCAGTTCAGCTACAACCTGTCCGTCGGACGCGTGGCCGCCGACTGCTGGAACAGCACCGGGTCGGGCTGGTATCTCAAGCTCACCTGCGAGCGCTTCAGTAACGGCAACCATTACTACGCCAAGGGATCGATCGTCTACGGCAGCGGAGTGTCGGCCGCGCAGTGCGACGCGCACATCTCGGAGATCGCCGACGTCGAGATCGTCAACATCTGAGCCGGCGTTCGCCGGGTCGCATGCCGGCGGCCGGCGCCGGGCGGCGTCCGGGTGGCGGGAGGCCTGCCGGTCTCCCGCCGCCGTCCCGTCAGCCCGCCGGGAAGAGCGCATGGATTCCCCTTCGGGACGCACACCCGCGATGCGGGGCGATGGGGCGGGAAGGGTGGTTCCAGCGCATCGTGAGCCGCCTGACAGGTACTGTCAAGATCTCCGCGCCCTCGCTGGGGTTATCCAAGATTGACATAAAACCTACCAAATGTGCATGCTTTTGGGCATGTGGCAACCCAGGCCAGATGTCGTGTCTCCGGTGCGGCGCGGGCACGAGCAGACCGTGCTCGGCCTGCTGCGCGCGCACGGCCCGCTCAACCGGGGCGAGCTCAGCCGGCGGTGCGGCCTGTCGCGCACGACCCTGCACGACACTCTCAGCGGACTGTTGGCCACGGGCGCGGTGGTCACGGCGATGCCGGACGAGGCGCCGCGCGGACGGGGCCGTCCCGCCGAGCGACTGGCCCTCAATCCCGCGGTCGGCCAGGCCCTCGGCATCGACTTCGCCCGCCGCGCGGTCCACGTCGCGGCCGTCGGCGTGACGTACGAGATCGTGGGCGCGGCGGGGGAGGCGCACGCGCCCGGCCTGCCGTGGCCCGACCGGGTGGCGCTCGCCGACCGGCTCGTCCGCGGGCTCGTCGGCGGCGGGTTGTGGCACAGGGCGCTCAAGGGCGTGGGCGTGGGCGTCGTGGGCCCGCTGGCCGGGGCTCGGGACGGGACCCTCTCCGGCGTCGAGGCCCTGCTCGGGGAGCGCTTCGGCGGGCCGGTGCTGCTGGACAACAACACCAGGCTCGCGGCGCTCGCCGAGTCGACGTGGGGCGCGGCCGCCGGTGACCAGGACGCGCTCTATCTGCGGCTGTCGTACGGCGTCGGCGGCGGGGTGGTGGCCGGAGGGATGTTGCACCGCGGCGCCGACGGAGTGTCGGGGGAGATCGGGCACATCCCGGTGGACCCGGCCGGGAGGCCCTGCGAGTGCGGTGGCACGGGGTGCCTGGAGACCGTCGCCTCGATCAGGGCGGTGCTCGACGCCTACCGCGCCCGGGGCGGCCGCGGCGACGACCTGCCCGCGCTGACGGCCGCCGTGGAGGCGGGCGACCCGATCGCCCTCGGCCTGCTGTCCGAGGTGGGCAGCCAGATCGGCCGGGTGCTCGCGGCGCTGTCCAACGCGATCGGGCCCAGGGTGATCGTCGTCGGCGGCGAGCTGGCCGAGATCGGCGCTCCGCTCCTGGGGCCCGTCCAGAAGGCCCTGGACGCGGGCGCGGTGCCGATCTCGCGCCATCGGCTGACCCTGCGCAGGGCGGCGCTCGGCGACGTCGCGGGCGCACTCGGCGGCCTCGCGCTGGCGCTCGGGGAGTCTCCGCTGCTGTCGCGCTACCCGGCCGCGGAGCCGGAGCCCGGCCCCGCGGATTCGCGCGCCGCCGGGTGCGGCAGGGCGCCGGCCCGGCCGCGCCTGGCCCTGACCCCGCTGCCGCCGCCGCGCGTCAGCCGAGGGTGACGGGGAGCGTCTTGATGCCGTTGATGAAGTTGGACCTCAGCCGCGTGGCCTCGCCGGTCTGCCGGATGCCGGGCAGGCGCTGGGCCAGCACCTCGAACAGCACCCGAAGCTCCAGCTTGGCCAGGTGGTTGCCGAGGCAGAAGTGCGCCCCGCCGCCGCCGAAGCCGATCTGCGGGTTGGGGTCGCGGCCGATGTCGAACTCGTCGGGCCGCTCGAAGATCTCCTCGTCCCGGTTTGCCGACGCGTAGAAGACCACCACCTTGTCGCCCTCGGCGATCTTCTGGCCGCGGATCTCGGTGTCCGCCGTGGCCGTACGCCGGAACAGGTTGACCGGGGACACCCAGCGGACGATCTCGTCGGCGGCCGTCCTGGCGAGGGAGGGGTCGTCCACCAGGCGCTTCCACTGGTCCGGGTGCTCGAAGAGGGTCAGCATGCCTCCGGAGGCCGCGTTCCTGGTGGTCTCGTTGCCCGCCACGATCAGCAGCAGGACGAACAGGTCGAACTCGTCCTCGGTCAGCGTCTGCCCGTCCTCGTCGGGCTGCAGGAGCTTGGTGACGATGTCGTCGCGCGGGTCCTGCCTTCGTGCCGCGGCCAGCATGTGGGCGTACGAGTAGACCTCGAACGCGGCGGCCTGCCCCTCGTCCGGGCTGGTGGAGTAGTCGGGGTCGTCGCTGCCGATCATGCGGTTGGACCACTCGAAGATCTTGTCCCGGTCCTCGACCGGCGCGCCGAGCAGCTCGCAGATCACGTACAGCGGGAGCGGCGCGGCGATGTCCCGCACGAAGTCGACTTCGGGCTTGCTCTGGACCTCGTCGACGAGGGCGTGGCAGATGTCCCGGATGTGCTCCTCCAGCCGTCCGATCTGGCGCGGGGTGAAGCCGCGGTTGACCAGCGAGCGGCGCCGGGTGTGGTCGGGCGGGTCCTGGTTGAGCATCATCAGCCGCTGGAACTCGCGCTGCTCCTCGGGCATCTCGTCGAACAGCGCCAGTTTCCGCGCCGAGGAGAACAGGTCGGAGTGACGGGAGACGTGGACGACGTCGGCGTGCTTGGTGACCGCCCAGAATCCGGGCCAGTCGCCCTGTCCCTCGTGCCGGTAGACGGGCGCGTTGTCCCTGAGCCAGCGGAGCTGGTCGTGCGGCACCCCGCTGTGCGCGTAGCGGTCCTTGTCGACGAGGTTGATTTCCATGGCACTCACCTAATCGGGTTTGGTTGCCCTTGGTAAGAGGGGTGATCGCCCTGCCGGCGCTCGGCGAAAGTGTGGTCAAGCGCTTGTTCGCGGTGATTCTGAAACGTGTTCTATTACGTGGGCGACGGCCCGTCAAGCGACCCGCAGGTGACGGATCGTTGCCGCCGCCTTGTCGGTGGGCTCTGGTACGACTTGGCGTATGGGTGTGAGCGTCGAGGAGTTTCTCGCCATGCTGGACCGGTTGCCCGAGGTGAGCAAGGGCGAGGGCGGCGACTGGGTCTCGGTCAAGGTGCGCGGCAAGGGTTTCGGCTACCTGTGGGAGCGCACCGAGACGGTGGGCCTCAAGGCGACGATCGAGGAGCAGATCGCGCTGGTGGCCGAGCGGCCCGAGGTGTTCGAGCCGCAGTTCACCGCCGGACGTTTCGGCTGGGTCGTGGTCCATCTGGCGAAGATCGACGCCGACGAGCTGTTCGAGCTCGTCACCGAGGCGTGGTGCCTCACCGCGCCGAAGTCCCTCGTCGAAGCGCACGAATCCCGGTAGCGGCGGGGCGCCGTCACAGCGAGCGGCGCAGCCACTCCTCGACGCCCGCGATGTGGACGGTGGCCCAGGCCTGCGCGATCTCCGGCCGGCGGCCCGCGATGGCCTCGTAGATGGCGGCGTGCTGTGCCCGCGTCGTCTCGGCCGCGCCCTCCTGGGTGAGGCCGCGCCAGATGCGGGCCCGCGCGGTCGGGCCGGAGATGCTCTCGATGAGCGAGCTGAGCACGGGGTTGCCGGCGCCCTCGGCGATCCGCTGGTGGAACCGCAGGTCGTTGGCGACGAAATCCTCCGTGCTCGGCTCCTCGGGGAACGCGTCCAGGATGTCGCGCAGCTCGGCGATGTCCTCGTCGGTCATCCGGGTCGCCGCCATCGCGGTGGCCGCGGGTTCGAGGATGCGCCGCACCTCGAAGAACTGCAGGACCGTGTCGTCCTGGTGGAAGCCGACCACGAACGACAGGGCGTCCAGCAGCAGGCCCGGCTCCAGGCTGGTGACGTAGGTGCCGTCGCCCTGCCGCACGTCGAGCACGTTGATCAGGGCGAGTGCGCGGACGGCCTCCCGCAGCGAGTTGCGTGACAGCCCCAGCCGCTCGGCCAGGTCCGCCTCCCGGGGCAGCCGGTCGCCCGGGCCCAGCTCACCCGACAGGATCATGTCCTTGATTCTGCTGATCGCCGCGTCGGTGACCGCCACGCCCCGTCCCCCTGCCACGCGCCTTCGTCCGGGGCCGTGCTCAGCCCCGTCTCCGGGGAATTGTACGGCCGGGCCCTATTCCTCCTGGCCGCGCCATTCCTCCTGGCCGGGCAGGGGGCCGATCCCGACCTGCTGGTGGTCACCGAGCCGCTTGATGATCTCGGCCAGCTCGGCGCGGGTGTGGATGCCGAGCTTGCGGTAGATGCGGGCGAGGTGGGTGTCCACGGTCCGTTTGCTGATGGACAGCTCGGTCGCGACCTGGAGGTTGCTCATGCCGCGCAGCACCAGTTCGGTGACCCGCATCTCCCCGGCCGTCAGGGGCGATGGGCCGTCGGCCTGGCCGCCGCGGGCTCGGCCGCCGATCGTTGCGAGGTTGCGCTCGGCGAGCGCGGCGAGCCGTACGGCGCCGCAGCCGTCGGCCAGCACGTATGCCTCGTTGAGCGTGTCGTGGGCGCGGCGCGACTCCCCGGCGGCCTGCAGGGCGATGCCCAGGCGCAGCATCGCCCGGATGCGCTCCATGGCGCCGCCCGGCCCGTCGAGCACAGTCAGCGCCTCGGTGAGCAGGTCGAGCCTTCGGCTGCCTTCGGCGGTCGTGCTCGCGATGCTCAGCGCGCGGCCGAGGCTGTCCGGGGCGCCCCAGGCCCGGGCCAGCTCGAGCTCCTCCTCCGCCAGGCGGTGGGCGGTGCCGTGCTGGCCGAGCCGCAGGTAGGCCAGCGCCGCCTGGCCCCGCCAGCCCGCGCACGCCGGGTTGACGACCCCGGCCGACAGCATCTGCCGTCCGGCCTCCAGCAGGGCGCGCAGCCCCTCGCGGACGTCACCCCTGGCGATCGACACCCGGCCCCGTGCCTCCAGCAGGGTCCCCTGCAGGAGGGGGTGCACCGGTTCGCGCGCGGCGACCTCGTCGAACAGCGCGTGGGCGACGTCGAGTTCATCGCGCTCGAGGAGCACGCGGGCCGCGCAGGACACGGCGGCGACGTGCAGCCCGGGGGCGTGCGACCCCCGCGCGAAGTGGATGGCCTCGCGGGCGTGCGCCAGCGACGCGCGCAGCTCCCCCTTGCGGTAGGCGACGTCCGACAGCAGCGTGACGGCGAGGGCCTGCCCGGTCATCGAGGCGTGCGCCCGCGCCTCGGCGGCCGCCTGCTCCGACCAGTACGCCGCCTCGTCCACCCGGCCCGCCCACAGCAGCGCCATGACCAGCGTCGGCGGGATCGGCCCGCCCCCGTCGAGGCAGCGCCGGGCCAGGGTCAGCGTGCGGTGGAGGTGCCTGCCCCTGGCCGCGCCGGACAACGCGGCGGTGGCGAGGTAGTCCCGCGCCCCTGCGCTCGTGACGGCGCCGGGCTCGGCGTTGAGCTGCCGCATCGCCGCGCGTGAGCCGTACGACTGGCCGGTCAGCAGCGCCTGCGCGCTGAGCCGCAGCAGCACCTCGCGATCGGGGAGCCGGCCGGTCGGATCGTCGTCGAAGCCCCGGGCGATGTCGCAGAAGGCCGAGGCCGCTTCCGGGGAGTTGAGCGTGAGCAGAGCGGTGGCGAAGGGCGCCAGGGAGTCCGCCAGCTCGCCGGTGTCGCCGGCGAGGGCGGTCACGGTGCGGAAGTGCCGCAGACAGGCGGGGATGTCGAGGTGCACCTCGACGGCGCCCAGCTCGGCCGTCACCTGCAGGACGGCCTGGTCCTTGGCCGTGGCGAGCGCCCGGTGGAGATAGCGGGTCGCGTCCTCCCAGGCGTTCTCGGAGACCGCCTCCCGCGCGGCCTCGCGCAGCACGGAAACGGCCCACGGGTCGCCGGTGGGGCTCGCCGACAGCAGGTGCCGGGCCGACCGCTTGGGCGGCGAGCCGAGGCGGTGCAGCAGCGAGGCCGCCCGCCGGTGCAACTCGTCGCGCGCGCGGGGGTCCATCCGCGCGAGGATCGTCGACTGGACGAGGTCGTGCGTGAACCGCTGCGGCGGGCTGCCCTCCAGTAAGCCCGCCCCGGCGAGCGCGTGGCCCGCCTCCTCGGCCGCGACCGCGCCGTACCCGGCCAGCATCGCCGCCGTCTCCAGCCCGGCGTACGGCGCGATGATGGCCAGGCTCTGCAGGAGGGCGAGGAGGGACGGATACCTGCCGCCGAGCCATTCGAGGACGGTCTCCGACAGGGCCGTCGCGCCGATCCGCATCACGTGGGGCAGTTCGGACCTGTCCGGCAGGACGTCGGCGGCGGCCAGCCGTCCCGCCGTCTCCAGCAGGAGCAGCGGATTGCCCTTGGTCAGGCGGTGGCAGGCCGTCACGATCTCGTCGTCCACCGGGGCGCCCAGCGCCGACTCCATGAGCGTGGCGGCGCATCTGCGGCACAGCGCCGAGGGCCGCAGCGACCGCGCGTACGGCAACGCCAGGATGTCCCAGATCGCGTCGCCGGCGCTGCGGTCCTCCACGTCGCAGGTCAGGATCATCGCGATGGGCAGGCCGTCGAGCCGCCTGGCGATGTAGGAGCACCACTGCGCCGACTGCGGGTCGGCGTGGTTGAGGTCGTCGACCGCGATGATCAGCGGCTGTCCCGCGGTCAGCGAGCGGGTGGCCCGGTAGAGGTCGTCGAGCAGCGTGGCGGGCACGACGGGCGCGCTCCCGTCGTACGGCACCGCCGCCAGTGCGGGCGCGCGCACGTTCGCGTCGAGGACGGCGGCGGGGGCGCCGGGGTCGGCCCGTTTCGAGCCGCTCATCATCGGGTCGAACAACTGCCGGACGATGCCGAACGCGAAGGAGCGCTCGTCGGCGTGGCCCCGGGCGCTGAGCACGACACCGCCCGGCCTGCGCGCCAGCGCCGCGTGCAGCAGCCGGGTCTTCCCGATCCCCCGCGTGCCCTGAATCACCAGTACGGCCGGTTTCCCTTCGGCAAGCCCGGCCAGTACCTCGTCGACGACCCCTAGCTCGTTGTCCCGATGCAGTAGTACCGGGCGCCCTGAGGCCATCCCTACCCCCGGAGCACATACTGATTTTTCTCGACATACGGATCATGCCGGACAGGGCCAGCGGGTTGTCAATACTTGAAATCGGGATGAGTAAACACAATATTGCTGACTCGTGAAAGCAACCTATTGTCATGATTTCCTGTCTGCCGGATAGGGGAGGCCGCCCGTCCGAGCCGAAACCCCTGTGGCGCCGGCGATGCGGGCGGCCGAATCATCGCGGCAGGTCGGCGGCCCAAGCCCCGGGAGGCGGTGCGCATACGTATTCCGCCGCGCCGCCCGCGGTACGCATCGCCGTACGCACAGGGCCGGGTCCTGCTTTGTGCGCGCCGCGCGTACGTATGGTCGGCGTGACGACAAATACGTCTTTACTTTCTGCGGAATCCGATGGAATTCTCCGCTCATCGGCTAATCGCGCAGTGAATGGCGGGGGGCATGGAACGGCCACGGCTAAAGGCGCACTTCACCACCGAAGTCCTCGACGATGCGAAAGTCTTCCTTCTGGCGGAAGGCCAGCACTATCTCGTACGCGGCGCGGGCTCGGGCCGCGTCCTTCCCTATCTCGACGGCCGGCACACGGTGATGGACATCGTCCAGGCCCTCGCCGGCGAACTGTCCCCGGCCCAGGCGGTGCTCGCCATCCGGCGCTACGAGGCCGCCGGTCACCTGGTCGAGGGCCGACCGGCCCTGACCGATCCGGTGCTCGCCTTCTGGGACGCGCAGGGCGTCGACCCCGCGGCCGTCGTCACGGCCCTGGAGCAGACGTCCTTCCGGCTGTTCGCGGGCGCGGGCGTCGACCCCGGCCCGATCGAGGCGCTGCTGCGCGAGCACGGGCTGCGCACGGATCCGGACGGCGACGGCCCGGTCGTGGCGGTGGTCGACGACTACCTGGACCCGGGCCTGGAGGAGCTCAACGCCGAGTGCCTGGCGGCCGGGCGGCCCTGGGTGCTGGTCAGGCCGGCCGGCACCGTGGCCTGGTTGGGACCGCTGTTCCAGCCGGGCAGCAC
Source organism: Microbispora sp. NBRC 16548 (assembly GCF_030268985.1). NCBI lineage: Bacteria > Bacillati > Actinomycetota > Actinomycetes > Streptosporangiales > Streptosporangiaceae > Microbispora > Microbispora sp. NBRC 16548. The sequence continues at coordinate 19,149 of NZ_BSSF01000007.1, forward strand.
GGGCTGCTGGGCGTGCATGTCCCAGCGGATCGAGGGCAACCGGCAGGTCGAGCGCTACCTCGCGGGCAAGCGGGGAGACGGGCTGCCGCCGTACCACCCTGTGCGCGAGGCCCTGCTGGGCGGCGCCGCGGCGGTGGGCGGGCTGCTCGCGGCCGAGCTCGTGCGGACGGCCGCCACGGGCCTGCCGTCGACGCTGCAGGGCAAGATGATCACTGTCGACCTGCGCACGCTCACCAGCGCCGAGCACCAGCTGATCCGGCTGCCGCAGTGTCCGGTGTGCGGCGACCCCTCGCTGATCCGCGAGCGCGAGCCGAAGGTGACGCTCTCCTCCCGGTCCGCCCGGCACGTGACCGACGGCGGCTACCGGGTCGAGCTGCCCTCGGCGACGTACGCACGGCTGGAGCGGCACATCAGCCCCTACCTGGGCGCGGTCACCCGGCTGCGGCCGTGGGCCGACGAGGACAACGGCGTGACCTACAGCTTCACCGCCGGTCACAACTTCGCGATGCTCGGCGACAACATGGACCTGCTGCGCCGCAACCTGCGCGGGCAGAGCGGCGGCAAGGGCCGGACCGAGATCCAGGCCAAGGTCAGCGCCCTGTGCGAGGCGATCGAGCGCTACTCGGGCGTGTGGCGCGGCGAGGAGCCGGTGCTCAAGGCGGCCCACGCCGACCTCGATGACGGTCTCGCGGTCCACCCGAGTGACCTGCTGCTGTTCTCCGACAAGCAGTACGGCAACCGGGACGCCTGGAACAGCGACCCCTCGCACCGGCTGCACCTGGTGCCCGAGCGGTTCCGCACCGACCTGCCGCTGGACTGGTCGCGGGCCTGGTCGCTGACCGCCGACGAGGAGCGGCTGGTCCCCGCGGGCTACGCCTGGTATGGCCATCCCGACCTGGAACGCCACTTCTACTGCGTCGGCGACTCCAACGGCAGCGCCTCCGGCAACACACTGGAGGAGGCGATCCTCCAGGGGTTCTGCGAGGTCGTGGAGCGGGACGCGGTCGCGCTGTGGTGGTACAACCGGGCCCGGCGGCCCGCCTTCGACCTCGACTCGCTCAAGGACCCGTACGTCGACACGTTGCGCGAGTTCTACGCCGACATGGGCCGCGGCCTGTGGCTGCTCGACCTGACCACCGACCTCGGCGTCCCGGCCTTCGCCGGTGTCTCCCACCGGCTCGACCACCCGGTGCAGGACGTCATCGTGGGTTTCGGCGCCCACCTCGATCCCCGGATCGCCGCGCTGCGGACGCTGACCGAGGTCAACCAGTTCCTCCCGTCCGTACGCCGCAGGGACGAGAACGGCGAGACGATCTACCACGACGACGACATCGCCACGCTCCGCTGGTGGAAGGAGACCACCCTCGAGAGCGACCCCTGGCTGCTGCCCGACCCCGCGCAGCGCCCCCGCACGCTCGCGGACTACCTGGTGTCCGAGGGCGCCGACCTCGCGGCCGACGTGGAGACCTGCGTCGCCCGGGCCGCCGCGTGCGGCCTGGAGGTGATCGTGGTCGACCAGACGCGGCCGGATCTGGAGCTCAACGTCGCCCGGGTGCTGGTCCCCGGCATGCGGCACTTCTGGCGCCGGCTCGGCCCGGGCCGCCTGTACGACGTCCCGGTGGCCCTCGGCTGGCGGACGGAACCGGCTCTGGAGGAGGAGCTCAACCCCACCAGCGTCTTCTTCTGACCCGATAGGGGGAGCCCATGCACACCGTTCAGGTGCGGCTGCGCCGCGACGCCGGTCTGTCCGAACCGGAGGAGACACCGGGGGCGGTCACCCTGGCCACGCCGTTCGGCCCCGCCGTGCTGCGGGGCCTGCCTCCGGGCACGGTCGCCGCACTGCGCGCGCTCGCCGGCGGCGCGAGCGAGGACGAGCTGGCCAGGACCGTCACCGAGCACGACGGCGACGGCGGGCTGTTGCGCTGGCACCTGCTGCTGCGCAAGCTGTCGGCCGGGGCGTTGCTGGAGCGGGCCATCGTGGTGCCGTCCGGCGGAGAGGTGGTGCCGTCCGGCGGAGAGATGGTGCCGCCCGGCGGCGAGCCGGTGGCCGTGCTGCGCCCCTACGGCGGCGGCCCGCTGCGCCCGGCCGCGCCGCTCGCCGCGGACGCCCGCGTGCGCCTGTCGAGGTTCGCCGTCGCGGCGCCGGAGGACGGCAGGCTCGTGGTGCGCGCGCCCCGCAGTCCCCTCGGGGTCGAGCTCGCCCCGGCCGCCGCCCCGCTGCTCGGCCTGCTCGCGGACTGGACGACCCCGGCCGGCCTCGCCTGCCCGGGCCTGGCGGCCGGGACCACGGCGGCGGTCCTCGGCCTGTTCGCCGACGCCGGGCTGCTGGTGCGGCCGACGCCGGAGGGGGAGGACCCCGAGCGCGGCGCCGCCCCGCTCGCCCAGTGGTCGCCCGCCGACCTGTGGTTGCACACCCGCACCCGGGAGCCGCGCACGACCGGGCGCTACGGCGGGACCTATCCCCTGCGGGGCGTGCAGGATCCGCTGCCGGTGGCGCCGCCCGCCTTCGCCGGCCCCCGGATCGCCCTGGAGCCGCCGGACCTGGACGCGATCGCGAAGACCGAGGCGAGCCTGACCGACGTGCTGGAGGCCCGCCGCTCGATCCGCGAGCACGACGCCGCCCACCCGATCACCCTCGACCGCCTGGGCGAGCTGCTGTACCGCACGCTGCGCCAGCGGCGCACGTTCACCGGGGAGGACGGCCAGGAGCTGGCCGACCGGCCTTACCCGTCCGGCGGCGCCGTCCACGAGCTGGAGGTCTACCCCCTCGTCGTCTCCTGCGAGGGGCTGGAGCCCGGGCTGTGGCACTACGCCGCCGGCGCGCACGTGCTGGAGCGGGTGGCCGATCCCGGCCCGGCGACCCGGACGCTGCTCGACCGGGCGAGGTCGGCGGCCATGATGACCGAGGACCCGCAGGTCCTGCTGATCGTGACCGCCCGCTTCGGCCGGGTGATGTGGAAGTACGAGACCATCGCCTACTCGCTGATCCTCAAGCACGTGGGCGTGCTGTACCAGACCTTCTACCTGGTGGCCACGGCCATGGGCCTGGCGGTCTGCGGGCTCGGCGGCGGGGACGCGGCGGAGTTCGCCGCGGCCAGCGGGCTCGACCCGAACGCGGAGGGCAGTGTGGGCGAGCTCCTGCTCGGCAGCAGACGGGGCGGTGCGGCGGGGCCGCCGCCCGGATGGTCCCCGGAGGTGCCGGCGTGAAGTTCCGGTTGAAGGCGCTGCAGCGGATGCGGGAGCCCGACGAGCTCGACTCCCCGACCCTGCTCGCCTCCCCGCGAGGCTGGATCGCCACGTTCGTCGTGCTCATCGTGGTCGTCGCCGCGGGGGTGTGGTCGTTCGTCGGCCGGCTGCCGGTCACCGTCACCGCCAAGGGGCTGCTGACCCATCCGGCGGGCACCGCCCAGCTGCAGAGCCCGTACACCGGGACCGTGCAGACCATGATGGTGAGTCCCGGCCGGCGGGTGGTGCGCGGGCAGGCGGTGGCGGAGGTCCTGCGGGGCGACGGCACCGTGCGCACCGTGAGCAGCCCGTTCGCCGGCGAGGTCGTCACCGTCTCGGCGAGCGAGGGCGCGATGGTCCGCGAGGGCGACGGGCTGCTCGCGATGGAGAGGACCGACGCCCCCCGCGACCGCCTGGTCGCGATGCTGTTCGTGCCGGGCGACCACGCGCTCGGCATCGCCCCCGGCCGTACGGTCGACCTCGCGGTCTCCGACGCCCCGCCCGGCGTGTTCGGGCTGCTGCGCGGCAGGGTGACCTCGATCAGCGCCTACCCGCTGATGGCGGAGGGCGTCGCCGGTCTGGTCGGCGGGGACCTCGCGGCCCGCGGCTACGTCACCGCGGAGCCGCCCCGCCTGGTGGTCGTCGACCTCGTCCCCGACCCCGGGACCACCTCCGGCTACTCCTGGACGACCGAGACCGGTCCCCCGATGAAGCTGCGGTCGCAGGTCACGGTGACGGGCACTGTCACGCTCAGCAGCCAGACGCCCTTCAACCTGCTCCTCGGACGCTGAGAAGGAGACGGATGAGCCAGGTCACGGCCCCCCGCGCCGACGCCTCACCGCCCCGCGCACCGCGCAGGCGCGGTCCCCGCAAACGGGGCGGCCGGCGCGGGAGCACGCCGACCGTCATCCAGATGGAGGCCGTCGAGTGCGGGGCCGCCGCCCTCGCCATGGTCCTCGGCCACTACGGCAGGTTCGTGCCGCTGGAGGAGCTGCGGGCCGCCTGCGCGGTGTCCCGGGACGGCGCGAAGGCGTCCAGCGTGATCGCCGCCGCCCGCAAGTACGGGCTGGAGGCCAAGGGCTTCCAGATGGAGCTGGACGACCTGCGCGACATCGTCAAACCGGCGATCATCTTCTGGGCGTTCCAGCACTTCATGGTCGTCGAGGGCATCCGCACCCGCTTCGGCAGGCCGGTGGTGGCGGTCAACGACCCCGCGAGCGGCCCGCGCCTGCTCGACTGGGACGAATTCGACTCGGGCTTCACCGGCATCGTGCTGACCTTCGAGCCCGGGCCCGGGTTCCGGCCCGGCGGCCGGCCCACCCGGGTGGCCGAGGCGCTGCTGTCGCGCCGCATGCCCTCCGGCCGGGCGCTGCCGCTGGTGCTGCTGGTCAGCCTGCTGCTGGTCGTGCCCGGGATCATCGCGCCGGCGTTCAGCCGGGTGTTCATCGACCACATCCTCACCGGCCGCGACCCCGGCTTCATCCTGCCGCTGCTGCTGGCGATGTCGATGACCGCCCTGGCGATGTTCGTGCTGACCTCGGTCCAGCGGCACTATCTGCTGCGGATGGAGATACGGATGGGGCTGGTCAGCTCCGCCCGTTTCTTCCGCCATCTACTGCGCCTGCCGGTGGAGTTCTTCCTGCAACGCAGGCCCGCCGAGGTCGCCAGGCGGGTGTCGGCCAACGACACGGTCGCCGAGATCCTGTCCAGGGACCTGGCGATCACCGTCGTCAACCTCGTGCTGGTGCTCTTCTACGCGGTCGTCCTGATCCGGTACGACCTGCTGCTCGGCCTCATCGGCGTGGGCATGGCGCTGCTCAACATCCTGGTGCTGCGGCAGGTGTCCAGAGCCAGGACCGACGCGGTGGCCGCGCTGCGGGCCGATCTCGGCAACCTCACGTCGGCCACCTTCAACACCCTGCAGCTCGTGGAGACCGTGAAGGCCACCGGCGCCGAGCCCAGCGCCTTCCAGCGGTGGGCGGGCTTCCTGGCCAAGGCCGTGACCGCCCGGCAGCGGCTGGGCGTGCCCAGCGCGGTCATCACGGTCGTGCCTCCGCTGCTCGCCGGGGTCAACAGCGGCCTCATCCTGCTCGTCGGCGGCCTGCGGGTGGTGGACGGCGCGGTCAGCGTCGGCCTGCTGGTGGCCTTCCAGAGCCTGCTCGGCGCGCTGTCGCGGCCGGTCACCCAGCTCACCAACCTCGGCGGGCGTCTGCAGGACATCTCGGCCGACATCACCCGGCTGTACGACGTGGAGCGTCACCCCCGCTCGCCGGTCTTCGACCGGCCGGACAGGCCCGCCGGCAGCCGGCTCGACGGGGCGATCACCTTCGAGGACGTGACGTTCGGGTACAACCCGCTGGCCAAGCCGGTGATCAAGGACGTGTCGTTCTCGGTGGTGCCCGGCCGGCGGGTGGCGATCGTCGGGAGCTCGGGGAGCGGGAAGTCGACCATCGGCCGGCTCGTGGCGGGGCTCTACCGGCCGGCGTCGGGCCGGGTGCTGCTCGACGGGCGCGACCGCGAGGAGATCTCCAGGACCGAGCTGGCGGCCTCGGTCGCGTACGTGGACCAGGACATCTCGCTGTTCGAGGGCACGGTGCGCGACAACCTCACGCTGTGGAGCGAGGACGTCTCCGACGAGGTCGTCACCGCCGCGCTGCACGACGCGGCCATCTTCGACGTCATCTCCGCCCGCCCCGGCGGGCTCAACAGCCGGGTGCGCGAGGGCGGGCGCAACTTCAGCGGCGGGCAGCGCCAGCGGCTGGAGCTGGCCAGGGCGCTGGCCGCGCAGCCGACCCTGCTCGTCCTCGACGAGGCGACCAGCGCGCTCGACCCGGAGACCGAGCGGGTGATCGCCGACAACCTGCGCCGCCGGGGATGCGCCTGCCTGATCATCGCTCACCGGCTGTCGACCGTACGGGACGCCGACGAGATCCTCGTGCTGTACCAGGGCGAGGTGGTGGAGCGCGGCACGCACGAGGACCTCGTGCGCCTCGGCGGGCACTACGCGTGGCTGATAGAGAACGCCCAGCCGGGCGGTGAGGGAGCGGACCAATGAGCGTCTCGACCGTGACGCCGTCCTCGGCGTTCTCGCCGTTCTTCACCGACGCGGCCACGCCCATCGACTACTCGGCCGACCGGCTGCTCGTGCTGGCCGACCTGCGCGAGGTGCTGCTGGTCGAGCGCGGCGCGGTCGACCTTTTCGCCGTACGCCTGGAGAACGGCAGGCCGGTCGGCAGGTGGAACTACCTGTGCCGGGTGCGGCAGGGCGCGCTGGTGCTCGGCTCGCCCCGGGGGCCCAGGCACAGCATCGTCGGGCGGCCGGTGCTCGGCACCCGCGTGTCGCGCCTGCCGCTGGCCCGGCTGGAGGGCCTGTCGGCCCGGCGCGTCGACGGCCCCTCCGAGTCGGGGAAGGCGGTCCGCGCCCTGCCCACCCGCGAGTACGGCCTGGCGGTGCGCGAGTTCGTGCGGGGCCTGGAGGCCGGGGTGGTGGCGCTCGCCGCGTCGATGCGCGACACGCTGCCCCCCCGAGACTTCGTCCCGCTGTCGCCGCACGAGCCCACCATCGTCCGCAGGGGCGAGGCCGTCCGGTCGGTCGACGGCGTCCGGTGGATCACCGTAGAGGACGGCGTCGTCGAGATGCCGGAGGGCGTCGCCGGTCAGCTGAGCGCGGGCGCCGAGGTCTGCGTCACCGAGCGGGACTGGCTGGCGGCGCTCGGTCCGGCCCGGTTGCGCGCCCGGTCGACCCTCGACCTGCTGGGCGCGGGCGAGCTGTGGCACCGGTGGGTCGAGCACACCACCCGCTTCCTCTACATGATCGACCGGCGGATCGAACGCCGGAACTCGACCGAGCTGAGGGCGCTGACGAGCCGGGCCGAGCGGGGCGGGGACGTGCTGCGCACCACCGCCCGCGGGTTCGACACGCTGGTGCGCGACACCGAGGCGCGGGTCCGCCTCGCCGACGTGGCAGGGGACCCGCCCGCACTGGCCGCCGCGCGCCTGGTGGCCTCGCACGCCGGCTTCTCGGTGACCGCGCCCCCGCCAGGAGGCGCGCACGGCGGCCGGATCGACCCGCTCCAGGCCATCGCGCTCGCCTCAGGCGTGCGCACCCGCCGGATCAGGCTGGACGACCACTGGTGGCGGCGGGACATCGGGCCGATGGTGGGCTACCGCTCCTCCGACGGGGCGCCGGTTGCGCTGCTGCCCATCGGGTCGCGCTACGTCGTGGCCGCGCCGGGGGAGGAGCGCGTCACCCCGGTCACCGCGGCGGTGGCCGGCACGCTGACCCGGCACGCCGACGTGCTGTACGAGCCGCTGCCGCCGACCGTCACCGGGGTGGGCGGGCTGTTGCGGTTCGGCCTGGCCAAGAACCGCAAGGACCTGTGGACCCTGCTCAGCCTCGGGACGCTGGTGGCCTGCATTGGCCTGCTGGTGCCCGCCATGACCGGCCTCGTGCTCGGCACATACGTGGCCAGGGCCGAGCGCGAGATGATCGTGCAGGGCGCGCTGCTGGTGATCGCGGGCTCGCTCGTGGCGGCCGCGCTGTCGGTGGTGCAGAACTTCGCCGCGCTGCGCATCGAGGGCAGGTCGTCGGCCCGCCTGCAGGCGGGCGCGTGGATGCGGCTGCTGTCGCTGCCGGCGACGTTCTTCACCAACTACTCCACGGCCGAGCTGGGCACCACGGTCCTCGGCGTCAGCGCGGTGCAGGAGACGCTGTCCGGCGTCATGACGACGGCGGCCCTCGGCCTGTTCGCCGGCCTGGCCAACCTCGTGCTCGTCTATCTCTACGACGTGCGGCTGGCGCTGATCGCGACGGCGCTCGTGCTGGCCGGGGTGCTCGTGTGCGCGGTCGCCGGCTACTTCGAGGTGCGGCTGCAACGCCGGATCTACACCCACCAGCAGCGGCTGTCGTCGCGGGTCTTCCAGCTTCTGACGGCGGTGCCGAAGCTGCGGGTGGCGGCGGCCGAGGACCGGGCCTTCGGGGTCTGGTCGTCGGAGTTCCTCAAGGCGCGCGGCATCGGCGTGTCCGCCCGCCGGGTGCAGAACCTCGTCACGACCTTCAACGCCGGCTTCCCGCTGGTCGCGTCGGTCATCGTCTTCGCCGTGGTGGCCGGGCCGATGCTCGGGGACGTGACCGTCCCCGCGTTCCTGGCGTTCTTCGCCGCGTTCAACCTGCTGCTGGCCTCGGTGCTGCAGTTCACCGGCGCGGCGATCACCGCGATGAGCGTGGTGCCCATGCTGGAGCGGCTGCGGCCGATCCTGGCGGCCGAGCCGGAGGATCACGCCGGCAAGGCCGACCCGGGCGAGCTTTCGGGCCGGATCGAGCTGTCGCGGGTGTCGTTCCGGTACGGCGAGGACGGGCCGCTCGTCCTGGACGGGGTGGACCTGTCGGTGGAGCCCGGCGAGTTCGTCGCGGTCGTCGGCCCGACCGGCAGCGGCAAGTCGACGATCCTGCGGCTGCTGCTGGGCTTCGAGTCGCCGACCTCGGGGACGGTCCTGCACGACGGCCAGGACCTGGGCGAGCTGGACATCGGTGCGGTGCGCCGCCAGTGCGGGGTGGTCCTGCAGAACAGCGCGCTGCTCGCCGGCGACATCAAGGCCAACATCATCGGCAGCACCGACCACACGGTCGACGACGCGTGGGACGCCGCCGGCATGGCGGGCATCGCCGACGACATCGCGAACATGCCGATGGGCATGCACACGGTGCTGTCGGAGGGCACCAACACGCTGTCGGGCGGGCAGCGGCAGCGCATCATGATCGCACGCGCCCTCGTCTCGCACCCCCGCATCGTGCTGTTCGACGAGGCGACCAGCGCGCTGGACAACCCCACCCAGAAGATCGTCACGGAGAGCACCCGCCAGCTCAACGCCACCCGGATCGTGATCGCGCACCGGCTCTCGACGATCAGGGACGCCGACAAGATCGTGGTGCTCGACCGCGGGCGCATCGTCCAGCAGGGCAAGTACCAGGAGCTGCTTGAGGATGCCGACGGGCTGTTCGCCCGGCTGGCGCGACGGCAGATCTGAGGCCCGGAACGTGCACACCGCCGGCGGACCGGAAACGGCCCGCCGGCGGTTCTCACGTGTTCAGTAGCGGGGCCTGCGGCTCAACACGATTCCGGCGATGAGGAACACCACGCCGAGCCCGCCGTACACGAAGGCGTGGGTGGTGGCGGGCGGCTTCACGCTGGCGTTGGCGACGGCCAGCCCGAGGCCCACGATGCCGCTGATGTAACAGAAGATCGCGACGAAGATTTTCCAGAAGGGGCTCATGACGTACTCCGTTCGGACTCGGCGGAACCGCCCGGTGCGGTCCCGGCGACGACGAGGCCGAGCAGCATGACCCAGGCGTCGGGGTCGGCGCGGAAACGCCGCCACCGGTCGGCCGCCAGGGCGAGCTCGGGCAGGGACAGGGCCCCGGAGGCGACCAGCGGCGCCAGCCGCTCCGGGCCCAGGTGGGGAGCGAACGCCTCGGTGGGGCGGTCGTCGTTGGTGGTGGCGAACGGGCGCAGGACCACGTCGCCGAAGCCCGCACGGCGAAGGAGCCGGGTGAGCTTGCGCCCGATCAGCCGGTCGCCGCCCGCCTGCCGCTGCGCGCCGGTCATGCGGTTGTGGACGCCGGCCATCTCGGGGTACATCGGGTCGGCCAAGCCCCACAGCATCGCGTCCACCTCGATCACGATCAGCCGTCCGCCCGGCCGCAGCACCCGCAGGGCCTCGGCCACCACCGTCGCCGGGTCGGCCACGTGCTGCAGTACGTACCGGAGCAGGACGGTGCCCACGGCCCCGTCCGCCAGCGGCAGCCGTACGGCGTCGCAACCGAGCAGCGGAACCCGCGCGCCGGACGCGTGCGCCAGCAGCGCCGTGTCGATGTCGGCAGCCAGTATGGGCAGGTCCGGCAGGGCGGCCCGCAGCCGCCGCGTGACCGCGCCGGAGCCCGCCCCGAGCTCCAGCAGCGGTGCGGGCAGGCCGACGTCGAGCAGGACACGCAGCTCCTCGTCGAAGGAGAGCTCGGCCTGGGCCTCCAGACGCGCCAGCTCGCCGCGCAGGCCCCCGGCGGTCGTCGTGGCCGGATCGTACGACCCGGCGCCCGTCACGGCGGTCACCGCGGCCTCGGGACCATGAGCATGCCGTGCCGGGGGCGCAGCGTGACCAGGGCCTCGGGCTCGACCGGGTGGCCGGGGACGAGCTCCGGGCGCACGGTGCGCAGCAGCACCGCCAGCACGAGGGTGGCCTCGACCATCGCGAAGTGGCGGCCGACGCACACCCGGGGGCCGCCCCCGAAGGGGAGGTACTGGTGGCCCGCGTGGGTGTGCTCGGTCGCGAACCGGTCCGGTGCGTACGTCTCCGGGTCGGGCCAGTACCGCGGATCCCGGTGGAGTACGTACGGGCTGACGCACACGAGCGTGCCGGGCGGTATGGGGTAGCCGCCGACGACGTCGGCCTCGACGGAGCGCCGGGAGATGAGCCACACGGGCGGGTACAGCCGCATGGCCTCCTTGATCGCCCGCTGGCAGGTCGTCAGCCGGGGCAGGTCGGCCGCGGTGGGGGTCCGGTCGCCGCCCAGCACCTCGTCCACCTCCGCGCGCACCGCCCGCGCGGCGTCGGGATGACGGTCGAGGAGGTAGAGCGTCCAGGTCAGCGCCTTGGCCGTGGTCTCGTGCCCGGCCATGACGATCGTCAGCACCTGGTCGCGCAGGTCGGTCGCGGTCATCGCGTGCCCCGAGGCCAGCATCGCGCCGAGCAGGTCGTGGCCCTCCTGCCCGGTGGCCCGGCGGGCGGCCACGATCGCCCGGGTGACGCCGTCGAGGAACGCCTTCGCCCGGCGGAACCCCTCCCGGCCCCCTCCCTCGGAGGTGGGGTCGAAGTGGCCGATGAAGCGGTTGACCTCGTCCACAGCCCGGCCGAAGCCGTCGCCGACGCCCGCGATGTCCGCGCCGAGCATGGCCCGCGCGATGACGGTGAGTGTGAGAGCGGTCAGGTCGTGGTCGACCCGGACCGCCGCGCCCTCCTCACCGGCCCGCCGCCACCGCTCGGTCAGGCCGGCCGCGGCGTCGGTCATGACCTGGTCGAACCGCTCGACCTCGGTCGGGCGGAAGGCCGGGGCGATCATCTTGCGCTGCCGGGCCCATTCCTCGCCGCCGCTGGTCAGCAACCCGTTGCCGAGCAGGGGACGCAGCATGTCGTCGTCGGGCGTGCGGTCCTTGGTGTAGTTGGCGCCGTTGTCCTTCAGCACGTGCCGGGCCAGGTCGGGCCGGTGCAGCATGTAGACGGGCGCTCCCTCGGCCTCGTGCCTCGTCACGTCGCCGTAGGCGGCCATCTCGGTGACGAAGCGCAGCGGGTCCTCCCGCATGCTGCGCAGGCTCTGGGCGCCGTCCGGACCCGGCGGCAGGGATACGTAACCGCTGTGCGTATCGGCCATGCCCACCCTCACTTTTTTAAATACGTATTCGCCGATGAATTGCGCATGCGATTCGGAGTGAATACGTACTCGGTGATATTTCCTGATCGGAGCATAGTCTGCGCCGTTCGCGTCCTCAATACTTATGCGAGTGGCCCGGAAATTAAGTCTGTGCGTTCCCGTCCGGCCGTGTAAGACTTCATTTCGAAAGCAGCGGGACACATTGCCCGCGAAAAAGCCGGGAGGCAGGCTATGTCTTTGGACCCGAGACAGCGCGCGGAATTCGTGAACGCGTACACCCGCGTTCTGATCACGGCGTGGTCGAGTGAGGAATACTCGGCCCGTCTGGACTCCGACCCCCGCTCGGCCCTGGCCGAGTCCGGTCTGGAGCTGCCGGCGGGAGCCGAGGTCGTACTCGTCCGCAACATCCCCGAAGGCCACCACGACAGCAACATCGAGGTACAGGTCGCGCTGTGGGAGCGGGGCCTCGAGACGGGCCGCTTCGAACTGCACATCCCCGAGACGCCGCAGGTCGACATGGCCGAGCTCAACGAGGGCGACCTCGACTCCATCGCGGCCGGCGTGTCCTCGGCCGAGTCGATCGACATCAACTGCTGCTGCTGCCCCTGCTGCTGCTGCACCTGACGATCACGACACACTCGGAGGGCAGATCATGTCCACGATCGCCGAGCAGGCGAACCCCGTACACGTGCGCTCCCTGCACAAGCGGTACGGTCCGGTGAACGCGGTCGAGGAGGTGGACCTCGACGTGCGGAGCGGCGAGGTGTTCGCCCTCCTCGGGCCGAACGGCGCCGGCAAGACCACCACGGTCGAGATCCTGGTGGGGGTTCGCCGGCGGACCTCCGGCGACGTGCGCGTCCTCGGCCGTGACCCGGCCGAGGACGCGCCCGAGTGGCGCGCGCGGATCGGCGTCGTCCCCCAGACGACGGGGGCGTACACCGACCTGACCGTGCGCGAGGTGGTCGAGCACTTCGCGGCGTTCTACCCCGCGCCGCTGCCGGTGGCCGAGGTGATCGACATGGTCGGCCTCGGCAAGCAGGCGCGCAAGCAGGCGCAGACGCTCTCCGGCGGGCAGGCCCGGCGGCTCGACGTCGCGGTCGGCGTTATCGGGGACCCCGACCTGATCTTCCTGGACGAGCCGACGACGGGACTCGACCCCGTCGCCCGCAGGGAGGCGTGGGACCTCGTCCGCTACTTCACAGACCGTGGCAAGACCACCGTGCTCACCACCCATTACCTGGACGAGGTCGAGGCGCTGGCGCAGCGGGCGGCCGTCATCGTCGGGGGACGGGTCGTCGAGTCCGGCCCGGTCGCGGAGCTGGGCGGCCGGCGCGCGACACCCGCCGCCGTGAGCTTCGCCAGGGCGGACGGGCTCGACAGGAGCCTGCCCGCGCTGCCGGGCGACGCCGTGGTGGAGGAGGCGGAGGGCCTGGTGGTCGTACGCACGCACCACCCCACCGAGGCCATGGCCGCGCTGCTGCCCTGGGCGGCCGCCTCCGGTGTGCGCGAACTGCCGGACCTGCGCATCCACCGGCCGTCGCTCGAGGAGATCTACCTGGACCTCATCCGGAGCAACCAGGAAGGCGGTGTCGTGTGATGAGCGCTCCCAACGCAGCCCTCACCCAGGAGAGGGGCGCGGTGGTGCTCGATCCCACCCGCTCGATCGTGTGGCGGTCGGCCGTCTCGCGATCGTCGGTCGAGCTCAAGTCGTTCTTCCGCAACCGGCAGTCGCTGGTCTTCACGCTGCTGCTGCCCATCGTGCTGCTGGTCGTGCTCGGCTCCATCTTCTCGGGGACCGTGCCCGGCACCCACACCGACTTCAAGCAGATGTTCATCGCGGGCATCATCGCCTGTGGCGTGATGAGCGTCAGCTTCAACGGGCTGGCCATCAGCGTCGCCATCGAGCGCGACACCGGGATGATCCGCCGGCTGGCCTCCAGCCCGATGCCGAAGTCCGCCTACTTCATCGGCAAGGTGGTCAGGGTGGCCGTGACCGGCACCCTGGAGACGCTCCTGCTGCTCGCGGTGGCCGTGCTGGCGTTCGGGCTGCCGCTGCCCTCGACCACCGCCCGCTGGGAGACGCTCGTGTGGGTGCTGCTGCTCGGCGCGGTGGCCTGCACGCTGCTGGCCGTGGCGTTCAGCTCGGTCATCCCCAACGCCCGGTCGGCCTCGGCCATCGTCACCCTGCCGTTCCTGGTGCTGCAGTTCATCTCGGGGGTGTTCTTCCCCTACAGCCAGTTGCCGGCGTGGATGCAGACGGTCGCGGCCCTGTTCCCGCTCAAGTGGATGACCCAGGGACTGCGCTCGGTGTTCCTGCCCAACGATTTCGCCCACGTCGAGCCCGCGGGCGTGTGGGAGCTCGACCGCGTGGCGCTCGTGCTGGCCGCGTGGTGCCTCGCCGGGCTCGCGCTGAGCTTCCTGACCTTCCGCTGGCGCGGACCCAACGTCCGCTGACCGTCAGGAGAGCCGGATCCGGAACTCGCTCAGCCGGCGCGGCACGAGCACGGGCGCCCAGGCGGGCGGGGCGCCGTCCGGGCGGATCGCGGGGAAGCGCTCGGCCAGGCCGCGCAGCAGCAGCGCGCCGGCCTGCCGGACGAGGGGCGCGCCCAGGCAGAAATGGGTGCCGGCGCCGAAGGCGAGGTGGGGATTGGGAGACCGGGTCAGCACCAGGTCGCCGGGGCGGTCGAAGACGGCCGGGTCCCGGTTGGCCGCCGCGACCACGGCGAGCACCCGCGCCCCGGCGGGAATGACCGCGTCCCCGAAGGACACCTCCGCGGTCGTCACCCTCGCCGTGAAGGGGATGGGCGCCTCCAGCCGCAGCAGCTCGTCGACCGCCGTACGGGCGAGGTCGTCGCCGCCCTCGCGAAGGGCGGCCAGGGCCTCGGGGCGAGGCAGCAGCCAGAACAGCGCGTTGCCCACCATCTCGGCCAGCGGGCGCCAGCCGCCGACGACGGCCAGCGAGAGGATGCCCAGCATCTCGGGCCGGGTCAGCCGCTCGTCCGCGGCCAGCCGCCCGATCGACCCGCCGGGCCCGCGCGCCACGTGCGTGTCGAGGAAGCGGGTCAGCTCGCCCATCGCCACGCGGCCCTCCCGTGCGGCCTGCGGCCCGGCCAGCGGGTCGAGGTTGACCGAGGCCCGCCGCGCCAGGTCCGCGAAGGCCGCCTCGTCCTCGCGCGGCACGAGCAGCGTCCGGGCCAGCACGCCGGTCGCGAACGGCTCGCCGAGGTCCCGGGTGACCTCGGCCGCGTCCGCCAGCCCGTCGAGCAGGCCGTCCACGACGGTGGCGATGCCGGCGGCGAGCTCGCGCACCGCGGCGGGGCCGAGCAGGGCCATGCCGGGGCCGCGCAGCCGATTGTGCTCGGGCGGGTCGGTGGTCAGCATCGAGGCGGGCAGGTCGTCGTCGCGCACCCGCTCGCGCTGTCCAAGGGCGGCCGAGAACCGGGGGTCCCTGAGCGCGCTCGCGCAGTGCTCGTGCGCCGTGAGCAGCCACATCCGGGACGTGACGTCGAAGTGGACCGGATCGTTGGCCCGCAGCCAGTCGTACGCCGGATACGGGTCGGATCTGCCCGCCGGCGAGAACGGGTGGGCCAGACCGGCCGGAAGCCGGCGGAGAGCGGTCATCGGCGATCCCTCGGTGCTGAGCTCACAAGATCACGGGTCACAAGATCACGGCACGGCCACGCTACTACAGAGCGGTCGCCGCCGGGATGAATGCGAACAACTGCGGACCGAACGGGCCGATGGGAGGCAGCGATGCGGGTCGATGTAGTGGTCGTGGGCGCGGGCGTCAGCGGCCTGACCGCCGCACGGCGGCTGCGCGCCGCCGGTCTGGCCGTCACGGTGGTGGAGGCCAGGGACCGCGTCGGCGGGCGGGTGCGCACCTACCGGCCCGGCGACGGCGGCCCCCCGATGGAGCTGGGGGCTCAGGTCGTCCACGGCGACCGCAACCCCGTGTGGGACGTGCTGGAACCGGACGCGGCCGAGCCGGTGCGGCCGGGCACGGCCCTTGTCGCCGCGGCGGGGCGGGTGCTGCCGCTGGGCGTGCTCGCCCGGCGGGGACGGCCGCCGTGGGCGGTCGAGCAGAGCCTGCTGCGGGACCCGGGGGAGGACGTGCCCGTCGCAGGGCGGCTCACCTCCGGCGACCAGGCCGAGTGGCTGCGGCAGAACTGGGCGGCCGACCCCGAGTCCCTCAGCGCGGTGGGCATGGCCGCCGGACACCGCGCCGACGACGTCGGCGAGGGCCGATTCGCCGTCCGCGGAGGGTTCGACCGGCTGCCCGGCCTGCTGGCCCACGGGCTCGACGTGCGGCACGGCAGCCCGGCCAGGAGCATCGCCTGGTCGCCGGGCCGGGTGGAGACCCGCCTCGACGACGGCGCGGTGACGGCCGCGGCGGCGGTGGTGACCGTGCCTCCGCCCGTGGTCGCGGGCGGAGCGCTCGCGATCGCGGACATGCCGGCCCGCAAGCGGGCGGCGGCCGAGTCGCTGCGCCTCGGCGACGCCTGGTGCGGGGTGGTGACGCTGTCGCGGCCCGCCCCGGAGTCGGCCGTCGTGTTCGACGCCGAGGGCGGGCTGGGCTTCGTCACCTGCACCGCCGGCAGCACGCGCGTCCTGGTGGTGGCCAAGGCCGGGGCCGCCGCGCGGGCACGCGAGGCGGCCCGCGGAGGGCCGCCCCCGCTGGGCCGGGTGCTGCCCTGGGCCGCCGACGCCCGGTGCGAGCACGTCGAGACGGCCGACTGGGGGGCGGACGCCTGGGCGACCGGTGCGTTCACCTATCCCCGGGTCGGCGGCCTGTGGGCGCGGGCGGCGTGGGCGGAGCCGATGGGCGGCACGGTGTTCTTCGCGGGCGAGGCCACGGCGGCCGGCGTCCCGATGGTTCAGGCGGCCATGGCCAGCGGTGACCGCGCGGCCGGAGAGGTCCTGGAGGCGGTAGGGCGATGAAATTACACACGGGCTGGTATCTGCTGGCGTTCGAGGAGGAACTCGCCGAAGGGCTGAACCCCCTGCTGCTCGGCGGGCGCAGGCTGCTCGCCGTACGGGACGGGTCGCGCGTCCGCGTCTTCGACGGGCTGTGCCCGCACCGGGGTGCGGCCCTCGGCCACGGCGGCACCCTGGACGGCGATTGCGTCGTCTGCCCCTTCCACGGCAAGCGGGTGGCACTCGGGGACACGGCGCGACGCTGGTCGGTCGCCGAGTACGCGGTCGAGCAGGCGGGCGCGGCGGTGTTCGTGCGGCTGTCCGCGGATGACGACCGGGGCTTCCAGCGGGCCATCAAGGAGGTGGCCGACGGCAACATCGTCGTGGGCGCGGTGATCCAGCCGGTGGCGGTCCCTTCGGAGTACGTGGTGGAGAACGCCTTCGACGCCGAGCACTTCCACCAGGTCCACCTCGTGCCCCGGGTGATCGGCATGCGGGTCTCGCCCTGCCCCGACGGCGAGCTGGCGATCGAAGGGGAGTTCCGCACCAAGGCCCCGCCGTGGGAGCGGGAGCGCCGGCTCGACTTCGCCTCCCGGTTCTACGCCCGGGCCTTCAGTCCCAGCCTCGTCGTGACCGAGCTGGGCACCGCGGAGGCGCCGTACACGATCATCACGGGCGCCGTGCCCACCTCCGGCGGTTGTGTGGGGCGGGTCGCCATCGCACTGCCGCCGGAGCGCGCCGAGGCGCTCGACGCGCTGGTCCACGGCGCGCGGTACGCCTTCGAGCAGGACCGCGTCGTCTGGGACCACCTCGATCCGGACGCGCCGCAGCGCTACGACGCCGGTGACCGGCCCGTGCTGGCCTTCCGCCGGTTCTGCGCCACCTTCGGCGCCGTTCCACCGGCCGGAACCCCTTCCGCGGCGGTGACGGGGGAGCCGGTGTGATGCGGGTGCACGCGAGCGGGAGCGGCCCGGCCGTGCTGTGGCTCCACGGCTACACGATGGACTCCTCCACCTGGCGCGACCTGTGGGCGCTGCTGCCCGGCCGGCGGCACGTCGGCGTCGACCTGCCGGGCCACGGAGCGTCCGGTCCGATGCGGCCAGGCACGACGCTGCCGGGCCTGGCGGCCGAGATCGCGGCCGTCGCGCGGGCCGAGGGGGCGCACGACGTCGTGGCCCTGTCCTTCGGGTCGCTGGCGGGGATCCAGCTCGCCGTGGACGCCCCCGACGTCGTACGGCGCCTCGTCGTGGCGGCTCCCACCATCGCGGGCGCCCCCAGCGAGCCGGGGACGGCCCCGCGTTACCGCGAGCTGATGGCGTTGCGGCGGGCCGGCGCGGACGGCGCCGCGCTGGCGGACGTCTGGATGTCCTCCCCGCCCGACATCTTCCGCGGCACCCAGGCGCACCCCCGGCTGCGGGCGAGCCTGCGGGCGGTCATCGCCCGGCACGGCTGGGACGAACTGCGCACGGGCTCGATGGCGGCGTTCCACCGGCACACGCATACCGACGAGGCGCTCGGAGCGATCAGGGCCGACACGCTGGTCCTCGTCGGGGACGCCGAGATGCCGACGTTCGCGGCCAACGCCGACCGGCTGGGCGCGGTCGTCCCCCGCTGCCGGGTGGTCGAGATGGCGGACGCCGGCCACCTGTGCCTGATCGAGCGCCCGGCGGCCGCCGCGCGGCTCATCTGGTCGCATCTGGAAAGGAGCCGGGTGGGTGCCCAGGCGTGAGACGTACGCGCAGGGCTCGCCCTGCTGGGTGGACTACATGGCGGCCGACCCTGAGGGAGCGCGGGACTTCTACGCGAGCCTGTTCGGCTGGACCTTCGACGAGCCCGAGGAGTACGGCTATCGCCTGGCGCGGCAGGCCGGGGAGGTCGTCGGAGGATTCGGCCGGGTGCCACCGGGACGGGGGTTGACGCCCACCTGGAACACCTACCTGGCGGCGAAGGACGCCGACGCGGTGGCCGGGCGGGTGACCGAGCTCGGCGGCACGGTGGTGTTCGGGCCGCTCGGCGCCGGCGAGGACGGGCGGTTCCTGTTCGCGGTCGACGCGACGGGTGCGTCGGTCGGTTTCTGGCAGGGGCACTGGGCGGAGGGCATCGTCCTGGTCGACGAGTACGGCGCGACCTGCGGCCACGAGCTGTGGGCGGCCGATCCCGCCGCCGCCGGCGCCTTCTACACGGGGCTCTTCGGGGAGGAGCCGGCGCACGGACGGGAGGTGCGCGGCGTGCCGCACGGCGTGTCCCCGCAGTGGGTGTCGTATTTCCTCGTGGACGACGTGCCCTCGGCGGCCGTGGCCGCGGAGCGGGCGGGCGGCCGGGTCGCCGAGGTGTGGGACGACGGGCGTGCGGCGGTGGTGCGCGATCCGTGGGGCGCGCTGTTCGGCGTCAGGGACGGCCGGTCCCGCTCCGCGGACGGAACCAGATGAAGAACGCGGCCACGAGGAGCGCCCCGACGATCACGACGACCACGCCCACGCTCTTGTCGATCATCAGCGACACGACGACCGCGATCGCGTACACCAGCGGCACGATAAGGCGGATGTTACCCAGTCCCATGACGGCTCCCCGAGGGAAAAAGAATTCGGCGAACGCATCATCGGCCATGTCCCGGGGGCCGTCCAGGGTGATTCCGGTTATTACGTATCCTGATCCCGGGGGCGTACGTATGCGTATTCCGGGGGTCAGATATTCAGGCCGGGCCGCAGCACGAGCAGATAGAACGCGACCACCGCGGCGTAGCCGAAAAACGCCCACACGGGAAGGCGCCAGCCGGTGCCCGGCCTCTCCTTGCGTTCGTACGGCCGGGCCGCGCCGGGCGTCATGAATCCGACCAGCGCCATTCCCGGCCCCCAGCAGCCGAGGATGCCGTAGAAGACCACCTCGGGGTCGCCGCCGAGGCCGGCGGGCACCAGCAGCGCCAGGCCGATCAGGTAGGGGATCCACAGGCGCGTCACGGCCGCCTTGCGGGCGCGTGGGGTGTCCAGAGGCACGCTCGCGGGCAGCGAGTCGAGGTACATCCGGCTGAGCGGCCGCGTGACCAGGTAGAGAATCGCCATCGCGGCGGCGGCGATGAGGAACTGGACGGCGACGGGCACATGGTAGAGACGGGCCAGAACCCCGGTGTCGCCCACCGCGAGCAGCGGTGTGACCACCAGGTAGCCCAGGAACGCCACGACGCCGGTCATCGCCAGCCACATCAGCAGCAACCGCGGATAGGAGGGCCCGCGACGGCGGTACAGCGCCCAGCAGACGAGGCCGGTGACGAGGCTGCCGACCGGGCCGGCGGCGGCCACCATGGCCTCCAGCGCGCGCTGCGGCGAGGGCACGTGCAGCTCGACGAACTGGCCGATGGCAGGATGGAACCCCGCCGCGCGGGCGGCCAGGGCGTGTGATCCCTCGTGCAGGAACACCTCGACGAGTTGCGCCGTCGCGTACGACAGGGACAGCGGACCCCAGGCCGCGCGGGCGGAGGGGATGCGCGGAGCGGCGGCGTCCCGCCGGGCCGCCGGGATCTCGGGGGTGCTCGTCACCCTGTCATGGAACCAGAACCGGCAGAGCCGGTCCAGGCGCTTTCCCGCAATTGGAATTTTGTTCCAATAAGACTGGAACTCGTTCTAGTGGGAGACGGCGGCCCGCCCATCTGGCATATCCGTCTTACCCGTGGCCGGGGACGTCGTGACACCGCAGGGTCGCACGAATTTCATCGCGTGGTCGAGGAAAATCTAGAAACCCGCCAGCAGCCGCTCGGCGGCGATCTCGATGCGGTGCTGGATCTGCTCATAGGTGCGCCGCCCGCGCAGCATCTCCAGCAACTCCTGCACCCAGACTCCCGACAGGGAGCCGGCGAGCGCGAGCTGGTCCTCCGCGGGAAGGTTCACCGTGCGGCCGTCGGCGGCGACGCGCAGCAGCAGGCTCGCCATCCGGTCGCCGAACGGCGCCTCCACCTCCGCCATGATCAGGGAGCGGATGAGCGCGTCGGCGAGTTCCGGCTCGCGCATCAGGCCCCGGGTGGCCCGCATCAGCACGTCGACCGCGCGGCCTGCGGGGTGGGCGGCGTGTGGCGGGCGCCGCTCGATGCTGGACTCCAGCAGG
This sequence comes from Microbispora sp. NBRC 16548, assembly GCF_030268985.1. Lineage (NCBI taxonomy): Bacteria > Bacillati > Actinomycetota > Actinomycetes > Streptosporangiales > Streptosporangiaceae > Microbispora > Microbispora sp. NBRC 16548. Next base: position 39,805 of record NZ_BSSF01000007.1, read on the forward strand.
TCGATCTCCTCGCCGACCACCGCCACGACCAGGTCCATCTTCGAGGGGAAGTAGCGGTAGAGCGTTCCCAGGGCGACGCCCGCGCGCTCGGCGACCGTGCGCATCTGCATCGCCTCGACGCCTCCGCGGGAGGCGAGGGCGGCCGCCGCCTGGACGATGCGCCGGCGCCGCTGGTGCTGGCTCCTGGTGCGGACCCCGGGGGTGGCCGGGGCCGGATGGCTGCCCGTGGCGGAGTGCCCTTCGGGAAGCGGTGGTGGAGCGTCGGCGACTGCATGCGAAGTGCGCATAGGAACACGTTATCTGATTTCCGCTCCTTCCGGATGGTTACCCGTCAGTCACAAAAGCGCTGGCGGCTATATGACTTTGGTGTTTCTGTGAGGTGTCGTCGCCGGTTCGTGAGCCTCCCTCTGGACAGAGATTAGAATCCGTTCTAGTTTGCGGTTCTGGGGGGATCCCGCCCCGCAGACAGGTCCGTGGAACACGCGGGAGGTCCGGTGGACTTCGATCTCGACGAGACCCATGCGGAGTTGCGCGCGCTGGCCGCGTCGGTGCTGGACCGGGAGGCGGACCAGGCCAGGATCGAGGCGCACGAGCGCGGCGGCCGGCCGTACGACGCGGGGGCGTGGAAGGCGCTGGCGCAGGCGGGCCTGCTCGGCGCGTGCCTGCCTCCCGAGGCGGGCGGGGCCGGGCTCGGCCCGCTCGCGATGGCGGTGATCCTGCGTGAGGCGGGGGCCCGCGTCGCGCCGGTCCCCGCGCTGCCCGGCCTGATCGCCGCGCTGACCGTCGCCGGGCACGGGACGGACGCGCAGCGGCGGGCGCTCGCGCCGTTCGCCGAGGGGGAGGAGGTGCTGACCGTCGCCTTCCGCGAGGCCGGGGCGGGCCCGGGCGACCCGCCGGCCGCGATCGCCAGGGACGGCAGGATCACCGGACGGCCCGGAATCGTCCCGTACGCCGCCGAGGCGTCGGCCATCCTCGTGCCCGCGCTCTCCGGCGGCGGGGCCGCGCTCTTCCTCGTACGGCAGGGAGACGCGCGACTGCGCCCGGTCCCGACGGCGGCCGGGGAGCCCGCGGCCGTGGTCATCCTGGAGGACGCGCCGGGCGAGATGGTGGGGGAGCCGGACGGCGCGGCCGTCGCCGCGCTGCGGCTGAACACCCTGGCCGCCGTGACCGCGACCGCCTCCGGGGTCCTCGCAGGCGCGCTCGCGCTGACCAAGGGACACATCGCCACGCGCAGGCAGTTCGACCGGGTGCTCGCCGAGTTCCAGGCCGTGACCATGCAGATCGCCGACGTCTACATCGCCGCACGCGCGCTCGACGTCGCCATGTGGACGGGGGTCTGGCGGCTGGGCGAAGGGCTGCCCGCGGAGCGGGATCTGGCCGTCGCCGCCTACAACGCCGCCGCGGATGCCGTACGGGCGCTCTACACCTGCCAGCACCTGCACGGCGGCATCGGCCTCGACCTGACCTATCCGCTGCATCGCTACTTCGGCCTGGGCAAGCACCTCGCCCATCTGCTCGGCGGCGAGCAGGCCCAACTCGACCTGATCGGAGCCCTGGTCTGATGTTCATCGAGTTGACGGCGGAGCAGCGGCGGCTCCGCGACGACCTGCGGGACTACTTCGCGTCCTGCCTGACCGGCGAGCAGCGCGCCGAGATCGCCCGCGACCCGTTCGGCGAGGCGTACATGGCGCACTGCCGCAGGCTGGGCCGTGACGGCAAGCTCGGCCTCGGGTGGCCGAAGGAGTACGGCGGGGGCGGCTACGGCCCGGTGGAGCAGCAGATCTTCGCCAACGAGGTCACCCGGGCCGAGGTGCCGTACCCCCTGATCACGCTGCAGACGGTCGGCCCGACGCTGATGCGGTATGGCACGGACGCGCAGAAGGAGTTCTTCCTGCCGCGCATCCTCGCCGGGGAGTGCCACTTCGCGATCGGCTACAGCGAGCCGGAGGCGGGCACCGACCTGGCCTCGCTGCGGACGACGGCGGTGCCGGACGGCGACCACTACGTGGTCAACGGCCAGAAGGTGTTCACCTCGGGCGCGCACCACGCCGATTACGTCTGGCTGGCGGCGCGCACCGATCCGGCGGCGAAGAAGCACCGCGGGATCACCATGATGATCGTCGACTGCGCGGCCCCCGGGTTTTCCTGGACGCCGATCATCACGATGGACGGCCGCCACCACACCAACGCCACGTACTACTCGGATGTGCGCGTCCCGCTCGACATGGTCGTCGGCGAGGTGGACAAGGGCTGGGACCTGATCGTCAGCCAGCTCAACCACGAACGCGTCACGCTCGGGCCCGCCGGCAACATCGGGCACACCCTCGACCGTTTCGCCCGCTGGGCGAAGACCAGCCGGGGGCGCGACGGCGCGCCGCTGTGGGAGCACCCCGACGTACGGCGGGCCGTCGCCGAGGTGTACGCGTACTTCCGCACGAACGAGCTGCTGAACTGGCAGGTCGCGGCGTCGATGGACCTCGGCTGGCTGGGCGCGCCCGACGCTTCGGCCACCAAGATCTACGCCTCGGAGCGGGTGCAGGACGTCGGCCGGATCGTCGGCGACACGCTCGCCCGCTTCGGCGATCCGTACGACGAGGAGACGCGCGACCTGATCGAGCGGATGGACCGGGGCGTCAAGGGCGCGCTCGTGCTCACCTTCGGCGGCGGCGTCAACGAGGTCCAGCGTGAGTTGATCGCAATGCTCGGGCTAGGGCTGCCCAAACCGCCACGATGAGCACGCGCCCGGCGGTACGGGCGTTCCGGGCTCAGGGGGTGAAGACCGTCGGCACGTAGAAGAAGACGATCAGCGCGATGATCAGGCAGATCAGGATGCCGACGACCTCCCACAGCCAGTCGAAGTGCCGGTCGCCCTTGACCCGCCGGCCCTTGCTCATGCCCTTGCCCGCGCTGTCGCCGCCGCCGGACGACCTGCCGGCGTGCTTGCTGCCCGTGCTCCTGCCCGCCGTGTGCTTGCGGCCCGGACGGCGGGAGGCGGCGGCCGGAGGGACGGGGACCGCCGCGGCGGCCGGGTGGACCAGGGCGCCGGTCTCCGTCGCCGACGCCTCGGCGGCATGCTCGCCGTCCGTCTCCGCCGGCGACTCCTCGGCTGCGAGGAAAGGCTCGGCTGCGACGAAAGGCTCGGCCGGGAGGGAGGGCTCGGCCGGTCGCTCGGCCTCCTGCGGCGCGGACGTGAACGTGTCCATGGGGGGAGCGGCCGGGAAAAGCGCCTCGGAGGGCGGCGTCAGCGGAGATTCGCCGGACGGCTCCTCGGTCCGCGGGAAGGCGTCGGCGGACTCGGCCTGCCGGGACGTGCCCGCCGCCTCGGCCGTACGGAACGCGTCGAAGGGCACGGCGAAGCGGAGCGTGTCGAACAACGCGTCCAGCGGCTCTGCGGGGCGGGGTGTGTCGGCGGTGCCGAAGGCGTCGAACGGCTCTGCCGGGCGCGGGGCGGTGCCGAAGGCGTCGAACGGCTCCGCGGGGCCGAGTGTGTCGGCGGTCCCGAAGGCATCGAAGGGATCCGCGCGGTGGGAGGAAGCGGCGGTGCCGAAGGCGTCGAACGGCTCGGGGTTGATCTTCGCGACGTCCGGGGCAGGTGGCGGCGTGGCGGGCGCGGTCTGCGCGGATTCCTGCGGGGACGCCTGCGGCTCCACGGGCGCGGCCAGAGCCGCCGGTCGCTCCGCGGGCGCGGGCCGCCCGGTGCGCTTCCTGCGCAGACGGCCCTCGCCGAGCGAGTTCAGCAGCGACCCGCGCAGCCGGGGCATGGGCTCGGTCGTCGCCTCGTGCTTGGCCTTGCGCCGGGGGCCCTGCGGCTGCGCGATGGCGTCGGTGTTGACCACGCACGTGTTGGTGACCTGGTCGGGGTCGCTCAGCGGCAGCGGCCAGGTCGGAGTGGTCGGCCACAGCCTCTTGGTGACCAGCCCGGAGGACTGTTCCCCGCCCGTCGTGGCGCTCCCCGGCTCCTCGTACGGCAGCGCCGCCAGCACCCGGTCGCGTACGGACGCGGCCGGCCGGCGCCAGGGCAGCCGGGCCAGCACGTCGCCGACGGGGGAGACGCCGATGGCGTCGTAGACCTCCGTGACGGAGGCGGGCACGAACGGCGCCGACCTCGCGGCGGTGACCGCCGTCTCCAGCGTCTGGGCGAAGCGGCGCGTCGCCCCCGCGATCAGCTCCTCGGCGGTGTCGGCCGCCACGTCGAGGACCAGGGCCAGTTCGGGCGCCGTCAGGCCGCATACCTCCGACAGGAGCAGGACCTCACGCTGGTGCGGCCGGATGTCCCGGAACACCCGCTCGATCAAGGCGGTGGCGGGGTCGGCGACGGAGTCGACGGCCGGCAGCGCGTAGCTGACGTCCCGGCGGTAGATCTCCCGGCGCGCCAGCACGTACAGCGCGGCGCGTGCGGGCGGCTCGGCGGTCGGGGCGGTGGTGAAGACGGCCACCACGGCGTCGGCGGCGGACGCGGTCTCACCGAGCTGGTCGTGGCAGTACGCGAACAACCCCGCCACGTGACGCTCGTAGAGCTCGGCGATCAGCTCGCTCCTGGAGCGCTGACCGGTGAGCGGTGCAGTCACGACCGGCTCCTCTGAGTTTCGTGCTGGTCCGTAGCGGAGGGACGCGGCGGAGGGACGGGAGAGGTGTGAGAGTAATCATGCCAACACATCACCGCGCCACGCATCATGAGATGCCCTATTGATAGATATCTAGGCCCGGATATCGGAGGTTCCCACCGTAGGCTGGCCGCCGGGTGGTGTGTCCGGAACGGGTCGCGTTGGATATCCGGGGGGTCCACGGGGAAGAGCGAGTGGGCCTCCCGGTGTTGGCTTGATCGCACACTCTTTCGAAGGGCGAGATGGCGTGATCACGTTCGAAGACGTCACCAAGCGCTACCGGGATGGAACGGTGGCCGTGGACGACCTCAGCCTGGAGGTGCCCACGGGTGCGATCACCGTGTTCGTGGGCCCCTCCGGCTGCGGCAAGACCACGTCGCTGCGGATGATCAACCGCATGATCGACGCCACCTCCGGCCGCATCACCCTGGACGGTCAGGACGTGCGCGAGATCGACCCGCCCACGCTCCGGCGCGGCATCGGGTATGTGATCCAGCAGGCGGGCCTGTTTCCGCACCGCAAGATCGTGGACAACGTGGCGACGGTGCCGTACCTGCTGGGCTGGAGCAAGAAGAAGGCGCGCGCCCGCGCGATGGAGCTGCTCGAGCTGGTCGGGCTCGACCCCGGCCTGGCCGGGCGCTATCCCTTCCAGCTCTCCGGAGGGCAGCAGCAGCGCGTCGGCGTGGCCCGGGCGCTCGCGGCCGACCCTCCGGTGCTGCTCATGGACGAGCCGTTCAGCGCCGTCGACCCGATCGTGCGGGCCAGTCTCCAGGACGAGCTGCTGCGGCTGCAGTCGGAGCTGCGCAAGACGATCGTGTTCGTCACCCACGACATCGACGAGGCGGTCAAGCTCGGCGACACGGTGGCCGTCATGCGCGTCGGCGGGCGGCTGGCCCAGATGGCCGGCCCGGCCACGCTGCTCACCGAGCCCTCCGACGACTTCGTCCGCGAGTTCCTCGGCCGCGACCGCGGCATCCGGCGGCTTTCGTTCATCTCGGCCAAGGAGGTGCGGCTGAGCCCGTCGCCGTCCGATCTGGTGACCGACGAGGACGGCAGGGCGCTCGGCTGGCGGACCGCGGACGGGCTCGCCGCGATCGGCACCTTCAACCCCGAGACCGACTCGCTGCGCGTGGCGCTCGACGCGGCGTTGCTGTCGCCCAACGGCACCGCGGTCGCCGTGGACGAGGAGGGCCGCGTGCGCGGCGTGGCCGGCCGGGACGCGATCGACGAACTGCTCGCCGAGTACGCGCCGCCCGCCGCGGGCCGCGCCCCGGGCGGATCGAGCGGCGGCTCCTCCTCCGGCGCCGGCGACTCCGAGGGGGCGCCCGCGTGACCGACGAGCCCCTGGTCCGCTGGGACTGGATCGCGCGCAACTGGGCCAACGGAGGCCCCACCGCGATCAGCGCCCTGCTGGAGAACCACGTCGTGATGGCCTTCCTGCCCGTGCTGTTCGGGCTGGTCGTGGCCCTGCCGCTGGGCCTGGCCTGTGTGCGCTGGCGCTGGCTCTACCAGCCGACGGCCGCGCTGATGAACGTCACCTACTCGCTGCCGTCCCTCGTGCTGTTCTCGATCTTCCTGTCGGTCACCGGGCTCACCCGGTCGACCGTCGTCATCCCGCTGACGTTCTTCGCGCTCGCGGTCCTGATCCCCGCCGTGGTGGACGGCCTGGGCTCGGTGCCCGATCCCGTACGGCAGTCGGCGGTGGCGATGGGGTTCCGGCCCGCGCGCCGGCTGCTCCGGGTGGAGTTGCCGGTCGCGGTGCCGGTGGTCCTGGCCGGGCTGCGGGTCGCGACCGTGTCCAGCATCAGCCTGGTCAGCGTGGGCGCGCTCATCGGCCAGGGCGGGCTGGGCAACCTGTTCATCGACGGCTGGCAGCGGCAGTTCTACACGCCGATCGTGGTCGGGATCGTGCTCATCGTCCTGCTCGCCGTGCTCGCCGACGGGCTGCTCGTGCTCGCCCAGCGGCTGCTGACCCCCTGGTCCCGGGCGAGGAGGACGGCGTGAACTGGCTGGCCGACTTCTTCGGCGACGCGGGGCACTGGTCGGGCCCGGACGGCATCCCGGTCCGGCTGCTGGAGCACCTGGAGTTCTCGGCGGCGGCCTTCCTTGTCGCGGCGCTGATCGCCGTGCCGCTCGGCATGCTCATCGGCCACACGGGCCGCGGCGCGCTGCTCGTCGTGGTCGCGGCGAACGCCGCCCGGGCGTTGCCGACGCTCGGCCTGCTCGTGCTCGTGGTGCTGCTGGCGGGCGTGGGGACCGTCCTGCCGGTGCTGATCCCGCTGATCGTGCTGGCGGTCCCGCCCATCCTGGTGAACACGTACGAGGGCGTGCGGGGGGTGGACGCCGACCTGCGCGACGCCGCGTACGGCATGGGCCTGCGCGGGCGTCAGGTGCTGTTCCGGACGCTGACCCCGGTCGCGCTGCCGCTGATCCTGCTGGGCCTGCGCCTCGCCGCCATCCAGGTCGTCTCTACCGCCACCGTCGCGGCGTTCGTCGGGCTGGGCGGGCTCGGCCGGTTCATCATCGACGGCCTGGCCACCAAGACCTATGCGGACGTGATCGGGGGAGCGGTCCTGGTGGCCGCCCTCGCCCTGGCCGTCCAGTTCGCCTTCGTCCTGCTCGACCGGGTGGCCGTCTCACCCGGTGTCCGCCAGGTCCGCTAATTCCGTTATTATCGCCCTAAAATGAAGGGATTTTTTGGTATGAGACGTATCTTCGGCGTCGCGGCGGTCGCCCTGACCGCGGCGCTCACGTTATCGGGCTGCGGGGGCTCCGACCCCCTTTCCACGACCGCGTCCGCCGCCCCGGCGGCGTCGGGCTCGGGCGACGCCGCCGCCGCGAAGGTCGTCGTCGGCTCCTTCAACTTCCCCGAGAGCGTCCTGCTCGCCTCGATGTACGCCCAGGCCCTTCAGGCCAAGGGGATCACGGTCGAGGAGAAGCCCAACATCGGCAGCCGCGAGGTCGTCTACGACCAGGTCAAGAGCGGCGGCCTGACCGTGCTGCCCGAGTACGCCGGGTCGCTGCTGGCGTTCGTCGACAAGTCGAGCACGGCCAGGACCAAGGACGAGATCCTCGCGGGCCTGAAGGCCAAGCTGCCCGCGGAGCTGGAGATCCTGGAGCCCGCCGCGGCCGAGGACAACAACTCGCTCACGGTCACCAAGGCCACGGCCGACAAGTACAAGCTCAGCACCATCGAGGACCTCGTCAAGGTGGCGAAGGACTTCGTGGTCGGCGGTCCGCCGGAGTTCAAGCAGCGTCAGGAGGAGAACTTCAAGAACGTCTACGGCCTGGAGTTCAAGCAGTGGAAGCCCACCGGGGACACCACCGCTGACGCGATCAAGAGCGGCACGGTCCAGGTGGGCAACGTGTTCACCACCGACCCCAAGATCGTGCTGAACGACCTCGTGCCGCTGCAGGACAACAAGAACGCCTTCGGCTCGGAGAACGTGACGCCCCTGGTCTACAAGGCCGGGGTGAACGACACCGTGACCTCCACGCTGAACGCGGTCTCCGCCAAGCTGGACACCCAGACGCTGGTCTCCCTGATGAAGCGGATCTCCGTCGACAAGGACGACCCGCCCGTGGTGGCCAAGGACTGGCTCACGCAGAACGGCCTGCTCTGACAGCGAGCATGTAGGTGAACGCCTCCCGGTGGAGCATGACTCCTTGCTCCGAACCGGGAGGCGTTCGTCTGCGCTCACCGGACGGCGATCAGTCCGATGCGGTGTCGTGTCAGCGGCCGCGTCAGCACGGCAACGGCCCGATGTCAGCGCGGCCGGCGATCGTGGATGCCATGAACGGCTCAGCGATCGCGGCCTCGGGGCCGCGAAAGGCATCCGAAGACAACGCCGTGCTCGCCGGCTGATGAGGGGAATGGCCATGGAACACACCGTCACCACGATGCCGACCGCGCGTCAGTCCGGCTGTCCCTTCGATCCCCCGGCGGAGCTCATCGACGCCCGCCGGCACGGCCCGATCAGCCGCTACCCCTTCCCCGACGGACACGAGGGCTGGCTGATCACCGGATACGACCTGGTCCGGTCGGTCCTGGCCGACCCCCGGTTCAGCTCGCGCAAGGAGCTCATGCGCCACCACCCGCTGATCGACTTCGGCGAGATCGAGGTCCCCCCGGCGCCGCCCGGCGAGTTCCTCCTCATGGACGAGCCGCAGCACAGCCGCTATCGCAAACCGCTGGTGGGCAAGTTCACCGTACGGCGGATGCGACAGCTCACCGAGCGCGTCGAGCAGGTCACCGCCGACCACCTGGACGCCATGGAGAAGGCGGGGCCGCCGGCGGACCTCGTGACCGCGTTCGCCAAGCCCATCCCCGCCGTCATCATCTGCGAGCTGCTGGGCGTGCCGTACGAGGACCGGGGCTCCTTCCAGGACAACATCGACAAGTTCCTCGGCGGGGAGGTCGGCGACGAGGAACTGATCGCGGCCTACACCGCGACCCAGCGATACCTCGCGGAGCTGGTGGCCGCCAAGCGCGCCAACCCCACCGACGACGTGCTCAGCGACCTCACCGACAGCGACCTGACCGACGAGGAGCTACAGGGGATGGCCCTGATCCTGCTGTCGGCCGGATTCGACACCACTGCGAACATGCTGGCGCTGGGCACCTTCGCGCTGCTGCAGAACCCGGACCAGCTGGCCGCGCTGCGCGCCGAGCCCACGCTCATCGACGGGGCCGTGGAGGAACTGCTGCGCTACCTGACCGTCGCGAAGACGTTCATGAGGACGGCGCTGGAGGACGTCGAGCTGGGCGGCCGGACCATCGCGGCCGGGACGACGGTCATCCTGTCCCTCAACACCGCCAACCGCGATCCCGAGCGCTTCCCCAACCCCCACGTGCTCGACCTGCGCAGGCAGGACGGCGGTCACCTGGCCTTCAGCCACGGCATCCACCAGTGCCTGGGCCAGCAGCTCGCCCGCGTCGAGATGCGGGTCGCCTTCCCCGCGCTGCTCAACCGCTTCCCCACGCTGCGCCTGGCCGTACCGGCTGAGGAGGTCGACCTGCGGCCGGAGACCGCGGACATCTACGGGGTGAAGAGCCTCCCGGTGACCTGGGACGTGTGACCGCGAGATACGGCCGCCCCGCGCCTGATCCACGGCTGATCCACGACTGACCCGCAGCAGGATCGGACGATCGCGATTTCCCCCGTCGACGCAGGTGGGCGGGGTGCGCGCGGTGGCGGTTAGCCGATGTCGCCACAGCTCGGCACAATTGCTGACGTGCGAGTCGAACTGCTCGGACCGTTCGAGGTCCGCAACCGCGACGGGTCCGTGGTGGAGGTTCCCGGGATTCGGCTGCGCGCACTGCTCGCCGCGCTCGCCCTCGAACCCGGCCGGATCGTCACGCGGGCGAGGCTGGTGGACTGGATCTGGGGGCGACGGCCGCCCGCGGACGAAGCCAATGCCCTGCAGGCGTTGGTGTCCAGGCTGCGCAGGGTGTTGCCGGACGGTGTGATCGAGGCGGACTCCGGCGGCTACCGGCTGGCCGTGGCGCCTGATGCCGTGGACGTGTGCCGGTTCGAGCACCTGGTCGGTCAGGCCCGCGCCGCCGACCCCGCGGCGCGGGCCGATCTGCTGCGCTCGGCCCTGGCACTGTGGCGCGGTGCGGCCATGGCGGACATCGCGCTGCGAGACAGCGACGCGTTCGACGCCGTGGTCGCGCGTCTGGACGAACTCCACATCGCCGCGCTCGGGGACCGGGTGGACGCGGACATCCGCCTCGGCCGTGGCTCGGAGCTGGTCTCCGAGCTGACCGAGCTGGTCGCCGCGTATCCGCTGCGGGAGGGGTTCGTGGCGGCCTTGATGCGAGCGCTCGCCGAGGCGGGACGTACGGCTGAGGCGTTGACCGTGTACCAGCGGACGCGTGAGCGGCTCGCCGAGGAGTTGGGCGCCGATCCGTCGGCCGAGCTCTCCGCGCTGCACACCGCGTTGCTGCGGGGCGAGCTGGGCGCGCGGGCGGACAACCACAGGACGAACCTGCGCGCCGAGCTGACGAGTTTCGTCGGCAAGGACGACGACGTCTCCGCGGTGGCCGGTCTGGTCGTCAAGCACCGGCTGGTCACCTTGGCGGGGGCGGGTGGCTCCGGCAAGACGAGGCTGGCCACGGAGACCGCGCGGACGATGCTCGCCGAGCTGCCGGACGGGGCGTGGCTGGTCGAACTGGCCTCGGTGCGGGCGGGCGGTGACCTGGCGCAGGCCGCCCTCACCGCGATCGGCCTGCGTGACCAGCCACTGCTCGGTGCCGCACGGGGTGGGGAACCGATGGATCAGCTCGTCGCCGCGGTCCGGGAGCGCGCGATCCTGCTGATCCTGGACAACTGCGAGCACGTGATCGAGGCGGCCGCGGCTTTCGCGGATCGGCTGCTGGGGGAGTGCCGGAGGCTGCGGATTCTGGCCACGAGCAGGGAACCGCTCGGCATCACCGGAGAGGTGCTGTGGCAGGTCGAGCCGCTCGCGCTGCCCGCGAAGGGAGCCGACCCCTCCGAGGCCGGGTCCTCGCCCGCGGTGCGGCTGCTGCGGGACCGCGCGGATCTGGTGCGCAAGGACGTCGGCTCCGACGCGCACACCCTGTCGGCCATGGCGCGGATCTGCCGGGCGCTCGACGGGATCCCGCTGGCGATCGAACTGGCCGCGGCACGGCTGCGCACCATGTCCGTCGATCAGCTGGCACGCCGGCTCGATGACCGATTCCTTCTGCTGACCGGCGGCAGCCGTACGGCGCTGCCCCGGCACAAGACGCTGCGCGCGGTCGTGGACTGGAGCTGGGATCTGCTGACCGAGGCCGAACGCCGCGTGCTGCGGCGGCTGTCGGTGTTCTCCGGCGGGACGAGCCTGGAGGCGGCCGAGCGGGTGTGCGGGGACGAGGCGTTCGCCGGGGAGCAGGTGCTCGACGTGCTGACCGCGTTGATCGAGAAATCGCTGCTGCTCGCCGACGGCGAGGGCACGCCGCGCTACCGGATGCTCGACACCATCAGGGAATACGCGGCGCACCGGCTCGCCGAAGCCGGGGAGACCGAGCCGGCGCGCCGGGCGCACCTCGCCTACTTCATCGAGCTGGCCGAGACGGCCGATCCGCACCTGCGCCGGGCCGAGCAGCTGGAATGGCTGGCCAGGCTCGAGGCCGAGCACGACAACATCAGTGCGGCGCTGCGCGGGGCGATCGCCGAGGGATGGGCCCAGGAGGCGATGCGGCTGGTCGGGGCCGCGGGCTGGTACTGGTACCTCGGCGGGCACAGGGCCGAGGGCACCGAGTTGAGCATCGCGGCGTCCTCGATGCCCACTGAGGTGACCGCTGAGGTGTCCGACGAGGTGCGGGCGATGGCATACCTCATCGTGACGATGTTCCTGACCTCCGGGGTCGGCGGCGACCAGTATCAGGCGCGGGAGTGGATCCACGAGGCGCACCGGCTCGCCCAGCGCAGCGGGTATCGCCACCCGCTGCTCGGGTTCGTCGGGGTGCTGGAGCGGATGCTGCAGGGCCCGGCGGAGTTCCTCCCCGCGTTCGAGCCGCTCATCGCCGACGACGATCCGTGGGTGCGCGCGCAGGCCAGGCTCGCTCGTGGCCGGCTGCGGCTGATGCTCGGCGGCGATGAGACCGATGTGGACATCGACGCCGAGATCGCCCTTGCCGAGTTCCGGACGCTGGGCGAGCGGATGGGGATCTCGCTGGCGCTGACCTTCCTGGCCGATCGGCTCGCCATGCGCGGCGAGTTGGCACGCGCGTGTGAGCATTTCGAAGAGGCGATCGTGGCGCTGACCGAGGTGGGCGGGGCCGAGGACGTGGTCGGCCTGCTGGCGCGGCAGGCTCAGCTGTACTGGCTGCTCGGCGACGAGCGGTCCAGCGCTCGCGCCATGGCGGAAGCGCAGCGGCGCGCGGGCGGGATCGCCTGGCCGGACTCGCTTGCCGAGCTGGCGCTTGTGCAGGCACAGCTGGCGCGCTGGCGCGGCGAGCCGGACCAGGCACACGAGCACCTGGCCACGGTGCGTGCGGTGCTGAACGACGCGGAAAGGGGCGACTCCGTCCGTGCCGCCATCATGGACCTGTACGGCTACCTCACCGAGGATCTCGACAAGGCCCGCGCGTACCGGACCGAGGCGCTCCGCGCGGTCATGAAGTACGAGTATCCGCCGGCGATCGCCGAGGTGCTGATCGGGATCGCGGATCTCGCGCTGCGCCAGGGAGACTACGAGCAGGCCGCGCGACTGCTCGGGGCGAGCGACGCCGTGCGCGGCACGCCGGATCGTTCGCAGCCGGACGTTTCCAGGATCGCCGCGGACGCGCGGAATCGCCTCGGTGAATCCGTGTTCACCGAGGCGATCCGTGACGGCCGGCGGCGGGACTGGCGCGAGCTGGCCGAGATCACGCTCGCTTGTTGAACGACGCGCGCGCCCACAGGTAGCCGATCAACGTCAGCCCCGCGCACCAGGCGATCGCCGTGATGGCCGAGCCCGCCGACGGCGCTCCGGTCAGCAACCCGCGCAGGGTTTCGATGATCGGGGTGAACGGCTGATACTCGGCGAACTGCCGCGCGCCGGGACCCATCTTGCCGGCCGGAACGAACGCGCTGCTCAAGAAGGGCAGGAGCATCAACGGGACAGCGGCGAGGCCCGCGCTTTCCGGCGTCTTCGCCGCGAGACCGAACGCGACGGTCAGCCAGCCGATCGCCAACACCGTCAGCGCGACGATGCCGATCACGCCGAGCCATTCCGCGAAACCCGCCGACGGCCGGAATCCCATCAGGAACGCGACCCCGGTGACGAACGCGATGGCCACCAGGCTCCGCAGCATGGTGACGATCACGTGCGCGTTCAGCACCGCGGCCCGGGACACGTCCATGACGCGAAGCCGGTTGATGAATCCGGTCGTCATGTCGGAGTTCACCGCGATCGCGGTGGCGCCGATGCCGTAGCAGATGGTCGTCAGCATCAACCCCGGCGTCGCGTAGTCGGCGTAGTCGACGCCGACGCTGAACGCGCCGCCGAACACGTAGACCATCAGGAACATCAGAAAGACCGGCATGACGATGCCGTTGAACAGCGCCACCGGATTGCGCATCGTGTGCCGGAAGTTGCGGCGCAGCATGGTCGTGGAATCCGCGATGACCTTCATCGGGCGTTGACCTCCTTGTTCGCGGTGCCGGTAAGGGCGAGGAAGACGTCATCCAGGTCCGGGGTGTGCACCGACAGCTCCTCGACGTCAACGGAGTGCGCGTCGAGCTGTTCGAGCAGCGCGCGCAACGACCGCACTCCACCGTCGCCGGGCACCTGCAAGGTCAGCTCTTCGTCGTCCCTCGTGGACCCGGGCAGGATCCGTGCCGCGGCGTCGAGTTCGTCCCGGCCGGTGAACCGCAGCCGGACATGGCTGCCGGGAACCCGGCGCTTGAGCTCGTCGGCGGTGCCCTCCGCGACCAGCCGGCCCTGATCGAGCACCGCGATGCGGTCGGCGAGTTGGTCGGCCTCCTCCAGATACTGGGTGGTGAGGAAGATGGTCGTACCGCCGGCGACCAGTTCCCGGATGATCTCCCACATGGTGCGGCGGCTGCGCGGGTCGAGTCCCGTCGTGGGCTCGTCCAGGAAGATGATCTGCGGCTCGCCGACCAGGGTCATGGCGAGGTCCAGCTTGCGGCGCATGCCGCCGGAGTAGGACGCCGCCGGTTTGCCCGCCGCTTCGGCCAGATCGAACCGGTCGAGCAACCGGCCGGCGATTCGTCTGCCCTCCGCCTTGGGCAGGTGCAGGAGATCCGCCATCAGCAGCAGGTTCTCCTCGCCGGTGAGCAGGTCGTCCACCGAAGCGAACTGCCCGGTGACCCCGATCGCCGCGCGCACCGCCTTGGTCTCCGTCGCCACGTCGTGCCCGGCGACGACCACGGTGCCGGCGTCGGGGGCCAGCAGCGTGGTCAGCACGTTCACCGTCGTGGTCTTGCCGGCGCCGTTGGGCCCGAGCAGGGCGAAGATCGTGCCGGCCTTGACGTCCAGGTCGATGCCGTCGAGCACGACCTTGTCCTTGTATGCCTTTCGCAGTCCCGAGGCCGCGATCGCTGATCCGTTCATGGCGTTCACGATCGCCGACCGCTCTGATACCGGCCCGTTGCCGTGCTGACGCGGCCGCTGACACGGACTGTGCTGCCCGCTTCGCTCGTCGGGGCGCTCGGGTTGCCCGCCTCGCTCGGTGTCTCCTGCCTATCGGGACAGGGCGAGGTTCACCACGTCGGCGACGGCGCCGTCGGCGCAGGCGCCGACCACGACGTCCGCCGCGGCCCGGACGTCCGGGTGGCCGTCGCCGACCGCGACCCCGAGCCCGGCCAGCGCGATCATGTCGATGTCGTTGGGGTTGTCCCCGACCGCGGCGATCTGGTCGAGCGGCACGCCGTGGGCCGCCGCCAGAGCGCGGAGCGCGGTGCCCTTGGTCGCACCCTCGGGCAGCACCTCCAGGTAGGTGGCCTCGGACCGGACCGTCACGGTGCCGGGGATCGCCAGGTCGGGGAGCGGGTCGCCGATCAGCATGCACTTGGTGATCCCACCGGGCGGCAGGGCCGACCAGTCGCCCGGATCCCGCAGGTCGATGCCGTCGCGCCGGGCGTAGTCCCGCAGCTGCGGCACGTCGTGCACGGCCAGCGCCTCGCCGCCGCAGAACGCCACCGGATACACGCCTTCGGGGAGGTCGCCGAACATCTCCAGCAGCGTCCGCCACGCGCCCGGCGGCAGGTGACGGGAGCGCAGCACCGCTCCCGTGCCGAGGTCCACCGTACGGGCGCCGTTGTAGAGGATCGCCGCCCCGTCGAGCCCCAGCTCGTCGTAGAACGGCCGGGCCGACAGCTCCATCCGCCCGGTGGCGATGACGACCTCCCCGCCCGCGGCGCGGAAACGGCACAGCGCGTCCCTGCTGGCGGGCACCATGGCCAGGTCGCGCCCCACGAGCGTGCCGTCCAGGTCGGTCACGATCCAGCGGATCACGAGGCCGCCCCCGCCGCGACCGCCGCCGCGATGTCCGGGAAGACCTCGGCCATCACCGACCCGGCGAGGTCGAACCCGCCGACGCACGCGACGTAGCCGCCGGGGGTGAAGACGCTGCCGGACAGCGGGACGAACACCCCGCCCGCCTGCGCGACCAGGAGCGACCCGGCCGCGACGTCCCAGGCGTTGACGTTCGTGCCGTGCGCGACGTCGGACCAGCCCGCGGCGACGTGCGCGAGCTTCAGCGCCGCGCTGCCGGGACGACGGGTGGTGGCGAAGGCGTGCTGGATGCGGGCGAACCGGTGCAGCGCGTCGTCGCCACCCGCGCTGAGGTCGCGGGGGGTCGGGTAACTCGACAGCAGCACGGCCTCCCGGTCGGTGCTGGCGCCGGAGCTGCGCAGCGGCACGCCGTTGCAGAAGGCCCCGCCGAGCGAGGCGGTGTACTCGTCGTCGCGCACGGGGTCGTAGACGACGCCCGCCACCACCTCGTCGTCCACGGCGGCGGCGATCGAGGTGCAGAAGAACGGCAGCCCGGCCGCGAAGTTCGCGGTGCCGTCGATGGGGTCGACGTACCAGCGGACCTCGCCCTCGCCGCGTACGCCGCCCTCCTCGCCGACCACCACGCTGCCGGGGCACAGGCGGTCGATGACCTCCCGGATGCGTGCCTCGGCCGCCTTGTCGTGCTCGGTCACCGGGTCGTGGAAGTCGCGCTTGGTGGTGATCTCGGGCCGGGAGCGGAAGGCGTGGCGGAGCATGTCGCCGACCGATCGGGCCGCCCTGACCGCGATGGCGGCCAGCTCACGTGAGGTGTTCAGGTCCATGTCTCCTCCAGAAGGGTCAGCAGGCCGCGCGGGTCCTCCACGGTCGCCTGGGGGCTCTGGCGCACCCGGTAGGGGATCTTGTCGGTGCTGCCGGAGACCATCAGGACGGTCGCCCCGACTCCGGCGCGGGCGCCGCACACCACGTCGCGGTCGTAGTTGTCGCCGACGTACCAGACCTGGGCGGGGTCGGCGCCCAGCGCCCGGCAGGCGATCCAGATCATCTCGGGGTTGGGCTTGCGCACGCCGACCTCGTCGCTGTAGACCTGCACGGCCACCTGGCGGTCGAGCCCGGCCGTCGTCATGAAGTCGCGGTGGACGACGCCGCACAGCGCGTTGCTGACGACCGCCGGGGTGACGCCGTTCGCCCAGCAGGCCTCCAGCAGCTCCTCCATCCCCGGCCGGAGCTTGCGCCCGCTGCGCAGCTCGCCCATCCGCCGGCACAGCGGGGTCGCCTCGGCGGTCACCAGGGTGCGGGCCTGCTCCGGCCAGTCGCCTCCGACGTAGTCGGCCCAGAACTCCCGGTGCGTCATCTCCTCGGGCGCGAAGCGCCGGGAGGTCGAGTCCTTCCAGTACTTGTCGGCGCGCGCGCCCGCCCGGATGTCGGTCTCGACCTCCTCGACGGTGAGGCCGTCGAACCCCGCACGGCGCAGGAGGCCGTGCACCTCGGCGGCGAGCTCGGCCGCCCAGGACGGGCGGCGGGTGGTCTCCACGATCACGCCGCCGAAGTCCAGCAGCAACGCCACGGGCCTGATCACGCCACCGCCCCCTTCGCCGTAGACACGGTTCCGTCCCAGGCGGACAGCCGCGCGCCGTCCGCGCCGAACAGATGCATCCGCTCGGTCCAGCAGGTCACCACATCGCCGGGGGCCGCCTCGACCGGGGTGTAGGACACCGCGTAGAGCTCGGTGTCGAGCACGCGCAGCCGTACGGTCCAGGACGACCCGGCGGGCAGCACGGCCTCGACGACGGCCTCCTCGCACCAGGTGGCGCCGGGCGGCGGCCCGAGGCGCAGCGCCTCGGGCCGGATGCCGACGGCCGTCGGCGAGCACTGCGCTCCTTCGAGACTCCCGGGCACACGGGATTCGGCGAAGCGCAGCAGCGACCCGGCCAGGCCGGCGGGGGAGGGCCCGACGTCGACGATCGCCATCGGCGGGCTGCCGACGAACTCGGCGACGAAGCGGTTGGCGGGCCGGTCGTACATGTCCATGGGCGCGGCCACCTGCTGCAGCTCGCCCTCGTTCATCACCGCGACGTCGGTGGCCATGGTGAGGGCCTCCAGCTGGTCGTGGGTGACGAAGACGATCGTCGCGCCCGACTCCTCGTGGATGCGCTTGAGCTCGGCGCGCATCTCCAAGCGCAGCCGGGCGTCGAGGTTCGACAGCGGCTCGTCGAGCAGCAGCACCGACGGGTTGACGGCGAGCATGCGGGCGAGCGCGACGCGCTGCTGCTGGCCGCCGGACAACTGGGAGGGATAGCGGTCCATGGCGGCGTCGACGTGCACCATCTTCAGCGCGGCCTCGGCCCTGGCCCTGCGCTCGGGGGCAGGGACCTTGCGCATGCGCAGGCCGAACTCCACGTTGTCGCGCACGGACAGGTGGGGCCACAGCGCGTAGTTCTGGAAGACCAGGCCCATGCCGCGCTTCTCCGGCGGGACGTACAGGCCGCGCTCGACGGAGTCGAGCACCCTGTCTCCCACGGCGATGGTGCCGGCCGTGGGCTGTTCAAGACCGGCGATCATGCGCAGGGTCGTGGTCTTGCCGCAGCCGGAGGGCCCGAGGAGGCACATGAACGCGCCGTCGGGGACGGTGAGGTCGAGGTTCTTCACGGCGTGCTCGCCGCCGCCGTAGCTCTTGGCGACTCCGGTCAACGTGATGGCTGGCATCTATCCTCCTAGCCCGGACGCCAGGCTGCTCTTGGTCAGCCGCTGGGTCAGGTACGTCATGGTGAAGGAGACCAACGCGATGACGAGGACGACCGCGTTGGCGAGCTGGGTGTATCCGTAGTCCACGAGGCCGATCGACAGCGTCGTGAGCAGTTCTGTGCCGGTCGTGGTGAGCATGACCACGATGCTGAGCTCCTTGAGCCCGGAGATGAACGGCAGCACGATCCCGGTGACGAGCGCGCCCTTCTGGATCGGGAAGATGATCCGCCCCATCCGCTGGAACCAGGGCGCGCCGGCGATCTGCGCCGCCTCCTCCGGCTCGCGGCCCAGCTGCGTCATCGCCGCGATGCCCGAGCGCGAGCTGTACGGCAGGTGGGTCACCGCCATGACCAGGATCAGCAGGAACGTCGTGCCGTACAGCGCGGGGATCGGGCCGCGCGCCACGGCGAACAACGACAGCGACGCGGCGGCGAACGCGATGCCGGGGACGAGATAGGGCAGGAAGGAGACCTGGCGGAGGAAGAAGGCGACGCGCGGTGCCGTCCCGCGCACCACGACATACCCCACCAGCAGCCCGGCGACCGCGCAGATCACCGAGGCCAGGCCGACGATGCGCAGGGAGTTCCACGCCGCCGCCCACAGCTCGGAGCCGCGGAAGACGCCGTGCGGGAACCCGACCGCCCCGGGCAGCCGCTCGGCGAGCCAGTAGTCGAGGGTGAAGGTCGACAGGTCCAGCGGCGTACGGGTGACCGTGGACAGCAGCAGCGTGAGCACCGGGACCAGCACGCTCACCCCGAAGACCACCAGGCCGAGCGCGAACGCCGGCCAGCGCATCCGGCGCAGGTCGCCCAGCCGGTCCATGCTGCCCTTGCCGCCGACGGTGACGAACCGGCGGTGCTCGCGGGTCATCCGGGTGTCGGCGAGCACGATCACCACCCCGATGACCACGATGACCGTGGCGAGCACGGACGCCACGCCCGTGCTGCGGTCGCGGATCGACTGGAACAGCCCCGTCGACAGCACCCGGAAGTCGGCGGGCAGCCCCAGCACGTACGGCGTGCCGAACGTGCCGAGCACCCGGCCGACCACCAGCAGCACGGCCGACGAGAGCGCGGGGAGCATCAGCGGGATCACGATGCGGCGCACGACCGTGCGCTGCGGCGCGCCGAGGATGCGCGCCGAGTCCACGAGTTGCGCGTCGATGCGCCGCAGCGCGTTGCCGACCAGGAGCAGCACGAACGGGTAGTAGTGCAGCCCGAGGGTCACGATGATCGGCAACGCGCCGTACGCCAGCCAGTCGGGCGTGTGCACGCCCTGTGCCTGGAGGAACCCGACCTGACCGCCGGCGCGCTCGTTCTTGAACAGCGTGAGCCACGCCAGCGAGAAGGTCCACGACGGCAGCATGTAGGGGACCACCAGCGCGCCCGCCAGCCACTTGCGCCCCGGCACGTTGGTGCGGGTCACCAGCCACGCCATGCCGCCGCCGAGCACCAGGGCGAACAGCACGGTGCCCAGCGCGACCACCAGCGTGTTGAGCAGCGGCTGCCAGAACAGCAGCCCGCTGATCTGGGAGCGGAAGACCCGCCAGAGGTAGTAGCCGGTCCACTCGCCGGCCGCCTGCCCGGCGTGCACGTCGTCGCCGTACTGCAGACGGAAGGCGTCGGACAGCACGGCGACCAGCGGCGCCACGACGAGATAGCCGAGCACGACGACGAGGATCAGCCCGAGCGCGGCGGTCGGGTCGTGGCGCAGGACGCGGAGCCGATAGAGCAACCTGCGCGATCTGGGTGGTCGGGGCGGTGTCTCCGCCTTGGTGACAACAGCCATGGGGGGTACTTCCTTCGAGGTCGGGGACCGCCGCGGTGCGGGGCCCCGCTTTCAGGGTTGCCGGGAAGCCGGGAAGGGGCGGGGAACGGGCCGTCGGGTTTCGGGGCGCGGCGGAGCGGGGTTTCCGCCTGGTGGGAGGCGGCTCAGTGGCTGCGTTTGAGCATGGCGTCGGCGAGCGCGTCGGCGGCCTCGCCGAGCCGCCGGCCCACCGCGTCGAGGCGGCCCAGCAACTCGCGCTCGCGCAGCGTCTCCATCCGCAGCGGGCCGCTGAACAGCTCGGCGAGCCGGGCCTGGCACAGCTGCCGCAGACGGTTGCAGCACTTGCGGGTGGCGAGCACGGCGACGGTCACCGAGCCGGGGTCGTCGAGCATCTTCAGCACGGCCGCGTCCAGCTCGGCCAGGCCGTCGATCACCGCCTGCAGCGGCTCGACCGCGAAGCCGAGGTCCTCCGGCCCGAACAGGTCGGTCTCGCGTACGTAGTCGCGCAGGTGGTCGAGGACGTCGTCGATGGACCGGGAGAGCCGGAACAGGTCCTCCCTGTCGATGGGGGTGGCGAGCACCCGGCGCAGGGTCTCCACGAGCTCGCCCCGCGCCGCGTCCCCCTCGTGCTCCACCTCGGTCATCCGGGCCCGCGCGGCCGCCCGGTCCGTCGCGCCGGTGGCGGTGGCGCGGGCGAGCCCGGCTCCGTTCCGCGCGACCGCGATCTGCCCGCGGACCAGGTCGACCACCCGCCGTGCCGACCGTCCCCGCAGGTCGTCCCAGGCCCGCGAGAACCGGCGGGCGCGCCCGCGCGCGCCGGTCACAGCAGCCTGAGCGTCAGCCCCGCGAGGCAGCCCAGCGCCAGCGACGACGGCAGCGTGACCAGCCACGCCGTTCCCATGTTCACCACTGCCTGCCATCGCACCCTCCGTGCTCCTTCGCTTGCCGCCACGCCGACCACACCGGCCGTGATGGACTGGGTCATGCTCACCGGGCTGCCGAGGGCCGAGCTGCCGAGCACGGCGCCGGTGGCCGCCGTCTCCGCCGAGACGACGTGCAGCGGCCGGGTGATGACCAGGCCGCGCCCGAGCCGGGCGCCGACCCGGGGGAGACCCGCCAGCGCCCCGGCGAGGAAGAGCGCCGCGAGGACGGCCATCCACACCGGCGGGACGTCGACGGGGCCGACCCGGCCGAGTCCGCCGCGGCCCACGCCGATCGCCACGCTCGCGACCGCGATCATCTTCTGGCCGTCGTTCACCGCGTACGCCAGGCACTGGGCCACGTACGCCAGCAGGTGGGCGGTGCCCACGAGCCGGGGCATCCGCTGGTAGGACGGCACCCGGCGGGACGCCGTCCCCAGCAGGTAGCCGAGGACCAGCCCGGCCAGGGGCGCCCCGGCCCCCACCGCGAGGACGGTGGCCACCCCCCGCCACGCCACCGGCAGCCCCGCGCCGAGCCCGGCGCCGGTGATGCCGCCGATCACGGCGAGCGTGAGGCTCGTGGGCAGGCCGCGGCCGGTCAGGATCGCGACCACCGTCACGGCGACCACCACTCCGGTGAGGAACGCCGTCGCCCCCTGCCCGGTGTCCAGCCCCGCCAGCCGTTCCGTGAACGTCCGGGCGACCGTGACGCCCAGCACGTACGGCCCGGCGAACAGGGCCGCGGTGAGCAGGGCGGCGGCCGTCCAGCCCGGTGAGCGGGGGAAGCGCAGCCCGAGCCCGATCAGGGTCGCCCCGTCGTTGGCCCCGCTGATCAACGTGAAGAGCACCGCCGCCGCGGCGAACGCGAGCGTCCACCCCATCAGAGGTAGGGCCGCTGGTCACGCTTGGCCTCGTCGTAGCGCTCGCGCGCGGCGCGCGCCTCGGCGAGCCCGGACACCTCGGCCACCGGCACGTCCCACCACGCCTCGGCGGCGGGCGCTGGGCCGGGGACCGTCTCGACGTAGACCACGGTCGTGCGGGGCGACGCGACGGCCTTGGCGAGCGCGGCACGCAGGGTCTGCGGATCGGCCGCCGTCAGCACGTCGGCGCCGAGGCTGGCGGCATTGGCGGCGAGGTCCACCGGCAGCCGCTCCCCGTCGAGCCGGCCGTCCGGGCCGCGCTTGCGGTAGGCGGTGCCGAGCCGGAGCGCGCCGACCGACTCGCTCAGCGCGCCGATCGAGGCGAAGCCCTGATTGTCGACCAGGACGATGACGAGCTTGACGCCCTCCTGCACCGCGGTGGCGATCTCCTGGGCCATCATCAGGTAGGACCCGTCGCCGACGAGCACGAACACCTCACGCTCCGGGGCGGCGAGCTTCACCCCCAGCCCTCCGGCGATCTCGTAGCCCATGCAGGAGTAGCCGTACTCGACGTGGTACTGCCCGGGGTCGGAGGCACGCCAGAGCCGGTGCAGGTCGCCCGGCATCGACCCGGCCGCGTTGACCACCACCCCGCCCGCGGCGACCTCGTTGAGGACACCGAGCACCACCGGCTGGGTCAGCTCGGTCCCGCCGTAGAACCGGTCGGTCTCGGCCTGCCACCCGGCCGCCAGCTCGGCCGCCCGGCTCGTCCAGTCGGGGTCGGCCCGCCAGTCCACGTCGTCGAGGGCCTTCAGGGCCTCCCGCGCGTCGGCGACGAGCGTCTCGGCCGCGTGCTTGGCCGCGTCGAATGCCGCCACGTTGACGTTGAGGAACCCGGCCTGCCGGAACAGCGTCCGCGAGGCGGTGGTGAAGTCGCTGTAGCGGGTGCCGATCCCGATGACCAGGTCGGCCTCGCGGGCCAGGGTGTCGGCCGCGCGGGTCCCGGTGTGCCCGATCGCGCCCACGGCGCACGGATGGTCGTACGGCAGCGCGCCCTTGCCGGCCTGGGTCTCGGCCACCGGCACGCCGTGGCGTCCGGCGAAGCGGGCCAGCTCGGCGCAGGCGCCGCTGTACTTGACTCCGCCCCCGGCGACGATCAGCGGGCGGCGCGAGCCGCGCAGCAGCTCGGCGGCCCTGGCCAGGGCGGCGGGTTCGGGGACCGGCCGGGGCACGTGCCAGACCCTGCGGGCGAACAGCTCCTCGGGCCAGTCGTACGCCTCGGCCTGCACGTCCTGCGGCAGCGCCAGCGTCACCGCGCCGGTCTCGGCGGGGTCGGTGAGCACCCGCATGGCCCCCAGCAGCGCCGCCGGAAGCTGCTCGGGCCGGTTGACCCGGTCCCAGAAGCGGCTGACGGGCTTGAGGCAGTCGTTGACGCTGACGTCGTACGACCGGGGGTCCTCCAGCTCCTGCAGCACCGGCGAGGCGACCCGGGTGGCGAACAGGTCGCCGGGCAGCAGCAGCACCGGCAGCCGGTTGATCGTGGCCAGCGCGGCCCCGGTGACCATGTTGGTCGCGCCCGGCCCGATCGAGCTGGTGCAGGCGAGCGTGGACAGCCGGTCGGACTGCCGGGCGTAGCCGACGGCCGTGTGCACCATCGCCTGCTCGTTGCGGGCCAGATAGTAGGGCAGCGGGTCGTGGGTGCCCGCGCCCTGCTCGGCCAGGGCCTGGCCGATTCCCGCGACGTTGCCGTGCCCGAAGATGCCGATGCACCCGGCGATCAGCCGGTGCTCCACGCCGTCGCGCTCGGTCCACTGCTGCGCGAGGAAGCGCACCAGCGCCTGCGCCACCGTGAGCCTCGTCGTGTTCGTCATGAGACACCTCCCAGCCGGGGATCGACGGGCTGGTCGGCCCACGAGTCGCGGATCCAGGCGTGCCTCGGGTCGTCGGAGAAGGCCATGGACCGCTTGTCCGCCGGGCCGGCCAGGACGTTCAGGTAGTAGAGGTCGTAGCCGGGCGCGGCCATCGACGGGCCGTGGTAGCCGTGCGGGACGAGCACGACGTCGCCCGCCGACACCTCGGCCAGCGTCTCGTGCGTGCCGTACACCCGCTGGTAGCCGGGGCCGCCCTCGAAGTAGTAGATCTCCTCGAGCACCGCCTCGTGCTCCGACGGCGTGTCGTGCTTGTGCGGCGGATAGGACGACCAGTTGCCGCCCGGCGTGATCACCTCGACGGCCACGAGCTTGTCGCAGTCGAAGGACTCGGGGGAGCAGAAGTTGTTCACCTGCCGGGTCGCCTGCCCCGCGCCCCTGATCTCCACCGGCACGGCGTCGGCCGAGCCATACCTGATGGGGAAACGGCGGGTGGCCCGGGCGGCAGGGAGCGCGATCCTGCCCCTGCCGGTGATCGTGACCCGGGCGTCGATCGGCAGGTACGCGAAGTCGGTCGGCCCGGAGAACACCGAGGGGCGTCCGGTGAGCGACAGCCGCAGGCCGTCGGCGACGACGTCGCACGCGCCCGCCAGCGGCAGGACGAGCATCTCCTCCTCGCCGGTGGACAGCTCCACCGGCCGGTCCGCCAGGTCCACGACCCGCAGCCCGGCGTACGTCCAGCCCGCGGCCTCGGGGGTGATCTCGACGTCCCAGGGACCGGAGGCGGCCGTGCCGTGGGGAATGTAGGTCATGTGGTCTCCAGCAGGGTGACCGCGGCGTCCACGGCCGCCGCGACGTCGTCGTCCGGTGGGTAGAGCAGCGCCCGCCCGGCGACCAGGCCGCGCACGCCCGGCAGGCGCAGGGCCTTGCTCCAGGAGTCCCAGATCTCGTCGGAACCGGGCTCGCCGCCGAGCAGCAGGACGGGCAGCGTCGTGGCCTCAAGGACGCGGCCCATGTCCTCGGTCACCGGGAGCTTGAGCCAGGTGTGGGCGGAGGTCGCCCCCAGCCCCTGGCCGACGCTGATGGCGCGGATCATCGCCTCGGGCGACAGGTCGTGCCGCACCACGCCCCCGACACGATGGGACCAGAACGGCTCGATCATCGCCATCAGGCCGTGCCGCGCGAGCTGGGTGACGGCCTGCCCGCAGCTCGCCAGCGTGGCGACGGTCGCGTGGTCCTCCAGCCCGATGCGGCAGAGCATCTTGCCGCCGTCGAAGCCCATCGCCGCGAGCGAGTCGGCGTCGTAGGCGGTGAAGCGGTCGTCGAACTCGAACGCCGCGCCCTGGACGCCGCCCCGGTTCATCGAACCGATCACGATCTTGTCGTCGAGGGCGCCGAGCAGCAGCAGGTCCTCCACGACGTCGGGAGTGGCGAGCAGCCCGTCCACGCCGGGCCGGGCCAGGGCGGTCGTCAGCCGGTCGAGCAGGCTGATCCGGCTCTCCATCGCCATCGGACGCCCGGCCACGCCGAGCGCGCCCCGGGCCGGATGGTCGGCCGCGATGATCAGCAGCCGGTCGCGCCCGCTCCGCAGCGGACGGCGCCTGCGGGCAGCGGCCGCCTCGGCCACCCGCTCCGGGTGCCAGGCCCGGTCGTCCAGCAGGCGGCGGTAGTCCTCCTCACGCATGCCCGGCGTCCCCCCTTCCTGCTTCTCCCCGAGGGGCGTCCCCCTGGATGACGTTCCCCGGGTCCGGGGGAAGTCCCCGTGCGGAACCCCGCGTCACGACGGTCTCGATCTCGCCGAGGGTCGGCATCGCCGGAGCGCAGGCCAGCCGGCCGGCGACGATCGCGCCCGCGGCGTTGGCGAACCGCAGCGTCCGCTCCAGAGGCCAGCCCGCGAGCAGCGCGTGGCACAGCGCTCCGCCGAAGGCGTCCCCGGCGCCCAGCCCGTTGACCACCTCGACGTCGACGGGCGGCACCTCGGCCGTCTCGCCGGCCGTCATGCCCAGCACCCCCGCCGATCCCCGCTTGATGATCGCGAGTTCGACCCCGGCGTCGAGCAGGGCCCGGCCGGCCGCTTCGGGATCGCGCAGGCCGGTGGCCACCTCGGCCTCGTCGAGGTTGCCGACCGCGACCGTCACGTGTTCGAGCGCCTCGCGCACGTGCCGCCGGGCCGTACGCGGGTCGGACCAGAACATCGGCCGGTAGTCGAGGTCGAGCACGGTGTGCGGGGCGCGTCCCCGGGCCTTCAGCGCCGTCAGGTGCGCGCCACGCGACGGCTCGTCCGACAGCCCGGTCACGGTCGTCCACAGCAGCGCCGCGCCGGTGACGGCGGCCAGGTCGAGCTCGGTGGGAAGGATCTCCAGGTCGGGGGCCTTCGGCCAGCGGTAGAAGAACAGCGGGAAGTCCTCCGGCGGCCGGATCTCGCAGAACGTCACGGGGGTCGGCAGGCCGGGCACCGCGGTCACGTACCGGTCGTCCACGCCGTACTCGCGCAGCGCGTCGTGCACGAACCGCCCGAACGGGTCCGCGCCGGTGCGGGTGATCACGGCGCTGCGGCGGCCCAGACGGGAGGCGGCCACGGCCACGTTGGTCGGGCTGCCGCCCAGGTATTTGCCGAAGGTCGACACCTGCCGCAGGGAGACCCCGACCTGCAGGGGGTAGAGGTCCACCCCGACCCTCCCCATGGTCAGCACCTCCGGCGCCGCCGCCTCAGTGCCGGTCACGCGTCCTCCGGGGAGGCCAGGCCCGTGAGGTAGGCCAGGCTCGCGCGCACGTCCGCCAGAGGATCGGCGTCGGCCGACGTGAGGATCACGTCCTGCTCCATGACGTACCAGCCGGTGTAGCCGGCGGCCGTCAGGCCGGAGACGATGCCCGCCACGTCGACGTCGCCGCGGCCGAGCGGACGGTACATCCCGGCCCGCACCGCGTCGGTGTAGGTGAGCTCGCCCGCCCTGACCCGCCCGGCGAGGTCCGCGTCGACGTCCTTGAGATGCGCGTGGGCGATCCGCTCGGGGGCCTTCCTGACGACGTCGAGCGGATCGGCGCCGCCGGCCAGCAGGTGCCCGGTGTCCAGGCAGAGGGACACGGCCGAGCCTTCCAGGACCCGCTCCACCTCCTCGCCGGTCTCGACCATCGTGCCCACGTGGGGGTGCAGGGTGACCAGGTGGGAGATCTCCCGGTCGATCCGGTCGAGGTTGGACAGCAGCGTCCGCCAGCCCTCGTCGTCCAGGGCGGGGCGTCCGTCGTAGCCGTCCACCCCGGTCGCGGCGGCCAGCACGACCACCGCGTCCGCCTCGAAGGCGGCCACCGTGTCCCGCAGAGCGGGCAGCGGGTCGTGCGCCGGGTCGTGCAGGACGACCGGGACGAAGCCGCCGATCGCACGCAGGCCGTAGCCGCCGAGCAGGGCGGCACGGTGGTCGGGCTCCGGCGGCAGGAACCCGTCCGGGCCCAGCTCGGTGGCCGTCAGCCCGAGCGCGGCCATCTCGGCCAGCACACGCTCCGGGGTGAGCTGGTGACCCCAGCCGGGCACCTCGCAGACTCCCCAGGAGATGGGGGCGGCGGCGATCCTCACTTCGTCACCTCCGTCACGCGGACGGGACGGTCGGTCCGGCGGGACAGGTCCGCCGCCTCGGCCACGTACAGCGCGGCCAGGGCGTCGCGGACCGTGCAGGGGCTCTCCCGCTCGCCCCGCGCCGCCTCAAGGAAGGCGGTCATCTCCGCGGCGTACGCCTCCTCGAACCTGGCCTGGAAGTCCGGCCAGGGGTCGCCGTCCGGTGCGAAGCCCTCGGCCGAGCGCAGTGGGGTGCGCCCGCCGAGCCCCGCCGCCCATGCGCCGCGGGTGCCGGCCAGCTCCATCCGCACGTCGTAGCCAGCGCCGTTGTAGCGCGACCCCTGCAGGGTGGCCAGCGTGCCGTCGTCCATCGTCAGGATCGCGGCGCTCGTGTCCACGTCGCCCGCATCGGCGAAGTACTCCTCGCCGCGGTTGGCGCCGGTCGCGTAGACCGTGTCCACCTCGCGCCCGGTGACCCAGCGCAGGATGTCGAAGTCGTGGATGTGGCAGTCGCGGAAGATGCCGCCGGACAAGGGGATGTAGCCGGCGGGCGGAGGCGCGGGGTCGGCGGTGATCAGGTGGACGCGGTGCAGCACGCCCAGATCGCCGGAGCGCAGCGCGTCGCAGGCGGCCAGGTAGCCCGCGTCGAAGCGGCGCTGGAAGCCGATGTGCACGACGGCGCCGGTGCGCTCGACGGTCTCGGCGACCCGCAGCGTCTCCTCCGCCGTGGGCGCCGCCGGTTTCTCGCAGAACGCCGGGACGCCCAGCTCACAGGCGCGTTCGAGCGCCTCCGCGTGGGTGGACGTCGGGGTCGCGATCACCACGGCGTCCGCGTCGAAGGGGTCGCCGACCGTCGCGGACAGCCGTGCCGCCACCTCCTCCGCCCGGCTCCGGTCCACGTCGGAGACCACCAGCTCGTCCGCGAGACCGGCAAGGGTGGCGGCATGGAAGACGCCTATGCGGCCAAGGCCCAGCAAACCCACACGCATGTGTCAGCTCCTCGTCCAGGGGCCTCCAGTTCTAGATGAGCGGAAGGTAAAGGTCAAGAGTTTGTCCTGACATTCGGATGAACTATCATCCCGATGACAAAAGCGTGACTCAGCGCTCGACGAGGGTGACCTCGAGGGAATAGTGCGAGGCGCGGTACACGTGCGAGCCGTGCTCGACCGCCCGGCCCTGGTCGTCGTACGTGGTGCGGACCATCGTGAGCAGCGGGCAGCCGCGCCGCTCCTCCAGTAACCGGGCCTCCGCCGGGGAGGCCGCGCGGGCGCCGATGCGCTGGTGTGCCACCCGCATCCGGATGCCGGTCTGGCGCAGCATCTCGTAGAGCCCGCGCTCCATCAGCGACTCGGCCGTCAGCGGGGCCAGCCCGACCGGCAGCCAGTTGTGCAGCAGGGCGAGCGGCTCTCCCATGGCGAACCTGATCCGCTCCAGCCGCAGCACCTCCGTGCCCGGTTCGACGCCCAGGGCGGCGGCGACCTCCTCCTCGGCAGGTACGGTGTCCAGGGACAGCACCCGGGTCTCCGGCTCCTGTCCGGCCCGGCGGAGGTCGTCGTACAGGCTGGTGAGCTCGACCGCGCGCTTCACCTGGCCGTGCACGACCTGGGTGCCGACGCCGCGTTTGCGGACGACCAGGCCCTTGTCCACGAGGAACTGGATCGCCTGGCGGATGGTGGGGCGGGAGAGGCCGAGTTGCTCGGCGAGCTGGATCTCGTTGTCCAGCCGGGAGCCGGGGGGCAGCTTGCCGGCCTGGATGGCCTCCGTGATCCGCTCGGCCACCTGGAAGTAGAGGGGCACGGGGCTCGACCTGTCGAGGTCGATGTCCAATCTGGTGACTGTCACGACTCGACGGTAGCTGACATCAGAATGTCTTGACCAATGCCACGGTGGCCTGATTAACAGAAGATGTCCGGTTCGCAACTGCGGTCATTATGTCTTGACAAACTGTTCACGTGACGTTCATCGTGGAGCACACCGCGGCGCCGGATCGGGGCTCTGGGCGGCGCCCGACGACCCCCGAGAGGCAAGAGGAGTGACGCCACCTTGAGGCGTACCCGGAAGATCCTTCCCCTGGCACTGCTCGCGCTCGCCGTCGCCGCCTGCGCGCCCTCCACCGGCCCGGACGCGCCGTCCTCGGCGACGAGCGCCGAGCCGTTGCCCGGCCCCTCGATCGACGCGTCCCTCGACCTGGACGCGCTGGTCGCCGCCGCGAAGAAGGAGGGCGGCCTGCTCGTCTACGACTCCAGCGGCGACATCGAAGAGGTGGCCAAGGCCTTCACCGCCAAGTACGGCATCCCGATGGAGGGGGTGAAGTCCGACACCCCGCAGACCGCCGAGAAGATGACGAGGGAGCACGCGGCCGGCAACGTCACCATCGACGCGGCCATGTACGAGGACGGCGGCGTGCTGGTCGGCCAGCTCATCCCGCAGGGCGTCGCGCAGACGTGGGTGCCCGCCGACCTGAAGGACCAGATCCCGGCCGAGAGCCGGAACCCGCTGCTCGCGCTGTCGAAGGCCACGGTCTTCGCGTACAACACCAAGCTGTCGCCCGGCGGATGCCCGATCAAGAACGTGTGGGACCTGACCGAGCCGGAGTGGGCGGGCAAGCTCGTCATGCAGGACCCGCTCGGCAAGCCGACCGTGCTGTCGTTCTTCACCCAGCTCGACGCGCACGGCAACCAGGCGCTGGAGCAGGCCTACCAGGCCAAGTACGGCAAGCCGCTGCAGACCGAGGAGAAGAGCGCCGCCTACGAGTGGGTCAAGCGCATCTCGGCCAACAAGCCCGTGCTGACCGGCTCCGACGAGGACATCTCGGCCGCGGTGGGCGCGCCGAACGCCACCGACAAGAAGATCGGCTTCATGTCGATCTCGAAGTTCCGCAACAACGAGGACAAGGGATACGCCCAGGCCACCTGCGAGGGGATGACGCCGTTCGTCGGCTTCAGCTACCCGAAGTACGTCGCGATCGCCGCCAAGAGCAAGCACCCCAACGCGGCCAAGCTGTACGTCCACTTCATCATGACCGAGGAGGGCGTGAAGCACGAGATCGGCGAGGGCGGCGTCTCCGGCAACAGCACGGTGAAGCCTTTGGTCACCCCGGACGGCCTGAGCGACTGGAAGGGGCAGCTCTTCCACACCGACCCCGCCGGGCTGCTCGGCGACCTGCGCAACCGGCAGACGGTCTCGGACTTCTGGCGCGTCAACCACGGCTGACCCGGTGAACGGAAAGGCCCCCGGGGATACCCGGGGGCCTTCTGATGCGCCCGCGTCAGTCGCGCGGGTCCCAGCCGTCGGTGTCCACGTCGAGGTCGAGCTTGTCGGCGATGTCGTCCCACTTGGTGAACTTGAAGCCGGTGATCTCCCGGTCGGGCTCGGCGGGGGTGTTCTCCCCGTCGTGGGCGACGAACAGGCCCTCGTCGAAGTCGCCGAGCGGCACGTTCAGCACGGTCGAGCCGTCGCTGTGCTCGACGCCGTCGCGGCCGTTCTTCTCACCCACGCGGAACTGGCCGAGGTAGGAGTTGGACCCCTCCCTGCGGTAGACGGCGAAGGTGCTGTCGCCCTGGCTGGAGGCCAGCAGGTAGCCCTTGCCGTCCTCGCGGTAGTAGATCGTCAGGCCCTCGGCGTCCGCCGCCAGGTGCGTGCCGCCGTAGCCGGGGTCGGCGCCGGGCGTGCACTCGTCGGCCTCGGCGTCGTACGTGCCCGGCACGCCGAACTCCTTGGTCTTGTCCACCAGCACCGGCGTGCCGGTGAGGTCGGCCCGCATCCGCCAGATGCCGACGTCCTCCTGGGCGGCGTAGAGCACGTCCTTCTCCTGGTCCACGACCATGCCCTCGACCTGCGGCTGGACTCCGGGCTCGTCGCACGGGGTCCAGCTCTGCCCGTTGGGGAGGGCGAACGACGCGGGCAGGTCGAGCGTCCTGACCAGCTGGTAGCCGACCTTCCCGCCCGGCTTGGGCAGCAGCTTCACCAGCCCGACCGAGGTCCGGTGCCGCCGGCTGACCAGCGCGTAGGTCCCGGTGGAGTCGGTCCAGGTCGCCAGGCCGTACGCCGTCTCCTTGTCGTCGACCTGCTCCTGGGTGGAGTTGAAGACGAACGGCGCGGCCGGGTCGGTGACGTCGGTGAGCCGGCCGTGGGAGATGGCGTAGATCCTGAGCTGGTCGCGGCCCCGGTCGGAGACCACCGCGAGGTCCCGGTCGCCGAAACCGTAGGCCACGTCGACGTTGTTGAACCTGCCGACCTCGTCGTCGGGGCCCGGCGCGGCGGGCGCGGGCAGGTGCTGGACCTGCCGTCCGTCGAGGTCGTAGACGAAGAGCCCGGCCTCCTTGGCGGTGCCGATCACCACGCTGTCGTCCGAGTCGTGGGGGTCCACCCAGATGGCGGGGTCGTCGCCGTTGGCGTTGCCGCCGGCCTCGTCGTCGTACAGGGCGGGGGTCTCCACCTGCGGGTACACGGTGGCGACGCCGCTGCTCGACGCGGGGACCGCCGCCCCGCCTATGAGGGAGATCGTCAGGGTGGCAAGGAACAGCCCGGACAGGGGACGCATCGCGCCTCCTCGGTTGGGGGATGATGTCGCCTCGACCGTAATGACCAATTAACACCAATGCAATAGGTCATCCTTATGTCATGACATATTCACCAGAACTTCGGTTGCGCGTCCCGGTCCCCGGTGGCACAGTCGCACGCCGAAGGGAAGGAGTGCCGACGTGGGACTGTTCACCGAGGCCATGGGGCAGCTGGCCGCGGGCGTGGCGGTCGTGACGGTCAAGGACGACCGCGACGACCTGGGCACGACGGTCGCGACCCTGATGTCGGTGTCGCTCGACCCGCCGCTCGTGCTGATCAGCCTCGACTCGGCCGGATATCCCGCCGAGGTGTTGCTGCGCAGGGACCGCTGGGCCGCGAGCGTGCTCGCGGACGGCCAGCAGGCGGTCGCCTCCAGGTTCGCCGCGGCCGGACGGCCGGGCGCCCGGCTCCTGCTGGCCGGGGTCGCCCACCACCGCGGCGCGCACAGCGAGGCGCTGGTCGTGGAGCGCGGGGTGGCGGCGATCGAGGCCGAGACGATCCAGGTCGTCCCGGCCGGCGATCACACGCTGTTCATCGGGGAGGTCCTCGGCGTCGACTACGTCGACGCATCCAAGGCCCCGCTCGTACGGCTGCGCTCCCGCTACCGGATCGTCCAGTAGCCGGGCAGCACGAGCGGGCCGTACGCCGGGAGGCCGAGCTGCCCGGCCATCCGCGCCAGCGGCCCCCACGCCTCCAGACGCACCCGCGCGAGCGCGGCCGACTTGTCCTCGCTGGACTCCGGCGGGCGCAGCCGCTCCAGGGGGTGCATGCGGGGATAGGTCCGTACGGGGGCGTCGTCGGCCAGCCCGGCCCGGCGGCGGGCCAGGGCGAGGGCGTCCTCCAGGCCGCCGAGCTCGTCGGCGAGACCGGCCGCCCTGGCGTCGGCGCCGGTCCACACCCGGCCCCTGGCCAGCTCGTGCGCCCGTTCCTTGGTGAGGTCGCGGCCCTGCGCCACCTTGCCCACGAAGTCGTCGTAGATGCGGTCGAGCCAGGCGTTCACCCGCTCCCACTGGTCGTCGGAGAACGCGGTGGACGGCGAGAACATCCCGGCGTTGGCGCCCTCGGCGACCGACTCGGTCACCACGCCGAGCTTGCCGAGCAGCTCGCCCACGACGGGCTTGCCGCCGAACACGCCGATCGAGCCGGTCAGCGTGCCCGGCTGGGCCACGATCACGTCGGCCGCCATCGACACGAAGTAGCCGCCGGAGGCCGCCACGTCGCCCATCGACACGATGACCGGCTTGCCCGCCCGGCGCGCCAGCACGACCTCCCGCCAGATCGCGTCGGAGGCGACGTACGACCCGCCGGGGCTGTCCACCCGGAACACGATGGCCTTGACCTTCTCGTCCCGGCGGGCCGAGCGCAGGGCGGCGCAGATGGTGTCGGAGCCCATGGCGCCCCCGCCGCCCAGCGGTGAGCGGCCGCTGCGCCCGAGACGGATCATGCCGTTGCCGTGGACCAGGGCGACCGTGGCCGCTCCGGGGTGGGGGAGCCTGCCGGACAGCGCGCTCTTGGCGTACCGCGACACGTAGAGCAGGTGCGCGCCGTCGTCGACGGTCTCGGCGTAGACCTCGTCGCGATACTTCAACTCGTCCACGAGCCCGGCCTCGACGGCCTCCGACCCGATGAACGGGCCCTGGTCGATCAGCTCGCGCACCCGCTTGGGGTCGAGGCCGCGCCCCTCGGCGACGCCGGCGACGATCTGCTCGGTGACCGACTCGGCGATGCGCCCGGCCGACTCGCGGTGGGCGTCGGTCATGTGGTTCTGGGTGTAGGTGTTGGCCGCGGTCTTGTACTCGTGCCGCTGGCCGATCTGATACTGCACCCCGGCCTTGGCGAGCGCGTCGCGCAGGAACCGCTGCTCCAGCGCCACCCCGGTCAGGCCCACGTCGCCGGAGGGCTGGAGGTAGACCCGCTCGAAGGCGCTGGCCAGGTAGTAGGGGACCGTGCCGGCGCCGAACTCGCCGAACGTCTCGGCGAACGCGACGGTCCGCTTGCCCGCGGCGCGCAGCTTGACCACGGCCGTGCGCAGCTCCTGCACCATGCCGAGACCGAGGGGGTTGCCGCCGATCTTGACGATCAGCGCGGTGACGCGAGGGTCCTTGCGGGCGCGGCGCAGGCCCGACAGCACCTCGGCGAGGCGCGCCTTACGCATGGACAGCAGGGCGGTGACGGGGTCGGCGGGCGGACCTTCCGACAGCCCCTCGGTCAGGTCCAGTTCCAGCACGAGCGGTGCGGTGCGGCGCTGCCGCAGCTTGCCGACCGTTTCTACGATCGTCCTCGTCGCGTCCATAAATGCCACCATAAGCGAAGGTTTCGCCAGGATGGGCGGATGATCAGGGCCCCCGCGCGAGACGCGCGGGGGCCCCGATCGGCTCGAAGCGGCTACTTCAGGCCATTGGACATGGCGCCGATCAGCTCTCCGTTGGAGGTGTCGCCGCTGAACTCCCAGAAGAAGGCCCCGCCGAGACCCTGGTTCTTGGCGTAGGTCATCTTGCCGCCGATCGTGGCGGGGGTGTCGTAGCTCCACCAGTTCGAGCCGCACTTGGCGTAGGCGGTGCCGGCGACCGTGCCGGTGGCCGGGCAGCTGGTCTTGAGGACCTTGTAGTCCTCGATGCCCGCCTCGTACGTGCCGGGCGCGGCGCCGGTGGCGGTGCCGCCGGGCGCGTCCTGGGTGACGCCGGTCCAGCCGCGGCCGTAGAACCCGATGCCCAGCAGGATCTTGTTCGCCGGGACGCCCAGGCTCTTCAGCTTCTGCACCGCGTTGTCGGAGTAGAAGCCCGCGACCGGGATGCCGGAGTAGGACGTGAGCGGCGAGTGCGGAGCCGTCGGGCCCTTGGCGTCCCAGGCGCCGAAGAAGTCGTAGGTCATGACGTTGTACCAGTCGACGTACTGCGCCGCGCCGCCGTAGTCGGCGAGGTCCATCTTGCCGCCGGAGTTGCCGTCGGCGGTGATCGCCGCGGTGATCAGGTAGTCCTTGCCGAACTTGGCGCGCAGCGCGGCCATGAGGTTCCTGTAGGCCGCAGGGCCGCTGCTGTCACAGCTGAGGCCGCAGGCGTTCGGGTACTCCCAGTCGATGTCGATGCCGTCGAACACGTCCGCCCAGCGCGGGTCCTCGACCAGGTTGTAGCAGGAGTTCGCGAACGCGGTGGGGTTGGCCGCCGCCTGCCCGAAGCCGCCCGACCAGGTCCAGCCGCCGAAGGAGTAGAGGATCTTGATGTTCGGGTACATCGCCTTGAGCTTGCGCAGCTGGTTGAACGCGCCGCGCAGCGCGTTGGGGTTGTCCCAGGTGTCGGCCTTGCCGTCCACGCTGTTGGCCGTGGTGTAGGCCATGTCGTAGTCGGCGTAGGAGTCGCCGATCGCGCACTGGCCGTTGGTCACGTTGCCGAAGGCGTAGTTGATGTGGGTGAGCTTGGCGGCCGAGCCGCTGCTCACGATGTTCTTCACGAAGTACTGCCGGCCGTAGACGCCCCAGTCGGTGAAGTAGCCCATCACCTTCTTACCGCCGGGCGGTGGGGGCGTGCTCGGGCTCGCCGAGGGCGATGCGGAGGGAGACGCCGAGGGAGACGCGGACGGCGAGGCCGAGGGTGAGGCCGACGGGCTGGGGCTCGGGCTCTTGCTCGGGCTGGCCGAGGGGGAGGTGGTCGGCCCGCCGGCGCAGGGCGCGCCGTTCAGCGTGCAGTTCGACGGGGTCGAACCGCCGGGCGCTCCGATGAAGCCGAAGCTCGCCGACGCGCCTGCGGCGAGCCCGCCGCTCCAGGAGGGGTTCTTGAACGTGTAGTGGTTGCCGCTCTTGGTCATGGTGGCGTCCCAGGCCGAGCTGATCGTCGCGCCCGACGGCATGTCGACCTCGACGGTCCAGCTCGGCAGGGCGTCCGACCCGGCCTTCACGGTGAACTTGCCCTGGAAGCCGGATCCCCAGTCGGAGTCGACGGCGTACGTGGCGGTGGCGGGGGTGGCGGCGGTGGCGGTCCCGAGCGCGAGCGGCGCGAGTAACGCGGCGCACGCGATCACGGACCCTAGGAGGATCTTTCGCAACGGAGCTCCTGCTCTTGGGGGGTAAAGGACAGGAAAGTTTCCTATTAGTTAGGAGAGTAAGCACTGACCGCGAAGGGGTCAACGCCCTCGTGGCCCTCTAAGCGTCGTTTAAGCCTCCGCTAAGGTCGCGGCGCCGTCTTCGGTGACGACCGGGCCTGCCCTGGTGCCGCGACCGGCAAGATTCGCCCGGGGCAAAGATCGGCGGGAGGGGCACCAGCTAGGGAGTGGTCTCCTGCCGGCAGGAAGTGCCGGTGACCATGTTGCCGGTGGCGGCGGTGATGACCGAGTCGAGCCGGTCCCGGGCGCGCAGGAGATCGGTGATGCGCTGGTCGACATGCTCGCGCTCCGCCGCCAACCGCTTGAGCAGAGCGGGAGTGGCGCGGCCGTCGATGACGCACGGCAGGAGCTCGAGGATTGTCTTGCTGGACAGCCCGGCGGCATACAACTGCTGGATCAGCTGAACCCGGTCGACCGCGCTCTCGGGGTAGTGGCGCTGGCCGCTGGGGCTGCGCTCGGCGCTGAGCAGATTCTGCTCCTCGTAGTAGCGCAGGGCCCGGACACTGACGCCGGTCCGGGCGGCGAGTTCTCCGACGCGCATCTCGTCTCCTGTGTGACATCCGTCGCGCGACTTGCCTCTGACGTCAACGTCAGGTTTTAGCGTAACTGGCGTGCGCCTCACCGGGGACTTTCTCCTGGTCGGTCTCCTGACGCACAAGGGCTCGAGCGAGAGCGGCGCGTGAAACGCGTCCTCCACCAGCAGACAGCCTGACCCCACCCACACGCACCACGCCTGGAAGAAGCACACGCATGACCACGCACAAGACGACCGGCCTCACCGGCCCCGCGTCCACCCCGACCGTATCGGTGAAGCCGGTCGTGCTGCCCGCACCCCAGCGCGGCGAGGACCTGCACGTACGCGTCTCCGCACCGGTCACCGGCGCCAATCTGCCGATCGTGCTGTTCGCCCACGGATTCGGCTCGAACCTCGACGGCTACGCACCCTTGGTCGACCACTGGGCCTCCCACGGCCTCGTGGTGATCCAGGCCACTCACCTCGACTCCAGGCGCCTCGACATCGCCGCGGACGATCCCCGCAAGCCCGAGATGTGGCGCTACCGCGTGCAGGACATGAAGCGGATCCTCGACGAACTCGACACCCTGGAGGCATCCGTGCCCGGCCTGGCCGGCCGGGTGGACCACAGTCGCATCGTCGCGGCCGGACACTCCTTCGGCGGCCAGACCGCGGGCATACTCGTGGGTCTGCGCGTCATGGACCCGAAGACCGGAACCGCGCAGGACATGTCCGACCCCCGGGTCATGGCCAGCATCCAACTGGCGACAGCGGGCAACGGCGGCGACGAACTGACTCCCTTCGCCCACGAGAGCGCGCCCTGGCTACGCGACCAGGACTTCTCCCATATGACCGCACCCGGACTCGTCGTCGCCGGCGACAAGGACGAACTCCCGCTCTCCACCCGGGGACCGTCCTGGATGACCGATCCCTACACCCTCAGCCGCGGCGACAAGAGCCTGCTGACGGTCTACGGCGGCCGGCATTCCCTCGGCGGCATCTCCGGCTACGAGGCAGCGGAAACCACCGACGAAGATCCCGGCCGCGTCACCCTCGTCCAGCAGGTCACCCTCGCCTACCTGCGCCACGTCACCGGCACCGACCACACCGACTGGGAAACGGCGCAGGCCGCCCTCGCCGGCGATTCCCACCCGCTGGGACGACTGGAATCGAAGTAAACCACCTGCGCCGGACCCGGTTTCCACACCCGGCCACGAAGCGGAAGCCGGGCTCGGTGCCAAGGGGCGGGCAGGCGTACGCCGCGAGAACCGCTGCCCAAGCGACGTTCGGCCCAGCGAGCCGGCCGAGGACCGGACGTTTCTCAGCGGCGGTGCCTGTTCTGCTCCCCATGCCGGCTCCCGTACCATGATTCGGTGCACGGCTTCGTCCGCTCCGTGTGGTACGAGCCCCGTCCCCCCGATCCACCCGTACGCGTGTGGCGGGACTGGGCGCTCGTCGGGGTGCTCGTGCCGCTCGCGGTGCTCGAAGGGGTGCTGCGGCCGGACCTTCCGTGGCGGCCCTTCGCGGTGGCCGTCACCGTCGGACTGGTGCCCACCCTGCTGTGGCGGCGCACCAGGCCGCTGGCGATGCTCGCGATCTGCTTCGTCGTCACGGGTGTGATCCCGATCCTCGTGACCGGCGCGACGCTCGACGCGTACACGCTGGGATACATGCTGATCCTGCCGTACGCGGTGTTCCGGTGGGGGTCGGGCAGGGAGATCGTGGCCGGCCTGGGGATCATGCTCACCGCATCCGGTCTGTCCGCGCTCGTCGACCACGCCGCTCTGCCCGACGTGGTCGGGCCGTTCGCCGTCATGCTCGCGACCACCAGCCTGGGCGGCGTGTTCCGCTATCGCGCCGGGGCGAGGATGCGCGAGCTGGACCAGGTCAAGCTGCTGATGCGCGAGCAGCTCGCCCGCGACCTGCACGACACGGTCGCGCACCACGTCTCCGCGATGGCCATCCGCGCACAGGCGGGGCTCGCCACGGCGGCGTCGCGTCCGGACGCCGCGGCCGAGGCCCTCCGCGTGATCGAGGCCGAGGCGGCACGGGCCCTCGACGAGATGCGCGCCATCGTCCGCGTCCTGCGCAGGGACCGGCCGGCGGAGCTGACCCCCGGCCTGCGCATCGCCGAGCTCGAACGGCTCGCGAGCCGGGGCGGCTCCCACCACCCGGCGGTCGAGGTGGAGATATCGGGTGACCTGGACGGCCTGTCGCCGTCGGTCGAGTCCGCGGTCTATCGCATCGCCCAGGAGGCGGTGACCAACGCCGTACGGCACGCGCGTCGCGCCACCAGGGTCGAGGTGCGCGTCGCCGCCGACGAGACGGCGGTGCGCCTGTGCGTGCGCGACGACGGCGACGGGGGCTCCACCCGTCCGGCCGCGCCGCCGGGATACGGGATCATCGGCATGAGCGAGCGCGCGAACCTGCTCGGCGGCACGTGCGTGGCCGGCCCGGACCGCGATCGGGGGTGGACGGTGACCGCGGTGCTTCCCCGGGCCGGGGCCGCGACATGAGCGAGCGGAGCGAGCGAGTCGGTGGGCACGGCGTCCGGGTGCTGATCGCCGACGACCAGGAGATCGTCCGCACCGGGCTCTCGATGATCCTCGACGCCCAGCCGGACATCGAGGTCGTCGCCACGGCCGCCGACGGGCGGCGGGCCGTCGAGCTCGCGCGGCGCCTGCGCCCCGACGTGTGCCTGTTCGACATCCGCATGCCGGGGACCGACGGCATCGAGGCGACCCGGTCCCTCGCCGGACCGGACGTCGCCGACCCCCTCGCCGTCGTCGTCATCACCACGTTCGACCTGGACGAGTACGTCTACGCCGCGCTGAGAGCGGGGGCCCGGGGTTTCCTGTTGAAGAACGCCGGCGCCGACATGCTCGCGCAGGCCGTGCACGCCGCCGCCGGCGGCGAGGCGCTCATCGCCCCGAGCGTCACCGCGCGGCTGCTCGGGGCCTTCGCCCGCACCGGCCCCGCCTCGTCACCCGCGCAGCCCGTCGAGGCGCTCACCTACCGGGAGGAGCAGATCCTCGCCGCCGTGGCGCGCGGCCGGACCAACGTGGAGATCTCCGCCGAGCTGCACATCTCGCTCAGCACGGTCAAGACCCACGTCGCCAGCCTGATGGCCAAGCTCGGCGCCCGCAACCGCGTGGAGATCGCCATCTGGGCCTACGAGACCGGTCGCGTCAGGAGCTGACCGGGGTCCCGGCCTCCGGCGCGTGGCGGCGGCGTTCAGCGCGAGATCGCCCAGCCCGGCGCCCAGGTCCCGGCGGCGTCGCGGCCGGCCGCCGTGGCGGCGAGGTGGGCGCGGAGGGTGGCCAGCGCGGGGTGGGGGTTGTCGCGGTGCCACAGGAGCGAGTGCGGGTAGACGGGCACGGGGTCGGTCACCGGGATGCGGCGCAGGCCGTGGCCGGCGGGCCAGACGAGGCGGGTCTGCCCGCCCATGAAGGTGGCCAGGGCCGGGGTGTCGGCGATGGTGTCGAGGAGCGCGTCGGAGCCGAAGTTGGGGCCGGTCGCCTCGATGGCGAGGCCGAACTCGGCGACGAGGTCGTCGTAGTAGGCGGTCCACTCGGTGCCGGGGACGAGGCCGGGCATCCAGATCCGGTGCCCGGCGAGCTGGGCGACGGTCACCGACCGGGCGCCGGCCAGCGCGTGGGCGGGGCCGATGAGGAGCTGGAGCGGCTCGTCGAGCACCCGGACGGACTCGATCTCCTCGGGAAGGGGCCGGCCGGGCATGGCGACGGCGCGGAAGGACGCGTCGATCGCACCGGACCGGATGGCGGCGACGGCCTTCTCGATGTCGAACAGCATCACCACGTCGAGGTCGATCTCGGGGTGCGCGCGGTGGAAGCCGCGCATCAGGCCCGAGGCCGCGCTGCGCGAGGTGAGCATGTCGACGCGCAGCGGACGGCGGCCGGTGCGCACGGACGCGACGGCCCGGTCGGCGGCGCGCAGCAGCTCCCGGGCGTGGGGCAGGAACGCCTGCCCGTCGATGGTGAGCTCGGCGCCGCGCGGCGTGCGGGTGAACAGCCGCACGCCGAGGTCGCGCTCCAGCGCGGCGATGCGCTTGGAGACGGCCTGCTGGGTGACCGCCAGCTCGGCGGCGGCCTCCTGGAACTGCCCCGCGTCGGCGACGGCGACGAAGGTCCGGACGGTGTCGAGGTCCATGCGGGACACCCTATGGATACAACCGCCGGTTGTGCCGGGGCGGCCTCGCGGTTGTTTGATCCCGGGACATGGTGCTCGCTTTGATGATTCCGATCGCGGATCGGTTGTACGGGTGAGTGACGAGGGGCGTCGGACATGAGGAACGGGCAC
The DNA here is from genome assembly GCF_030268985.1 of Microbispora sp. NBRC 16548. Lineage (NCBI taxonomy): Bacteria > Bacillati > Actinomycetota > Actinomycetes > Streptosporangiales > Streptosporangiaceae > Microbispora > Microbispora sp. NBRC 16548. Next base: position 80,576 of record NZ_BSSF01000007.1, read on the forward strand.
CGGCTGGGGCGGCGGTTCGGGTGGCTCTGGGCAGCGTACGGGACCAGCGCGCTCGGCACGTGGCTCGCCTTCGGCGCGTTCCCGCTGATCGCGGTCCAGGTGCTGCACGCCGGGCCGGCACAGGTCGCGGCGTTGGCCTCCGCGGGGGCCGCGGTGGGCGCGGCCGTGGCGGTGCCGCTGGGCCCGTGGGTGGAGTTCCGCCGCAAGCGGCCGGTGCTGGTCGGGACGGACCTGGTGCGGTTCGCGGCGCTGCTGACGATCCCCGCCGCGTTCGCGCTCGGCGTGCTCTCCTTCGTCCAGCTCCTGCTGGTCTCGGTCGTCGTCGCGGCGGCCGACATCACCTTCCGCGCGGCCTCCGGCGCGTACCTGAAGACGCTGGTGCCGGCCGGGGACCTGCTCGTCGCCAACGCCCGGTTCGAGTCCACGGCCTGGACGACCACGATCATCGGGCCGCCGCTTGGCGGTGCCGCGATCGGGCTCCTCGGTCCGGTGGCGACGGTGGTGGCCGACGCGGTCAGCTACCTGCTCTCGGCCCTGGGCATCCGCGCGACGGGTGGCGGGGAGCCGCGGCCCGAGCGCAGGGAGGCCACGCGCCTGCGGGCCGGGGACCTGCTCGACGGCTGGCGGTACATCCTCGCCGACGCGACGCTGCGTCCGCTGTTCTTCAACACCGCCCTGTTCAACGGCCTGGTGATGGCCGCCGACGCGCTGCTGGCCGTCCTGATGCTCGGCCGGCTCGGGTTCGAGCCGTGGCAGTACGGCCTCGCCTTCGCCGCGCCCTCGATCGGCGGGCTGCTGGGTTCGCGGCTGGCCAGGCCGCTCGTCACCCGGTTCGGGCAGCACCGGGTCCTGGTCGTGTCCGGGGCGCTGCGCGCCCTCTGGCTCGTCGGCCTGGCCTTCGTGGGGCCGGGCGCCGGAGGGCTGCTGCTGGTGATGGGCGTCGAGCTCGGGCTCATCTTCTGCTGCGGGGTCTTCAACCCCGTCTGCGCGACCTACCGCCTCGAACGCACCGCGACCGGCCGGATCGCCCGCACACTGTCCGCCTGGACGGTGACGACCAAGGCCTCGACCGCGCTCCTGACGGCCGTCTGGGGCGTGCTGGGCGGCCTGCTCGGCCCGCGCACGGCCATCGGCCTGGCCGGCGTGCTCCTGCTGGCGACCCCGCTGCTGCTTCCCCGGCGTGCCGCGGCGCCCCTCGCCGAGCCCCCCGCTGAGCCCCTCGCCGAGACGGAGTCCGCACGGAGCCGCGCCTGACGGGCCGCCACGGCCGTCTCGCGATCTCATCGCCCAAGGAGAGAAAATGACCGTCACGACCCCGGCGCTGGACCCCCGGACGGCCGCACTGCTCGTCATGGATTACCAGCAGGCAATCCTGGCCTCGCTCCCCGGCCAGGCCGACCCGGAAGCGCTGCTGTCACGGGTGGCCGGCGCCATCGCCGACATGCGCGCGCACGGCGCCGCCATCGCCTACGTGCGAGTCGGATTCACCGAAGCCGACTGGGCGGCGATCCCGCCGGCCAACAGGACTTTCTCCTTCCTCGGCCGGCAGCGCCTCATGCACCACGAGGATCCCGCGACAGACATCCACCACCGGCTCGCTCCCGAGCCCGGCGACATCGTCGTCCGCAAGACCCGCTACGGCGCGCTGTCCACGACAGACCTGGACCGGCGACTGCGGGATCGCGGGATCACCACCCTGGTCATCGCCGGGATCACCACCAGCGGCGTCGTACTGTCCACCGTCACCGACGCCGCCGACCGCGACTACCGGCTCTACGTCCTGTCCGACGGCGTCGCCGACCCGGACCCGCACGCCCACCAGGCCCTGATGACCGGCATCTTCCCGAGGCTGGCCCACGTCATCGACACCGCAGAACTGTGCTCGCTGATGTGCTCGCTCCGGGACGAGAGCCATCCCGATCGGGCGGAGACCGGCAGGGCGTGAGCCGCTTACCTCGTCCCTCTGGACAGAGCCGGGAGTCCGGGGCCTCCTCTGCGGACGGCCCACTCCGCGACGGCGAGGTTGATCACCCATCCGGCGCCCATCAGCAGCGCCCGGGGGAGCGGGCCGGGCTCGCCGGCCAGCGCCATCCAGGGCCCGACGGTCAGCAACTGGGTGCCCGCGCCCATGCCGATCGCGTAGCCCCGCGTCATCCAGGCGCGATGACGGGCGACGTCCCGGCGCCGGATCGCCGCGAAGCCGAGAACGAGGGACACGATCATGAGAGTGCCGAACACCAGCCGCAGGCCCACGAGGAGGGCGCTGTCGTTGGCCAGATGGGGATAGAACAGCGTCATCCACAGACCTGTGAACGCGCTGACGATCCCGGACGGAACCACGAGCCGCCCGGCGGCGCGGTGCCAGGCGGGCCTGCGGCGGCGCAATCCGTGGGCGAACTGGAGGGCCCCCAGGACGCTGAAGAGGGTGACGGAGATGATGTGCGCGACGACGGGCGCCGGGGTCGCGAAATACCGGACGCTGTCCTGCGTGATCGGCCCGCCGCCGGCCAGTTGCCCCAGCCGGGTGGAACCGGCGATCACCGGGACGGCGCTGAGCGCGATCAGCGCGGCGGGCACGAGCCACCCCGCCCTGCGGTTCCTGCCGGATGAGTCGCTCCGCGCGAGCGTGGGCCGTTCCATCGATTCGGTCATGCGCCGATCGTGGCCCCCGAGGGGGCGGTGGTTCATCGGCGGAACGGCCGGATCCGTGCCGCCCGATCGGCTGCCGATCGGGCGTACTTTCGGCCGATACGCCCTGCGTGCGGCGCTTCTTACGCTGGCACTCCCCACCGCCGAGGTGACGAGGAGAATGCGATGAAGGCGTACGTCCTACGCTCGTACGGTCCGCCCGACGTCCTGGAGCTCACCGACGTCGGCACGCCCGTGCCCGGCCCCGGCGAGGTGCTGGTCCGGGTGCGCGCCACCTCCGTCCAGCCGTACGACTGGCACCACATGAGAGGCGAGCCGTACGCCGCGCGTCTGATGGGCGGCACAGTCGGCCCGCGCAGACCGCGAATCGGCATCCTGGGCGCCGACGTGGCGGGACAGGTCGAGGCCGTCGGCTCCGGCGTCACCGCGTTCCGCGCGGGCGACGAGGTGTTCGCCCTGCTCACGCAGGGTGGCTTCGCCGAGTACGTGTGCGTACCGGAGAGCGCGCTGGCCCGGAAGCCGGAGAACCTGTCGTTCGAGCAGGCGGCCGCGGTGCCGATGGCGGCCGTCACCGCACTGATAGCACTCGATCAGGGACGGGTCCAGGCGGGGCACGGGGTCCTCGTGAACGGCGCCTCGGGCGGCGTGGGAACCTTCGCCGTGCAGCTCGCCAAGGCGTTCGGCGCCGAGGTCACCGGTGTGTGCAGCGGCCGGAACGCCGACCTGGTGCGGTCGATCGGCGCGGACGAGGTCGTCGACTACACGAAGGAGGACTTCACCCGGCGCGGGCGGCGCCATGACCTGCTGCTCGACATCGCGGGCACTCGCGCGCTGCCGGCCTGCGCGCGGGTGCTGAAGCCCCGGGGGACGCACGTCGTCGTCGGCGGGCCGGCCGGACGATGGCTGCAACCGGTCGGTCACATGATCGCGACGCTCGCGGTGTCGCCGTTCGTGTCCCAGCGCGTGGTCGTGGCTCAGGTGGCCTACGGCGAGAACGCCCGGGGCGACCTGATGCGGCTGACCGACCTCATCGAGGACGGCAAGGTCACCCCGGTGGTCCACCGCAGCTATCCGTTCCACGAGATCCCGGCGGCCATCGGATACGTGGAGCAGGGGCACGCCGCGGGAAAGGTCGTCATCACGGTATGAGCCGCCCGGTGAGGCTCTCCCCGGCCCGCCGCCCGCGCTCCGCCGCGGCGCTCCGCAACCGGAAACCGGGGGAGCCACGTGCGACGGGCACGGTCGGCAGGCAGGCTCAGGACTCGGCGACCAGGCCCTCGGGCTCGGCCTCCGCGTCCTCGGCGGCCGTCTCGGCGCGCTCCTCCATCTCCGGGCTCACGGCCGTCGGGCTCTCCACCGGCCGCAGCCAGACGACGCCGAGCGGCGGCACACTCAGCCGGGTCGAGCAGGGCAGCCCGTGCCGCGGCTCCTCGACCGACTCGACCGCGCCCATGTTGCCGACGCCGCTCCCGGCGTACTCGTACGCGTCGGTGTTGAGGATCTCCTCCCACCGCCCGGGGGTGGGCAGGCCGAGGTGGTAGTCCTGGTGCGGGGCGCCGGAGAAGTTGGCCACGCAGGCCAGCACCGAGCCGTCCGCGCCGTACCGCAGGAACGACAGCACGTTGCCCGAGGCGTCGTCGGCGTCGATCCAGCGGAAGCCCTCGTGGGTGTTGTCACGCGAGTACAGCGCGGGCGACTCCCGGTAGACGCGGTTCAGGTCCTTCACCAGGCGGCGTACGCCCTGGTGGTAGTCGAAGTCCAGCACCCACCAGTCGAGGCCGTTCGCCTCCGACCACTCGGCCCCCTGGCCGAACTCGCCGCCCATGAACAGCAGCTGCTTGCCCGGGTGGGCCCACATGAAGCCGTACAGCGCGCGCAGGTTGGCGAAGCGCTGCCACTCGTCGCCCGGCATCTTGCCCAGCAGCGACCCCTTGAGGTGGACGACCTCGTCGTGCGACAGCGGTAGCACGAAGTTCTCCGAGAAGGCGTACATCAGGGAGAACGTCATCTGGTGGTGGTGATACTGCCGGTAGATCGGCTCGCGGGACATGTAGCTGAGCGAGTCGTGCATCCAGCCCATGTTCCACTTGAAGCCGAAGCCGAGCCCGCCGAGGTGGACGGGCCGCGACACGCCGGGCCAGGCGGTCGACTCCTCCGCGATCGTCATGATGCCCGGCTCCTCGCGGTAGACGACGGAGTTCATCTCCTTGAGGAACTCGATCGCGTCGAGGTTCTCCCTGCCGCCGTACACGTTGGGCGTCCACTCGCCCTCGCGGCGCGAGTAGTCGAGGTAGAGCATCGAGGCCACGGCGTCCACCCGCAGGCCGTCGACGTGGAACTCCTTGAGCCAGTAGAGCGCGTTGGCCACGAGGAAGTTGCGCACCTCGTTGCGGCCGAAGTCGAAGACGTACGTGCCCCAGTCGGGGTGGGTGCCGCGGGCGGGGTCGGCGTGCTCGTAGAGCGGAGTGCCGTCGAAGCGGGCCAGTGCCCACTCGTCCATCGGGAAGTGCGCGGGCACCCAGTCGACGATGACGCCGATGCCGGCTCGATGCAGTTCGTCCACGAGGTGGCGGAAGTCGTCGGGGGAGCCGAACCGCGAGGTCGGGGCGTAGTAGGAGGTCACCTGGTAGCCCCACGAGCCGCCGAAGGGGTGCTCGGCGACCGGCAGGAACTCCACGTGCGTGAATCCCATGTCCTTGACGTACTCGACCAGCTCGCGGGCGAGCTTGCGGTAGGACAGGCCGGGCCGCCAGGAGCCCAGGTGCACCTCGTAGGTGCTCATCGGCTCGGCGAGGGCGTCGCGCGACGGCCGGGCGGCCATCCACTCCTCGTCGCGCCACTCGTACGCCGAGCTCTCGATGATGCTGGCGGTCGCCGGGGGCACCTCGGTGCGGCGGGCCATCGGGTCGGCCTTCTCCCGCCAGATCCCGTCGAGGCCGAGGATCTGGAACTTGTACCGCGTGCCCTCGCCGATCTCCGGGAGGAACAGCTCCCACACGCCCGACCGGCCGAGCGACCGCATGGGGTGGGCGGCGCCGTTCCAGTGGTTGAAGTCGCCGATCACCCGCACGCCCTGGGCGTTCGGCGCCCACACCGAGAAGGCCGTCCCGTCCACGTCCTCGTGACGTACCACCCGCGCCCCGAGCACCTCCCACAGCCGTTCGTGCCGGCCCTCACCGATCAGGTGGAGGTCCAGCTCGCCCAGCGTCGGCCAGTGCCGGTACGGATCGTCCGTCTCGTACGGCGGGGCATCGGGATAGGTGATGCGCAGACGGTAGTCGGGGACCTTGTCGACGCCGGGCAGCGTCACCTCGAACACCCCGAACGCGAGATGGCTCATCGCGTGCGCCGACCCGTCGGCCAGCACCTCGACCTTCTCCGCGAAGGGGCGCAGGGCCCTGATCGTGACGCCGTCGGGCCCGGGATGGGCCCCCAATATGGAGTGGGGGTCGTGATGCGCGCCCCCGGCCAGCCGGTCCAAGTCCATGTCGCCCAACCTGCCCTAGATATATCCCTCCGAACACCCTGATCTTGTCAGCGAAAGGCCGCGAGCGGGATGGGCAGCCACGAGGGGCGGTTGCGCGCCTCGTAGACGACCTCGTACACCGCCTTGCTCAGTTCGAGCGCGCGCAGCAGCACCGCGTCGTCGCCGCGGATGCGCCCGCCGCCCTCCGAGTAGCCGGCCAGGAACGCGGCCCGGTTGCGCTCCGACCACTCCCTGGCCCGGTTCTCCAGGTTCCCGGCGTCGGGGCGGTCGGCCAGCAGGTGCCGTGCGGCGTAGTCGAACGAGCGCAGCATGCCCGCCACGTCGCGCAGCGGCGAATCGAGCGCCCGCCGCTCGGCCAGCGGCTGGCCCGGCTCGCCCTCGAAGTCGAGCACCACCCAGTCGGTCATGGTCCGCATGACCTGACCGAGGTGGTAGTCGCCGTGCACCCGCTGCACCGGGATCTCGTGACCGAGATCGGACAGCCGGTCGAACGCGCCGGCGGCCACGGCGGCGTGCTCGCCCAGGCGTGGCACCTCGGCGACCGCCTTGTCCAGGCGGCGGCGGAACCGCTCGGTCATCCGCTTGATCTCGGGCGGCTCGATCGTCCCCGTGGGGAAGGCCCGCGCGAGCTCGCGGTGCACCTGCGCGGTGGCCAGCCCGAGCCGCCGCGCCTCGGCGGCGAAGTCGCCTCCGGCGTCCTCCGCCGGCATGCCCTCGGGGCACGCGTAGAGGTCGCGCACGCTGGTCAGCGCCATCGACCAGCCCTCGTTGGCGTTCTGCAGGTACTCCTGCATGATCGCCAAGGTGGTCGGCTCGCCCTGGAGCTCGGTCTCGATCCAGCCGTACGGTCTGGCCACTTGGGCCGAGCCCGCGTCCGCGAGCGCCGTGATGATCTCCAGCTCGGGGTTGACCCCCGGGCTGAGCTGGCGGAACAGCTTGAATATGTACTTGTCGCCGTACACCAGCGAGGTGTTCGACTGCTCGGCGGTCAGCACGAGGCTGCGTTGCGAGGTGTCGATCTCCGCCCCGTGCGCGAGGTGGAAGCCGACGCCGTCGAACCGGCGGTCGGCGGCCATCCCCTCCAGCAGGTGCCCCGTCAGGGCGGAGTCGTGCAGCGCGTCGTATATCTCGACCTCGCGGCCGTCCCGGCGGCAGGCGCCGATCCGGACGTGACCGAGCCGGTCGGGCAGGTGCTCACGCAGCCCGACCGGGATCTGGTAACGCGTGTGGCGCTCGCCCTGCCGCACGCACACGATCAGATGGAGCAGCGCCGGGTCACCGGCGGCGATCTCGATCTCGGAGTCGATGGACAGGTCGTCGATGGCGCGCCCCTTGCCGGCGAACCACCGTTGTCCGGTGATCCAGCCGGCCAGGAGTCCCTGAAGTGAAGTCGTCACTCCTCCTTCGTGCCGGCCGTCCTATGCGTGACGGGCAGTGTGAACCAATAGAACCCATGCCCAGGAAGCGTCAAAAGATACGGAAGCTCGCCGATCGGCGGAAAAGGAACTCCGCCCATGCACTCGACCGGCGTGGATCCCTCGAACCTGCGCAGGTCGAGCTCGACCGGCTGGGGGAAGCGCGACAGGTTGTTGACGCACAGGACCCGGTCGTCGCCGAGCTCGCGCACGAACGCGAGCACGCTCGGGTTGGACGAGTTCAGCTCGGTGAACTCACCGAGGCCGAACACGGGGTGACGCTTGCGGATCTCGATCATCCGCTTGGTGAAGTGGAGCAGCGAGCTGGCGCTCTTCTGCTGCGCCTCGACGTTGATCGCCTGGTACCCGTAGATCGGGTCCATGATCACCGGTAGGTAGAGCCGGCCCGGGTCACAGTTCGAGAAGCCCGCGTTGCGGTCGGGCGTCCACTGCATCGGCGTGCGGACGCCGTCCCGGTCGCCGAGCCAGATGTTGTCGCCCATGCCGATCTCGTCGCCGTAGTACATCACGGGCGAGCCGGGCAGGCTGAGCAGCAGCGCGGTGAACAGCTCGATCTGGTTGCGGTCGTTGTCGAGCAGCGTCGCCAGCCGGCGTCGGATGCCGACGTTGGCCCGCATGCGGGGGTCCTTGGCGTACTCGGAGTACATGTAGTCGCGCTCTTCGTCGGTCACCATCTCGAGCGTGAGCTCGTCGTGGTTGCGCAGGAAGATGCCCCACTGGCAGTTCTCCGGGATCTTGGGCGTCTGGGCCAGGATCTCCGAGATCGGGTAGCGCGACTCCCGCCGCACGGCCATGAAGATGCGCGGCATCAGCGGGAAGTGGAAGGCCATGTGGCACTCGTCGCCGCCGGTGACCGGGTCGCCGAAGTACTCCACCACGTCGGCCGGCCACTGGTTGGCCTCGGCCAGCAGCACCCGGTCGGGGTAGAGGCGGTCCACCTCGGCCCGCACCCGCTTCAGGTACGCGTGGGTCGCCGGCAGGTTCTCGCAGTTGGTGTCCTCCTGCTCGAACAGGTAGGGGATCGCGTCGAGCCGGAACCCGTCGATGCCGAGGTCGAGCCAGAAGCGGATGACCTCCATCATCGCGTCCTGCACGGCCGGGTTCTCGAAGTTGAGGTCCGGCTGGTGGTGGAAGAACCGGTGCCAGTAGTACTGCCCGCGGACCGGGTCGTAGGTCCAGTTGGACGCCTCGGTGTCGATGAAGATGATCCGGGCGTCCTTGTACTCCTCGTCCGTGTCGCTCCAGACGTAGAAGTCGCCGTACGGACCCTCGGGGTCGTTGCGGGACGCCTGGAACCACGGGTGCTGGTCGCTGGTGTGGTTCATGACCAGGTCGGCGATGACCCGGATGCCCCGCTTGTGCGCCTCGTCCACGAGCCTGATGAAGTCCCCCAGATCACCGAAGTCCGGAAGGATCTTCATGTAGTCCGAGATGTCGTACCCGCCGTCCTTGAGGGGGGACTCGTACAGCGGGAGCAGCCAGAGGCAGTCGATGCCGAGCCACTGGAGGTAGTCCAGCTTCTCGATGAGGCCGCGGATGTCGCCGGTGCCGTCGCCGTTCGAGTCGGCGAAGCCCCGGATAAGCACCTCGTAGAAGACAGCCCGCTTGTACCAGTACTTGTCCCGTGGTTCCTCCTCGGTGAAGGTGTTCGGGACGGGCTGGGTGTGGCTGGGCTGGATGTGACTGGGCTGAGGTGTCGTCGAGCTCACCTTTTGACTCCCCGGATGTGCCGAGCTGCGCTCACGGGCGGTGCGCTGACCCGTGGCGGAGCGTGAGAATGTGTGCGGGATGGACGTGCGGGTCGAGGCGCACGTAGTTCGCCTGCCCCCAGCGGTACGACTCGCCAGACAGTTGGTCGTCCACGACGAACTCGGCATGCCAGTCGAGACCGAGGGCGGGCATGTCGAGCCGGACCGTCGCCTCGTGTGTGTTGTGTGGATCCAGATTGACGACGGCCAGCACGACATCGCCTAGTCCGTGCCGTCGTGAGGCCGTGTCATAGGCGCCGGGCAGCCGCTTGGAGAAGCAGATCACGTTCGGCTGGTCGACGTTGTGAAACCGTAGGTTACGCAATTCCTGGAGCGCCGGGTGTGCTCTTCTCAACAAATTGAGCTGGGTAATGAACGGGGCAAGGCTGCGGCCCTCACGCTCCGCCTCCGCCCAGTCACGCGGCCGATACTGGTACTTCTCGCTGTCGAGGTACTCCTCGCTGCCCGGACGGACCGGGACGTTCTCGGCCAGTTCATACCCGGAGTAGACCCCCCAGGTGGGCGCCATCAGCGCCGCCAGGACCGCGCGGATCTTGAACGCCGGCACGCCCCCGTGCTGGAGGTACTCGTGCAGGATGTCGGGCGTGTTGACGAACAGGTTCGGCCGCAGGTAGTGCGAGGTTTCGTGGGACAGCTCCCGCAGGTACTCCTCCACCTCGGGCTTCGAGTTGCGCCAGGTGAAGTACGTGTACGACTGGTGGAATCCGATCTTGGCGAGCGTGCGCAGCATGGGCGGGCGGGTGAACGCCTCGGCGAGGAACAGCACGTCGGGGTCGGTCGCGTTGATGTCGGACAGCAGCCGCTCCCAGAACCGGACCGGCTTGGTGTGGGGGTTGTCCACCCGGAAGATCCGCACGCCGTGGTCCATCCAGTGCCGGACCACCCGCTTGATCTCCGCGTAGATCCCCTCGGGATCCTTGTCGAAGTTCAGGGGGTAGATGTCCTGGTATTTCTTCGGCGGGTTCTCGGCGTACGCGATCGAGCCGTCGGCCCGGATGTTGAACCACTCCGGGTGCTCCTTGACCCAGGGGTGGTCGGGGGAGCACTGGAGCGCGAGGTCGAGGGCGACCTCCATGCCCAGCTCGCGCGCCTTGGCGACGAACTCGTCGAAGTCCTCGATCGTGCCCAGATCCGGGTGGATCGCGTCGTGCCCGCCCTCCTGCCCGCCGATGGCCCAGGGCGACCCGGGGTCGTACTGGTCGGGGGTCAGGGTGTTGTTGCGGCCCTTGCGGAACTGCGAGCCGATCGGGTGGATCGGCGGCAGGTAGACCACGTCGAAGCCCATCTGGGCGACCGCCGGGAGCCGCTTGGCCGCCGTCCTGAACGTCCCCGACTTGGGCGCGACGCCCTCCTGCCCCACCACGGCGCCCTCGGAGCGGGGGAAGAACTCGTACCAGGAGCCGAACAGCGCCCGCCGCCGGTCCACCCGTACGCGGTTGCGGCCCGACCGGGTGAGCAGGTCGCGCAGCGGGTGCGCGGCGATCAGCGCGGCCGTCTCGGGCAGCTGGGTCACCGCGAAGCGCGCCCTGGGGTCCACCGCCTCGTCCCGCAGGCGGGCCGCGAGGGCCAGCAACGCGGCCCGGTGCCCGCAGGTGCCGCCCGCCTCCGTCGCCGCGCAGTCCGCCGCCCGCACGCCCTTGGCCGCCCGCTCGAACAGCCGGGCGCCCTCCTCGCACATGAGGTCGGCGTCCAGGTCGCGCGGGATCTTGATGCCCGCGTCGTGCGTCCACGTGGCGATCGGATCACTCCAGGCCTCCACCCGGAACTGCCACAGGCCCTCGGCGGGCAGCGTCACCTCCACGCTCCACCGGTCGGTGCCGGGCGCGACCTCGCGCATGGGCAGCATCCGGCCCGGCGTGCCGCTGGGGTCGATCAGCACCACGCCGGCGGCGACCGCGTCGTGTCCTTCGCGGAACACCGTCGCGCTGATCTCGAAGGTCTCTCCCGCGGCGGCCTTGGCGGGCCACTGGCCGCAGTCGACGACGGGCTGGATGTCCTGGATGGGAATGCGTCCGATCATCGTCACTTCGTACTCGGGGGCGGCACACCGGGTGCCGCCGGGGCTTGCGGGGCAGGAACAGCTGTGGTCGGGCGGGCAGCACGGGAAACAGGAACCGCTGGCCGCGGTCCTTCCTCGTCCATACACAGGGGTTGCCCTAATAGTCCACTCTTACCCCTGCCGAACGAAAGACCGCTCGCCGTGTTTGGGACGGCGTCCCCGGGAGATCGATCATTGCGTGCCGGCCGTCGTCGTCCGGCGCGGACATCACCAGGTCAAGGGTACTTTGGTGAGGTTTGAACCGGTTTGATGGTGGTGAGAGCGTTCGAGAACTGGCATCGCAGTACGACAAGTTTGATTCGGTCGCGCGTCGTGGCGCTGAGTAACTAGGGTCTGGCCCCGTGAGAGCTATCCGCAGGTTCACTGTCCGAACCGTTCTTCCCTCACAGCTCGCACCTCTGGGCGAGTTGGTCCAAAACCTTCGATGGTCGTGGCACCCCGAGACCATGGACCTGTTCGCCGAGGTGGATCCCGAGGTCTGGGAGCGTGTCGATCACGACCCCGTCGCGCTGCTCGGCGCGGTCGAGGCCGACAGGCTGCGCGAGCTCGCCCAGGACCGGCGTTTCCTGCGCCGCCTGGCCGACGCCGCCGACGATCTGCGCGAGTACATGACCGCCCCCAGGTGGTACCAGTCGCTGGAGGGCGCGCCAAGGGCGATCGGCTACTTCTCGCCCGAGTACGGCATCTCCGCCGCCCTGCCGCAGTACTCCGGCGGTCTCGGCATCCTGGCCGGCGACCACCTGAAGGCCGCCAGCGACCTCGGCGTGCCGATCCTCGGCGTCGGCCTGCTCTACCGGCACGGCTACTTCACCCAGTCGCTGTCCGCCGAGGGCTGGCAGCTCGAGCACTACCCCTCCCTCGACCCCGGCGGCCTGCCGCTCACCCTCCTCAAGGAGGAGGACGGCGCGCCGGCCCGCATCAAGATCGGCCTGCCGGAGGGGCGCGTCCTGCACGCCCAGATCTGGGTGGCCCAGGTCGGCCGGGTGCCGCTGCTCCTGCTCGACTCCGACGTCGCCGAGAACGACACGGTCGCCAGGGACGTGACCGACCGCCTGTACGGCGGAGGCGGCGACCACCGCCTGATGCAGGAACTGCTGCTCGGCATCGGCGGCGTGCGGGCCATCCGGGCCTACTGCCGGATCACCGGCCACCCCGAGCCCGAGGTGTTCCACACCAACGAGGGCCACGCCGGCTTCCTCGGCCTGGAGCGCATCCGCGAGCTCACCGAGGCCCGGCTGTCGTTCGAGGAGGCCCTGGAGGCCGTACGCGCCGGGACCGTGTTCACCACCCACACGCCCGTCCCCGCGGGCATCGACCGGTTCCCGGCCGAGATGATCGCCCGGCAGTTCGGCGGGTCCAACGCCTGGCCGACGGTGTCGGTGGACCGCATCCTCGAACTGGGCGCCGAGCCGGACGGCCCAGAGGCCGACAAGTCGGTCTTCAACATGGCCGTCATGGGCATGCGGCTGGCCCAGCGGGTCAACGGCGTGTCCGAGCTGCACGGCCACGTCAGCCGGGAGATGTTCCAGGGCCTGTGGCCGGGCTTCGACGTGGACGAGGTGCCGATCGGCTCGATCACCAACGGCGTCCACGCCCCGACGTGGGTAGGCCGGGAGATGATGGAGCTCGCCGGCAAGGAGCTGCCCTCGCTGATCGACGAGGCGCAGGGCTGGGAGGGCGCGCACAGGCTCTCCGAGGCCGACATCTGGGGCATCCGGGCCAACCTGCGCGCCGGCCTGGTCGAGGAGGCGCGCCGGCGGCTGCGCAGGTCGTGGCGGCAGCGCGGCGCCAGCGAGGCCGAGCTGGGCTGGGTGGACGAGGCGCTCGACCCGGACGTGCTGACGATCGGCTTCGCCCGCCGGGTGCCCTCCTACAAGCGGCTGACCCTCATGCTCTGCCAGCCCGACCGGCTCCGCAGGCTGCTGCTCGACCCGGACAAGCCGGTGCAGATCGTCATCGCCGGCAAGGCGCACCCGGCCGACGAGGGCGGCAAGAAGCTCATCCAGCAGATCGTCCGCTTCGCCGACTCCGAGGACGTGCGGCACCGCATCGTCTTCCTGCCCGACTACGACATGGCGCTCGGCCAGCTCATGGTGACGGGCTCCGACGTGTGGATGAACAACCCGCTGCGCCCGCTGGAGGCGTGCGGCACGTCCGGCATGAAGGCGGCGCTCAACGGCGGCCTCAACCTGTCCATCCGCGACGGATGGTGGGACGAGTGGTACGACGGCAACAACGGCTGGGCGATCCCCAGCGCCGACGGCGTGGACGACCCCGAGCGCCGCGACGAGCTGGAGGCCACGGCGCTGTACGACCTCATCGAGCGTGAGGTCGCCGACCGCTTCTACGACCGGGCCGCCGACGGCCTGCCGCGGCGCTGGCTGGAGATGGTCAAGCACACGCTGAGCTCGCTCGGGCCGAAGGTGCTCGCCGGGCGCATGCTGCATGACTACGTCACCGACCTGTACACCCCGGCGGCGGCCTCCGCCCGGTCGCTCGCGGCCGACGGCTACGGCAACGCCCGGCTGTTCGCGGCCTGGAAGCTGCGTGTGGCCAAGGCGTGGCCGGGCGTACGGGTCGAGCACGTCGAGGCGACCGGCGTGGGGGACACCCCCGAGCTGGGGGCCCGGCTGGAGCTGCGGGCCACGATCGCCCTGGGCGAGCTGTCGCCCGAGGACGTCCAGGTCCAGGCCGCCTACGGCCGCGTGGGCGCGCACGACGAGCTGCTGTCACCCGGCTACGTCACGCTGAAGGTCGACTCGGTGGGCGACGACGGCCGGGCGCACTACACCGGCGTCGTGCCGCTGGACCGCACCGGCGCGTTCGGCTACAGCGTGCGCGTGGTCCCGTTCCACCCGCTGATGGCGTCCGCGGCGGAGCTCGGCCTCATCGCCGTTCCGGAGGAGCCGGTCGGCATGACCAACGGCACCCTGCGCTAAGGGGGTCCGGCCCGGTCACCCCTCTCGCCTGCTTCCGTCGCAGGTGAGAGGGGTAGACCAGCACCATGGCACAGGCCCTGCACATCGGGATGGTCGCCCCGCCGTGGTACGACGTGCCGCCCCGCACGTACGGCGGCATCGAGGCGGTGACCGCCGCCCTGGTCGGCGGCCTGCGGGCGCGCGGGCACCGGGTCACCGTCATCGGGGCCGGCCGCGACGTGGATCTGCGGACCTACGACGAGCCGCCCTCGGCGCGGATCGGCGAGCCGTTCCCCGAGGTGGTGCACGCGGCCGAGGCGGCCCGCCTCCTGCGGGGCCTGGACGTGGACATCGTCCACGACCACTCGCTGGCCGGGCCGCTCACGGCCGCGGGGCGGCTCGTGCCGACGGTCGTCACCTGCCACAACGACGTGAGCGGGGAGCTCGGGAACTACTACCGGAGCCTCGGCGCGGACGTGTCCCTGGTGGCCATCTCCTCGGCCCAGCGCGCCTACGCACCCGACCTGAACTGGGTGGGGCGGGTGCACAACGCGGTGGACGTCGCGGCGTGGCCGTTCCGGGAGCGCAAGGACGACTGGGTGCTGTGGCTGGGACGGCTCAGCCCGGACAAGGGCGCGCACCTCGCGATCGAGGCGGCGCGGGCGGCGGGGCGCCGCATCCTGCTGGTCGGCAGGCGAGCCGAGCAGGGGGAGCAGGCCTACTTCCGCGAGCGGGTGGAGCCGCTGCTCGGGCCCGACGTCGAATACCTGGGGGAGGCGGACGGCCCGCTCAAGAACGAGCTGTTCTCCCAGGCCCGGTGCCTGGTGCTCCCGCTGTTGTGGGACGAGCCCTTCGGCATGGTCATGATCGAGGCGATGGCCTGCGGCACGCCGGTGGTGGCGCTGCGGCGGGGCGCGGTGCCCGAGGTCGTGGCGGACGGGGTGACCGGCTACGTCCGCGACACGCCCGACGAGCTTCCCGCCGCGATCGAGGCGGTCTCCGCCCTCGACCCGCACGCGGTGCGCGACCGCGTGGTCCGGCACTTCGACGTGCCCGTGATGGTCGAGGGATACGAGCAGGTCTACCGGAACATCACGGCCGCGACGCCGGCCGCTCCCCGGAGGCCCCTCCCGCTCGGCCGCTGATCGCCCCCTTATCGTGGGGGCCATGGGTGAATTCGTCAGGGTGGAGATCTCCGAGCACATCGCCACGATCCGGCTCGACCGGCCGAAGATGAACGCGCTGAACCGGCAGGTCCAGGAGGAGATCGCGGAGGCCGCGCGACTCGTGGACGCCGATCCGAACACGCACGCGGTCATCGTCTACGGCGGCGAACGCGTCTTCGCGGCCGGCGCCGACGTCAAGGAGATGGCGGTCATGTCCTACGCCGACATGGCCGTGCACTCGCGCACTCTGCAGGACTGCTTCACCGCCGTGGCGCGGATCGGCAAGCCGGTGATCGCGGCGATCACCGGGTACGCCCTGGGCGGCGGCTGCGAGCTCGCACTGTGCGCCGACTTCCGGGTGGCCGGGCAGAGCGCGAAGCTCGGCCAGCCGGAGATCACCCTCGGGATCATCCCCGGGGCGGGCGGGACCCAGCGCCTGCCCCGGCTGGTCGGGCCCGCCCGGGCCAAGGACCTGATCTTCACCGGGCGGCACGTGGACGCCGCCGAGGCGCTCGCCATCGGCCTGGTCGACCGGGTGGTGCCCGACGGCGAGGTCTACACCGCCGCGCTCGAACTCGCCGCGACCTTCGCCGAGGGACCGGTCACCGCGGTCCGGGCGGCCAAGCTCGCGATCGACCACGG
The DNA here is from genome assembly GCF_030268985.1 of Microbispora sp. NBRC 16548. NCBI lineage: Bacteria > Bacillati > Actinomycetota > Actinomycetes > Streptosporangiales > Streptosporangiaceae > Microbispora > Microbispora sp. NBRC 16548. The sequence continues at coordinate 96,702 of NZ_BSSF01000007.1, forward strand.
CCTCGAGACCGACCTCGACACCGGCCTGGAAATCGAGCGGCTCCAGTTCTCCGGCCTGTTCGCCACCCAGGACGCCCGGGAGGGCATGACGGCCTTCGCCGAGAAGCGCCGCCCCAAATTCACCGGCAACTGACACCCGGGCGACGCCAGGGGGTCACCCGGCCGAGGTGTGGGCGAGGACGGCGTCGGCCAGTTCGGCGTGCACCTCGGGCGGCAGAGTGTGGCCCATGCCGCTGACCGTCGTCAGCCGGGCACCGGGGATCTGCTCGGCGATGACGGCGCCGTGGCCCGGCTTGGCGGGCTCGTGCGTGCCCTCGACGACCAGGGTGGGCGCCTTGACCCGGTGCAGGACGCCCACCGGCTCGAAGTCGGGCTTCGCCGCCGCCGCCAGCCGGTGGTTGGCCGCCGCGTCGAGGTCCCGCGCCCGGTCGTACAGGCGTTCCTGCAGCCTGCGCGAGGCGTCCTCGTCGAACGGCAGCCCAGTGCCGTGCAGCACGCGATCCTCCGCGATCATGCGCTCGATCCGCTCCCGCCGGTCGCGCGGCGGCGGCGCGGCGATCAGCTCGCGGTAGAACGCGACGAACTCCGGCGTGGGCTCGGGCAGGCTGCCCTCGGGCTGCGGCTCGCCCATGAGCGCCCGCATGAGCACCGCGCCCTCACCGCCGCCGAGCGGCGATGAGGCGATGACGGTGAGCGTCCGCACGCGCTCCGGCCGCTCCACCGCGATCAGCTGCCCGAGCAGCCCGCCCGCCGAATGGCCGACCAGATGCGCGCTGTCCAGCCCGTGCGCGTCCATCACCCGCAGCACGTCGTCCTTGATGTCGTCCCATGTGTACGGATCCTTCGAGAAGTCGATGACGTCGGACATCCCGGTGTCGCGGTGGTCGTAGCGGATCACGCGCCGGCCGCCGGCGGCGAGCCGGCCCACGAACTCGTCCGGCCACAGGATCCCCTGCGACATCGAACCCATCACCAGCACGATCGGCGCGTCGGCCGCGGCCCCGAACTCTTCACTCCAGATGTTTGGCATGGGCTAAAGCATGTCGCCCGGGGCCGCCGGCGCCTTCCGTAGAACTACTAGCCGCGCCAGTTCCGTACGTGAGGTGATGCCGAGCTTCGGATAGATCTTGTACAGGTGGTATTCGACCGTGCGCGGGCTGAGGAACAGCCGGGCGGCGATCTCCTTGCTGGTCGCGCCGCCCGCCACCAGGGTGGCGATGCGCAGCTCCTGCGGGGTGAGCGTGTCCAGCGCCGTCCCCCGCACGCCGGGGATCGCCTCGGGAACCGCGGCCGTGTCCTTCCCGACGTCCTTCCCGACGCCCTTCGCGGCCGTGCTCGTCTCCACCGGGACGCTCTCGCCCGCCGCGCGCAGCTCGCCGTACGCGCGCCGCGCCCACGGCGCGGCTCCCGCGCGCTGGAACGTCTCGAACGCCGCGCGCAGGTGCGCCCTGGCCTCTCCCGGCCGGTGGGTGCGGCGCAGTCGCTCGCCCAGCAGCAGCCCCGTCCTGGCCGCCTCGAACGGGTTGTCGTGCAGTCGTGACGCCTCGCCGAGCGCCTCGACCGCCTGGTCGTCCGGCAGGACCAGGCCGCGGCACCGGGCGAGCAGCGCCCGCGACTCGGCCGTCCCCGCGTGGGCCGACCAGCGCTCGTACGCCTCCAGCGCCTTCCGGGCGGCGTCCGGGTCGCCGGCGCCCACGGCGGCCTCGATCCGGTCCGGCGTGCTCCGCCAGACCACCGTCGGATGCCCGGCGCCCGGTCCCGCGGCGACGATCGCCGTGAACCGGTCGTGCGCGGCGGCGAACCGGCCCAGGCACAGGTCGAGCATGGCGAGGGCGTACGCCGCGAGCCCGGCGCGCAGGCCCACCCGGTGCGGGACGGCGATGGCCAGCGCCTCGCGGGCATACCGGGCGCAGGGCTCCTCCTCGCCGCGCAGGGCCGCCACGGCCGCGAGGTTGGCCAGGTGCGCGGCCACGGTGTTGGCGTATCCGGCCTCGCGAGCCAGCTCCAGGCCCTCCTCCGAGACGGCCCGGCTCTCCGCGAGGCGTCCCGCGAGCCGTTCCGCGGTCGCGACGAACTCCAGCACCACGGGCAGCTGGCCTGTCATCCCGGAGACCCTGGCCACCCGGCCGGCCCGCTCGGCCAGCTCGCAGGACAGGTCCACCTCGCCCAGAGAGCTGGCCGCCGCCGTCGCCCACAGGAACTCGGCCGCCTCGCGCAGCTCACCCGTACGGCCGAGCGCCCGTTTGAGCAGGTCGTGCCCGCCGTCGCCGGCGAGCGTCGCGCCGATGCCCACGACCACGTCGCGCAGGAACCCCTCGGGGAAGGCGGCAGCCCGCCGCCCGATCTCCACGATGGCCGCCGTGTCGCCGACGTACGACGCCGCCTCCGAGGCGTCGGCCAGCATGTCCAGAGTGTCGCCGGCCGCGAGGATCCGCACGGCCTCGGCGGCGTTGCCGGAGTTCAGCTCGAACCGCCCGCGTAGCTGGGCGATCTCCATGGTCAGCGCGGTGTCCGCCCCGGCGAACTCGCGAGCCTCGGCCAGCAGGGACTCCGCCTGGCCGGGGCGGCCCCCGAGCCACGAGGCCACGGCGGCGTCCTTGAGCCGCCGGGCGCGCACGAGCGGTTCCGGGGTGAGTTCGGCGGCCCTGGTCAGGGCGGTGGCGGCGGCGCCGTACCCGCCCCGGTCCCTGGTCCGTTCCGCGGCCCGCGTGAGCGCGGCGGCGACCGATTCGTCCTGGCCGAGCGCCGCGCCGGCCAGATGCCGGGCCCGACGGTCCCCGCCCGACACCTCGGCCAGGGCCGCGTGCGCCTCGCGGCGTGCGGCGGGGGAGGCCGCCTCGTAAACCGCCGACCGGATCAGCGGATGGCGGAACCGCACGTGCGTCCCGGACACGCTCGCGAGACCGGCGGACTCGATCTCGGGCAGCGCCGCTTCTCCCGCGCCCAGCCGGTCGGCGGCCCGCAGCACCAGGTCGAGATCGCTCTCGACCGCCGCCAGCAGGGCCGCCAGCCGCGCCCCTGCGGACAACGCGGCCACCCGGTCGCCGAAGAGCCGGTTCCCGCCGGGCAGGGGGTCGGGCAGCGGTTCCCGGCCGGCCCGCTGGGCGGGGGTGAGCAGCCGGGCCGTCTCGCGCAGCGCCAGCGGGTTTCCCCCGGTCAGCGCCACGAGGTCTCGCCTGACCGGCGCCGCGAGCGGAAAGCCGGCGTCGAGCAGTTCGGCGGCCGCCGGTTCGGCCAGCCCGGCGATCTCCAGCGTGGGCAGGCCCTTCACCGGCGTGTCGCCCCGTACGGCCAGCGGCATCGCGATCGGCTCGGTGCCGAGCCGCCTTGCGGCGAACAGCAGGGCGTCGGCCGACGGCCGGTCCACCCATTGGAAGTCGTCGACGACGCAGATCAGCCCGTCCGGCGCGGCGGCCTCGGCCAGCAGCGACAGCACCCCGGCCGCCAGCAGGAACCGGTCCCTCGAACCGGCAGGAGCCAGCCCGAGCGCGCCGCGTACGGCCTCGGCCTGCGGTTCCGGCAGCGCGTCGAGCAGCCCGGTCACCGGCAGCAGCAACTGGTGCAGGGCGGCGAACGCCAGATCGGCCTCCGCCTCGACCCCCGTGGTCCGCAGCACTCGCATGGGCCCGCCGCGGGAGGCCGCCAGGTCGAGCAGCGCCGTCTTGCCGGCACCGGCCTCGCCGCGCAGCACCAGCGCGCCCCCGGAGCCTTTCCTGGCCCGATCGACCAGGGCGTCGATCGCGGCCGTTTCCACCGATCTGCCGTAAAGCACAACCGCAGACTGTATTGCGTGGCGAGGTCGCGTCCGACGCCCATGTCCGGTGTCCCTGGCCGGTGTCTCTGTGCGGCGAGCCGGCCGGATGGCCGTCTCTCAGCAGGCTCTGAGCAACTCTGCACTTTGTGTCAGGAAAGGATGCACAATGCCGCTATCGTGGCGGCTCATGATGCGGTTGCGAGTGCTGGGCCTGTCACGGCTGCGCCGGGCGCTGCTGTCCCGGCTCGACTCTCGGTACGTCACCAAGCCCGACCACCGGCAGGACCTGAAGGACGCCCTCTGGGAGGTGCAGATGCTCCGCCGGGAGGTCGTGGCGCTGCGCGACGAGGTCGACCGGCTGCGTCGGGCCCCTGTGAAGCCGCCCGCGGCGCCCAGGGCGACGGCGGACCCCAAGGCGGCCGAGGCGCACCGGCTGGCGACGGAGACCGCCCAGGCGGTGGACACGCTGCTGCAGAGCGAGATGCGCCTCTGGCAGGCGATCGACGACCTGTCGGCGCGGGTCGGCGCTTCCGGGCGGGCGGGGTAACCGGTCGTGCGAGTGCAGTGGACGAGTGACGCGGATGTCTGGCGGCTGGTCTTCCTGCTCGACGCGGAGGACGAGACCGCGGGGGCCTGCGCCGACGGCCAGGCCGTCGAGCTGCGGACCAACTCCTGCCACGTCCGGATCGGGGACGCCGGCGCGTCCCCGCATCCCGACCTGCTCGCGGTCGCCGCGTGGACCGTCGTCGCGCCGTGGACCAGGCGGCGGGTGACCTTCGACCGGCCGATCTCCGCCGGGCTCGCCGAGGCGCTGCGTACGGGGTGGGGAGTGGACGCCGGGCCGGTCGGGGCGGACGCTAGGAGCGGCACCCGTCTGGCCATCTCCTACAGCGGGGGCGCGGACTCGATGGCGGTGGCCGCGATGTTCCCCGACGCGCCGTTCGTGCACTTCCAGCGGGTGAGCCACCCCCGGGTGCCCAACCGGTGGACGCACTACCGCTCGGACGTGCTGGCCCGGCTCGCCCGGCGGACCGGCCGGGAACTCCACATCGCCCAGTCGGATCTGGAGTTCCTGCTGAGCCGTCCCCGGCCCGGCTTTCCCGAGCACCACGCCGTCACGGTGGGAGCGCTGCTCCTCGCCGACGACCTCGACCTCGGGGGCGTCGCGCTCGGCTACGAGATCGGATCGCGCTGGCTCGGCGGCGACCGCTACGTCCTCCGCTACACCCCGGACAACCCCATGTGGGCGCAGGAGGGGAAGTGGGGACGGCTGTTCGCCGCGGCCGGGCTGCCGATGGTGCTTCCCGTCGGCGGCGTGAGCGAGGCCGTGACGATGCGTGTCGCCCTGGAGTCGGATCTGCGTGAGCACGTCCGCTGGTGCCTGCGCGGCTCTGGCGACGGCCCCTGCGGGCTGTGCGGCAAGTGCCTGTACAAGGAGCTGATCCAGGCCGCGGTCGAGCGCCGTCCGATGCGCACCACCCTGACCGCCGAGAGCACTCCTGCCCGCTCCTGGCAGAAACCGCCGCCGTACGGCGGGCAGGAGATGATCGAGTACGGGTGCGCCCGCGTGCCGAACATCGCGCAGACGCCGTTCGCGAAGGCGGCGGAGCACCTCCAGGCGACCGAGGAGTCCACTCGCTGGCTGGACCACTGCTACCGGCCGGCCGTCGACGAGGTCCCCGAACCGTGGCGCGAGCAGGTCGCCGCCTTCGTCAGTGAAAACATCGGGCTGATGACCGAGGACGAGGCGCTCCGGGTGGAGACATGGGGGGAACGATGAAGATCTACCTGTCGGTGGACATGGAGGGGGTCACCGGGCTGACCGATCCCGAGGAGATGCACCTCGGGGGACGGGGGTACGAGCGCGGCTGTGAGCTGATGACCGGGGACGCCAACGCGGTGATCCAGGGCGCCTTCGACGCGGGCGCCGCGTCCGTGCTGGTCAACGACGCCCACGGGTCCACCAAGAACCTCAGGATCGACCTGCTGGACGAGCGGGCCACGCTGATCAGGGGCCCGGGCAAACCGCACCGCATGGGGCAGGGCCTCATCCCCGACATGGCCGCCGCCTGCTTCGCCGGCTACCACGCCCGGGCCGGCGTGCCGCACGGGGTGCTCAACCACACGTGGATGGGCAAGGAGATCCAGAACGTCTACCTGAACGGCGAGATCTGCGGCGAGACCCGGCTGGTGGCGGGCTTCGCCGGCTCGATGGGCGTGCCGGTCGCGCTCGTCGCCGGCGACGAGGCGGTGTGCGAGGAGGCCAGGGAGCTGCTCGGCGAGGTCGAGACGGTCGCCGTGAAGAAGGGCATCGACAAGTTCTCCGCCGAGCTGCTGCCCCCGGCCGTCGCCTGGCGGCGCATCCGCGAGGGCACGGCCCGCGCCCTGGGCAGGCTGGCGGACTTCCGGCCTTACGTGGTCGAGCCGCCGTACACGCTGGGCGTCGAGTGGAACTCCACCGCCATCGCGGCGGCCTGCTCGATCGTGCCCGGCGTGCGGCTCGCCGGACCGCGGCACACCGAGTTCACCACGAGCGACTACCACGAGATCATGGGGCTGTTCGGCATCTTCTCGATGATCGGCGGCCAGGTGGCCTGCGGCAGCGGCCGGTACGGCTGACGCCGTTCTTCCCCCAGCACGGCTGACGCCGGTCCACCCCGATCACGGCCGAAGCCGGTTCCCCCAACGACGAAGGCAGGCAGGGTGGCTAGCAGTGACCGCGGGACGCGGGAGCGTACGGGGGCGCTGACGCGGCGCGCCTTCCTGGTGGGCGTCGGCGCGGCCGGAGGCGCCGGAGCGATGTACGCGGCGATGGGCGCGCTCGGGCTCGCACCCGACGACCAGCAGAAGGACTACACGCCGCCGAGCCGTTCCGACTTCGCCCTCAGCGGGAGGGGCGCCGGCTCCGTGGTGATCCTCGGGGCGGGGATCGCGGGCATGGCCGCCGCGTACGAACTGGGCAAGGCGGGCTACGACTGCACCGTCCTGGAGGCCCGCGACCGGGTCGGCGGGCGCAACCTCACGCTGCGCGGCGGCGACCGGCTGCCCGAGCTGTCCGGTGCGACGCAGGAGGCGCGGTTCGGGGAGGGCGTCTACTTCAACGCCGGGCCGGCCCGCATCGCCCAGTGGATGGTCACCCTCGATTACTGCCGGGAGCTGGGCGTCCCGATCGAGTTGTTCGTCAACGACAACTCCAGCGCGTACGTCTACAACACGGGCATGAAGGCGCCGGTCCGGGCGCGTACCGCCCGTGCCGACACGTACGGCTACATCAGCGAACTGCTGGCGAAGGCCACGAACGCGGGCGCGCTGAACCGGCGGCTGACGGCGGGGGACAAGAACCGCCTGCTCCATTTCCTGTCGGAGTTCGGCGACATCGGCAGGACCTACACCTACACGGGGTCGGAGCGCAGAGGGTTCTCCGTGAACCCGGGCACGGGCGCGGGCGTGCCGCTGGGCTCGCCGCCGCCCCTGTCGGAGGTGCTCGGTTACGGGCTCGGCCGCTCGATCACGTTTCCGTTCGGCTACGAGATGGCCATGCCGATGTTCCAGCCGGTGGGCGGCATGGACGCGATCGCGGCCAAGCTCGCCGACGCCGTGGGCCGCGACCGCATCCGCACCTCGGTCGAGGTCAAGAAGATCACCAACCTGCCCGACGGCGTGGAGGTCGAGCACACGGGCGGCGCCACCAAGGCGGACTTCTGCATCGCGGCGCTGCCGCCGCACGTGCTCGCGCGGATCCCCGGCAACCTGGACGCCCGGGTCGTCGCGGCGCTGCGGACGCCCACCCCGGTGTCGGGCGGGAAGATCGGGCTGGAGTACGGCCGCCGCTGGTGGGAGACCGACGAACGCATCTACGGCGGCATCACCGAGACCGACCTGGACATCGCGCACATCTGGTACCCCTCGTACGGTTTCCACGGCACGCGTGGGCTGGTGGTCGGCTACTACAACCTCGACGAGGACGCCGAGGCGTACGCCCGTCTCACCCACGCGGAGCGGCAGCGGCGGGCGCTCACCCAGGGCAAGAAGATCCACGGCGAGAAGTACCGGTCGGAACTGCTGTCCAGCGTCTCGATCGCCTGGCAGCGGCAGCCGCACATCGAGGGCGCGTGGGTCGCCTGGCCCTCCTACGAGGGCGCCTTCGCGCTCCTGCAGCGGCCGGCCGGCCGTGTGTACTTCGCGGGCGACTGGCTCACGCACCTCATCGCCTGGCAGGCGGGGGCGCTGGAGTCGGCCCGTAATGTGGTCACCCAACTGCACCAGCGCGCCGTCAAGGAGGGCTAGATGCCGCTCGAATGGGTTCCCGCGTCCGACCGGCCGGACCTGCTCGCCGATCCCGTCGCCAAGGCCGTGGCCGGTCTCGACGTCAAGGTGGAGGTGGCCGAGATCGATCCCACGCTCTCCGACACCGCCGCGTTCTGCGAGCGGTACGGCGTGGCGATGGAGGACTCGGCCAACTGCGTCATCGTCGCCGCCAAACGGGGCGGGGAGACGCGGTACGCCGCCGTCATGGTGCTCGCCACCGGGCGGGCCGACGTCAACGGAATCGTGCGCCGCCATCTGGACGCGCGGAAGGCGTCATTCGCACCGCAGGCGGAGGCCGTCGAACTGACCGCAATGGAGTACGGCGGCATCACCCCGATCGGTCTTCCCGAGGGCTGGCCGGTGCTCGTTGACGAAAACGTGACCCGGCGGCCGTTCGTGGTGATCGGCAGCGGCGTCCGCCGCTCCAAGCTGGCGCTTTCCGGCGAGGCGCTGGTCGCGGCGACGCGGGGGGAGGTCCTCGCGCTCACCATTTGACCGCTTGCCTGGAAACCGTTGGCGTCTTTTCTCCGTTGTGCTGAGCGGAGATGTGGCGCGATGGTTCACTCATGGGCGTTCTTTTAGTCGGTATGGTGCTTAGGCAATGAATCAGGACGACCGACTGGGCCCCTACCGGCTGCTGAGGCGGCTCGGTGAGGGCGGCATGGGCGTGGTTCACCTCGCTCTCGACCCGCAGGGCAGGCAGGTGGCCGTCAAGGTCCTGCGCTCGGAGGTGGCGGGCGACGACGTCGCGCGCAGGCGTCTGTCGCGCGAGGTCGAGACCATGCGGCGGGTGCGCGGGCCGAACATCGCGGAGGTCGTCGACGCCGACGTCACGGGGCGCAGGCCGTACATCGTCACCCGCTACGTGCCGGGACGGCCGCTCGACGAGATCGTCAAGAACGACGGCCCGCTGCCCTTCGACGCCCTGCTCAAGGTCGCCGTAGGGGTGGCCCAGGCCCTCGCCGCCGTGCACGCCGCCGGGGTGATCCATCGCGACCTGAAGCCGGGCAACGTGCTGATGCTGGACGGCCAGCCGGTGCTGATCGACTTCGGCATCGCCCAGGCGGTCGACGCCACCCGGCTCACCCAGACCGGCATGTTCATCGGCACGCCCGGCTACCTCGCCCCCGAGATCATCGAGGGCCACGAGGCCGGGCCGCAGGTGGACGTGCACGCCTGGGCCGGCACCGTGCTGTACGCCGCCACCGGCCAGCCGCCGTTCGGCAAGGGCACGCTGGAGATGATCTTCTTCAACATCACCTCCGGCCGGGCCAACGTCGAGGCCGCCCCTCCGCCGATCCAGCCGATGCTGCGCGCCGCGTTCAACCGCGACCCGGCCAGGCGGCCGACCGCGGCCGAGCTCGTACGGCAGCTCGCGCGGCTCATGCCCCAGTCGCCGGGCGGCAGGCCCCGCGTGCCCGACGAGATCACGACGGTGCCCAACGTCGACGACACCGGCGGTCAGCAGGCGCCCGGCTCCGGGCGGCCGGGCGGGCCGGTCACCGGCCCGCCGCCGACCGGGTCGCCGATGCCGCCGATCACCCCGCCGGTGGCGCCCGTGGCGACGCCGCCGGTCACGCCGTCCCAGCCGGGCGGCCGGGCCGAGGAGTTCGTCTCACTGCTGCGCGAGACGCCTGCGGCGGGCCAGGGCGGCGACCCCTTCCCGACGGTGCGGGTGACCGGAGAGGACCTGCGCCGGGCGGGCCTCGGGCCGGCCGCCCCACCGAACGGCCCAGGGAACGGCCCAGGGAACGGCCCGGTGGAAAGCCCGGCGGAGGGCGACATCCCCACCCGGATGGCTCCGCCCCGCACCCCGCCGACCGGTCCGACCGGTCCGACCGGCCCGTCCGGTCCGTCCGCGTTCCCGGGCTCGCCCGTGTCGGGCCCGGCTCCCACGACCGGTGGGCCGTCCGCCCCGCCGCGTGGCCGGCCGGACGATTGGCCCACGCCGATGCTGCGCCCGGAGGGCGACATCCCCACCCGCCGGGTGACCTCCGAGGAGGTGCGCCAGGCCGTCAGCGGCGATCCCACGGGATCACGCGCGGCGTCCCCCGGGTTCACGCAACCCGGGTCCTCTCAGCGCGGGTCCGTTGAGCACGGGTCCTACGAGCACGGGTCCTACGAGCACGGGTCCTACGAGCACGGGTCCTACGAGCACGGGTCCTACGAGCAGGGGGACGTGGCGGCGCGCGACCACGCGCTCTTCGGGCACGCGCCCGATATCTACGAGCGGACTCCGCACATCCACCAGCCGAACCCCACGCCGTTCATGCCGACGGTGCGGGTGCCGCCGCCGACCGCGCCGCCCATGCCGTTCCCATCCGGGGGGCTGTTCCAGCGCTCCAAGGCGTACGGCGTGGCGAGCGCGCTGCTGCTCGTCGTGATGACGTCGCTCGCGGTCATGGCGCCGCTGCTGGTGTGCCTGGTGGCCGTGCCGGCCGCGGTGCTGCTGCGGGCCGCAGACCTGGCCCAGCCGCACCTCAACTCCCGGCGTCCCGCGGGCGCCGCGGCGGCCGACGTGCTGCGGGTGCTGAGCCGTCCGGCGGAGCTCGTGAAGTCGATCGGCGTCACGATCGCGCTCGTGCCGTACGCGCTGATCCTGGGGCTGCCGGTGACGCTGCTGCTCACCGTCCTCCTCGGCGGCACGTCCGCGCTCCGGCTCGCGGCGCTGAGCTGGGGGATCGCGACGGCGTTGTGGACGATCTGCGCGGGGCCCGGAGTCGTGGGCCCGGGCAGGCAGATGCGGCGGACGCTGGCCTCGCTGGTGCCCGGCGAGGGAGCGGCGAAGGGGCTCGCCTGGGGGATCGGCGCCTTCGCGGTGCTGACGGCGGCGCTCGCGCTCTCCAGTCTCCTGGGTAAACAGACAGCAGGGCACTTCTGGGGCCCAATCGACGTTGTGTCATTACTGGAACGACTGGAAGACCTGCGTAACCAGGCGGGGAACGGGTGACGGGGGACGACATGTCGGCTACTGAGGCTCCAGAGAGGATCGGGCCCTACCGGCTGCTCAGGCAGCTCGGCGAGGGCGGCATGGGGGTGGTCCATCTCGGCCTGGACGCGGAGGGGCGCGAGGTCGCGGTCAAGGTCCTGCACCCACACGTCGCCACCGACCTCAAGGCACGCGACCGGCTCACCCGCGAGGTCGAGACCATGCGGCGGGTGCGCAGCAAGCGCGTCGCCGAGGTCGTCGACGCCGATCTGACCGGCGCCGCGCCCTACATCGTGACGCGGTACGCCCCCGGGCGGACCTTAGAGCAGACGGTGCTGGAGGACGGGTCGCTCACCGACGACGGCGTGATCCGGCTCGCGGTGGGCATGTGCGAGGCCCTGGTCGCCATCCACGCGGCCGACGTCATCCACCGCGACCTCAAGCCGGCCAACGTGATGCTCGTGGGCGGCGAGCCGCTCGTGATCGACTTCGGCATCGCCCACCTGGTCAACGCCACCCGGCTGACCCAGACGGGGATGTTCGTCGGCACCCCCGGCTACCTCGCCCCGGAGATCATCCGGGACACCGAGATCACCCAGGCCGCCGACGTGCACGCGCTGGCGGCCACGGTCTTCTTCGCGGCCACCGGGAAGGCGCCGTTCGGCTCGGGCACGTTCGAGTCGGTCTGTTACAACATCCTCGAAGGCAAGGCGCAGGTGGACCTCGCGCCGGCCTGGCTGCGGGGCTGGCTCCGCGTCGCCCTGGCGCCCGAGGCCACGTCGCGTCCCACGGCCGCGTCGCTGCTCCGGCTCACCCGTTCGCTCGATCCCTCGGTCACCGTGCTCCAGGAGACCGCTCACGAGCCGCCGCGCGACGGCGGGACGCGGATCCTGGACGGCACGCGCGTGCTCGACGAGCCGGCGAGGGGGAACGCGGGCGGCCCGGTGAACGGGGGCGGCCCGGTGAACGGCGCCAACGGGAGCCGGACCAGCATGTTGCCGGCCGGCGACGACAGCTACTCCGACCTGCTGCCGCCGGTGAACTACGTGGAGCCGGAGCGTCCCCGCCGCGAGCCCCGGGCGCCCAGGCAGCGCCGCCCCGTGTCCGCGCCGCCTCCGGCGCATCCGCAGGCCCCGCCCCACGGGCAGGCGGGCCCGCCCCCGCCGCCGTACCAGCCGCCGGTGTATCAGCCGTACACCGACCAGCGGGTGGCGGGCTACCCGGAGCCCCGGGTCGCGCCGCCGCCTGCTCCCGCCGCGCCGTACGAGCCCGAGCCGAGGCGGGCCCCCTACCGGGCCCCGCATCCGGTGCTCGCGGCCCTGCTGCTGGCCACGCTCGTGGCGCTGGCCTGCCTGCTGCCGGTCGTGGTGAGCCTGTTCGCCGTCGTGGCGGCGCTGTGCCTGCGGGTGGGGCAGTACCTGCTCGGCGACCTCGCCGACCGCCGGGCCACGCGGGGCAGCAGTGGGGCCGACCCGCTCCTCGCGGTGCTGGGCACGCCGTGGGCGCTGATCAAGGCCGGGCTGGCGACGGTGGTGCAGGTGCCGCTGGCCGTGATGTTCGCGATGTGCGTGTGGGGCGGGTTCCACTACCTCGGCGGGGTCAGGCCCGATCCGGCCGCGGCGTACGCCGCGGGCGCCTTCGTGGCCGGGCTGTTCCTCCTCCCCGGTGGGAAGGCCCCCCGCAAGGCGGTGTCCCGGACGCTGAGCACGGTGATCCGGAGCCCCGGAGCGGGAATGATCGTGACGATCGCGGTCGGCACGGTCGCGCTGTTCGCGATCATGACGGCGCTGTCCGCGGACGCCTCGTGGGTCCCCTGGCGGCCGCCGTCGGTGGCGGTGGACCACATCGTCGCGGATCTCAAACAGAAGGGTCAGGACACGGTCGTCAACCTGATCGGCGGCGTGATCGGGGACATCATGGACAGGATCGGCCTGGGCTTCCTGACCTTCTGGACCTGACCGCCCCGGTCCCTCGGTGAACCGGGAGGCCCCGAGCGAAGCGGAGGCCCCGAGCGAAGCGGGAGACACAGTTTGGGAACGCCGGAACAGCTTGGTCCCTACCGTCTGGTCTCCGCTCTCGGCTCCGGGGGGTTCGGCGAGGTCCACCTCGCGCTCGATCCCGACGGGCGCACGGTGGCGGTGAAGGTCCTGCATCCCCACGTCGCCTCCGACGGGTTCGCCATCACCCGCCTCGCCCGCGAGGTGGAGACCATGCGCCGGGTTCGCGGGGCCCACGTCGCCGAGGTGCTGGACGCCTCCCTGTCGGGGGAGCGGCCCTACATCGTCACGCGGTACGTCCAGGGCAGGCCGCTCAGCACGGTCGTGGCCAACGACGGGCCGGTCGCGGGGGCCGACCTGCTGCGGCTCGCCCTGGGGCTGGCGGAGGCGCTGGAGTCCGTCCACGCGGCAGAGGTGGTCCACCGCGACCTCAAGCCGGCCAACGTGATCGTCTCCGAGCGCGAGCCGTACGTGATCGACTTCGGCATCGCCTGCGCGCTGGAGTCGGCCTCGGTCACCGCCTCGGGCGCGGTCGTCGGCACGCCCGGCTACCTGGCTCCCGAGGTGCTGGAAGGCCGGGAGGCCGGGCCGGAGGCCGACGTGTTCGCCTGGGGGGCGACGCTGGCATTCGCCGCGTCGGGGCGGCAGCCGTACGGAACCGGGCCGGCCGCGGCGATCGCCTACCGGGTCGTCCACCGCGAGCCCGACCTGTCGGGCGTGCCGTCCTGGCTCGCCCCGATCGTGGAGCGGTGCCTGAGCGCCGATCCGGCGGATCGCCCGGCGACGGCCGAGCTGGCCGGGCTCCTCAAGGAGGCCGCGCCGGTGCTGGACGGGATCGAGCCGTCGCGGCCCGCGCTGTCTGAGGCGCCCACCCAGCAGTGGCGGCCCGGCGATCGGCGGCGGAGCCGGCCCTCGCGCGGAACCCGGCGGGGAGAGGTGGACGACCCGCGCGCCGCGCATCGGGAGAAGCTGCACCGCCGCTGGGTGATCGGCTCCGCGGTGGTCGTCGGCCTGTTCGCCGCCGCGGCGCGCGCCAACCTGCCCGAGGTGTCGCTTCTCCTGCTGGTGCTCTACGGCATCGCCCTGCTCGTGGATGCGGGGTTCGGGCTGCTGGGAAAGTCGAGGCGGCGGCTCGTGGTGGACCTCGCGGGCGGCGTCGGGGCCGTCGCGGTGTGGGCGCTGCTCAGCACGCTGTTCAGCACGGTGACGCTCCTCATGGCCGTCGGCACCGTCCTGTTCCTGCTCGTCATGCTCGTGTTCGCGAGCTGAACGCCACAGCGGACTTTGGATACAGGCCCTAGGAGGCCACTGAAGATCTTGCGTTCTGGCCTCGTTCTTCGCGGGATGAGGTCACAGTGCAAGGTGAATGGGCTGGGGAAGTGGTTGGGCCGGATGTGTGGCAGACCTGCCGGGAGCTGATCCCGGCAGGGAGCGTGTTCGCATTCTTGGCCGAGCATCGCCAGGCGCTGTTTCCCGGAGGGCTGTTCGCGGACATGTATCCCTCCCGCAACGGGCGGCCAAGCATGCCGCCGCAGGTTCTGGCGGCTGCGGTGGTGCTGCAGACGCTGCACGGCTGTCGGACGCGGACACCGTGCAGGCGTTGCGGTGTGACCTGCGCTGGAAGGCGGCCTGCGGGCTGGGACTGTATGACACCGCGTTCGATCCGTCGCTGCTGACCTATTTCCGGCGGCGGCTGGCCGCTCTCGTAGGCTGAACCGCCTGTTTGAGGCTGTGGGTGAGGTGGTCGCGGCGACCGGGGTGCTCTCGCGGCCGGGGCGCGAAAAGGGGGGACGACGGCGGGACGATCGATACCAAGCAGTCGCAAAGGCGGCAGGCGCTTGGCCGGCCCCGAGGAGGACTGTCCGCGTGTGCGGGGAGCGGGCGTCGTCGAGGTGTTCGGCGGAGTGGGAACCGTTCGCCGATCATATCCAGTACGCGGGTGAACTGCTGCCGGACGGCGCCGCTCGGACTCCCCCGGGAAAGTTCTCCAGGATGTTCATCGGCATTCTGCCGTCAACCAAGGGCTGTAGGCCGGAGCTTGCGTGGTGGGCCGGTGGGACCTCGGCCTGCCGCAGGGCAGGCCGAGGTCCCACCGGTGACCCGAGGTTTCCGTCAGGAAATGGCGCAGCTGACGCCGTTGAGGGCGAAATGGTCAGGCTTGCCGGTATTGCCGGTATGGGTGGCCTGGAAGCCGATGTCGGTGGATCCGCCTGCTGCCAGCGTCTCGTTGTACGAGACGTTGCGCGCGGAGATCTGACCGCTGGAGCCGGTGTAGGTGGCGTTCCAGCCGTTGGTGATGGTCTGCCCGCCAGGAAGTGTGAACGCCAAGGTCCAACCGTTGATCGTTGATGTGCCACGGTTGGTGATGTGGATGCTGGCGGTGAACCCGTCGTTCCAGGAGTTCATCGTGTAGCCCACCTCGCAGGCGCCGGACTGGCTCGGCGACGGCGTGGGGGTCGGCGACGGCGTGGGGGTCGGCGAGGGCGAGGGCGTGGGAGTCGGCGAGGGCGAGGGCGAGGGGGTCGGGGCCGTGGAGAAGGTGATGTTGGAGACGTAGGGGTTGATGTTCCAGCTCGCGTCCGCGTCGGTCGAACTGGTGACGGGTTTGCCCTGGACGGTGAAGTTGGTGAAATGTACGCCGTTGATGTTCACGGTCGACGAACGACCGTGCAGGTTGACGACCTTCTTCACGTCGGAGGAGACGTTGGTGAAGTAGGCGTCGCGGATCGTCGCGGTGTTCTTCACGGTTCGCCAGGAAGGCGGCCGGTCCTCCTGCAGGTCGATCAGGCTGTCGGTGTTCTCCACCCTGATGTTCTCCCACCGGGTGTTCGAAACAACGGCCGTGTCGACCGCGTCGATCACCATCGAGCGTCCCGCCTTCACCACGTCGATGTCACGGAACGCGACCCCGTCCATCGACCGCCCTTCCGTCTTGGTGCCGATCTTCGCGCAGCCGGAATTGCTGTAGCAGACGACATGCTCGTGGACGACGTTCTTGGTGTCGATCGCACCGGCGGTGGTGTCCTCGTTCTTGGTCGCCATGTTGTCGTCACCGGTGTAGAGGAAGGCGTTGGACAACAGGCCGTTGGTCGACTCGTCGAAATCCACACCGTCGGTGTTGTTGTAACCCGTCGTGGGCCGACAGTTGATCAGCTTGTAGTTCTTGATGGTGACCTTGTCGCTACGGTAGATGAGCGTGTTCCAGTAGCTGGAGTCACGGACGATCGGGCCGTCGACCTGGATGTTCGAGCTCTGCTCGATCTTCAGCAACGCCAGATTCAGGCCCTGCGCCCGCAGCGACTTCCCGTTACCGTCGATGACACCGCGGCCCAGCAGCTTCGCGTTACTGACCTGGTACACCCGCAGGGAGGCGTGCTGCATGCCCTCGATGTTCACCCCGCCGCTGCCGGTGTTGAAGTCCGCCTTGTTGTTCGAGCCGTAGAGGACCGCACCGGCGGCCAGATACAACGTCATGTTGCTTTTCAGCCAGAGCTCGCCGACCAGGTACTTGCCCGCCGGCACGTACAGGATATTGCGGGTCGCTCCCGACGCGGCGTTGATGGCACTTTGGATCTTGGCCGTGACGAGTGTCCCCCCGGTGTTGTCGACCCCGTAGTCAGCCAGGCTCTTGACGTTGGCGTCCCCCAGGTGCGGCGGATCGGACTCGGGTGCGTCAATGAGGATGAACAGCAGCTCTGCGGAGTCGAACTGGACGATCAAGTAGTTCGGGCCGCTGTCGAAGGTGATGGTGTTGCCGCTTCTGGTGACCGCCAGCTTCCGGCTCTTGGGGCTGACGGTGTACGAGCTGAAGCTTTGGGCGACGGTGACGGAGAACCTGGCGGTGCCCGCTGCCGCCATCGAGCAGTGCGCGTAGTGCACCTGCATCTCGGGAGCGAACTTGGTCATCTTCTCGACGAACAGCGGGGAGCCGTCCGCCGTGACGGTGTAGAGGGAACTCTTCGTGGCGCCCGGCAGCGTGGGATCGGCGACGCAGCCGCCGGCTGCCAGGCCGGCCGAGTCGTTGCCGGCCGGGCCGGTCGCCGCAATCGCGCCGTACTCCGGCGTCACCAGGGCGGTCGTCCCGACGCCAACGCCAACGGCAAGCAGTGTGCTGATTAATAGCTTCGCCAGAGGTTTGATCTTCACGGGGATTCCTTGTTGTGGGAGGGCATGGAATGCTGAGCGACTCGCATCACGACCGGTAGTCGATCACCTCCTCTCGAAAGGGGCTGATCCCAGCGGATCAGCGGTGTGAATGCGGGCGTTTCCCTGCCCGTCAGGCCGGGCCGGGAGCGGTTGATTTCCTCACGACGAGTTGCATGGGCGCGATCCGGCGCGAGATGCCGGGCCGTTCGCTTCGTTGAGCAGGTCGACCAGAAGATCGACGGCCGTTCGGCCACATTGCTCTTCCCGCTGGCAGACGGTGGTCAGTGGAGGAGTCACGAGGTCGGCCGTGGGAATGTTGTCCAACCCCACCACGCTGACGTCTTGCGGCACGCGGACGCCGCGCGCGGTGATGTGGCTGATCAGGCCGAGGGCGATCATGTCGTTGTAGGCGATCACCGCGGTGACGGAGGCAGCGAGGAGGACATCGGTGACGGCGACGCCACCCGCGAACGTGGGCGACACGGCACCGGCTTCGAAGATCGCCGTGGGTCGTTCCGAGCAGCGCAGCAGGCGGAGCGCGGCCACTCGTCCGTCATGTCTGGTCAGCTCGGCATGTACGACGAGGTCGGTGTCCACGCGAATGCCCGCGACTTCCAGGGCCGAGCGGTAGCCGTCCAGTCTGGCCCGGCAGCACCGAATCCGGTCGTGGCCGGCGATCATGGCAATGCGACGGTGTCCCAGTTCGATCAGATGTCGGGGGGCAGGCCGGCCGCCCGCCCAGTTGGTGGCGCCGACATGCGGGACGTCGTCCGGCAGTTCGGTGGTGGGGTCGAAGACTACGAACGGGATGTCCCTGGCCTGCAACTCGTCACGCTGTTCCTGCGAGAGTTGGGCGACCGTGACGACGCAGGCCGGGCGACGGGCCAGTGTGTCGCCGATCGGATGTCCGACCGGATCGTGCCGCGGCCCGAACTCCGTCAGCATGACTCCGACGCGTTGCTCACGGGCCACCCGTTCGACACCGCGGATGATCTCCATGCCCCACATGTCCTCTAACTCGCTGAAGACGAGCTCATCCCCGTCCGGACAAGCGCGGTCAGCGTGGCGAGGACCGCGCCGATCCGCAGGCGGACTTTTCGTAAGCTAGGCGGTTTCACGATCGCTCTCCCTCGATGTCGACCTTGACGGCGCGATCAGTACTTCTTTGCTGAACCGGCATCGGACGACCAGGTATGTGGACAGGTACGTGGAGACGATCGGCGCGTACTGGGCCTCGTGCGCACCATGGACTCTCCGTTGATGAGGAGCGGTCCGCCCGACCGGTCGAACCATCTCAGAACAGAAACTTTCCACCCGATCAGCTAGAAACATAACCTAGAGATGAGGCGCGTCTCGGTCCACCCGCCCTCGGCACCGTCACCCTACGCGGGCGACCTCGCCCTCTCACCGACTGGTCCGCTGCCCCTATGACCATCGCCTTTGTCATTGACGCCGATCTAAATCGCCCGTAAGCAGAGAAACTTTCCAGACAAATTTTCCTGAATCTTTCAAAGCGGATTCGGCGTACGGCGACGGCCACGCGTCCCAGCACATCCCAGGCCGGTCCGGCCGCTGATGGATCCTTGATGAGGAGGTACAAATGCCGTCGCGGGCGGACGGGTCATCCTTGCGCCGTGAACGGACCTCCGCGCGGTCCGGCCGCGCCTGAAGGGGGCCAGGTTGCCCTACGCCGAGTCAGGGCGCCTGTCGCCGACCCGGAGCACCCGTAAAGGCGACCCGACCCGGCCGGTGAATATCGCCGACTCCGGCCTCGGTTACGGCAACCTGCTCTTCATCGCCACCGTGCTCGCCGAGTTGCGTGCCGCCCGCGACCAGGACCTGACCGTTTTTCTGGTGGAGGAGCCGGAGGCGCACCTGCATCCGCAGTTGCAGACGCTGCTGTCGGAGTACCTGCGGGAGGCTGCGGTAACGTCAGCACTGTCCGTCGAGTCGGCTGCGCCCGGCACTTTCGCCGGGCGCGTGCAGATGGTGGTGACCACGCACTCTCCCCTGATCGCCGCCTCGGCGAAGCTTCAGGAGATCGTGGTCTTCAAGCGCCGGGCCCTGCAGGCGCGTTCTACGATGCACTTCACAGGGGCAAGGGCCGCTAGGAGAACCAGTCGGCGCCGAGTTCCTGAATGGTCCTGCTGCCCTGGGGCACCAGCAGCGCCTCGCTCAGCACCTGGTTGACGTGCTTGGGGTTGTTGACCATGCCGAACAGGAAGAACGAGCCGCCGTCCGCGGTACGGAAGCCGAAGATCGAGCCGTGGCCGTCGAACGCGACGTACGCCCCCTTGTTCACGGCGGGGAATGCCTTGCGGCTGTAGCTGTCCTTGGCCAGGCGGTAGCCGGAGGCCCCCTCCTTCTTCTCGTTGTTCCAGAAGTTCTGGTACTCGTGGGCCACGGCGCTCGCCGCGAGGGCGTCCATGTCGGTGACGTAGCCGTCGGCGTCGAGTCGCGGCTTCGGCATCCGCCGGCCCCAATGCAGCGGGGTCGCGACGGCCAGCCTGAACGACTGTCCGTGGGAGCGGAGGAACGCGAGCAGATGGGGGCGGGCATGGCCCTCGGTGTCCTTGTAGGTCGCCTGCGCGACGAACCATTCGCCGATCGGCTGCTGCCGCTCCGGCCGGGGCAGGTAGATCGTCGGGGTGCCGGTCACCTTGATCGGCTTGTGCCCCGGCTTGGACCCGAAGATCTCATGGTTGCGTTCGATCACGCCCTCGTGCAGCGCCGCCTCGACGAACAGCGCGTCGAGCCGGTCGTTCTGATTCCACCACCTGCGCATTCGCAGCGTCGCGTTGTACTTGCCCACCCACTCCCGCATGGCCTGCCTCGCCTGGGGGATGGTCGGCCCCATCTCGGCGGCGGAGGGAGTGGGTGCGGCGCTCGGCGTCGGTCGTGGTGACGTGACCGGGGTCGGCACGTCGGCGCGGTGGGCGACCATGTCGGTGACCACACCACAGCCGGACAGGCTGACGACAAGGACCGTGATCAGCCACGTCCCACGCACCGGCGAAGTCCCCCAAGATCGGCCGTAAAAATGCCAACATATCGGACATCGAAGCACGGTGAGCGCCGTGCACACCCGGCCTGATTACGATCATGGAATGGTGGCCGTGGGTGGCGAAGCCGTTCCGAATCCCGGCCACGGGGACCTCCCCGACGCTTCCGGAACATAGTTCGGTAGGGTGGCAGTGGGCGTGACCGGGTTCTGGGTAATTCCTCAACCGAAGGACGCGGCCGTAAAAACCTGGAGGTTTGCACCTAAGCTACCGATGGGTAACATACGCCTGGGGGGACCAGGGTCAGTTCGACACCCGGGCCACCTGCACAGGCGCGCCCGCGAGCACCTGGCAGTCTTGCATCACGTGCGCGTACCCCGCGCCACGTACCGAAAACCGCGGCGTCAGCCGTACGGAAAGGGGAGGTCGGCCACCGGCCATGAACATCGTCGTCTGCGTGAAGCAGGTCCCCGACACGGCGACCGAGCGCAAGCTGAGGTCCGATGACAAGACGCTCGACCGTGACGCCGCCGACGGCGTCGTGAACGAGCTCGACGAGTACGCGGTCGAGGAGGCGCTGCGGCTCAAGGAGGCCCATGGAGGCGAGGTCACCGTCCTCAGCATGGGCCCCGCCAAGGCGACCGAGACCATCCGCAAGGCCCTGGCGATGGGCGCCGACAAGGCGGTGCACCTGCACGACGACGCCCTGCACGGCTCGGACGCGCTCGGCACCTCCTATGCCGTCTCCCAGGCCCTGAAGAAGATCGGTTTCGACCTGGTGATCCTGGGTTCGGAGTCGACCGACGCCCGCACGGGCATGCTCGCCGCGATGCTGGCCGAGCGGCTCGGCACCCCGCAGCTCACGCTCGCCGGCAAGGTCGAGGTCGAGGGCACGGCCATCCGGGTCGAGCGGATCACCGACTACGGCTACGACAAGGTCGAGGCGTCGCTGCCCGCCGTCGTGTCGGTGGTCGAGAAGATCAACGAGCCGCGCTACCCGTCGTTCAAGGGCATCATGGCCGCCAAGAAGAAGCCGGTCGAGACGCTCGGCGTCGCCGACGCGGAGATCGCGGCCGACCAGGTGGGCCTGGCGAACGCCTGGAGCGAGGTCGTGGACTTCGCCGCCGCCCCGCCGCGTGCCGCGGGCACCGTGATCAAGGACGAGGGCGACGGCGGCGCCAAGGCCGCCGAGTTCCTCGCGTCGAAGAAGTTCGTCTGAGGGGCTTGGGATGAGTGAGATTCTGGTTCTCGTCGAGCACGTCGACGGTGACGTCAAGAAGGTCACCCTCGAACTGCTGACCCTGGCCCGGTCGCTGGGCACGCCGGCCGCCGTGTGGGCCGGCCCCGGCTACTCCGACGCCGCGAAGGCCAGGCTGGCCGAGTACGGCGCCGAGAAGATCTACGTGGCGGCGGCCGACGAGATCGGCGACTACGTGGTGGCGCCCAAGGCCGAGGTGCTGGCGCACCTGGTGGCCGAGCGGTCCCCGGCCGCGGTCTTCGTCGCCGCGACCGGCGAGGGGAAGGAGATCGCCGGCCGTCTGGCGGTCAAGACGGACTCCGGTGTGATCTCGGACGCGGTGGGCGTCGGCGAGGGCTTCGTCGCCGAGCAGTCCATCTTCGGCGGCGGCGTCAACGTCCACAGCCGTGTGACCAAGGGCACGCCGATCATCACGGTCCGCCCGAACAGCACCGCCCCCGTCGCCGCCGCCGCGGCCGGCGCCGAGGAGAAGGTGGAGGTCGCGCTGTCGGACGCCGCCCGCGCGGCCAGGATCGTCGAGCGGGTCGTCCAGGAGAAGGGCGCGCGTCCGGAGCTGACCGAGGCCGCGATCGTGGTCTCCGGCGGCCGGGGCGTGGGCTCGGGCGAGAACTTCTCGATCATCGAGAAGCTCGCCGACACGCTCGGCGCGGCCGTGGGCGCTTCGCGGGCCGCGACCGACGCCGGCTGGTATCCGCACCAGTTCCAGGTCGGGCAGACGGGCAAGACCGTGTCCCCGCAGCTCTACATCGCGGCCGGTATCTCCGGCGCCATCCAGCACCGGGCCGGGATGCAGACCTCCAAGACCATCGTCGTGATCAACAAGGACGCCGAGGCGCCCCTGTTCGAGATCGCCGACTTCGGCGTCGTGGGCGACCTGTTCCAGGTCGTCCCGCAGCTCACCGAGGAGATCGAGAAGCGCAAGTGACGCGCTCGGCCCGTGCCGCGTGTTCACGCGGCACGGGCCGAGAGCTCATTCTCGACCAGCCGGCGGGTAGGCGTCAGGCCGCCGCGCGGAGGGGGGCCTCCTCGTCCCCCGACCGGACCGGCAGCGGGATGATCTCCGTACGGGACGCGGGCAGCAGCCGGGCGGCCACGGCGATGACGACGCCGAGCACGACCGCCACGCCCATCGCGACCCGCAGCGAGGCCGTGGCGGACAGGAAACCGATGACCACGGGCCCGAGCAGCAGGCCCGCGTAGCCCATCGCGCTCGCCTGCGCGATCGCCGGGCCGGGCTCGCGCGTCGCGGTCCCCGCCAGCGACAGCGCCATCGGGGAGATCGTCGCCACCGATATGCCGATGAAGAACAGCCCGGCGACGGCGGCCACGGTCACCGGCGCGGCGATGACCACGAGGAACGCGAGCGCGGTGGCACCGCCGGAGAACATGATCAGCGCGCGGGCGCCGTAGCGGCCGCGCAGCCGGTCGCCGGCCAGCCGGGCGAGCAGCATGCCCGCCTCGAACACCGGGTAGCCGAGCGCGGCGACCGCCTCGGAGGCGTGCAGCGTGCCGATCAGGTACAGGCCGTTCCAGTCGGCGACGACGCCCTCCACCATGAACGCGGCGAAGGTGACCGCGCCGAGCAGGTAGACGACCCCGGGCAGCCTGCGCCGGGCACGAGCCGACGCCTGGCCCGCCTCGTCCGCCTCGGGGGCGGGGTCGGGCAGGTGCAGACGGCTGAGGGCCAGCGCCGCCGGCACCGACACCAGGGCGACGACCAGGATGTGGGCGGTGAGGGACAGGCCCAGGGCGATGGCCCCGGTGCCGAGCAGGCCCGCCGAGATCGCGCCGACGCACCATCCCGCGTGCATGCCGCTCATGATCGGCCGGCCGTACGCGCGCTCGACGGCCGAGCCCTGGGCGTTCATGCCGACGTCGACCGCGCCGAACGCCATGCCGAACAAGGCGGCGGCCACGGCCAGCACCGGGAGGGACGGCGCGAACGCGACGAGGACCAGTGACACCGCGCACAGGGGAGCGGCCGCGCGCAGGACGCCACGACTGCCGATCCTGGCCAGGACGACGCGCATGAGCTGCATGGTGAGCAGCGCGCCGATCCCCCAGCTGAGCAGGGTGAGCCCGACCGACGACTCCGGCAGGCGGAGCCGGTCGGCCAGGGCCGGGAGGCGCACGGTGAAGGTTCCACACATCAGGCCGGCCAGGACGAAGGTGAGGACTGCCCCGTGACGGGCCTTCCTCAAAGCGCGGGTCATCACAGCTTCCTTTCCAGGTGAGTGGAGTGGGTTTCCGGGCCCGGATTTACGGGCAGACACCAGCAGGTCGCCCTTTCACGGCAGAGCCGGAAGGAAGGGCGACCACCAGGTGTGGGTCAGGGGGTGCGCAAGCGGCGCGCTACAACAGGGCGAGCAGCCTGGCGCGGATCGCGGCGTAGTCGATGATCGCCGCACAGTGGGTGGCGACCTCCCAGACGCCCTCACAGGCCAGCCGTACGACCTGGGAGGTCAGGGGGTCGGGCTCGTCGTCCAGGCCCTGCCGCATCCAGCGGTCCATCGCCCCGCGCAGCGGCGCGAGCAGTTCGGGATCGCCGGCCGCGCCCGTGACCACGGCCCATCGTCGCAGCCGGCCGGTCTCCACGGCCTCGAACGTCGCGGCGACGTACGCCCGGGTGTAGGTGCTCTCCGACTGCGCCTCGATGAGCGCGTCGAAATCGGCGATCAGGCGCTCGATCATGCCTTTGACGAGCGCTTCCTTGCTCGCGAAGTGATAGAGGAGGCCGCCCTTGCTGACACCGGCGCGCTCGGCCACCGCCGCCAGGGTCAGGGCCTGGGCGCCCTGATCCTGCAGCAGGCCCTCGGCCGCGTCCAGCAGTTCGTCCTTCCTCATGCCACCTACTGTACCGTCTGGACGGTTAAGTTGCGACACGTGCCGGTGTCCTTTGCTCGCCCGGATACGCTTGGTGGGCTGAATACGTGTCAGGGAGGGGTCGTGGGAGCTGCATATCTGGACCATGCCTCGACCACACCGATGCTGCCCGAGGCGATCGAGGCGATGACCGCCCAGCTCGGGCAGGTCGGCAACCCCTCGTCCCTGCACGCGGCGGGCCGTCGCGCCCGCCGGGTCGTCGAGGAGTCGCGCGAGACGATCGCCTGCGCGCTCGGCGCCCGCCCGAGCGAGGTCGTGTTCACCGCCGGCGGCACCGAGGCCGACAACCTCGCCATCAAGGGCCTGTTCTGGGCGAGGAAGCGGCCCAGGATCCTGATCAGCTCGGTCGAGCACCACGCCGCCCTCGACCCCGCCCACTGGCTCGGCGACAACCACGGCGCCCGGGTCGAGCTGCTGGACGTGGACGAGCAGGGCCGGGTGCATCCGGAGACGCTGCGCGAGGCCATCGCCCGCGACCCGGACGACGTGGCGCTGGTGAGCGTCATGTGGGCCAACAACGAGGTGGGCACCGTGCAGCCGGTGCGCGTGCTGGCCGCCATCGCGCACGAATACGGCATCCCCTTCCACACCGACGCGGTGCAGGCGGTCGGCCAGCTCCCGGTCTCGTTCGCCGAGTCCGGCGTGGACGCCATGACCGTCTCCGGCCACAAGGTCGGCGGTCCCGTGGGCGTCGGGGCGCTGCTGCTGGCCCGAGGCGTCGATCCGGTGCCCGTCCTGCACGGCGGCGGACAGGAACGCGACATCCGCTCCGGCACCCTCGACGCGCCGGCCATCGCCGGGTTCGCGGCGGCGGTCGAGACGGCCGTCGCGCGGCAGCCGGCCACGGCCGAGCGGCTGTCGGCGTTGCGCGACGACCTGATCGAGCGCGTACGGCTGGCCGTGCCCGACGTCGTGCTGAACGGCGACCCGGTGAACCGGCTGCCCGGCAACGCCCACTTCTCGTTCCCCGGCTGTGAGGGGGACGCCCTGCTCATGCTCCTCGACGCCAAGGGCGTGGAGTGCTCCACAGGCTCGGCCTGCTCGGCCGGGGTCGCCCAGCCGTCCCACGTGCTGCTCGCCATGGGCCAGGACGGCGCGCGCGCCCGCGGCTCGCTGCGTTTCTCCCTCGGCCACACCTCCGTGGAGGAGGACGTCGACCGGGTCGCGGAGGTCATCGGGCACGTCGTCGAGCGCGCCCGCCGTGCCGGTCTGTCATGACTCGCCCCCGCTTGTCCCTCTGAGGCTCGGGCGCGTGCCCGAGTATGGCCCAGCGAATGCACGCCGCGCCTATCGGGCCGTACGGCGCAGCAGCGCCCGCTGCAGGCGAAGGACCGCCCGTGTGCGCCGCGACGAGCGCAGCGACTCCAGGCGGGCCTGGAGCCGGTCGCCCACCTCGACCAGCTGTTCCTCGTCCGCGAAGCGCTCGATCTCGGGGAACATCTGCCGTTCCTCGTCCAGGTGGGCGTGCGACTCCAGCGCGTGGTGCATCACGCTCAGCTCCCGGTCGAACCGCTCGGTCCGCGGGTCGGCGCGCACCAGCGCCGCGAGCTGGTCGCTGAGCTGGCGGTGCTCCGACCAGGCCGCCGCGATGCCCGCGGTGACGTCCCGCATCGCCGGATAGAAGACCTCCTCCTCGATCAGCTCGTGCATCCGCAGCTCGTCGAACAGCTCGTCAGCGAGCGCGCGCCGCCGTCCGGGCTCCGAACGCGGCGTCTCCAGCAGGCGCCGGATGAGCCCCCGCAGCACCTCGTGGTGCTCCACGAGCACCCGCGTCGCCCTCTTGCGCTCCTGCGGGGCCGGCGCCTCCCGCACCTCGGTGAGCACCTGTGGCCTTCTCCTCATGGCTGCACCTCCTGCTGGTGGACCAGCGTGCTGCCGGGAGGCGCGGTGGCCACGGACGGCATCCGGCGCACCTCGATCCATCCGTCGCGTACGCGGGTCTGGAAGCACGGCGCGGGCGCGACGGCCGGGCCGTCCAGGCTCTCTCCGCTGTGCAGCTCGAACCGGGAGCCGTGCCAGGGGCAGGTGATGGAACCGTCGCGGAGCCAGCCCTGCGACAGCGGAGCGCCCAGGTGCGGACAGGTGTCCTCCAGGGCGTGGATGTGGCCGTCCGCGCGGATCAGGACGACCTCCACGCCGCCCGCCCGCACCCGGTGCGGGCTGTTGTCGGTCAAGTCGCGCTCGGCCAGTACGCGGGTGAAATGGCGTGGTTCGAGCTGACTGTCCGTCTGGTCGACCCCGATCCGGTGCCGGTAGGTGAGTGCGCCCCCCAGGAAGCCGCTGACCGCGATCACGGGATAGCCGAGCAGGGCGGCGAGCCGGCCGCGCCCATGATGGCCTTTGCCCCGCTGCCACCACGACCAGCCGTACAGGCCGAGGGCGAGCGTGTTGAGCGTGCCGTGCACCAGCCCGACGCGCCGGGCGTTGTCATGTGTGTACTGCCAGTCGTGCAGGCCGGTCGCCGCGGCGGCCAGCGCTCCGGCGATGCCGAGCCCCACGGCCCTGCGCGCCGCCTCCTTCTGTCCGGTGAGGTCCAGGACCAGCGCCATCGTCCAGGAACCGATCGGCACGTCGGTGAGCAGCGGATGAAAGGGGTGGCCCAGCCAGACTCCGTGCAGGAAGCCGCGGGCGCGGCCCCTGGTGATCCCGAGGAGGTTCTCGGCGAAGGCGAGGCCCTGTTCGAGCCGATGACCCGGTCGGTCCAGGCGGCCGTCGCCTTCGATCGCGTTCAGCAACCGGTCCAGTGTGCGCTGAGCCATGACCGACCCCAATCCCATCGCCGGATCGGCCCCGCAGCCTGCGGGAACGGGCGGAACGCGGGCGCTCGCCCGCGCGTTGCGTCTATCGCGACGTGCCCGTGCTCAAATGTGATGAAACGCGATGAATGTCCGGTTCAAGTCAGGAAGGGGGCCACCGCGCTCCATGAGGGGTCCTCGGCCACCTCGACGCGGGCCCGCCCCTCCTTCCACTCGGCCGCGAGCTCCTCGACCACGGGCGGCACGGCCGCCGCGGGGTCGGCGTAGACGTGCAGCACCCGGCTGCGGTCGGCGCTCAGGTGGGCCGTCAGCACGGCCGAGCCGAGCGCGGCCAGCCGCTTGTTCAGCCGCTCCTCGAAGTCGCGCAGCGCGTCCAGGGAGGCTCCTGCGGGCAATCCGTCGCCGTCGGCCTCCCGGTAGGGCAGCGTGACGGCGATGTGCTGGTCGAACAGTGGGAAGTCGACCGGCCGGAGGGGGTAGCGGGCGGCGGCCGTCAGCCGGCCGCCGGTGGCGGTGTGGCCTTCGAGGAGCGCCCACTGCTCCTCCCTGAAGCCCTCCGCCACGTCGGCGACGACGGCGGGCAGATGGATGGCGGGGAGGGCGTCGATCGGCTCGAACTCCGCGGCCACGATCTCGCCCACCCAGCGGGCCACCTCGTCCTCGCCCAGCAGCCAGTCGAGCGCGAGGAAGGCCGCCTCCGTCCGCGTGTCGTCGTCGACGTCGGGGAAGATCGGGTGGAAGGCGGTGACGTCCACGCGCGGCGTGCCGGGCGGCACGCGCAGCGCCACCACCAGCCGGTCGAGCCCGAACTCCCGCCCGCCGACGTCGACCGCCAGATCCGCGGCCTGCGGGTTCGCCTGCCGCGACGGATGGAACTCCCACATCGCGTCCGCCGGCGGCGCGGCCAGGGCCCACCGGTGGGCGAACGGGCGCAGCTCCGGGTCGTTCGACGCGCTGACGACCAGGGCGTTCACGGCCATGCGGCCGGGAGCGATCTCCCAGACGAGGGACGGATGAAGGGCGGTGACGGCGGGGCCGATCATCTCGAACAGGGCCTCGGGGTCCTCCGCCTCGACGTGCGCGTCGATCTGGGGACGTGCCTGGTCCCACCAGGTCCAGAATGCCGCGATGGCCTCGGCGGGGTCGGCGGACTCGCTATTGCGCCCGAACAGTCGCATGACCCCGCATCCTCCCAGCCCGCCCGCCCCGATGCCAACGCGGGCGCGGCCCCGCGGGCGGTAACCTCGAACTGTTATGGGTCCCACACGAAAGCTCCGCGTCCTCGCCGCCATGTCCGGCGGGGTCGACTCCGCGGTGGCCGCCGCCCGGATAGCCGAGGCGGGGCACGACGTGACCGGCGTCCATCTGGCGCTGTCGTCCAACCCGCAGTCCTACCGCACCGGCGCGCGCGGGTGCTGCACGCTGGAGGACGCCCGCGACGCGCGCCGGGCGGCCGACGTCATCGGCATCCCCTTCTACGTGTGGGATATGGCGGAACGGTTCCACCGTGACGTGGTCGAGGACTTCGTCAGCGAGTACGCCGCCGGGCGCACCCCCAACCCCTGCCTGCGCTGCAACGAGAAGATCAAGTTCGAGGCGGTGCTCGACCGGGCGCTCGCGCTCGGCTTCGACGCCGTCGCCACCGGCCACCACGCGCGGCTGGAGGAGGGCGTGCTGCGGCGCAGCGTCGACGAGGCCAAGGACCAGTCGTACGTGCTGGGCGTGCTCACCCGCGAGCAGCTCCGGCACGCGATCTTCCCGCTGGGCGGCTCGACCAAGGCGCAGGTGCGCGAGGAGGCGGCGCGGCGCGGGCTGACCGTCGCCGACAAGCCCGACAGCCACGACATCTGCTTCATCGCCGACGGCGACACCCGGGCGTTCCTCGCCGATCGGCTCGGCGCGTCGCAGGGGCCGATCGTCGACGCGCTCACCGGCCAGGTGGTCGGCAGCCACCAGGGGGCGTACGGCTTCACGGTCGGGCAGCGCAAGGGCCTGCACATCGACCGGCCTGCCGCCGACGGCAGGCCGCGCTACGTGCTGTCGATCGAGCCGGTGTCCAACACGGTCACGGTCGGTCCCCGCACCTCACTTGAGGTCCGCAGCATCGTGGGCGAGCGGCCGGTGTGGAACGGCCCGCTGGCGGAGCCGTACGAGCCGATCACCTGCACGGTCCAGTTGCGTGCCCACGGCGAGGTGTACGGCTGCCGCGCCCAGGTGTCCGGCGGTGAGCTGCACATCGAGCTCGACCGCCCGGCGACCGGCGTCGCGGCGGGCCAGGGCGCCGTCCTGTACGACGGCGACGCCGTCATCGGCTCCGCCACGATCGCCTCGGCCGTCTGAGGTCAGACCTCGACGGACTCGCCGACGGGGATCCGGCGGAAGTCGGCCTTCTGCGCCTCGGCCTCGCTGCCGAGCCAGTTGTCGACCAGCTTCAGGCCGATCTCGTTGTACAGCCCGTCGTGCGTGGAGTACGCCCGCGCGGGGCGGACGTCCCGCAGGTAGAGGATGGTGTCCGACGCCTTCAGCCACGGGCCGCCGGTCGGCACGAGCAGAGTGGGCACCTCGGCTCCCGGCGGCGTGAGCGCGTCGCCCGGGTAGAACACCTCGTCGTCCACGAGGAAGCCGACGTTCTGCACGGGCGGGACGTCGGGCAGGTTGCGGGCATGCCACTCGCCGACCGCCCGCACGTCGAAACCGACGGTGGTGAAGGCGTCCCCGTGGTGGACGACCTGGACCTTCGCCGGGATCCGGCCGAGCTGGTCGGCGACGGCCTGGCAGGTGAAGACCTCCAGGTCCGGACTCGCGTTCTTGAGCAGATTCGCGTCCACGTGGTCGAAGTGCTCATGGGTGATGAGCACGGCGTCCGCGCCGTCGAGGAGTCCTTCACCGCTGAACGAGCCGGGGTCGATGACGAGCGTCTGCCCGTCCTTCTCCAGCCGCCAGCACGCGTGTCCGAGTTTGGTGAGTTTCATAGTCCCTAAGCTAGTGACCGTGAGCGACTATCCGTGGTCCGAGGCCACGGCCAGCGGGGTGGGGTCCTACCCGGGCGAGGACCATCTGGAGGCGGTCAGGACGGCCTTCGGCGAACTGCCCATGCCCTACCTGCCAGAGCTGCCGGGCCGGGGCGTGGGCGCCGACATGATCGGCCGTACGGCGTCACTGCTGGTCGAGCTGCCCGTGGAGGTGCAGCCGTCCGGGTGGCGGCTCGCCGACCGGCCGGGACGGGACTTCAAGCGGGCCAGGGACCACCTCACCCGCGACCTCGACGGCCTGGAGGAGGTCTCCCAGGGCTACGAGGGGCCGTTCAAGATCCAGGCGTGCGGGCCGTGGACGCTCGCCGGAGCGATCGAGCTCAGGCACGGCGACAAGGTGCTCTCCGACGCGGGAGCCGTACGCGACCTGACCGAGTCGCTGGCCGAGGGGCTCGCGCAGCACGTGGCGGAGGTCCGGCGCCGGATTCCCGGAGCCGACCTCGTCGTCCAGATCGACGAGCCGGGGCTGCCCGGGGTGCTGGCGGGCACGGTGCCGACCGCGTCCGGCTTCGGGCGGCTGGCCGCCGTCGAGTCCCCGATCGCGGCCGAGCGGTTGAGGACCGTGCTCTCCGCGCTCGCGCCCGCCTTCCCCGTCGTCCACTGCTGCGCGCCCGGCGTGCCGTACGAGGTGATCCGTACGGCGGGCGCGCGGGGCGTGTCGCTGGACGCGGCGCTGCTGCGCCGCCGTGACGAGGACGAGCTGGGCGAGACGATCGAGAAGGGACTCGCGCTGTTCCTCGGTGTCGTGCCGGGCACCGACACCCGGCTGCCGGACGTCGGCGTGGTGGCCAAGCCGGCGGTCGAGCTGTGGCGGCGCCTCGGCTTCCCGCCCGCCCGGCTCGCCGAGCAGGTCGTGCTCACCCCCGCCTGCGGCCTGGCCGGGGCCTCGCCCGCGTACGCCAAGGCGGCGCTGGCCCGGTGCCGGGAGGCGGCCCGCGTGCTCCGGGAGGATCCCGGCGAGTGACGGGTGCCGTCGCAGGCAACGGATGGATGTCTGCACAGTCGGAGTGACATTCGCTGGGGAAAGCTCCATGGTGCCGGATGGGGGGCCGATGGTTGCCTTGAGGCATGGATTCGATCACCGCCGTGGAGCGGACCGTCGTACCCGCCCGGGAGGCCAGGGCGGTGCGGGTGCCGCAGGGCCGGCGCGTCAGCGTCGTCGATCTCGAAGGCGGCCAGGTGGGCGACGTCTTCGCCTTCGCCGCCGATGACGTCACCGAACACCTCAGCGCCTCGCATACGCGCAGCTCGACGAACCGGTTGTTCCCCGCCGTGGGGGAGCGGTTCTGGACCGATCGCCGCAGGCCGATCCTGACGCTCGTCTCCGACACGTCACCGGGCCTGCACGACATGCTGATCGCCGCGTGCGACCCGGAGCGGTACGCCGCGCTGGGCGCGCAGCCGTCCCACGCCTCCTGCGCCGGCAACCTGCGCCGGGCCCTCGCCTCGATGGGACTTGCCGTTCCCTTCACCCCGCAACCGGTCAACGTGTTCATGCGGATCCCCGTCGACGAGGAGGGACGGCTCGACTGGCTGCCCGCGGTCAGCCGGCCGGGAGACGCGATCACCTTCCAGGCCGTCATGGACTGCGTCTTCGTGGTCTCCGCCTGCCCGCAGGACCTGGTGGACATCAACGGCGGCGTGCCGACGTCGCTGGCGATCGACGTCCTGCCCGAATCCGACTGATCCGACGTTTCGAGGAGTGCGTTTTCCGATGAGTGCGTTCACCCCGAGCCATCGGGCCCTGCTGCCCTTCCGCCTGGCCGGCCTCGACCTGCCCAACCGGCTCGCGGTCGCGCCGATGACCCGGGTCTCCGCGGCCCCCGACGGCACGCCGACCCCCGAGATGGCCGACTACTACACCGATCTCGCCGAGGGCGGCTTCGGCCTGGTGATCACCGAGGGCACCTACACGGACGCCGTCTACAGCCAGGGATATCGCAACCAGCCGGGCATCGTGTCGGACGCCCATGTCGCGGCCTGGCGGGAGATCACCGGCCGCGTGCACGCGGCGGGCGGGCGGATCCTGCTGCAGCTCATGCACGCCGGCGCGCTGTCCCAGGGCAACCGCTATCGCGACGAGACGGCCGGGCCGTCCGCCGTGCCGCCCCGCGGGGAGATGATGCCCGAGTACGGCGGGTCCGGCAGGTGGCCGATCCCCAGGGAGATGAGCACGGCCGACATCGAGACGGCGATCGCCGGTTTCGCGGACTCGGCCGTACGGGCCCGCGACGCGGGTTTCGACGGCGTCGAGGTGCACGCGGCCAACGGCTACCTGCTGGACCAGTTTCTTACCGACTACACCAACCGGCGCGCCGACTCGTACGGAGGCGACGTCGCGAACCGGGTACGCCTCACGGCCGAGGTGGTGGCCGCCATCCGGGCCGAGCTCGGCCCCGGCTTCCGCGTGGGGGTGCGGCTGTCCCAGGGCAAGGTCAACGACTTCACGCACCGCTGGGCCGGGGGTTCCCGGGACGCGAAAGTCGTCTTCTCCGCACTCGCCGACGCGGGCGCGACGTACCTGCACGTCGCCAGCGAGGGGCGCGGCTGGATCGAGACCGCCCGCCTCGACGGCGACGTCACGATCACGGCCCTTGCCCGCGAGGTGACCGGCCTTCCGGTCGTCGCGAACGGCGGCATGCACGACCTCGCGCAGGCGGAGCGGGTGCTCGCGGACGGCCATGCCGACATGCTGTCGATCGCCAGGGGCGCGCTGGCCAACCCCGATCTGCCGCGGCGTCTCGCCCAGGGCCTGCCGCTGAACCGGTTCGACCACGCGATGCTGGAGCCGATGGCGACGCTCGGCAACGCGCGCCGGTGGCTGCGGGCGGCGCGGGCGATGTCCTGATCGCGGTTCTTGTCGCGGGGGGGATGCGAGACTCGGCACGCCGAGGATCGGATCGGCGGAATGACGGCCGTGGGACCGGCCGGGAGAGGAAAGGCAGCGGGATGAGCGCGAACTGGCGTGGCGGCGCCGCGGCCGTGGTGACCCTGACCTTCGACGTGGACGCCGAGACGCCTGTCCTCGCGCACGGGCGCGACTACGCCCGGCACGCGAGCACCATGTCGCACCAGGCGTACGGCCCGGAGGTGGGCCTGCCGCGCATCCTGGACCTGCTCGGCGAACTCGGCGTCCCGGCGACGTTCTTCGTCCCGGGCTGGGTCGCCGAGCAACGGCCGGGGCTGGCCGCGTCGATCGTGGAACGCGGGCACGAGGTGGCACACCACTCGTACAGCCACCGCCCGCCCACGTCGATGACCCCGCAGGAGGAGCGCGCGGATTTCGAGCGTGGCCTGGAGGTGTTCGCCGGCCAGGGCATCGAGATCGCCGGGCATCGGGCCGCGCTGTGGGAGGCGTCGTGGCAGACCCCCGATCTCGTCGCCGAGCACGGCCTGCTCTACGACTCCTCGCTGATGGGTGACGACCGGCCGTACCGGCTGGTCACCGGGTCCCGCGACATCGTCGAGCTGCCGGTGCACTGGTCGCTCGACGACTGGGAGCAGTACGCCTTCCTCCCGGCGCCGCACGTCGGCTCGATGATCGAGTCTCCGCTGAAGGTGCTGGAGATGTGGCGCACCGAGCTCGACGGGATGCGCCACTACGGATGCCTGTTCAACCTGTGCGTGCACCCGTTCCTGTCCGGCCGTCCGGGGCGTGCCATGGCGCTGCGCCGGTTCGTCGAGTACGCGCTGGAGTGCGGGGACGTGCGGTTCGCCCGGTGCAGGGAGGTGGCCGGGCTGGCGGCGGCCGACCCGGATCTGACCACCCGCCGGCCCCGCCCGCCGGCCGTCGACCCCGAGGTCTATCCCTCGTAGGCGAGGGCTCGGTTCAGCCCGTCTCGACGGCGAGGGCGAGGAACAGGTCGACGCGGTCCTCGGTGCGTCCCACGTCCCTGCCGGTCAGCTCAGTGATCTTCGCCAGGCGGTTGCGCAGGGTGTTGACGTGGATGTGCAGCGCCGCGGCGGTGGCCGCCCACTGCCCGTCGTGGTCGAGAAAGGCACGCAGCGTCGGTTCCAGATCGCTCCCGCGCCGGGCGTCGTGCTCCCGGAGGGGACCGAGCAGGTCGCGGGAGAAGCCGCGCAACGTCTCGGAGTCCACCAGCCCGAGCAGCAGCCGGTGCGTGCCCAGCTCGGCGAAACTGCGGACCGCCGGCCCGCTGGGGGAGCGCCGGAGCACGCGGCACGCCTCCCGCGCGTGCAGCAGCGGCTGCCGGAGCCCCGCCGCGTGCGGAGCCACCCCGCCGAGCCCGGCGACCACCCGCCGGCCGGGGAAGCGCCTGCCCACGGCGGCCAGAAGGCGCTCGGCCAGGAGGGGGAGCTCGGGCTCGGGATGCCGCCAGGAGAGCACGGACACGACGTCCTGCGTCCCTCCGGCCACCAGCGCGGGGATCCCGGACGCGGAGAGGAACTCGCCGGCCACCTCGGCCAGGCCGGGCAGCGTGGCGGGTTCCGGCTCCGCGAAGGCCAGCGCGGACACGGCCAGCGGCCCCGCCGCGTCCACGCCGAACGCCTGCAGCCGGCCGGCCACCTCGGCGGTCCGCTGCCCGCCGGACAGCACCATCTCCAGCAGCTCGCCGGCGAAGCGCATCTCGATGGCCTGCACCGCCTGCTGCTTGGCCACCTCCAGGCTGAGGAACCTGGCCGCCTGCTCCAGCGCCGCCTGCTCGGCGGGGTCGAGGCCGGACAACGGGCGCAGGCAGACGAGTGCCGCGTCGACGTCGCCCACCGCTCCCACGGGGAAGAGCGCGGCGCGGGTCGCGGCGCGGTCCAGCTCCACCTCCAGCGCGGGCGGCCTGCGGGCCAGCCCGGCGGTCACCGCCCCGGCCTGAGCGTCGTCGAGGTCGGCCCCCGCCGCCGCCAGCACCCGGCCCGTCCGGTCGACCACGGCGAGAGGCAGTTCGTGGTCCCGCCTGAGCACGTCGAGCACACCGGAAGGGCCCGCCCCGCGGGAGATCGCGGTGGCCAGGGCGTCGCCCCTGCGGACCATTCCGGCCAGGGCCCGCTGGCGCTGGTCCGCGTACATGGCGGAGACCGCCTGGGAGACCTCGGTGAACGGCACCGCCTGGGCGATCTCCAGCAGCGGCAGGCCCGTGTCCCGACAGGCGGCGACCAGCTCCGGCGGTGTGCGCGGGGTCTGCGCGCGCAGCCCGAAGACGATCCCTGCGGCCCTCGCCAGCCGTACGCTCGCCACGAACTCGGCGGGGGTGGCTTGTCCCGCCCACAGGCCGTTCGTCAGCACCAGCTCCCGCTCCCGGACGTACGGGGAGGGGTCGGGCAGCTCGGTGTTGTGGACCCACACGACGGGCTCGTCCATGGCGCCCTCAGGGCCGGGCACCAGCACTCTCAGCTTCAGCGACGCGTTCGCCACCAGGGACCGCAGCGTGAACACCGTGTGAATGTACACAGCGGCCGGTCTGATTACTAGAGCTTCGTCCACTTACCGGCCGATGCCGCACCTGCTTGTGTGGTGGGTGTCACACCAGCGTGTGACGCCAGCACAATCAGGAGCAGCCATGCACAACCCCCCTCCTGCCGGCTCGGCGGACGCGGTCCGTTTCGACTCCCACGGCATCGAGCCCATCTCCCCCTCGGCCCGCGACTCCACGCCGTGGCAGCAGTTCTGGATCTGGACGGGCGCCAACATCGCACCGATCAACTGGGTGCTCGGCGCCCTGGGCATCACCTTGGGTCTCAGCCTGGTCGAGACCGTCGTCGTCGTGGCCGTGGGCAACCTCGTGGGCTGCGCCGTGTTCGGCCTGTTCAATGTGATGGGACACCGCACCGGGGTCAACCAGATGGTGCTCGGCCGCGCGGCCTTCGGGCGCCGGGGGGCGATCGTGCCGGGCCTCGTCCAGGGTCTGCTGACCATGGGCTGGGTCGGGGTCAACACCTGGGTCGTGCTCGACCTCGTGCTGGCGATCCTCGCGCAGCTGGGCGTCCAGGGCGGCACCGGCCTGAAGTACCTGGTGGCCGCCGTCATCATGGGCGTCCAGCTGTTCCTGGCACTGTACGGTTTCTACGCCATCCGCACCTTCGAGAAGTACACCGTGCCGGCCACCGCGGCGCTCATGGCCCTCATGACCGTCCTGGCGGTGAGCCAGGCCGACCCGCAGTGGACGACCGCCACGGCGGCGGCGCCGGGTTCGAAGATCACCGCCGTCACGCAGCTCCTCACGGCGATCGGCGTCGGCTGGGGGATCACCTGGCTGCCCTACTCCGCCGACTACAGCCGCTTCGTCCGGACCGGCGCGTCCACCCGGTCCGTGTTCTGGTCCACCGCGCTCGGCATGTACGTGCCGACCGTGTGGCTCGCCGCGCTCGGGGCGTACCTGGCCGCTTCGGGCAGCGGAGCGGACCCCGCCGGCCTGGTGACGAGCACCTTCGGCGTGATGGCGATCCCCGTCCTCCTGCTGATCATGCACGGGCCGGTCGCCACCAACATCCTCAATCTCTACTCCTGCTCGCTCGCCGCCCTGTCCGTCGGCATCCGGATCGCCCGATGGAAGCTCACCCTCGTCGCGGGTCTCGTGGCGTCCGTCGTGCTCGCGGTGTTCGTGCGGGCGGACAGCTTCGCCCATGCCTTCGACAACTGGATGGTCTCGATCCTGGTGTGGATCAGCCCGTGGGCGAGCATCGTCCTGGTCGACTTCTTCCTCCTGCGCCGCGGCCGGATCGACGTTCCGTCCCTCTACCGTGAGGACGTCGCGTCCCGCGGCCGGACCGACCGGCCCGCGATGATGAGTCTCGGGCTGGGCCTGGTCGCGGCGTGGAGCTGGCAGTTCGGGATGGTGCCCGCGACCCAGGGCCCCATCGCCCGGGCGCTGAACGACACCGACTTCTCGTGGCTGGCCGGCGGCCTGGTCGCGGGCGGGACGTACTACCTGCTCGCCCGGGCGAGGACCGGCCGTACGCTCGGACAGCGGGAGGAGGCGCTGTCGCGATGAGCGCACGGATCCGCGTCATCACCACCGGAGGCACGATCGCCTCCGTGCCCGGCCCCGGCGGCGCGGTCAGCGTGGCAGTCGCCGGCCGCGACCTGGTCGGCGCGGCCGGACCGGCCCTCACCGTCGAGGTGGACGAGGCGATGCTCGTCCACAGCTTCAACCTCACGCTGGACGGCATGCTGCGGATCGCGGAACGGGTCGCCGCGGCGGTCGCCGACCCCGGCGTGGACGGCGTCGTCGTCACCCACGGCACCGACACGATGGAGGAGACCGCGTTCTTCGTGGACCTGCTCCTGGGCGCCGGCGGGACGGTCGTGTTCACCGGAGCGCAGCGGCACGCGGGAGAGCCGGACGGCGACGGGCCGCGCAATCTTACGGACGCCCTGCGCGTCGCCGCCGTCACCACGGGCCGGGGGCTGGGCGCCGTCATCGTCATGGCCGGGCGGGTCCACGCCGCCCGGCACGCGACCAAGGCCCACACCGTGGCGCCGGACGCCTTCGACTCACCCGGCTACGGGCCCATCGGCCAGGTGTACGGCGAGCGGGTCCACATCGCCGCCAGGCCCGGGCGTCTCCCCGGGTTCACCCTGGCGGAG
This sequence comes from Microbispora sp. NBRC 16548, assembly GCF_030268985.1. Classification (NCBI taxonomy): domain Bacteria; kingdom Bacillati; phylum Actinomycetota; class Actinomycetes; order Streptosporangiales; family Streptosporangiaceae; genus Microbispora; species Microbispora sp. NBRC 16548. The sequence goes on from NZ_BSSF01000007.1 coordinate 134,307, forward strand.
CTCGGGGGCCTGGAGGCCCGGGTGGACATCGTGCCCGCCTATCTCGGCGCCGACGGCGTCCATCTGGCCGCCTCCCGGGCGGCGGGCGCACGAGGGCTCGTCCTGGAGGCCCTGGGGGCGGGCAACCCGACCCCCGGCCTGCTCGGCGAGATCCGCGCGTGCGTTGCGGAAGGCGTACCCGTGCTCGTGACCTCGCGCTGCCACGCCGGCCCGTCCCTGCCGGTGTACGGCGCGGGAGGCGGAGCCACCTTGGAGGAGGCGGGCGCGGTCTTCGCCGGATCACTCGCCGCCCCCAAGGCCCGGCTGCTGCTCGCCGCCGCCCTCGCGGCCGAGCCCGGCCCCGCCGAGGCGCTGGCCCGGATCAGGCCGCATCTCACGATCTGAGTGTCGTGCGGAGTGATCCAAGCGGCCTCCCAGCTCATCCCCAAGTGATTCACAAGCCTTGTCACGTATCTCTTGACGTGCTGGAAGTTCAGACGTTCAGGAGAAAGACCATGCGAAGCGCTGCGCGCCTCCTGCTCCCTCTCGCCGCTGCCGGGCTGTCCACCGCTCTGGCCGCGGGTCTCGTCGCGGCTCCCGCGGCGGCCTCGCCCGCGTCCGCGGCCTCGGCCGCGTCGGCGGCGGAGACCTGGGAGTGGGGACCGACGGCGTCCTCCGACACCAAGGGCTGGGCGAACGGGTACGTCCGGTCGGGCTCGTCGGGCCTGCGCATCGTCGGCGACCTCTATGACGCGGGCGGGGCGAAGACCTGCTCGTGGGTGAAGATCAAGTGGCTGACCGACCGCGGGAAGTACCGCACGGCGACCTACCGCAACTGCTCCCAGTCCACCCCGCGGACGTTCACGGTGAAGGCCGGGTACATGCTGCTGGCCAAGGCGATGGTCTGCCGGGGCAGCGCGGCCCGGATCACCGGCAAGTGCTCTCGCTGGGAACGCGTCTGGACCCAGGGAGGTTGACCCTCGGGCCGGTCTCTCTCCATCCACGGCGACCGGCCCGAGTACACCCGGACAAAAAGGAATGAAAGTGGGCTGCAAGCGGTCTACCGTAATTCTCGATCGCTCCTGAGACGAGGGGCCGCGCGGTCTGGAGCGGCCCTCTCGCCGAGCGGTCCGGCGGGGGCCGCCCACGTCCTCGGCGCGGCTCCCGCCCCCGTCCTTCGCGAACTGTCGGTCGCCGGAGATACGGTTGCCCTGGGTGTCTGACGAGGGGAGACGGGCGACGTGACCGACAGGGCTGACGAGACTGACGGGCTCGACGGCGCCGAGCTCGATGGCACCGGGCTCGACGGCACCGGGCTCGCGGATGAGGCGAACGGGCACGCGGAGGCCGCGAGCGAGGTCGAGAGTGTGATGGGCGCCGCCGAGACCACCGGGAGTGCCACCGATAGAGCACAGAGCGCGCCGGCCGAGGCCCGGGAGCGGCACGCCGAGCTCACGGAGCTGCTCGAGGACGCCAACTGGCGCTACTACGTGCTCGACTCGCCCACCGTGAGCGACGCCGAGTACGACGGCTGGATGCGGGAGATCCTCGCGCTGGAGGAGGCGCATCCCGACCTGCGCACGCCGGACTCGCCCACTCAGAGAGTGGGGGCGCCGATCTCCACGGAGTTCGCCCCCGTCACCCATCTCCAGCGCATGGAGAGCCTCGACAACGCCTTCGACGACGCCGACCTCGCCGGCTGGCAGGCCAGGGCCGAGCGGCTGATCGAGGTCGACCCCGGGCCTTATCTGTGCGAGCTGAAGATCGACGGCCTGGCCGTGGCACTGGTATACGAGAAGGGCCGCCTCGTGCGGGGCGCGACCCGGGGCGACGGGCGCACCGGCGACGACATCACCCCCAACATCCGCACGCTCGACGACGTGCCGCATCGGCTCAACGGGAACGACGTGCCCGACCTGCTGGAGGTCCGCGGCGAGGTCTTCCTGCCGGTCGAGGGCTTCAAGAAGCTCAACGAGCAGCTCATGGACGCGGGCAAGCCGCCGTTCGCCAATCCACGCAACTCGGCCGCCGGTTCGCTGCGGCAGAAGGACCCGCGCGTCACCGCGCAGCGGCCGCTGCGGATGATCGTCCACGGTGTCGGCAAGTGGGAGGGCGGCGGCCCGCCGCCCGCCACCCAGTCGGCCGTCTACGAGCGGCTGCGTGACTTCGGACTCCCGGTCAGCGACCGCTACAAGGTGGTCAAGAGCCTCGACGAGATCCGTGAGTTCGTCACCTACTACAACGACCACCGCCACGACCCGGAGTACGAGATCGACGGCGTGGTGGTCAAGGTCGACCGGATTCCGGTGCAGCGGCAGCTCGGTTCGACCAGCCGGGCTCCGCGCTGGGCCATCGCGTTCAAGTACCCGCCCGAGGAGGTCACCACCAAGCTCCTCGACATCCAGGTCGGGGTGGGGCGCACGGGCCGGGTCACACCGTTCGGCGTCATGAAGCCGGTGGTGGTGGCCGGGTCCACCGTGGAGCGCGCGACGCTGCACAACGCCTCGGAGGTCGCGCGCAAGGGCGTGCTGATCGGCGACACCGTGGTTCTACGCAAGGCGGGCGACGTCATCCCCGAGATCGTCGGTCCGGTGGTGGACCTGCGGCAGGGCGGCGAGCGGGAGTTCGTCATGCCCACGCACTGCCCGGAATGCGGCACCGAACTGGCCTACGAGCGGGAGGGCGACGCCGACCTGCGCTGCCCGAACGCCCACTCCTGCCCCGCGCAACTCCGTGAGCGGATCTACTTCGCGGCCGGGCGCAACGCGTTCGACGTCGACGGGCTGGGCTACGTCGCGGCGACCGCGCTGACGCAGCCGTTGCCGCCACAGGAGCCTCCGGTCCGCACGGAGGCCGATCTGTTCGACCTGACCATCGAGAAGCTGCTGCCGATCAGGTCGGTGGTGCGCGACCCCGACACCGGTCTGCCGAAGATCGATCCGAAGACCGGTGAGCCGAAGGTCGTCTCCTTCTTCGCCAACATCTCCGGCGAGCCCAGCGCGAACGCCGAACTGATCCTCGACCAACTGGAGAAGAAGAAGGACCAGCCGCTGTGGCGGGTGCTCGTGGCGCTGACGATCCGGCACATCGGGCCGCCCACGGCCCGCGCGCTCGCCGCGGAGTTCCGCTCGATCGACGCCATCGCCAAGGCGTCCGAGGAGGAGCTGGCGGCCGTGGAGGGCATCGGCCCTAGGGTCGCCGCGACGATCAAGGAGTGGTTCGCGGTCGACTGGCACCAGGAGATCATCGAGAAGTGGCAGGCCGCCGGGGTCCGGATGGCCGACGAGTCGCCCGCCGACGAGGGGCCGCGTCCGTTGGAGGGGCTCACCTTCGTCGTCACCGGGACGCTGACCGACTTCAGCCGTGACGAGGCCGGCGAGGCCATCGGCGCCAGGGGCGGCAAGGTCACCTCGTCGGTGTCGAAGAAGACGAGTTTCCTGGTGGTGGGGGACAACCCCGGTTCGAAGTACGACAAGGCGGTCAAGGCCGGCGTCCCGATTCTCAACGAGGAAGGCTTCCACGTCCTCCTCGACAAGGGCCCCGACGCCGCCCGCGCCGTCGCCGTCACCCCCGAGGAATGACCACGCACCCGTAGCAGCCCGGCTCACTACGCCTGCCAGGCGGCCAGCAAATCTTCGGGACCCCAGTGCGCCGCGAGCGGCAGGCCGTCATCGACACCGGATCGGGAAACGGCCACCAGCGGAGTCGTGGGGCCGGCGCCGGGGACGGCGAGCATGTCGCGCATCAGGCTGTCGTACTCGTGCCGCCCGAAAGACCCGTTCTCCAGCCACTTGATCGAGCCGAGGAAGTGGACATGCCGCGCGACCGGCTCGCGGTCCGCCGCGACCAGGTCGATCTCGGGATTGTTCTGGCGGTTCCACCATCCGCCGACGGCCTCGCTCTCGGGCCATCGGTCGTCGGGCAGCAGCCGCAGCAGTGCCTCACGGACGACGGGCTCGACGGCGCGGCCACGCCAGGAGGTCCAGGAACGTGCGATGGAGGCCAGGACACGTTCGCCCCGGCCGCGCTCGACCAGCGGAATGCCGCGGTCGAGGAAGGCGAGCCAGAATCGCAGATAGGGATCGGCGATGCGATAGCGCTTGTTCTTCGTGTCCGGCTTGATCGACAGCGGGGTGTCGGCGGCCAGCACCCGCTTGCCGATGAGGGTGGACAGCAGCGGGGAAAGCGTGCCTGAGGCCAGGGGGGTGGCGCCACCCGCCTCGGTGGCGATGGCGGAGAATGTGCGCTCCCCGCTCCCCACCGCCGACAGGACCGCACGCGAGTGGGAGACCTCGGGAAACTCCCCGAGCAACGACAACTCGCCGGCCATCAGCAGCGCGGACAGCGGATTGGTCAACGACTCCCGCAGGTAGTCGACACGGTTCATGCCTGGCTGCCAGGCCTGAACCACCTCGGGAAAACCACCGGTGATCAGGTAGGCGTCGATGGCGTCGGCGGCGTCCAGCCCGGTCATCACGGCCACATCCGCGGGGTGGAGCGGCTGGACGGTCATCTTCGCGGCGCGACCGAAGAAGGGGCGGCCATAGGACTGAAGCGCCTCCATCACCGACAGGTCACTGCCAACCAGGATGAGCAGCACCGGCTTCGCGGACAGGTGCCGATCCCAAACCGTCTGCAACGCCCCTTCGAACTCGCGGTCCTGTTCCACCAGCCACGGAACCTCATCGATGACCGCGATGCTCGGCGTCTGGTCGGGCACAGCCACGGCCAGAGCGCGCAGTGCCTGGTTCCAGTCCCCGGCCTGCACCCCGGCGATCAATTCGGCACCAGGCAGTTCGGACTGCGCGAGCATACCGACGAACTCGGCGCGCTCGGCCACGGGATTTCGTCCCCTGGTGGCCTGGAAGACCACGTACGGCACGCCGGTGCGGTCGCAGAACTCCTGAACCAGTCGCGATTTCCCCACCCGGCGTCGGCCGGTCATGATCACCGCACGCCCGCGAGTGCCGCCTCGCTCTTCCGCTACCTGCCGCAACTGCCGATCAAGTAGCTCAAGATCTGCGGCTCTCCCCTTGAAGTTCATTGGTCGCCTCGATCATACGTAGAACCAATCTAACGTAGATGTGATCTTACATTGTTAAGGGGCCGGGAGAGGAACCGCGGGCCGCTGACAACACCGGAACGCTGATGAGGGCGGCCTCGCGCCCGGGGAACAGGAGCATCTGCTCTGCTGTTCCCTCGAACGTGCCGACCTCTGCTGATCAGATACCCCAAGCCCTGCACTACGCGGCCTTCACCACCGATCCCGCCGGCGGCAACATGGCCGGGGTGGTGCTCGACGCCGCCGGGCTGGATGAGGCGGCCATGCTCGCCATCGCCGCCGAGGTGGGCCATTCGGAGACAGCCTTCCTGAGCGAGGCTCCGGCGCGGCTCGCCGAAACGGGCCGGACGTTCACCGTCCGATATTTCAGCCCGAAGATGGAGGTGCCGTTCTGCGGGCACGCCACGGTGGCATCGGCGGTCGCGCTCGCCGAACGGATCGGCCCGGGTGGCCTGGTCTTCGAGACGCAGGCCGGAACCGTACCGGTCGAGGTGGCGGCGGATGACGGTGGTGTGCTGTGGGCGACCCTGACCAGCGTGGAGCCGTACGTCGAGCCGGTCGGCGAGCTCGATGTGGCGCAGGCGCTCGACGCGCTGAAGTGGCGGATCGACGAGCTCGATCCCGCACTGCCCCCGCGGATCGCCTTCGCGGGATCGCGCCACCTGGTCCTGGCCGCTGCCACCCGTGAGCGCCTCGCCGATCTGGACTACGACTTCTCCGGGCTGGCGCAGTACATGACCGATCGGGATCTCATCACCCTGCAACTGGTGTGGCGGGAGTCGGCGGACACCTTCCAGGTGCGTGACCCGTTCCCCGTGGGCGGAATCGTGGAGGACCCGGCCACCGGGGCCGCCGCAGCCGCTTTCGGGGCGTATCTGCGGGACCTCGGCGAGGCCGGTCCCGCGGCGAGGCTGACCCTGCACCAGGGTGTCGACATGGGGCGGCCCGGTCTGCTGCGGGTGGAGCTGCGGGACGGGGATCCCAGGGTCCGGGTTTCCGGCGCGGCGGTGTCTGTTCCGGCCGGCGGCTGATCCGGCTCGCGACGACCTCACTCGCAGCGCGGGGCGGCGACGGCAATCGAGCCGATAAGCGAAGGGAAGCACGTCCACGAAGGATGCCCCGCTTGCCGGAAGCGTCAGCGGCCGAGCCAGGAATCGAGCCGACTCAGCAGAGCGGGCTCGGCCTTCAACCCGGCGGCTGTGCCGGTGAACACGGCCTGGCAGGGGGCGCGCCAGATCCGTATCTCCGCGACGGCACCGGTTGTGTCGGCCGCCCACACGACGTCGAGACGGCTGACCGGCACCGCGGCCCGTGTCGGGCGCGGCATACCGCACTCGACACCGTTGACGAAGTCGGTGGTGCCGCGGCTGTCGGTCACGCTCTGTATGGCGGCCGCGGTGTTGAGGAGCCCCCGGACGGGTTCGAGGTCGCCCCGTAGGACACGATGGGCATGCAGTCGTAGATCGTCATCGTCCGCCCGGTAGCGGCAGGCTGTGATCACCGCGAGCGGGCTGGGCAGGAACGCATCCGTACCGCCCCGGTTGGGGGCCATGCCGTCCTTCGGGAACTCCAGATCCGGCCGGTTGTCGATCTCCGCCGTGACTACCTTGGCCGGGCATGTGGGTGCGGGGACGGCGGCCGGGTCCCTCGCGATCTGATCGCGATAGAAGGAGAGGAAGCGGTCAGTGGGTTCGCCTCGCAGAAACCGGGTCCGGCCCGCGCCGTGGACCACGCCGCAGTTGCGGTCGAGCAGGAGCAGCGCGGGCGGCCGGTCGCGGTAGCGCACCGCGAACGACAACTGCTCGCCGTATCCGACAGCGGTGCAGATCTCGCCCATGTGCAGGTCCTTGGGCGGCGTACGGCCCTGAGCGGTCATCCGAGCCCGTGCCGCCGCTTCCGCCTCATCTCGTGTGGGCAACGCGTTGAGCACGGCGATCATCTCGGCGAGGTGGGTACTGAGGGTGCGGTGCTGTCCGGGCCGCGGTGAGGGCATCGCTCCGGGACCGTTCCTCGGCGGCGTGATCAGCTCGCACAGCGTCATCGTGATGACGCCCTCGGCGTCCACCAGAGCCCCCGGCCGATCGGCGGTTCCCCGCGCTTCCAGCACCGCGGTGGGACAGCCGTCCGCCTCCAGGAACCGCGCGTCCAGCATGTCCACGGGAGACGAGGCGGACCCGGCGAGAAGGAACGTGATCACGGCCCCGCCGATCAGGCCGCGCCCGATCCGGTCCCGCCACGAGATCATGAACCGACTGTACGCCGGTCCTCTCCAGCGGATCCCCGAATTCGAGCACCACATGCCGGGACCCGCCGCGAGAGGGGATCGTTCGGGATCAGATGCCGAACTCGCGCGGCTGATGACCGCCCGGCGGCCTCGCCCGTCTGACATGCCACACGAGAAAGGCGTGCCGTACGGATGGGGAGCCGTACGGCACGCCTGGACTATGTGGTGGGGGTCAGGAGGTGGTGCAGACCAGGGGGGACGGGGTGGAGGGGGTCCCGCTGGAGCTGCCGAGGAAGCCGAACGTGGTGCTCGCGCCGGGGGCGAGGTTGCCGTTCCAGTTCAGGTTCGTGGCCGTGACGCTGCTGCTGCCGGTGAGGTTGGCGTTCCACGCCTGGGTGATGGACTGCCCGCCGGGCATCGTCCACTTCACGGTCCAGTTGTTGATCGCCGAGGTGCCCGCGCTGGTCACGGTGACCTCACCCTGGAAGCCGCCGCCCCACGAGTTGACGATCTTGTAGACCGCCGTGCAGCCGCGGTCTCCGGTGAACGTCGGGGACGCGGAAGGCGACGGCGAGGCTGACGGCGAGGCGGAGGGGGACGCCGACGGCGAAGCCGAGGGGGACGGCGACGGCGACGGCGAGGGCGACCGGGACGGGGACGGGGACGGGGACGGGGACGGGGACGGCGAGGGGGTGTACGGGGCGGCTATCGCCAGGTCGTAGGCCCGCTGCGGCACGAACTGACCCGCGGGGGCGATGCAGCCGTCGGACTCGCCCGGAGGCTTGACCCACAGGTACGCCGCGATCGCCGAGTCGCCGGTGTTGGTGGTGCTCCAGGTGCCGGTCGCGCGGCCGGCCGGGTCGCACCACTCGGTGCCGACCGGGCCGTTGCCGTTGCGGCTGGTGTCGATCACGGCCTTCAGCCAGGACACGCCGGTGGCCGCGATCACGCTCTTGGCGTAGGAGACCGCGCCGGAGGTGTACCGGTAGTTGGAGACGTTGAGCGAGATGCCGTCCGCGCTGTTGGCGACGTCGGCACCCCGCAGCCGGTTGGCCATGTCGGAGGCCCCCACCCACGCGTCGTTGCCCGCGTCGAAGAAGACCTTGACGTTCGAGGAGGTGGCCTTGAACTTCTTGCCGGCGTACGCCATGGAGGCCTGGACCTCGGCCTGCTGCGAGGAGTTCATGCAGTTCGGCATGATCGCCAGGGCGTCGGGCTCCAGGACGATGTAGGCGGGACGCCCGCCGAGGCCCGCGGCCACCTGGTCGATCCAGGCGCGGTAGGAGGCGTGGTCGGGAGCACCGCCCGCGCTCGCGCCACCGCAGTCGCGGTTCGGCATCTCGTACACGACCATGATCGGGATCTTGCCGGCCGACGCGGCGGCGCCCACGTACGCGTCGACCTGGCTGCGCACGGTCGAGGGGTTGTAGCTGGCGAACCAGCGGCCCTGAGGGACGGCGGCGATGCGGTCCCTGATCACGGCGGCTTTGCTGTCACCGGGGTTGGCGGCCACCCACTTGGCCGCGTTGGTCGTCGGATCCACGTAGAAGGCGGAGTCGGCGGCCTGCGCGGCGGAGGAGGCGAGCACGGACGCTCCCACCGCGGCCGTGGCGACCGCTGTGAGCACAGCCGCCGTCAATCTGCGAGACATGGAAATACTCCGTCCGGTAATGTGGGAGCGCTCCCACGGTTCTCTCGGATGGTAGGGAGCCGACGGCAGTCCAAGAAGGGCCGCTTGGGGTTTGTCTGGGCGGCCAACCTAATAGGCGCAGGCGGGCGGGGGATCGGACCTGTGGAGCAGTTGAAACTTTCACCGCAACTCCGGTCAGACCGTGATATCTCCAGAAATCATGGTGACGGAGTGTGCCCAAGCGGTTTCGCGAAGTGGCCCAGAGGCCGTACCCTCCCATAGTGACCTCTTGGGGGGTTTCTTACCGATGACGCTTTCACGCGGTCTTATGCCGCTTGCCGGGGTGCCACGCGTCCTCCTGCCCGCCGTCGACCTGGGCGAGATGTCCACGCCCGTCGACACCCGGGACACCGGACCGCGTCCCGGCTCGCCCCTGTGGGCCTACCTCACGGCGGTGACCGCCCTCGGCGTCACCGCGCTGGTGATCGCGGAGGTACGGCTCGGCTTCGGCGAGCTGGGCGAGGTGGCCCGCACTCCGCTGTTCTGGATGCTGACCGTCCTGGTGGTGCTGGGCGAGCTGCGCCCGGTCATGTTCAGCTCCTCGACGCTGGTCGGGGGCACGCCGACCTCCACGATGTTCACCTTCGCCGTGCTGATGTACCAGGGCCTGCCGACGGCGGTGCTGATGCAGGCGGTCGCCGTGGTGGTCAGCGGCCTGGTGCATCGCAGGGCCTGGCACCGGGTGCTGTTCAACCTCGCCCAGGTGACCCTCGCCTGCACGGCGGCCGCGGCGGCCTTCGCCGCGTTCGGCGCGCATCCGGCGCCTCGCGTGCCCTGGACGCCCGACGGCGAGGACATTCCCGCCATCGCGCTGGCCGCGGCGGCGTACTTCGCCGTCCGCGCGATCCTGGTCTGCCAGGCGGTGGCGCTGCACGAGCGCCGGCCGCTGACCCGGGTGATGAAGGCGTCGATCGGCCCGCAGTCCCTCGTCTACGGGGCGCTGCTCGGACTCGCGCCGCTCGTCGTGGTCGTGATGGCGCACTCCACGGCCCTGGTGCCCCTGTTCGTCGCGCCGCTGACCGCGGTCTACTTCACCGCGACGCTCTCGCTGCGCCGCGACCACCAGGCCACCCATGACGGGCTCACCGGCCTGCCGAACCGCAAGATGCTCATCCTGCGCACCGAGGAGGCCCTGGCCGAGGCGCGCGAGCACGAGCGGGTGGGGCTTCTCCTGCTCGACCTCGACCGCTTCAAAGAGGTCAACGACACGCTCGGCCACCCGGTCGGCGACCGGCTGCTGCAGATCGTGGCCCACCGGCTCACCCACAGCGTGCGGCCCGGCGACGTGGTGGCCCGCCTCGGCGGGGACGAGTTCGCGGTGCTGCTGCCGTCGATCAGGGACGCCCAGGCGGCCAAGGAGGTCGCCTCGCGGCTGCGGGTCGCGCTGACCGAGCCGGTACGCCTTGAGGGCATGACCTTCGACCTCGACGCGTCGATCGGCATCGCGCTCTATCCCGACCACGCGCCGGACTTCGAGCTGCTCATGCAACGCTCCGACGTGGCGATGTATCTGGCGAAGGAGGGCCGCACCGGCGTCGAGTTCTACCTGTCGGGCAAGGACCGCAACTCGCCGGAACGGCTGAGCCTGCTCGGCGACCTGCGCCGGGCGATCGACGCCGACGAGCTGGAGCTTCACTATCAGCCCAAGGTGAGCCTGGAGGACGGCAGGGTCGAGAGCATCGAGGCGCTGCTGCGCTGGTGGCACCCGGTGCGCGGGCCGATCTCGCCCGCCGAGTTCATCCCGCTCGCCGAGCAGTCATACCTGATGCGCGAGCTCACCCAGCACGTCATCGGCCACGCGCTGCGGCAGGCGGCCCGGTGGTGGCACGCGGGCGTCGGCGTGCCGGTCTCGGTCAACGTGTCGGCCCGCGACCTGCTGGATTCGAGCCTGCCCGAGCAACTGGAGTCCGGGCTGGAGAAACTGGACCTGCCTCCTGAGGCCATCCGTTTGGAAGTCACCGAGCGCATCCTCATGACGGACCAGGCCTACAGCGCCGACACGATCCGCACCCTGGCCGGACTCGGCATCCAGCTGGCCCTGGACGATTTCGGCACCGGCTACTCCTCGCTGGTCCGGCTCCAGCGGCTCCCGGTCTCCGAGGTCAAGATCGACGCGTCGTTCGTACGGCGGCTCGGGGAGTCACCGGACGACGAGCGGATCGTCCGCTCGATCATCGACCTCGTGCGGTCCCTCGGGCTGAGGTCGGTCGCCGAGGGGGTCGAGTCGCCCGAGGTCGCGACGCTGCTGCGCGAGATGGGCTGCCATGCGGGCCAGGGATGGTGGCTGGCCAAGCCCATGCCCGCGAGCGAGGCGACCACCTGGTTGCGCGGCCGGCTCGGCGCGGCCTTCCTGGACCGCGAGAGCGGCGGCGCCCGTCTCGCGCCGCACTGACCCGTCACAAACGGCGGCGGCGCATTAAGACCATGTGACGCGGTGTCGTCGAGTCGGCCCCGCTCGGCGGCGAGCCCTAGGATGGGTAGGTCCAATCTCCATCATGAAACGGGTTCGACGACTCATGTCCGCCATAACCCGCGATGAGGTCGCTCACCTCGCCCGGCTGTCCCGGCTGGCACTGGCCGACGACGAGCTCGACCACTTCGCCGCCCAGCTCGACCAGATCGTCGGCGCCGTCGCCCGCGTCGCGGAGGTGGCCGCCGACGACATTCCGCCGTCCTCGCACGCGCTTCCGCTGACCAACGTGTTCCGGCCCGACGACGTACGGCCCGGCCTCACGCCCGAAGGCGCCCTGTCCGGCGCGCCCGCCGTGGAGGACGACCGCTTCCGCGTGCCGCGGATCCTCGGGGAGGAAGAATGAGCTTGATTCGCAAGACCGCCGCCGAACTCGGCGCGCTGGTCGCCTCCCGAGAGGTCACCGCCGTCGAGGTCGCCCAGGCCCACCTCGACCGGATCGCCGAGGTCGACGGCCAGGTCAACGCCTTCCTGCACGTGGACGCGGAGTCCGCGCTGGCGCAGGCCCGCGCGATCGACGAGCGCATCGCCGCCGGTGAGACGCTCGGCCCGCTCGCCGGGGTGCCGATCGCGCACAAGGACGTGTTCACCACGACCGGCATGCCGACGACCGCCGGCTCGAAGATCCTCGAAGGCTGGCGCCCGCCGTACGACGCGACCGTGACCCGCCGCCTGCGCGAGGCCGGCCTGGTGATCCTCGGCAAGACCAACCTGGACGAGTTCGCCATGGGGTCGTCCACGGAGAACTCGGCGTACGGCCCGACGCACAACCCCTGGGACCTGTCCCGGATTCCCGGCGGTTCTTCCGGCGGTTCGTCGGCCGCGGTGTCCGCCTACGAGGCGCCGCTGTCCACCGGCACCGACACCGGCGGCTCGATCCGCCAGCCCGCCGCGGTGACCGGCATCGTCGGCATGAAGCCGACCTACGGCGGCTCGTCCCGCTACGGGCTGATCGCGTTCGCGTCCTCGCTCGACACGCCCGGTCCTTTCGCCCGCAACGTGCTCGACGCGGCGCTGCTGCACGAGGCGTTCTCCGGTCACGACCCGCTCGACTCGACCTCGATCGACGCGCCGGTCCCGCAGGTCGTCGAGGCCGCGCGGCACGCCGACGTGGCGGGCATGCGGGTCGGCGTGGTCAAGGAGTTCGGCGGGGAGGGCTACCAGCCCGGCGTCCTCGCCCGGTTCAACGAGGCCGTCGAACTGCTGGAGTCGCTCGGGGCCAAGGTCGTCGAGGTCTCCTGCCCGACCTTCTCCTACGCGCTGCCCGCGTACTACCTGATCGCGCCGTCGGAGTGCTCGTCCAACCTGGCCCGCTTCGACGCCATGCGGTACGGCCTGCGCGTCGGCGACGACGGCACCCGCAGCGCCGAGGAGGTCATGGCCCTGACCCGGGCGGCCGGCTTCGGCCCGGAGGTCAAGCGGCGCATCATGCTCGGCACGTACGCCCTGTCGTCCGGCTACTACGACGCCTACTACGGGCAGGCCCAGAAGGTCCGCACGCTGATCATGCGTGACTTCGAGGCGGCCTTCCAGCAGGTGGACGTGCTGGTCTCGCCGACCACGCCGACCACCGCGTTCCCGATCGGGGAGCGGGCCGACGACCCGATGGCGATGTACCTCGCCGACCTGTGCACGATCCCGACCAACCTGGCCGGCAACGCGGCGATCTCGGTGCCGTGCGGCCTGGCCGACGAGGACGGCCTGCCGGTCGGACTGCAGGTCATGGCCCCGGTCCTGGCCGACGACCGCTGCTATCGGGTCGGCGCCGCCGTGGAGAAGGCCTTCGAGAGCCGGTGGGGCGGCCCGCTGCTGTCCCGCGCGCCCGCGCTCTAGTCGCCGAGGGGAGGGGAACGGCGGCATGATCACCCGCATCGAGATCGACGGCTTCAAGTCCTTCCTGGACTTCCGGCTCGACGTCCCGCCGTTCCTCGCCGTCATCGGCAGAAACGCCAGCGGGAAGTCCAACCTGCTCGACGCGCTGATGTTCGCGGTGGCGGTGGCCCGTGGGGATCGGCTGGTCGATGCCGTCACTGCGGCCCGGGGCGACGCCGCGTCGCTCTTCCACCGGAGGACGGACGGCACGGCGGTAGAGCGGATGCGCTTCGCGCTGGAGTTCTCGCTGTCTCGGGCGGATCTGGACGCCCGGGTGCCCGAGGAGGAGGCAGAGCGCCTTCCGACCTCATGGCGGTACGAGACCGAGTTGCGTCTCATGCCACGGGGTAAGCGTGAGGTGCTGCAGGTAGTGGAGGAGAGCTTCTCTCCGCTCGCCTCCCGGGGATCTCCAGGTCTCAAGCAGTTCCCGCCCCCGGCGATGCGGATGGCCAAGGGAGTCGATCTTCTTCGCATCCCTGACCGTGCGCTTCCTCATGCGGGTGAGAACCGTGACTGGGTGCCCGGGCTGGTGTGCGCCGATGAGCTCGATTCGGTGGCGGTGCTCCGGCTGGAGCCGACGGAACTGGCCCGGCCCAGTCCTCTCGGGCACGAGGTGGGCCTGTCTCCGGCGGGGGCGGGCTTGGCCGGCTATCTCCAAGGCATCGTGGAGGCGACGGCGAGCGACGCGCGTCCCGAGGGCGTGCTTCCGCTCATCAAGGCCAGGCTCACCCGGATGGTCAGGGAGGTCACGGACTTCGATCTCGTCACCGACCCGCTGCGCGGTGACGTCCGGCTGCGTTTCATGTCACGGCATAATGCCGGTTTCGAGGCCGAGCAGGCCTCCGACGGCACGCTTCGCCTCCTGGCGATGCTCGCGGTGCTCTACGACCCCCGTCGGAGAGGGCTTCTCGCGATCGAGGAGCCTGAGAACGGCGTTTTCCCGGAACGGCTGCGCGATCTTATCCGGATAGCGCGGGACGAGACGCGCGAGCGCGACTGGCTGCGGGCCTGGCGCGATCCAGACGACAGTGTCCGTGGCGCCCAGGTGCTCGTGACCAGCCACTCGCCGGTGCTGCTCGACGTCGTCCCCCGGAACGAGGTCGTCTTCCTGGAAAGTGCGACCCGCGTGGGTGGCGGTGTCGCCTCCAGCGCCGTGACCCGGTCTCGCCGCCTCGCCGCTGCCGGAGAGGCGCCACGGCGGGACGCATCTGGAGTGCCGGCGGTGTCCGATGCGGAGTTGGAGCGGTTCCGTGTCGCGGCTAGGGGCGGCTGATGCGGATATTGAGTTGTGCGCTGGTCAGGGAAGGCATTTCTGACGAGTGGTTCCTCGCGCCGTTACTCCGCCGGGCTGTCGAGCATCTATGCGCGGAGGAATTCGACGGGATCGTCGAGGTGCTGCCGGTGCTGTGCCTCGACGCGGATACGCAGCGACCCTCGACAGTGATAGCCGCCGCCGAGGAGGTACGCGGGACCTTCGACGTTCTGCTCTTCCACCGTGACGGCGCTCCGCCGGCGAAGTCGGAGGAGGTGCTCCGGCGGATGCGGGACGCCTGGCGGGAGTCAGCTGCGAGCGAGCAGCTTGTCGCCGTCGTGCCGCTACGCGAGACCGAGGCGTGGGCTCTCTCGGACCTCGAAGCGCTGCGCCGCGTGCTCGCACTGCCTCCCCGGGTGATGAACGAGCTCGCCGCCGACATGCGGGGGACAGTCGAGCAGCTTCAGGACCCGAAGAATCATCTGGCCAAGTTCATAGGCGAGGCCTTGGGCGCGCCGAGGCCGAACCAGCATACGGAGTTCCAGCAGGACTTCCTGGACCGGCTGGCAGAACAGATAGAGATCGGCAGACTGCGGAAGTTGCCTGCTTTCGCCTGCTGGTGGACCGATATGACCAACGCACTGGAGAATCTGGGTTTCCGTTATGGCTGATACCGCGACGCTCATGCCGTACGACGAGGCGCTGGAGCGCTTCGAGCCGGTGCTGGGGCTGGAGACGCACGTCGAGCTGGGCACCGCCTCGAAGATGTTCTGCGGCTGCCCGACGACCTTCGGCGCCCCGCCGAACACGCAGGTCTGCCCAGTGTGCCTGGCGCTGCCCGGCTCGCTGCCGACGGCCAACGAGAAGGCGATCGAGTCGACGATCCGGATCGGCCTCGCGCTGAACTGCACCATCGCGAAGTGGTGCAGGATGGCCCGGAAGAACTACTTCTATCCGGACATGCCGAAGAACTACCAGATCAGCCAGTACGACGAGCCGCTGTGCACGGACGGCTACCTGGACGTCGAGGTGGACGGGAAGACCATCCGCGTGGAGATCGAGCGGGTGCACCTGGAGGAGGACACCGGCAAGTCCACTCACGTCGGAGGCGCGACCGGGCGGATCCACGGCGCCGACTACTCGATCGTCGACTACAACCGGGCCGGCATCCCGCTCGTCGAGATCGTGACCAAGCCGATCGCGGGCACCGACCGGCTCGCCCCGGAGGTCGCCCGCGCGTACGTCACCGAGCTGCGCGAGGTGATGCGCTCGCTCGGCGTGTCCGATGTGCGGATGGAGCAGGGCTCGCTGCGCTGCGACGTGAACGTCTCGCTGATGCCGCGCGGCTCGGCCGAGTGGGGCACCCGTACGGAGACCAAGAACGTCAACTCGCTGCGCAGCGTCGAGCGGGCGGTCCGCGGGGAGATCGAGCGTCAGGCGGCCATCCTCGCCGAGGGCGGCCGGATCGTGCAGGAGACCCGCCACTTCCACGAGGACACCGGGCAGACGACCTCCGGGCGGTCGAAGGAGGAGGCGCAGGACTACCGCTACTTCCCCGAGCCCGACCTGCTGCCGATCGCGCCCGACCCGGCCTGGGTCGAGTCGCTGAAGGCGGCGCTGCCCGAGCTTCCTTCGGCGCGGCGCAAGCGGCTCCAGGAGGAGTGGGGCGTGTCCGACCTGGACATGGCCGCGATGCACAACGCCGACGCGATCGACCTGGTCGAGGCGACGGTGGCCGCGGGGGCTCCCGCCGCCGACGCGCGCAAGTGGTGGATGGGCGAGCTGGCCCGGCGGGCCAACGAGTCGGCCACGGTGCTCGCCGACCTGCCCATCACTCCGGCGCAGGTCGCCCGGGTGACCGAGCTGGTCGCCTCCGGCGCGCTGAACGACAAGCTGGCCCGCCAGGTGCTGGAGGGCGTGCTCGCCGGTGAGGGCGGCCCGGACGAGGTCGTGGAGAAGCGCGGTCTCCAGGTGGTCAGCGACGAGGGCGAGCTTTCGGCGATCATCGACCAGGTGCTGGCGGACAACGCCGACGCCGCGGAGAAGGTGCGCGGCGGGAAGATCGCTGCCGTGGGCGCGCTGGTCGGCGGCGTCATGAAGGCCAGCCGGGGCAAGGCGGACGCGGGCCGGGCCCGTGAGCTGATCCTGGAGAAGCTCGGGGTCCAGGGCTGAGGGAGTCCTGACCCAACGCCGCCTCGCCGTGGGAATCCGCTGAGGCGCCGTCAAGGGCCACCCGCAGCAGGGCGTGAGAACGGCCGGCCACGGTTCCGCGTGGCCGGCCGTCGGCCTGTGCCGGCCGGATCGCCTCCCGCGTGAGCGCGGAAGGTGTTGCTTCGGGACATATCCAGCAGAGGGTGTTTTAGGGTTAACTGATCGTTGTTGACCTTGAGCTGGAGGAGACCGGGGCGTGCGCAACGCCGGAGCGTCCGTCGACCCGCCCACGGATCCGTCCGGGGCGGAGTCCGCTCCTCCGCGTAAACACCCGGTGCGCGGCGTCGGCTCGCTGCCCCGCGGGGTCTCGGCCCTCCCCCGGGGGGTGTCGGCCGACATCTTCGCCGAACCTCCCGCTCCCGCCGCTCCGGCCGCCAAGCCGTCCGGTAACGGAAACCTCCCGCCGCCGGCTCCGCCGGTCGAGCCGTGGCGGGTCCCGGAGCGCCCGGCGCGCGATGAACCCGCCGTCGTTCCGCCGCCGGACCTCGAACTGCTGGACCCCGTTCCCCAGAGCCGTGCGCTCCGCCGTGCGCTGATCGGTCTGGCGGCGTTACTCCTGGCGCTCTATCTCGTGCCGGCCATCTCCATGGCGGGGAAGGTCCTTCCCGGCACCACGGTGCTCGGTGTGGACATCGGCGGACAGGGCAGGACCGAGGCCGTCGCCACGTTGCGCGAACGGCTGTACGCCCAGGCCAGGACGCCGATGATCGTACGGCAGGGTGCGCGGCGGCTGACCGTGGACCCGCAGCAGGCCGGTCTGATGCTCGACGCCGAGGCCACGGTCCGCGCCGCGCCGGGGGGCTTCCCCAGCCCGCCGGAGGTGTGGAGCGCGCTGACCGGCAGCCAAGAGGTGAAGCCCGTCGTGTCGGTGGACCGCCGCAAACTCGACGAGGCGGTGGCCAGGGTCGTCGCCGCGCCACTGGAGCGCCCGGGGCGCGAGGGCGACGTCACGTTCGACGGGGTCACCCCGGTCCCGACGTATCCACGGGTGGGCCGCGTCATCGACAGGAGAGCGACGGCCGACCAGATCGTCAGGGGGTATCTCGACCCGGAGGCCGTCATCGTGGTGCCCACGATGCGGGACCTGCCGCACATCACCCGTGCCGAGGTGCGGCGCGCCCTGCGCTGGGCGAGACATGCGGTGGCCGCGCCGCTCACGCTGACCAACGGGACCCTCGCCGTCAGCCTGTCGCCGGCCACGCTGGCGCGGCACCTGACGTTCGCGCCCGAAGGAGCGGTCCTGCGACCGCGTTTCGACGCCGAGGCGGCGGTCGCCGGCGTCGAGCCCGCGCTGGTCGGCTCCGCGCGGGCGGCCCGCGACGCCAGTTTCACGATCAAGGACGGCCGGCCGGTCCTGGTGCCCGGCAGGCCGGGCGACCGGGTGGACACCGACCGCCTCGCCGCCGACGTGCTGACCGCCCTCGACGGCGGCGGCCGTACGGTGGCCGTGTCGGTCGTGAACGGGCCGCCGCGGATCACCGACGACGCGGCGCAGCGGATGGGGGTCCGGGAGGAGGTCGGCCGTTTCACCACCTCCTACGCCTGCTGCCCGCAGAGCGCGGGCAACATCCGCACGGCCGCCGCGCTCCTCGACGGCCGCCTGGTGGAACCCGGGGAGACGTTCTCGTTCAACGAGGTCGTCGGCCCGCGCACCGCGGCCGCGGGCTTCGACGGCATCGGCCCCACCATGATCCACGGCCGGGCCGGCACGGAGGCTGCCGGGATGGCCCAGGTCGCGACCACCCTGATGAACGCCGTGATCCGCGCCGGGCTTCGGGTCGCCGAGCACACGCCGCCCGAGGTCCACGCCTCTCATCTGCCGGTCGGCACCGAGGCCGCCGTGTCCTTCCCCGGCCCCGACCTGCGCTGGAGGAACGACTCGCCGTACGGCGTGCTCGTCCAGGCGTCCGCCACCGGCACCTCGCTGACCGTGACGCTGTGGAGCACCAAGCGGTACGACGTGGACCTGCAGGGGCCTGTCGTCGGGCAGCAGGTCTGGCTGCCCGCCGTTACCGGTCACGGGTCCGGCTGCGTGGCGACGCAGGGACAGCCCGGTTTCACCGCCGCGGTGACGCGGGTGCTGCGGCAGGACGGCGAGGTGGTCTCCCGGCAGACCTTCCGCACCTCCTACCGCGCCCAGGCCGAGGTCGTCTGCCGCTGATCAGGAGACGCTGATCAGGAGGCGCTGATCAGGAGGGCCGCACCACCAGGATCCGGTCGTCGCCGTCCCTGGGGGATCCGCGCCCGTCCCGGTTGCTGGTGCTCACCCACAGCGTGCCGTCGGGCGCGGCGGCCACCGCGCGCAGCCTGCCGTACTCGCCCGTGTACAGCGCGGCGGGACGGCCGACGCGGCCCGAGGCGTCCACCGGCACGCGCCAGAGGCGCTCACCGCGCAGCGCCGCGGCCCACAGCGCCCCCCGGGCGTACGCGAGGCCGGACGGCGACGCCTCGGCGGTCGACCAGGTGAGCAGCGGGTCGGTGTATCCGGGCCGGCCGCCCACCCCCTCGACCTCCGGCCAGCCGTAGTTGCGGCCCTTCTCGATGAGGTTGATCTCGTCGTAGGTGTTCTGGCCGAACTCGGTGGCGTACATGTGCCCCCGGTCGTCCCAGGCCAGGCCCTGCACGTTGCGGTGCCCGTAGGTCCACACCAGGGTGCCGAAGGGGTTGCCCGGGGCGGGCCGGCCGTCCGCCGTCATGCGCAGGATCTTGCCGCCCAGCGAGCTCCTGTCCTGGGCCATGCCGCGTTCGCCGGTCTCCCCGGTCGAGGCGTACAGGTAGCCGTCCGGGCCGAAGGCGAGGCGGCCCCCGTTGTGGATGGCCCCCTTCGGGATGCCGCTGACGATCACCCGGCGGTCGGAGAGCCGCCCGTCGTAGCGGTAGCGGACGATCCGGTTGTCGTTCTGAGCGGTGAAGTAGACGAAGACGAAGTGGTCGGCCGCGTAGCGGGGCGAGACGGCCACGCCCAGCAGGCCGCCCTCGCCGCTCGCGGACACCCCCTCGATCACGCCGGCCTCGTGGACCTGGCCGTGCGGTGTGACCCGCAGCAGCCGCGCCGACTCGCGCTCGGTCACCAGCGCGTCGCCGCCGGGCAGGAACGCGATCGCCCAGGGCACCGTCAGACCGGTGACCAGTGTGCGCGGCGCGGCCGGAGTGACATTCGTCTCACCGTCGCCCGTGGCGGCGCCCGGAGTCGTGCCCCCAGTCGCACCCGCAGTGCCACCCGCAGTGCCACTCGCAGTGATGCCCGTGGCGTCGCTCGCGGCGGGCAGCGGCGGGGGAGTCCTGCCCCCGCCCTCCTCACCGGGCGCGCACGCCACAGTCGCCGTCAGAAGGGCCGCCCCCAGAAGCGCCGCGCCCACGCCGTGCCTGTTCGCCATCCCCGATGACCTCCTCACGTACCCATACTCGCTGGCGAGGGCGATGGTTCCCTAGGTTGTTCCTCGTGAAGATCTGGGTCGCATCACAGGACATCGCCGACGCACTCACGGAGCTTCCCGAAGGGCTCCCCGCCCTCGACTGCGCCGTGTACGACGGGAGGACGCCACCGCCCGGCCCGCCCGAGGAAGTGGAGATCTGGGTGCCTCCGCTGGTCCCGGTGCCGGACATCCCCGGCCTTCTGGGCCGCATGACCAGCCTCCGCCTGCTGCAGACCGTCACGGCGGGGGTCGAGCCCTACCTGCCGCACGTGCCGCCGAAGGCGGTCCTGTGCAACGCGCGGGGCGTCCACGACGCGGGCACGGCCGAGTGGGCGGTGGGCGCGATGGTCGCGATGCTGCGGGAGTTCCCCGGCTTCGCGGCCGCCCAGGCCAGACGCGAGTGGACCTACCACCACACCGGCGTCCTCGCCGACTCCACCGTGCTGATCGTCGGGTACGGCTCGATCGGCGAGGCGCTCGAACGGCGCCTGGCCGGATTCGAGGTGGACATCGTCCGGGTGGCGCGCACGGCCAGGGACAACGTCCACGGCCAGGACGAACTGCCCGCGCTGCTGCCCGCCGCGGACGTGGTCGTGCTGCTGGTGCCCGCCACGACGGGAACGGCCGGTCTCGTGGACGCCGAGTTCCTCGCCCGGATGAAGGACGGCGCGCTGCTGGTGAACGCCGCGCGCGGGTCGGTCGTGGACGCCGACGCGCTGCTGGCCGAGTTGGGGACGGGCCGGCTGCGGGCCGCGCTCGACGTCACCCCCGTCGAACCGCTGCCGTCCGATCACCCGCTCTGGACCGCGCCGGGGGTCTTCATCACCCCGCACATCGCCGGCAGCACGCCCGCGTCCGTGCGGCGTACGCGGAGGCTGGTGCGGGAACAGGTGATCCGTCATCTGACGGGCCGTCCACTCGATAACATGATCACCGGGCATTACTGACCGCTCCATTAAGGATTCCGGAACGTGGCTGCCTCGTGACCTGGGGTGCGTACGGTGGAGCTCAGCGTGCGCGGCTGGTTATCAGATCGGTGACGACTCGCTCGTTGTCCCCCTCTCGATCAGCGGCTGTGCGCACACTGGCCATGTGACAGGGAGAGTAAAGCCGAGTCGAGAACGGGAGGGGCAGTGATGACACACCCCACCGAACCCGGCGACGCTTATGCGACTCCGGCCTCCGCCGAAACCCCGGAGGACACGACGGCCGGCGGCGAAGCGGCGACAGGTGCAGAGGCGACGCGCGTGAAAGTCAGGCGTGACCCCCGGGTCCCACTCACCACCGCGGCCGGGCTCGGCGCGGTGGCGGTCGTCGTGGCCCTGGTCACCGGAGGCTCGGCGCCGGTCGTGACCGCGATCGCGGGGGTCGTCACCGGCCTGCTCGCGGCGGTCTCGCTGATCATGGCCGCCTCCCGCGTCGTCCCTGCCCACCGGCGCCAGCCCGGCGCCTGGCGGTGGATGGCCGCAGGGGCGCTGACCTGGCTCCTCGGCGTCGGCGTACGTCCCGTGGCCGACGGCACGCCGTTCGTGCTCACGTTCGCCGACCTGCTCATGCTCGTCGGATCGGTGCTGCTCGCGATCGGCTGCGGCATGTCGGTGAAACCACCCGCGTTCACGCGCGGGGTGATACGCCAGGCGGCCGACGCCTACCTGGGCGCGGCGTCGGTCTTCGCCGTGGCCTGGGTCGCCGTGCTCGGCCCGGCGTTCAGGAAGGCGGAGGACACCGGAGCGTTCTTCGTCGCGCTCGCGCTGCCCGTGGTCTGCCTGCTCGCGACGTGCGCCGTGACACCGGCCGTGGCGGCCTCCCGGTCGGGCAACCGGGTGGTCGGGCTCACCGGCGTAGGGGTGCTCACCGCGATAACGGTGGCCGAGATGGCCACGGCCCTCGCCCGTCTCGACGGCGACACCCCGCCGCTCGCGGCAGGGCTCGTCGTCCCGGCCATGCTGCTGGTCCTCGCCGTCGCCCCGTGGGTGCAGGAGGACCGGCCCGCCAGGCCGCTGCCCGCCGCGCTGACGGCCGCGACCCCGCTCGTGCTGGTCGCCGCCGCCACGCTGGTCGCCACCCTGTACGCGATCGGGAGCAGCCGTGACGCCGCCCTGGCGGTCGTGGCCGCCTCGGTCGTCCTCGTCCTGCTCGGCCGGCTGTTCGTGCTCCTGGTCGAGACCGCGGGCATGCGCCGCCTCGTCGACGTCGGCGAGCAGCAGCTGCGCAGGCTGGCCGAGAACACCGGCGACGTCGTGCTCGTGTGCGACCCCGGCGGTGTCATCCAGGAGGTGGGCCCCGGCCTCGAGACGACGTACGGCTACTGCCCCGAGGACCTCGCCTTCCGGCCGATCTTCGACTACATCCACCCCGAGGACGTGCCGGCCGTACAGGCCCTGCTCGACCGCATGACGGACGAGGACGACGACGGGCCCGAGCAGGGGGGCGGCACCCGCATCTCCTGCCGGTTCCGCGCCTCCGACGGCACCTGGCGTCCCACCGAGTCCGTCGCCGCCCGGCACGTACGCGACGACGACCTCGTCCTGGTCACGATCCGCGACCTCAGCGACCAGGTGGCCCTGCGCAACCAGGTCACCCACCTGACCTTCCACGACGGGGTCACCGGGCTGCCCAACCGGGCCTACTTCGAGGAACGCGCCCGGGACGTGCTCACCCGCCGCGGCGCCGGCGGGACCGCGGTGATCTTCCTGGACCTCGACGGCTTCACCTCCGTCAACGACTCCGTGGGCCACGCCAGCGGCGACCACCTGCTCGGCCAGGCCGCCCGCCGCCTGCGCTCGGCCGTACGGGCCGACGACACGCTCGCCCGGTGGGGCGGGGACGAGTTCGCGGTGCTGCTGGAGGGCGGCGCGTCCGGCGGCGCCGACGCGCAGACCGCCATCGACCTGGCCGAGCGGCTCGTCCGCGCGGTCTCGAACGAGCCGTTCCGGGTCGCGGACCGGGACGTCGCGCTGACGGCCAGCGTCGGTGTGGCGTTCGCCGAGGAGGACCTGCCGCCCGGAGACCTGCTGCGCAACGCCGACGTGGCGATGTCGCGGGCCAAGGAGCTCGGTGGGCGCCGGGTGGAGGTCTTCGCCACCCACATGCACGCCGACGTCCTGCGCCGCCTGGAGATCGCCTCCGACCTGCAGCGGGCGCTGCTGGAGAACCAGTTCGCGATCGAGTATCAGCCCGTAGTCGACCTGGCCACGTCGCAGGTGACCGCCGTCGAGGCGCTGGTGCGCTGGTGGCGGGGCAGCACGTTCGTGCCGCCGGAGCAGTTCCTCGGGCCCGCCGAGGACACCGGGATCATCGTGCCTCTCAGCGAGTGGATCCTGCGCGAGGCGTGCCGCGAGGTGGCGGCCTGGCGCGCGTCGTCCTGGGACATCGGGCTGGCGCTGAACCTGTCCGCACGGCAGATCATGGCCCCGCGCTTCGTGGAGACCGTGGCGGAGGCGCTGAGCGAGAGCGGGCTGCCCGCCAGCGCGCTTACCCTCGAGGTCATCGAGGAGATGCTGGTCGAGGACGCCGGGGAGATGATCAGCAGGCTGTCGGAGCTGAGGACTCTCGGCGTACGGCTCGCCATCGACGACTTCGGCACCGGCTACGCGTCGCTCGCGTTCCTGCGCCAGCTGCCGGTCGACATGATCAAGATCGACCCGTCGTTCGTCTCCGGGCTCGGCCGCGACGACACGCTGACCCTGCTGACGAAGACGATCGTGCAACTCGGCAACGACCTCGGCCTGATCGTCGTCGCCGAGGGCATCGAGCGTCCCGAGCAACTCGACCTGCTGCGCAAGATGGGCTGCACGCGCGGCCAGGGCTATCTGGTGGCCCGCCCCATGACCGCACGCGGCGTCGACTCCCTGATGCCCACCACCACCCTCCAGAACACCGCCTAGCGGTGTCTCCCGCCTCGCCCGGTGTTCCCGGGACGCTGGAGGGGCGCCGGTGACATAACCTGGGAGTCCGTTGCGGGTGTCTTGGATGGCGAGACGGGCGTCCCAGATGATTTGACGTGGAGGCGCTCCATCGGACATCGTGTAGCCATGCATAGCGGTGGGATTCTCGTAGTACTTCGCAGGCGCGCAGCCTGACGAAGCCCTCGGTCCTGCGCGCGCCCCAGCTCCGCCCAGCGGATGGGGCATTTTTTATGCCAGGAGTCACGCCAAGCAGCCCAACCAGAAGCAAGCTCAGCCACAAGGAACGAGCCGATGACCGAGAAAATGACAGGTGCCCAGGCCCTCGTGCGGGCGCTGGAGCAGGTCGGGGTCGACACGGTGTTCGGGATCCCCGGCGGGGCCATTCTCCCCGCCTACGATCCCCTCTACGACTCGACCAAGGTCCGGCACGTGCTTGTACGGCACGAGCAGGGTGCCGGCCACGCGGCCGAGGGGTACGCGCAGGCGACCGGCAGGGTCGGGGTGTGCATGGCCACCAGCGGCCCGGGAGCGACCAACCTGGTCACCCCGATCGCCGACGCCTACATGGACTCGGTGCCGATCGTGGCGATCACCGGGCAGGTGGCCTCGCCGCTGATCGGGACCGACGCCTTCCAGGAGGCCGACATCTCCGGCATCACGATGCCGATCACCAAGCACAACTTCCTGGTCACCAACGCCGAGGACATCCCGCGGACGATCGCCGAGGCGTTCCACGTCGCCGCCACCGGGCGCCCGGGGCCGGTCCTGGTGGACATCTCCAAGGACGCCCTGCAGGCCACCACCACCTTCTCCTGGCCCCCTGTCATGCAGCTGCCCGGCTACCGTCCGGTGACCCGGCCGCATTCCAAGCAGATCCGCGAGGCCGCCCGGCTGATGACCGAGGCCAAGCGGCCGGTGTTCTACGTCGGCGGCGGCGTGCACAAGGCGCAGGCCGCGGCCGAGCTGCTGGAGCTGGCCGAGCTGACCGGCATCCCGGTGGTCACCACGCTGATGGCGCGGGGCACCTTCCCCGACAGCCACCCCCAGCACATGGGCATGCCCGGCATGCACGGCAGCGTCTCGGCCGTCGGCGCGCTGCAGCGCTCGGACCTGTTGATCGCGCTCGGCACCCGCTTCGACGATCGGGTGACCGGGGAGCTGTCCAGCTTCGCGCCGAACGCGAAGGTGATCCACGCCGACATCGACCCGGCGGAGATCTCCAAGAACCGGCATGCCGATGTGCCGATCGTGGGCGACTGCCGTGAGGTGATCGGGGATCTGATCACGGCGGTGCGATCCGAGCAGGCCGACGGCCGCAAGGGCGACTACACCGAGTGGTGGCGGACCCTCAACGGCTACAAGGAGACCTACCCGCTGGGGTATGAGGAGTTCGCCGACGGGTCGCTGGCCCCGCAGTACGTGATCGAGCGGCTGAGCGCGCTGGTGGGGCCGGAGGCGATCTACACCGCGGGTGTGGGCCAGCACCAGATGTGGGCCGCGCAGTTCGTCAAGTACGAGCATCCGGGGACGTTCATCAACTCCGGTGGTGCGGGCACGATGGGCTTTTCCGTTCCGGCCGCGATGGGCGCGAAGATGGGCTGCCCGGACAAGGTCGTGTGGGCGATCGACGGCGACGGGTGCTTCCAGATGACCAACCAGGAGCTGGCGACCTGCGCGATCGAGGGTGTGCCGATCAAGGTGGCGGTCATCAACAACGGCAACCTCGGCATGGTCCGCCAGTGGCAGACCCTGTTCTACGACGAGCGGTATTCCAACACCGATCTGCAGCGGGTCAAGCGGATTCCCGACTTCGTGAAGCTGGCCGAGGCGTACGGTTGTGTCGGCCTGCGGTGTGAGCGTCCGGAGGACGTGGACGAGACGATCCGCAAGGCCATGGAGATCAACGACGTGCCGGTGGTGGTCGACTTCGTCGTGCACCAGGACGCGATGGTCTGGCCGATGGTCGCCGCAGGCACCAGCAACGACGACATCAAGTACGCCCGCGACATGGCGCCGAACTGGGAGGGTGGAGAATGAGCCCGGCCCCGGCCCGACGCGACAACGACCAGCAGTGCGAGGAGATGGCATGAGCCGCCACACGCTGTCCGTCCTGGTGGAGAACAAGCCGGGCGTGCTGGCCCGGGTCGCCGCCCTGTTCAGCCGCCGTGGGTTCAACATCGACTCGCTGGCGGTCGGGCCCACGGAGCACGACGACATCTCGCGGATGACCATCGTCGTCAACGTGGAGGACCTCCCGCTGGAGCAGGTCACCAAGCAGCTCAACAAGCTGGTCAACGTCATCAAGATCGTCGAGCTCGACAACAGCCAGTCGGTGCAGCGCGAGCTGATGTTGATCAAGGTGCGGACCGACTCAGAGAGCCGGTCGCACGTCCTCGAACTCGTGAACCTCTTCCGGGCGCGTTGCGTGGACGTGGCCCCGGACGCGGTCACGATCGAGGTCACCGGGACGACCGACAAGCTGGAGGCGTTCGTCCGGGTCCTTGAGCCGTACGGCATCAAGGAGCTCGTGCAATCGGGCATGGTGGCCATCGGCCGCGGCGCCCGTTCCATCACCGACCGCTCGCTTCGCGCCCTCGACCGCAGCGCATAGCTCCTATGGCAGGCACGTCGCGACGGACAACCCGTGAAAGGCAAGTAAGTGACTGAGATCTTCTACGACGACGACGCCGACCTGTCGATCATCCAGGGCCGCCACGTCGCGGTGCTGGGTTACGGCAGCCAGGGCCACGCGCACGCGCTGAGCCTGCGTGACTCGGGCGTGGACGTCCGGGTCGGCCTGCCCGAGGGCTCCAAGAGCCGGGAGAAGGCCGAGGCCGACGGGCTGCGCGTGCTGTCGCCGGGCGAGGCCGTCGAAGAGGCCGACCTCACGATGATCCTCGCGCCGGACCACATCCAGCGGCACCTGTACGCCGAGCACGTCGCGCCGAACCTCGTCGAGGGCGACGCGCTGTTCTTCGGCCACGGCCTCAACATCCGCTACGGCCTCATCGACGCCCCGGCGGGCGTCGACGTCGCGATGGTGGCGCCGAAGGGCCCGGGTCACCTGGTCCGCCGCCAGTACTCCGCGGGCCGCGGCGTGCCCTGCCTGGTCGCCGTCGAGCGCGACGCCACCGGCAACGCCTGGCCGCTCGTGCTGTCGTACGCCAAGGGCATCGGCGGCACCCGCGCCGGCGCGCTGAAGACGACCTTCACCGAGGAGACCGAGACCGACCTGTTCGGCGAGCAGGCCGTGCTGTGCGGCGGCGTCTCCGAGCTGATCAAGGCCGGGTTCGAGACGCTGATCGAGGCCGGCTACCAGCCGGAGGTCGCCTACTTCGAGTGCCTCCACGAGATGAAGCTGATCGTGGACCTGATGTACGAGGGCGGCATCTCCAAGATGTACTGGTCGGTGTCCGACACCGCCGAGTACGGCGGCTACACCCGCGGCCCGCGCGTGGTCAACGAGGAGACCAAGAAGGAGATGCGCCGCATCCTGGACGAGATCCAGGACGGCCGCTTCGCCCGCGAGCTGGTCGAGGAGTTCGACTCCGGCCAGACCAACTTCAAGCGCTACCGCGAGGAGCTGGCGGGCCACTCCATCGAGCAGACCGGCGGCAAGCTCCGCCCGATGATGAGCTGGCTCAAGGGCGAGCAGGCCTGAGGCTCGCGAACGCTCGCGTGACCGCGGCGCCGCGCCCCGCCGACGAGGTGGGGAGCGGCGCCGCGTCGCGTTTCACGGACTCCGTGTCGCCGGTCGGCTACCGGGGTCCGGACGGTATCAGCACCGGGCGGGCTTGAGCCAGGAGCACTCGAGGTCACCGGCCGACTGCCGCGAGGACGACGGGGCGGTCTCCTGCGGCGACGATCCGGGAGTCACGCTGCGCGCGGCCGCCGCCTCGTCCAGCGTCTCGTCCACTGGGGCCTTCCTGCTGAACTGGGCCAGCCTGACGGCGATCCGGTCCTCCAGGTCCCGCGGCGGGCCGGACAGGTAGCCGTTGCTGATGACCGAGAAGACCAGCGGCTCACCGTCGGCGCTGGTGACGTAGCCCGACAGCGCGGTCACGCCGGTCAGCGATCCGGTCTTGGCGTGCACGTTCCCGGCCGCCGCCGTGCCGCCCATCCTGCTGCGCAGCGTGCCGCCGACCATCCGATCCGCCTGTCCCGCGATCGGCAGGGCGGCGTACCAGGTGGGGAACCAGGGCTTGCCGCGCACCGCCGCGAGCAGGGCCGTGATTCCGGCGGGCGTCAGGGCGTCCACCCTGGACAGGCCGGAGCCGTCCCGCAGCCGCAGCGTCTTCACGCCGTTCGCCTGTGCGAACGCGGTCGTCACGGCGAGTCCGGCCGCCCACGTCCCCGCGCCGGAGACCTTGCGTCCCATCGTCTTGGTGAGGATCTCCGCGTGCATGTTGTTGCTCAGCTTCAGGAACGGTACGAGCAGGTCGCCGAGGGGCATCGACCGGCGTGAGGCGACCGTGGCCGCCTTGGCCGGGGCGGTCCCGCGTACGGTCGGCCCGAGCACCTTCACGCCGTGCCGGGTCAGCCCCTCCCGGAACAGGGAGGCCGCGTAGAGAGCGGGGTCCCACACCGCGACCCACTCGTCGTACGGCTCGGCGACCGTGCCGCTGACCACGACGGTGTTGGTGCCGTGCTGCCGCTCGACGAGCACGTCGGTCTCGTCGCCGGTGACGGCCCTGTTCACGATCTTCACGTAGCCGGTCGCCGGCGTGGTGGACACCTTGGCGGCCTTGCCGGGGCCGTCTCCGGGGGCCACCGAGACGATCACCGAGCCCGCGTCGTAGTCCGTGTCGGGCGCCGCGGTCAGCGCGGAGATCTGCCCGGCGTAGTAGTACGGCTCGTCGTCCCAGGCCCAGTCGGTGCCGAGCCGTACGTCGTCGAACCAGGTGTCGTCGGCGACCAGCCGTCCCGTGACGACCTTGACCCCGGCCGCCGCGACCTTGGCGGCGAGCGCGTCGTAGTCGGCGGCGAGCATGGTGGGGTCGCCCGTGCCCCGCAGCGTGAGGTCCCCGACGACCGTGCGGCCCACCGTGGACGCGGCGAGCACGTCGGTCGTGAACCGGAAGTCCGTGCCGAGCGTGTCGAGGGCGGCGGCCGAGGTGAGCAGCTTGGTGTTGGAGGCGGGGGCGAACAGCTTGTCCGCGTCGAGGGAGTAGAGGTCCTCGCCGGTGGCCGCGGCGCGCACGGCGACGCCCGCCCGCGCGGGGTCCAGCCGGGAGTCGGCGAGGATCTGGTCGAGGTCGTGGGTCAGGTCCGCGACGCCGGGGGCCGGGTCCCGCGCCCCGGCGGGGACGCCGGAGCCCGCGATCCCGGTGGCCAGGACGGCACCGGCCAGCATGATCGTGATACGTCGTGACAACCGCACAGTCCGCTCCCGGGTGAGTGGCTTTCCGCGATCGTCGGTGAGCGGCGCCGGGGCGGCAATACGGAAATGTACGTATAGCGATCAGGCCGGCATCGAGACCAGGAACACGCAGTCGCCGAAGGCCACCTCGTCGCCGGCGCGCACGGACGCGGGGCCGACCAGGCGCCAGCCGTTCAGCCGGGTGCCGTTCATCGAGCCGAGGTCGACGAGCAGCCAGGAGTCGTGCTCCCGTCGCAACTCGGCGTGCACCCGCGAGACGGTCAGGTCGGCGAGGACGAGATCGCAGGAGGAGCCGCGGCCGACCAGGTAGCGGGCCCGGCCGTCGGCGGGCAGGGCGAGCCGGGGCAGCCGGGGACGCCGCCAGGCGGACTCGATCCGGTTGCTCAGCTCCGACACGGAGGCGACGGCGTCGGTGATCCTTCTGCGCCAGCGCCCGCGGTGCGGGAGGTCTGCGACCAGCTCGTCCAGCTCGTTGCGGTTGCGAGCACGAAGCGCCAGGTCCACCCGGCCGACGAAGGTCTCCATGGACAGGCGTCCTTCGGCGGCCCGGTCGCGGAGCTCGCTGAGCGCGCGCTCGCGGTCCCCGTCCGAGGCGCGAACCGGGGGAGAGCTCATGATTGGAGTATCCGCCGCAGTGGTCCGAGGTGTCCAGAAGACCGCCGTATTCGCCGCCGATCCCGGGGAGGGAGCGGGGCCGCCGGGCGTGGCGTCCCCGCTCCCGCGCCGGGCCGGCGCGCGTCTCTACTGCCGGCCGAAGTCCTGGGTCCAGTACGGGCCGCCGGCGGCGACGTACCCGACCCCGATGTCGGTGTAGTTGCAGTTGAGGATGTTCTGCCGGTGTCCGGGGCTGTTCATCCAGCCCTGGACCACCGCCTGCGCGGTGCCGTAGCCCTTGGCGATGTTCTCCGCCGCCGCACGCCAGGTGTATCCGGTGGCCGTGATGCGGTCGGAGAAGGAGCGGCCGTCCTTCGAGGTGTGGTCGAAGTAGTTCTTGGCGGACATGTCGGCCGAGTGGGCGTACGCGGCGGAGCGCAGGCGCGCGTCGTGCTTCAGCGGGCCGCAGCCCGCCTTCGCCCGCTCGACGTTGGTGAGGCGCACGACCTCGTTCTCGATGGCGGTGCCCACGGCCGAGCCACTCGTGGGAGAGGCGCTGGGAGCGGTGGAGGCGGGGGCGCTCGCGGAGGGACTCGCGGCCGTGCTCGGGACAGTGCTCGGGACCGCGGAGGGGCTGGTGGTGGGGACGGCGGTGGGGCTTGGGGAAGAGGTGGCCGTGGGAACCGGGGTGGGGACGTCACAGTCGAGGCGCACCGGCCTCGACCGCGACACGTGGCCGCGGTAGTCGGTGACGACGCTGTAGTACGCACCGTCCGCGCAGGTCAGCGCGACGACGACGCGCGCGTTCCTGACCACCTTGGAGCCGCTCTTGACCACGCGGTCGGGGCCCGGCCTGTTGTTCACGATCCGGACCCGGAAACGGGCGTTGTCGATGCAACCGGCCCGCGAGCCCGCCGCGCGGATCTTGCCGTCCACGCTGACGTAGGGCTTCGCGGCGGCGACCCGGCAGCCCGCGTGCTGGGCCTCGGCCTGAGCGGGGCCGGCCGCCATGCCGACGGCCGCGACGCTCCCGAGGCACAGGACCGCTCCGAGCGCTCTGTTCACGATCATTCCTCCAGTGGGGGTTAGACGCTGGGGAAGTCGTCATTATGGTCGGCTACAGACCGACATGTGGGGATAAATCGGTCCAATCCCTAAAGTATCTACCTTCTCTTAAACTTCCCTTATCCTGCATACGGCGTGAAATGTCCGATAATTCGCAGGTCAGCGGCATGATCAGCGAGGGGATCGCCTTGAGAGGCGCTTAAGGTCGCGGTCGGCCTCCCGCGCCACGCGTTCCAGCTCCTCGCGGTAGCTCTCCCACCACGACAGATCGCCGGCCGTCACGACGTCGTCGCCGTCCCGGTACCCAGTGCCGCCGTCGATCGACTCGCGCACGATGTCGGCGTGGCCGGCGTGCCGGTGGGTTTCGGCGATCATGTGGACGAGCACGCGGTGCAGGGTCGCCTGCCGGTGCTCCTCGGGCCACCACACGATGTGGGCGGCCGACTCCAGCGGCAGCGCCGCGATCGTGGCGTCCGCGTGTCCCCAGGCGCGCCGGTACACCCCGGTGACGTACTCCCTGGACTCCTCGGCGGTGGCCCACATGTCCGTGTTCCTGGCGAAGGCGGCGGGCCCGAGATCGGGACGGAACCAGGGCACGGGCTCGTCGAAGTGACGGCCGAACACGAACCCCAGATACAGCAGCTCGACGCCGGCCAGATGCTTGACCAGCCCCAGCAGGTTGGTGCCCGTCGGCGTCAACGGGCGGCGGACGTCGTATTCCGAGAGCCCGTCCAGCTTCCACAGCAGGGCGTCGCGGGCATCCTGCAGACAGCGGCGCAGGTCGGCCTTCAGATCCGCCTCGGTGATCATGGCGTGTCTCCTGTTCGGGAGGAACGGTCGGGAGCCGGTCGTGCTCCCCGGGAGGGAAGACTCCCGATGTGAGGCAGAATCGTCGCTCGTGGGCGAGGTTTTTTCCCCGACGGCAGCGGACGGCGACCTGGCGCGGGCGCGAGACGGGGACGAGGCCGCGTTCACCAGGCTGGTCCGGCCGCTGCGCCCGGAGCTGCACGCCCACTGCTACCGCATGCTCGGCTCGGTCCACGACGCCGACGACGCCCTCCAGGACGCCCTGCTGCGGGCCTGGCGGGGCCTCGCCCGCTTCGAGGGCCGCTCCTCGCTGCGCTCGTGGCTGTACGCCGTGACCACCCACGCCTGCCTCGACCTCGCGGAGAGCCGGGGCAGGCGGGCGCTGCCCATGGACCTGGGCCCGTCGAGCGAGCGCGCGGTCGTGGACGGGCAGGTTCCGCTCGGCGACGTCGCCTGGCTGGGCCCCTATCCCGACGCCGGCCTCACGGACGGCCCGGCGGGGCGCTACAAACGGCGCGAGGCCGTGGAGCTCGCCTTCGTCGCCGCCCTGCAGCACCTGCCCGGCAACCAGCGTGCGGCGCTGCTCCTCTTCGAGGTGCTCGGCTTCTCCGCCGCCGAGATCGCCGCGATGATGAAGACCTCGGCCGCCTCCGTGAACTCGGCTCTGGCGCGGGCCCGCAGGATCCTCGCGGAGAAGGCGCCCTCCCTCGACCGGCAGCGGGCGCCGCGCGTCATCGGCGACCCCCGGGTGCGGGAGATCGCCGTCGGATTCGCGTCCGCCCTCGAACGCGGGGACGCCGACGCCCTGATCGCGCTGCTCACCGACGACGTCACCTGGTCGATGCCCCCGCTGCCGCACTGGTATCGCGGCATCGCGGCGGTCGCCGACTTCGCGGTGCGAGTGCCGCTCACCCGCTGCCCGAGCTGGCGGTCTGTCCTGACCGGCGCGAACGGCCAGCCGGCCGTGGCCTTCTACGTCGGCGAGGGCGCCGCCCGCCCGCACATCGCCTGGTCGATCACCGTGCTGACCCTGCGGGTCGAGCGCATCTGCGAGATCACCTCATTCCTCGGCGCGGAGCACTTCGCCGGGTTCGGGCTGCCCGCCGTCCTGCCCGTCGCTCCCGGGGACGGCGGCCGCTGAGGCCGTGCTCCCGGCCCCGCCGGCGACGGCGGCGAGGCGGTCGGCGGTCAGCTTGTATTTGAGGGTCATCAGCACGCCCGCGAACGTGATCAGGGCGGGCACCACGGTCACGCCGATGATCACGGCGACGTGGGCGCTGTCCGGCTGGGTCACCGGATGCTCGGGATCGGAGGAGACGAAGCCTCCCGCGCCCAGCACCCATCCGTACGCGGTCGCCCCGAGCGCCGCCACCGCGTTCTCCACCGCGGTCCACAGGCCCGTGAAGATTCCGCCCCTGCGCTCGCCGCTCACCGCTCCGTCGTACGCGATGACGTCGGCGAGCATGGAGAACTGCAGCAGTTGCAGGCCCGCGTAGCCGACGCCGACGATCATCACGCACAGGTGCGCGTACAGCTCGCCGAGCGCGGGCGTCGCGAGGATCAGCAGCGCGCCGGTCGTGAACAGCGCGCCGGACAGGATCATCGCGCCGCGCTTGTCGAGCTTGCGGGCCAGCCACACCCACAAGGGCATCGTGACCAGCATCGGCCCCACGAGCGCCGCGAAGAGCGTGGTGGTGGCGGAGGTGTCGTCGAGCGCGTATGCGGCGAAGTAGGGCGCACCGGCGAGCATCACGCCGGCCCCGAGCGTCTGCGCGGAGCTGAGCCCGAGCAGCCACAGGAACTGCTTGCTCGTGCGGGCGGCGGCAAGCTGTTCCCGCAGCGTCCCCTCGGACCTCTGCGGCCCGGTGAAGGGCGCGCGGGCGGTGCCGAAGAACGAGCCCAGCATCGCGACGAGCAGGATCACGCCGAAGGCGACGCCCATGGTGCGGTATCCGTCGGCCGTATCGCCGGCGATCATCGGGGCGAGGATGCCGCTCATCGCGATCCCGATCGCGATGAGGACCATGCGCCACTGAAGCAGCGAGGTCCGCTCGTGGTAGTCCGTGGTCATCTCCGCGGGCATCGCCTTGTACGGCACCTCGTAGAGGGCGTATCCGGTTGCGGCGGCCAGGAAGGTGACCCCCACGTACAGGGCGGCGGGTACGCCGGTGAGCGGCGGTCCGGCGAACATGAGGCCGAACGACACCGGCAGCACGAGGGCCCCGGCGAGCAGCCAGGGCCGGCGTGGTCCCCAGCGTGAGACCGTGCGGTCCGACCAGCGGCCGACCAGAGTGTTGGCGACCAGATCCCAGGCCTTGGGCAGGAAGAGCACGACGCCCGCGAACGCGGCCGGCACCGCGAGCACGTTCGTCATGTAGAAGAGCAGCAGCAGCCCGGGGATCGTGGAGAAGTTGGCCGTGCAGAACGAGCCGACGGCGTACCCGAGGCGAACCCCGAGGGAGACCTTCGACGGGGAGGGCGTCGCCGCCGTGGAAACCATGGCGACATTCAAGCCGAGCAAGCGACCGTTCGGAAGGACTCTCCGGCAACGGTTCGGCGGCTGCCCGGTGTCTTGTCGATCTCCGTCTCGCCGATCTCCGCCGGACGGTGCCGGCGGAGATCGGCGACGGGGTTCCTGCTCAGTCGCGCACGTCGGGGCAGACGACGTGCGCGCCGATCTCGATCAGGCGGCGTTCGGTGTGCGCGTCGGCGACCCGGGCCATGAGCACCGGGGCCTCGCTGGCCGCCAGCTGCGGCAGCCGGGCGCGCACCCGCCGGTGCAGTTCCTTCACGATGTCGTCGGCGGCGAGGATGTGCACCTTGACGTGCAGCATGATCCCCCACAACCCGGCTGCCGTGCGCGCCTCGGAGATCCAGACGTGGTGGACGTAGGGATACTCCGGCAGCAGTTCGGCGACCGCCACCCGCAGCGCCGGCAGGATCGGATGGCGCGTCCTGCGGTAGCCGGGGTCCACGACCTGCATGGCCCCCGACAGGTGCTGGCGGGGGGCGGGGATCCACTGCGACGGAAGTGGGGAGGGCGCCGCCGCGACCGGGGCGGGCACGGGCGGGGCCGGCGCGGGCGGCGGGGGAGCCTGCCGCGTGGCCTGCGCGCGGGTCACGGTCGCCATCGCGCCCGTGGCGTACGCGGTCGGGGCGGCCGAGCCCAGGGCCGACAGTGCGGGAGCGGGACCGGTGCGGGTCTCCTCCAGGTAGCGCCGGAGGTCGTCGATCGGCACGGCGGCGGCAGCGGGGCCGGCCGCGTCGATCACGATCTCGCGTACGCCTGTGACGCGCTGGATGTCGAGCATGGTGTCGGCGTCGCACGCCGACAGCGAGTGGCTGCCACGGTGCCGGGCGTAGGTCGCCGGTCCCGTGTAGCCCAGCAGAACGCGTTCGCCGTTCTGCGTCGTGCCGAGCACCACGGAGCGGTCGGGGCGGACCGCCACCAGGATGCCCCACTCCGCGAGAGCCGCCAGGAGTTGCCGGGGGCTGCCATGCCGCGCGAGAACGTCGCCCAGGGAGGGGTTCCCGATGCTCATAGCCTGAACGATAGGGACTGGACCATGGCGAATCAGGCTAATCCCCAGATTAGGTGCGATCAATACCGAGATGGGTGGCAGTCCGTATGGATCAGGCGTAGACGGGGTACATCGACCGGCTGTGCCGGTATGCGAGCGAGTCTCATGAACCCCGCCGGTCCCACAGGAACCTTCCGGACGACCGGGCCGCGGGGGCGGCGCCGAAGCCGTGCCGACCGTGAATCTGAGACCGGGTCGTCGTGCCGCCGCGACACCGCCGAGACCTTGGGTGTCTCGCATGCCGGGCGCTCGTGAGAGCTTTCACAAGGCCCCGATAGACTCACGTCGTCCGCGCTGTCGCACTTCACGAAGGACTCAACCCAGTGAACAAGCCCGTCGTACTTGTCGCAGAAGAGCTCTCAGAAGCGGGTCTCGCCGTGCTCGGCGCGGATTTCGAGGTCCGGCACACCGACGGCGCCGACCGGTCGCAGCTGCTGCCCGCCCTCGCCGACGTGGACGCCCTGATCGTACGCAGCGCCACCCAGGTGGACGCGGAGGCCATCGCGGCGGCGCACAAGCTGCGCGTCGTCGCCCGCGCCGGTGTGGGCCTGGACAACGTCGACGTCGAGGCCGCGACCAAGGCCGGCGTCATGGTCGTGAACGCCCCGACCTCCAACATCACCAGCGCCGCCGAGCACACGGTCGCGCTGATCCTCGCCAGCGCCCGCAACGTCGCCCAGGCGCACTCCGCGCTCAAGGACGGCGAGTGGAAGCGCTCGAAGTACACCGGCGTCGAGCTCGACGAGAAGGTCATCGGCATCCTCGGCCTCGGCAAGATCGGCCAGCTCGTCGCGCAGCGCCTGCAGCCGTTCGGCGTCGAGATCATCGCGTACGACCCCTACCTGCAGCCGGCCCGCGCGGCGGCGATGGGCGTGCGGCTGGCGTCGCTGGAGGAGGTGCTCCAGCAGGCCGACTTCATCACGGTGCATCTGCCGAAGTCGAAGGAGACCGTCGGCCTCATCGGCGACCGCGAGCTGCACATGGTCAAGCCGAGCGTCCGGCTGATCAACGTCGCCCGAGGCGGGATCATCGACGAGAACGCCCTCTACTCCGCCCTCAAGGAGGGCCGCGTCGCGGGCGCGGGCATCGACGTGTTCGCCAAGGAGCCCTGCACCGACAGCCCGCTGTTCGAGTTCGACCAGGTCGTGGTGACCCCGCACCTCGGCGCCTCCACCCACGAGGCCCAGGAGAAGGCCGGCACGCAGGTCGCCCGCAGCGTCAAGCTGGCGCTCGCCGGTGAGTTCGTGCCCGACGCGGTGAACGTCCAGGGCGGCGCGGTCGCCGAGGACGTCAAGCCCGGACTGCCGCTCACCGAGAAGCTGGGCCGCATCTTCACCGCGCTCGCGGGCGAGGTGGCCACCCGCCTGGACGTCGAGGTCCGCGGCGAGATCTCCGCCCAGGACGTCCGGGTCCTGGAGCTGGCCGCGCTCAAGGGCGTCTTCACCGGCGTCGTCGAGGACGCGGTGACCTACGTCAACGCGCCGCTGCTGGCCAAGGACCGCGGTGTCGTGGTCGAGCTGGTCACCAGCGCGGAGAGCCCCGACTGGCGCAACGTCATCACGGTGCGCGGCGTGCTCGCCGACGGCCGCACGGTCTCGGTCTCCGGCACCCTGTCCGGCCCCCGGCAGATCACCAAGATCGTCGAGGTCAACGGCTTCGCGATGGAGATCGAGCCGACCGAGCACCTGGCGTTCTTCACCTACGCCGACCGCCCGGGCATCGTCGGCATCGTCGGCCGCCTGCTCGGCGAGCACAGCGTGAACATCGCCTCCATGCAGGTCTCCCGGGACGTGAAGGGCGGCAAGGCGCTCATCGCGCTGACGGTCGACACGGCGATCCCGTCCGAGGTCGTCGAGCAGATCGCGGGGGAGATCGGCGCCGACAGCGGCCGTACGGTCGACCTGGAGGACTGACGCCCCGGCATCGGCTCATCGGACGGCCCGGCGCCCCGCGCGCCGGGCCGTTCGCGTTTTTCCGCCCGGTGTCGTCCACCCCGCGGTTTCCCGTCCCGTGGACCCTGTCTCACGAAATGAGATACTAGGTCGTCCTACGAGATTGTGGGGTACTCTTGCGATGACGAGGCGCCCCGCACTTCTACCTGCCGCGACGGGGCCTGATCAGGGCAGGCCGGCCCGTCGCGGAGCGCCGCGCCGCCGGCCTTCGGCCCGCCAGTGACGCGTGACCCGCGTTCCATCGGCGACCGACGTTCCGGATCCGCGACAGGCGGATCCGCGCTCAGCATTCCTCCGTCGAAGAGAGAATCGCCATGTACGAGATGTATCCCTGGGGCCGTTCCGAGGACGCTGAGGACGAGGCGGCCGCGGCCCTGCAGATCGCGCTCGACCGTCGCGACAACGGGGGCGTACCGCAGCGCTGACCTGGCCGGGATCGGCGGGACCGGCCACCCTCCGGATGTGCCAATCTTGAGTGCGTGGTGAGCATCGGCGGTGGGGCCGCGAACACGACCAGCCTGCTCCGGCTGATCAACCAGCGTGCGGTGTTCACCGAGATCTTCCGCCTCGGCAAGGCCTCGCGCCCCGAGCTCGCCCAGGTGACCGGACTGTCCAAGCCGACGATCTCGATGGCGCTGGCCGACCTGGAGCGTGCCAGGCTCGTCCGCCCGGTCGGACTGCGCACCGGCGGCACCGGCCGCGCCGCGCTGCTCTACGAGATCAGGCCGGAGGCGGGCTGGGTGCTCGCCGCCGACATCGGCCGCACCACCGTGCGGCTCGCCCTCGCCGATCTCGTGGGCGACGTCGTCGCCCGCAGGCAGGAGCCCTCGGCGGCGGGGTCGTACGACGGACTGCTGGAGCAACTGGTGCGGTTGGCGGCCGAGGTCGTCGCCGAGGCCGGCCTGGAGCCCGGTGACGTCACCGTCACCGTGTTCGGCACCCCGGGAATCCACGACAAGGAGGGCGGGGCGCTCCGGCTCGCGCCGGGCCTGCCCGGCTGGGAACGTCCCGGCGCGGTGGACGCGCTGGCCGGTGTGACGGGCTCGCCCTACACGGTCGAGAACGACGTCGACCTCGCGGCGGTGGGGGAGGGGGCCTACGGCCTGGGCAAGGAGGTCTCCCACTTCGTCCTCGTGTCCATCGGGACGGGCGTCGGCATGGGCGTGGTCATCGACGGCGGTCTCTACCGGGGCGCCCGGGGAGCGGCCGGCGAGATCTCGCACCTGCCGGTGGGCGTGCCGCTGGGCGAGGACGGCCCGGGCCTCGACCGAAGGCGCGGCGAGTTCGAGTCGGTCGCCTCCGCCGACGGCATCGTCGCGGCGGCGGCGCGCCTCGGCATGACGGCGGCCACGGCCGAGGAGGTCGTCGACGCCGCGCGCCGCGGCGACGCGGTCGCGCGCACGGTGGTGGCCGCCGAGGCGGGCCACGTCGCACGCGCCCTCGCCGGGGTGATCGCCGTGCTCGATCCCGAGCTGGTCGTGCTCGGCGGCGGCGTCGGGGCACAGGCCGGCGACCTGCTCGCCGGTCCGATGGCGGAGCGGCTGGAGACGCTGGTGGCCCTCACGCCGCCGCGGATCGAGGTGTCCACGCTCGGGCCGGACGCCGTGATCCTCGGGGCTCTGGCGGTCGGGCTGTCCACGGCGCGGGACCTCGTCTTCGAGCGTGCCGTCGCGGCGGGACCCGCCTGACGAGCAGTTATGCCCGGGTAAGGACCGAATGGTGAGATCGTGTTTCGATCTCCGAGACAACCGGTAAGGTACACGCATGGAGTCGAGCAACATCCGCCTGGCAGTGATCCCCGGTGACGGTATCGGCACCGAGGTCGTCGCCGAAGGCCTCAAGGTCCTCAACGCCGCGGGCGTCAAGTCCGAGACCACCGAGTACGATCTCGGTGCCAAGCGCTACCACGCGACCGGGCAGACGCTTCCCGACGAGGTGCTCGACGAGCTGCGCGGCTACGACGCGATCCTGCTGGGCGCCGTCGGCGACCCGAGCGTGCCGCCCGGCGTCCTGGAGCGCGAGCTGCTGCTGCGCCTGCGCTTCGAGCTCGACCACTACGTGAACCTCCGCCCGGTCAAGCTGTTCCCCGGCGTGACGACTCCGCTCGGACAGGCCCGCCCCGAGGACATCGACATGATCGTCGTCCGCGAGGGCACCGAGGGCCCCTACGCGGGCGCCGGTGGCGCGATGCGCCGCGGCACGCCGCAGGAGATCGCCACCCAGGAGTCCCTGAACACGGCCTACGGCGTCGAGCGCGTCGTGCGCTACGCCTTCGAGAAGGCCCTCGGCCGGCCGCGCCGCAAGCTGACGCTGGTCCACAAGACCAACGTGCTGACGTACGCAGGCGACCTGTGGGCGCGCACCGTCGACCGGCTCAGCCTGGAGTTCCCCGAGGTCGAGACCGACTACTGCCACGTCGACGCGGCCTCCATGTTCTTCATCACGCAGCCGCAGCGGTTCGACGTGATCGTCACCGACAACCTGTTCGGCGACATCCTGACCGACATCGGCGCGGCGGTCGCCGGCGGCATCGGCCTGGCGGCCAGCGGCAACGTCAACCCGGCCCGCACGGCGCCGTCCATGTTCGAGCCCGTCCACGGCAGCGCGCCCGACATCGCGGGCCAGGGCAAGGCCGACCCGACCGCCACGATCCTGTCGGTCGCCATGCTCCTCGACCATCTCGGCCACGCCGCGGCGGCGGCCCGCGTCGAGCAGGCCGTGGCCGACGACCTGATCGAGCGCCAGGGCGCGTGGACGGCGCGCTCCACCCGCGAGATCGGCGACGACATCGCCGCCCGAGTAGCCGGCTGATCCCGGCCGCTCATCCCGACATCACGCGCATGGCGGCCCGGTATGGGCCGCCATGCGCTTTTTCATACCCGTCAAATGCCCTAGTTTTCCCTTAGCCGACTCGTCGCACAATTACTACGACGACGTAGAGAGAAGGACCTCGCATGACCACCCACCTCAGGTTCGACGCGCAGCTCAACCCGCAGGCCCGTAGTGCGGCCGAGCGCGAGCAGGTGCTGGCGAGCCCCGGCTTCGGTCAGGTCTTCACCGACCACATGATCTCCATCGACTGGAGCGAGGGGGAGGGCTGGCACGACGCGAAGCTTCAGCCGTACGGTCCGCTCGTCCTGGACCCCGCCACGTCGGTGTTCCACTACGCCCAGGAGCTGTTCGAGGGGCTCAAGGCGTACCGGCAGCCGAACGGCTCGATCGTCGCCTTCCGGCCGTACGCGAACGCGGCGCGGTTCAACCAGTCCGCGCTGCGGATGGCCATGCCGGAGCTTCCCGAGGAGACGTTCGTCGAGTCGCTCGAACTCCTCGTGCAGACCGACCGCGACTGGGTGCCGACCGCCGAGGGCCACAGCCTCTACCTGCGCCCCTTCATGATCGCCACGCAGCCCGCCCTCGGGGTGAACCACCCCTCGCGGAGCTACAAGTACATGGTGATCGCCTCGCCCGCCGCGTCGTACTTCACCGGCGGCCTCAAGCCGGTCTCGGTCTGGCTGTCCACGGAGTACACCCGCGCGGCGCCCGGCGGCACCGGGTTCGCCAAGTGCGGCGGCAACTACGCGGCGGCGTTCGTGGCCCAGCGGCAGGCCGTCGAGGAGGGCTGCGACCAGGTCGTCTGGCTCGACGCCTTCGAGCACCGGTGGGTCGAGGAGATGGGCGGGATGAACCTGTTCTTCGTCTTCGGCGACCGCCTCGTCACCCCGGCGCTCACCGGGACGCTGCTGCCCGGCATCACCCGTGACTCGATCCTCAGCCTGGCCGCCGAGCTGGGATACACGGCGGAGGAGGGCAAGATCTCCATCGAGGACTGGCAGGCGGGCTGCGAGTCCGGCGAGCTCACCGAGGTCTTCGCCTGCGGCACCGCCGCCGTCGTCACCCCCGTCGGTTCGGTCAAGGGCGTCGACCGGAGCTGGACCGTCGGCGACGGCACCCCCGGGCCGGTCACGATGAAGATCCGTGAGGAGCTCGTGGGCATCCAGTACGGCAGCCGTCCCGACGCCCACCACTGGATCCACAAGATCTGCTGACGGTCCGGGCAGGGCCCCGCCCTCTGGCAGGCTCAGCCGGTCGCGACCGGGCAGGCCGTGCCCACCGCGAGGACGGACAGCGACACCAGCCCTTGGAGCAGGCCGCTGCCCCTGCCGGAGCCCACGCCGGCCCTGCCGTCGACCCTGCCGTCGATCCTGAGCAGGGGCCGCGGGGCCGGGCACGGCGCCGAGTTCGCCGGAGCGGCGAGCGGAGGCGGGACGGGAGACGGCGAGGGCGTCGCGGTCACCGTGACGGTGACCGTGGGCACCGGGGTGGGCCTGGGGGCGGGCGTCTTCAGCGGCGCCGGGCTCACGGTCACCCGCGGGCCTGCGATGGTCACGTGCTGGGTGATGTTGCAGACCCGGGCGCGCCGGCACAGCGCGTTCTGCACGTTCGAGGAGCCGCCGGCGGTGTTGGTGGACGTGTGCTGGTAGCCG
This sequence comes from Microbispora sp. NBRC 16548, assembly GCF_030268985.1. Classification (NCBI taxonomy): domain Bacteria; kingdom Bacillati; phylum Actinomycetota; class Actinomycetes; order Streptosporangiales; family Streptosporangiaceae; genus Microbispora; species Microbispora sp. NBRC 16548. The sequence goes on from NZ_BSSF01000007.1 coordinate 176,254, forward strand.
CGGTTGCGCGTGGACCCTTCCACGGACAGCTTGGTTTCGGGGCGGGTGCGCGGATCCTTCCCGGTGGGGGCCACCACGTTCCGCTCCGCGCGGTCGCCCCGGCCGTGCCCGTTGTCGGCGGCGGCCCCGAGCGGGGCGACGCCGGTGATGAGCGCGGTCGTGGCCGAAGTGCCGACGAGAAGGAAACCGGCGAGTCTGCCTTTGAACGCCCCGCCGCCGCGCCGACAAGTCATTCGTCGCTCCCTGCTATATGAAAACGAGTCCTGGCGAAGAGGTTCGCGAATACGAACCGCTTTGCGAGAGTACTCGCCGAAGGAACGCTGATCGTGTGTCTCGCGTCCGTATGGCAGGTTATTACGGCGTCGTTGCCGGGAGCGACGAATAAACCGGGCGATCTCCCTGCAAACGGCCACGTGAATCGGTGGTTGCGTGGCCGTTTGCGGGCGGGTCACCAACCAGACGACGGTGCCGAGATGCGCTGGTTGACGTTGCAGACCCGCTGAGAGAGCCGCTTGCATGCCGCCAACTGCGCGTTGGTCTTGCCGCTCGCGTTGACGGCGACGTTCTGGACACCTCTCTGGTAGATGGGTGCGCTGCCCGCGCTGTAGCTGACGTTGCGCCTCCCGTTTCCGTTGTTGCTCGCTCCGCCGCCATTGGCGGCCGAGGCCGGTTGGACGGCCATCGCGGCGGTGGCCGCCACAACCACGATGGCGGCGGCTGCCAACCGGCGCACGGTGACCGTGCCGGTCGGCCGGACCCGCTCATGACACTGACACATTTTCCCCGCAGCACCTGCCTTCTGAATCGCCGGGCGTTAGTCGCTTCCCGTTGTTTCCCCCCGGCCGGGCGCGTGCTGCGGGATGGGGCCATCACCGGTGAGAACAATTACGTATTCTTTGTTTGGCCAAATTTGCTCGCATATGGGGTTCTATTCGACCGGGCCCGGGGGTGGTCCGCAGGGTGATCCGTCGCCGAGCAGGCCGCCGGGCGGCGGGCGGGTACGCCGCCGCGTACGCCCGGACGGCCGGTCCGGTGGCGCCCCTCCTGGTCGTCGCATTCGGTCGTGGCCGCTGTGACCTGCGCGAACACTCCCGGACATCTCGTACTATGAGATCGATGTGCCAGAGGGTGACCGGCTGTGGCAAACTGCTCAGCACCATGTACTACGGTCTGCTCATTATCGGCAGGCGCGCCGGTTAAAGGACATCGCCGGCGCGCAGACCTCTCACGTCCGTGAGGGGTCTTTTTGTTTGAGCGGCCTTTTCGGTTGGGGCCGATAGCGCGCGGCGAGACGCAACCCCGCGAAGGAGACACAGAGATGGCCGACGATCGTTTCCACGTGTACGACACGACGCTCCGCGACGGCGCCCAGCAGGAGGGGCTGAACCTCACGGTCGCCGACAAGCTGGCCATCGCACGTCACCTGGACGGCCTCGGCGTCGGCTTCATCGAGGGCGGCTGGCCGGGCGCGAACCCCAAGGACACCGAGTTCTTCCGGCGGGCTCAGACCGAGCTCGACCTGAAGCACGCGCAGCTCGCCGCGTTCGGCGCGACCCGCCGGGCGGGCGTGAAGGCCGCCGACGACCCCCTGGTGGCCGCGCTGCGCGAATCCGGCGCGCCGATCGTGACGCTCGTGGCCAAGAGCCACGACCGCCACGTGGAGCTGGCCCTCCGCACCACGCTGGAGGAGAACCTCGCGATGATCCGCGACACGGTCTCCCACCTGACCGCGGAGGGCCGGCGCGTCTTCCTCGACGCCGAGCACTTCTTCGACGGCTACCGCTCCAACCCCGCGTACGCGCTGGAGGTGCTGCGCACGGCCGCGGAGGCCGGGGCGTCGGTGGTCGCGCTGTGCGACACCAACGGCGGCATGCTCCCCGACGAGCTGGCCGACGTGGTGCACGAGGCGGCCGGCACCGGAGCCCGCATCGGCATCCACTGCCACGACGACACCGGCTGCGCGGTCGCCAACACGCTGGCCGCGGTGAAGGCCGGCGCCACGCACGTGCAGGGCTGCGCCAACGGGTACGGCGAGCGCTCCGGCAACGCCAACCTGTTCACGGTGGTGGCCAACCTCCAGCTCAAGCGGGGATTCGACCTCGTGCCGCCGCAGTCGCTGCGTGAGATGACCCGCATCGCCCACGCGATCACCGAGGTCACCAATGTCACGCCGAACTCCCACCAGCCGTACGTCGGGACGTCGGCCTTCGCGCACAAGGCGGGCCTGCACGCGTCGGCGATCAAGGTGGACCCGAACCTCTACCAGCACATCGACCCCGCCGAGGTCGGCAACGACATGCGCATGCTGGTCTCCGACATGGCCGGCCGCGCCTCGGTGGAGCTGAAGGGCCGCGAGCTGGGCTACGAGCTCACCGGCGAGCAGTCCAGGCAGCTGGTCGAGCGGGTCAAGGACCTGGAGGCCAGGGGGCACACGTTCGAGGCGGCCGACGCGTCGTTCGAGTTGCTGCTGCGCGACACGGTCGACGGCGAGCACCGGCGTTACTTCACGGTCGAGTCGTGGCGGGTGATCGTCGAGCGCCGTCCCGGCGGCGACGTGGTCAGCGAGGCGACCGTCAAGCTCCACGCGAAGGGCGAGCGGATCATCGCGACCGGCGAGGGCAACGGCCCGGTCAACGCGCTCGACAGGGCGGTGCGGCTGGCGCTGGAGAAGCTCTACCCCGAGCTGGCCGGGGTCGAGCTCATCGACTTCAAGGTCCGGATCCTGGAGGGCACGCACGGCACGGACGCGGTGACCCGAGTGCTGATCACGTCGAGCGACGCGACCGGCGAGTGGGCCACGGTCGGGGTGGGCGAGAACATCATCGAGGCGTCGTGGCAGGCTCTTGAGCAGGCGGTGACGTACGGCCTGCTGCGGGCGGGACACAGCGCCTGACCAGCCGCCGAGCCCTCCGGGGACTGGTACGAGTGGTGCTCACGTTGCGCTCGTGGATACTGTGGTTTTAGTGACATTTAGTCTAGTTGGTGCTTAGATAGGCGAAGCTCCTGAGGCGGTCTTCGCCACGATCGGCGATCCCGACCGCGGTTCCAGCCTCAGCGCCCCGCTCTGGCTCAACGGAGGGTGAAGGCAAGAAGTATCTGCGCACTGAACCCCGTGCTGTCGCGGTGCCTGCCGCCGGCTTCTGATCGTTCTATCGGAGGCGGCCGACGCCGTGGGAGCCGAGCGATCGTCTGTCACCATGACCAGCCGCGTGACTGTGTGGAGTTCGAAAACTTTCGGCCCCCAGTCATCCCCCTCGCTGGTGCACCCGGAATGGGAGGGTCTGTGATCACCTCGCCGTCTTACTATGACCAGATCGGCGGCGCACCAGTGGTGCGCGACGTCGTCGAGCGCTTCTATGAGCGCGTGCTCGGCGACGACGATCTGAAGCCGTACTTCACCGGTATCGACATGCCCAGGCTGAAGCGGCACATGGTCATGCTGCTGTGCTCGGTCCTCGGCGGCCCCGAGCCGTACGAGGGCCGTGACCTGGGCGAGGCCCACGCCGGCATGGGCGTCACGTCGCAGCACTACGACAAGGTGGGCGAGCACCTGTTCGCGGTCCTGGAGGCCGCCGGCGTCGGCGAGGACATCCTGCGCGACGTCGGTCTCGTCCTCGGCAAGGTGAAGTCGTCCATCGTCGCCGAGCCCGCGGAAACGGCCGACTGAGTGGATACGCAGGCTCTCAAGGACAGCTGGCACCTCGTTTCCCGATCGGGCGACCAGGTGCCGCTGTACTTCTACTCGGTTCTTTTCCTGATGAACCCGGACGTGCGGGACATGTTCCCGGTGTCGATGGCGCGCCAGCGTGACAAGCTCGTAGGCGCACTGGGACGCGTCATCAGCAACGTCGACCGGATCGAGGAAGTCGTCCCGGTCCTGCAGCAGCTCGGCCGCGACCATCGCAAGTTCGCGGTGACCGCGACGCACTACCCCGCCGTCGGCCAGGCGCTGCTCGCCACGCTCGAGCACTTCCTGGGTGACCGGTGGACTCCTCAGCTCGCGCACGACTGGACGCAGGCGTACAACCTGGTCGCCCAGGTGATGGTCGAGGCCGCCAACGACGCGTCGAAGACCTCTCCGCCCTGGTGGGAGGCCGAGATCGTCGGCCACGAGATGCGTACCCTCGGCATCGCCGTCATCCGCGCCCGGGTGAACTACCAGTACCCCTTCCGCCCGGGTCAGTCGGCGTCGATCTCCTACGCCATGCGCCCGCGCGTCTGGCGGTTCTACTCGTTCGCCAACGCACCGCGCCAGGACAACACCATCGACCTGCACGTACGCATGGTCGACGGCGGCGTGCTCAGCTCCGCGCTCGTCATGGGCGCGCGGCGGGGCGACATGCTGCGCGTGGGCGCGGCGGTGGGGGAACGGCTGACGCTCACCCCGGACGTCCAGGGCGACCTGCTCATGATCGGGGGCGGCACCGGCCTCGCGCCGCTCAAGGCGCTCGTGGAGCAGATCGCCTACGAGGGCCCGACGCGCCGGGTGGACCTCGTCGTCGGCGCCCGGAACTCCAGGGAACTGTACGACTACGAGGCGCTGGCCAAGATGGCCGCCGAGCACCCCTGGCTCAACGTCGTGCCGGTCGTCTCCCACGACCCCTTCTATCGGGGCACCCGCGGCTACGCAGTGGACGTGGCGTTGCAGGGATGGCGTGGCCAGCACGTCTACGTCTGCGGCTCGGAGGAGATGGCGCAGGCCACCGTCGGACGGCTGCTTGACGCCGGCGTGCCCACCGAGCAGATCCACTTCGACGAGTTCACGAGTGACAAGGGCCGGGAGTCATGACGACAGAGACGCCTTGGGGAAGCCCGGCGGGCGAGCGCCAGCCCCTCACCCCGGATCGCGTACGCAAGCAGGAGTTCACCCGCACATCGCTCGGGCGCCGCGGCTACAGCGAGGACGAGGTGCGCACGTTCCTCTACCGCGTCGCGGAGGACATGGCGGCCAGCGACAAGGAGAAGGCCGACCTGCGGGCGTACATCGACCGCATGAAGCAGTGGTACAAGGAACACGGCATGAACCCGGAACAGGCCGCCGCTGCCCAGACCCTGAACGTCGACGCCATCAACATCCTGTCCCGCGCCCAGCAGACCGCCGACGCCCAGATCGCTGAGGCGGAGGACTACGCGCGGCGCATCGTGAGCCAGGCCCGCCAGCAGTACGAGGAACTCCTGATGGAGGCGCAGCGGCAGGCGGAGGAGGCCGCCAACCAGGCGGTCGGCGCCTACCGCGCCTCGGGCAACGGGCTGCAGAGCGCCGAGGCCGAGGAACTGGAGCGCAGGATCGCCTACCTGCGTACGTTCGCGGACGTCACGCAGGTGCAGTTGCGGGCCGTCCTGGAGGGACTGGCCCACGAGGTCGACAAGCTCGGCCATGTGCCGGACCAGGCCAAGCAACTGGCAGGCGGCTCCCTGCCGGGCGGCTCTCCGTCGGTGTACGGATAACCGCCCGCCACCCTCCTATCGGGGGAGGAGGTTACGACAGCGTGCCGGAAGAGCTCGCCCGAAGCGTGACCGAACCGGCCGGGGTGTGAACGGTCAGAGTGCGTCCTGAGCAGCTGACCTCCGGCCGGTCGGTGCCGGGCACCACCACGGTCAGCAACGACTCCGCCACGGGCGAGACGATCACCGGAGCCGGCTCCTTGCGCATGTAACCCGGCGAGACCCAGCCCTGGTAGGGCGAGGTCTGCCCGCGCACCACCCGCTGGCCGCCGACGGGCTTGCACGACGGCATCGCGAGCTGGACGATCGACGCCTTCCACTCGCCGTCGCCCACCACGACCTGCCCGCCCGAGTCGGACACGACCTTCAGCCCGGGATCGAGGTGCCACAGGTTCTGGAGCTTCCCGCCGCCGCTGTCGAGCACCGCCATCACGTCCTCGCGGTGGTTCACCATCACCGACCGCCTGCGCGGCACGCCGTACGCCCTGTCGGTGAACGTGAACGACTGCCGGTCCTTGTGCACGGACTTGGACACCAGCGCCGTGGGGGTGTGCCCGCGGAACTTCCTGCCCACGAGGATCGGCACGTTGTGGGCCTCCGGGCCCAGCGTCCACCGCCGGTAGGGCGTGTTCTCGTACGAGACGAAGCCCGCCTCGGTGAGGATCGAGCGGCCCTGGGCGTAGTAGGTCACGCCCATGTGGTCCTCGTGGCCGTGGAACTTCAGCGCCGGCCCGAACCGGATCGAGTAGTAGGCCGACTTGGGGTCGTTCCAGGCGGTGCGGCCGAAGACGTATCCGGCGTTGAAGACCTGCACGGTCGAGTCGGCGTGGTCGAAGGCGGCCGGCTGGACGTCGGCGGGCCCGTCGCCGATCGGCACCATGTAGCCGTTGGGCTGGGTGGCGGCGCTGATGTGCCGCGGCAGGCTCTCCCAGCGGGTGGCCAGCGCCGCGGGGACCTTAATCCTGCAGTCCTTGATCGTGTCGACCGCCACCCTGAGCCGGTCGTGCACGTAGATGGCGTAACGCGGCGCCTGCTCGCGCAGCGCGCCCTGCCCGTCGATGTCGAGCTTCATCGACTTCACCATGCGGCTCACGGCGAGGTTCTTCCACTTCGGGTTCCCGTAGCGGCAGCCGATGCGCAGCAGGCCGATGTCCTGGTCGAGCCCGTGGTTGTGGCCGAGCTCGTAGTTCTTGGGGTTCGACAGCAGCTTCGCGTGCAGGGCCAGGCTGTTCTTCAGCCAGTCGGCCTTCACGTACCTGCTCAGGCACACCAGGGCCGGGGCGCGCAGCGCGATCGGGTGCTCGGCCCAGGCGTACGGGCTGGTCGTGCGCCCGCCGTACGGGTTGTCCTCGACCCAGTCCTTGGCGATCTCCACGGCCCGGCCGAGGTAGTCCTCCTCGCCGGTCGCCTCGTAGTCGGCCACGAGCCGGCCCATCCACCGCAGCGACTGGAACACCATCTGCCAGGACCTGTTCTTGTACGGGTCCAAGCGCCAGTTGACGTCCTTGCCGACCGTGACCGCGGGCATGCCGAGGAAGGACAGCTTGCCGCTCATGACGTCACCGGAGGTGGGAGTGGCGGGCAGCCAGTCCCCCTGGCACTCCGGTGTGCGGTGCGGGGCCCGCGCCTGGGCGGGAGAGGCCACGGTGAGCGCGGTCAGCGGGAGAACGGCCATCAGGGAGAGGGCTGAGAGGCGGCGGAACACGCCCGGTTCCTTCCGAGATCGAATTGGGAGCCGCTCATGCTGTCCGATTTCTGGTGATCTGGTCAAGTCACTCTGGTTACAAGTGCACAACTGCTCACCAACAACCATCCGGCTTGTCAGTCGCGGTGAACGCCGCCGCGCCGACCGCACCGGCCCCGGCCGCGCTCGCCGTCGCCACCCGCTTCCGCCCGCCCGCGCTGCTCAACCACTCGATCAGGTCGTATCTGTGGGGCGCCGGGTACGCCCGGGCGAGTTCCTGGCCGCCGTCGAGGAGCAGGCGCGGCGCAAGCCGGGCTGCGCGGCGGCCTGCTCCGTCACCGGGGGCATCGGCGCCCGGATCGCCGCCAACCCGCTCGACGCCTGAACGGCCCCCTCGGACGCCTGAACGCCTCCGGTCGCGCGTGACCGGAGGCGTTCAGAGGTCGACGGGCCCGGCTCAGCCGTCCTGCTTGGGCCCGGTGCTCTCCACGACCTCGAAGGTCCACAGCTCGGAGTCGGTCGCGGCCGGCCCGCCCTGCCCGTGTCCGTGTCCCTGGCCCTGCCCGTGTCCGTGGGCCTGTGAGGCGGCCTGTGCGGCGGCCTGCGCGTGTCCCGCCTGGAACGCCCGGCTCTCCTGCCAGCGCCGGAAGTCCTCCTCGCTGCGCCAGCGCGTGTAGACGAGGTAGCGGTCGCTGCCCTCCACCGGCCGCAACAGCTCGAACCACTCGAACCCGTCGGCCGCCTCCACCATCCCGGCCCGGCCGGCGAACCGCTTCTCCAGTTCGCGCCGCATCTCCTCGGGCACCGTCAGCACGTTGATCTTCACGACCGAAGGCACATCGACTCCCGTAGCGCTCGACAACCCAGCTGATACCAGACCACCTTACGTACGCCCGGCCACGGGGCGGCACTAGGCTCGTGACGTGCGTATCGCGAGGTTCTCGATGGGCGACCAGGTCGCCTTCGGCGTGGTGGAAGAGGGCGGGCAGGTCATCGCCCGCGTCGGCGGCCACCCCTTCCACGGGGTGGAGTTCACCGGCGAGCGGTTCCCGGTGGCCGAGGTCCGCCTGATCGCCCCCATGCTGCCCAGCAAGATCATCGCTATCGGCAAGAACTACGCCGACCACGCCAGGGAGATGGGCGGCGAGCCCCCGGCGGAGCCGGTCGTGTTCCTCAAGCCCAGCACGACCGTGATCGGGCCGTCGGAGGCGATCGCGTACCCGGGGAAGCTGTCGGAGCGGGTCGACTACGAGGGTGAGCTGGCCGTGGTGATCGGCCGGCTGTGCCGCGACGTCCCCGCCGAGCGCGCGGGTGAGGTGATCTTCGGATACACCTGCGCCAACGACGTGACCGCACGCGACCTGCAGGCCAAGGACGGCCAGTGGGCCAGAGCCAAGGGCTTCGACACGTTCTGCCCGCTGGGCCCCTGGATCGAGACCGACCTCGACCCGGCCGACCTGGCGATCACCACCACGCTCAACGGCGAGGTCAGGCAGAGCGCCCGCACCTCCCTCCTGCTGCACGACATCCCCGCGCTCATCGCGTACGTGAGCGCGGTCATGACCCTGCTGCCCGGCGACGTCATCCTGACCGGCACGCCCGCCGGGGTGGGCCCGATGTCCGTGGGCGACGAGGTCGGCGTCTCCATCGAAGGAATCGGAACTCTCACTAACCGGGTGATCTCACGTGACTAGGGTGCGCTTCGCCCCTTCGCCCACCGGCATGTTCCACGTCGGCGGCGCCCGCTCGGCGCTGTTCAACTGGGCGATCGCCGAGCAGTCCGGCGGCACATTCGTGCTCCGCATCGAGGACACGGACGCGGCACGCAACCGGCCCGAGTGGACCGAGGGCATCATCTCGGCCCTCGCCTGGATCGGCATCAACGGCGACTCGCCGCACTTCGAGGGGCCCTACTTCCAGTCCGCCTACGAGCAGCAGCACCGCGACGCCGCGACCAAGCTGCTCAAGGACGGCAAGGCCTATCACTGCACCTGCACGCGCGACGACGTGAAGGCCAGGACCGGCTCGGAGCACCAGGGCTACGACGGCCACTGCCGCGACCGCGGCCTGACCGAGGGCGCCGTGCGGTTCCGTACGCCCGACGAGGGCGTGACGGTCGTGGACGACAAGGTCCGCGGGCGGGTGGAGTTCCCCAACTCGGCGATGGAGGACTTCGTCATCGTCCGCGGGGACGGCTCGCCGCTGTTCATCCTCGCCAACGTCGTGGACGACATGGAGATGCGGATCAGCCATGTCGTACGGGCCGAGGAGCACCTGTCGAACACGCCCAAGCAGCAGCTTCTGTGGAGGGCGCTCGGCGCGGAGCCGCCGGTCTGGGCGCACGTGCCGGTGATCGTCAACGAGAAGCGGCAGAAGCTGTCCAAGCGCCGCGACAAGGTCGCCCTGGAGTCCTACCGCGACGAGGGCTACCTCGCCGAGGCGATGGTCAACTACCTCATGCTGCTCGGCTGGGGGCCCGGAGACGACCGCGAGATCATGCCGTGGTCGGAGATGATGCCGCTGTTCCGGTTGGAGGACGTGAACCAGGCGCCGGCGTTCTTCGACGAGAAGAAGCTGCGGGCCTTCAACGGCGAGTACATCCGGGCGCTGCCCCGCGAGGTGTTCGTCGCCCGCTGCGAGCCGTGGCTCGACCCGTCCTGGGACCGCTCGGTGTTCGACCGTGTGGCCGACCTGGTGCAGACCCGGGTCGCCGTGCTGTCCGAGGTCACCGCCAACGTCGACTTCCTGTTCCTCGACGAGCCCGTCTTCGACCAGGCGTCCTGGGACAAGGCGATGAAGGCGGGGGCGGCCGAGATCCTGGCCGGATACGCCGAGCGGCTGGAGACGGTCAGCTGGGACCCCGACTCGCTCAAGACCGCCCTGGAGGAGGTCGGCCTCGCCCACGGGCTCAAGCTCGGCAAGGCGCAGGCGCCCGTCCGCGTGGCGATCACCGGCCGGACCGTGGGCCTGCCGCTGTTCGAGTCGATCGAGGTGCTCGGCCGCGAGCGCTCGCTCGACCGGGTGCGCGCGGCCCTCGCCAGGCTGGCCTGAGCAGGCCGAGCGACAGCGCGGCGCCGGCGGCCATGGCCAGCCAGACCCCTGTGGGTCCCATCCGGGAGCCGAGCAGGAAGGCCAGCGGCAACTGGACGGCGAAGCCCGCCAGCGTCGCCGCGAGCAGGCCGGCGCCCCGCCCGCCGGCCTGCAGGACGCCCCCGACGGCGATCAGGCCGCCGAAGGGCACGAGGTAGAGCGGCATGCAGCGCAGGAACCACACGGCCTGCGCGGCCACCGCGGGGTCGGCGGTGAACGGGCCCACGGCCGCCGGAGCGAGCGCGTTCAGCACGAGCGAGGCGGCCAGCCCCGCGGCCAGTCCGTACCGCAACACGGGAACGGCGTGATCGCGCCGTGAAGACGGGCCGTCCGCCTCGCCGGCGCGCGAGGTGCGGATCATCGCCGCCTGGCGGAGGGCGTAGAAGGACATCACACCGGCCATCATGATCTTCAGGCCGATGCCGTAGCCGGCGAGCGCGGCCACGCCGTGCCGGCCGACGATGCCGGCGAGCGCCATGCCCACCAGGGCGCGCGCGAGGAAGTCGCCGGACATGGGCAGCCCGGTGCGCAGGATCGCCGCCGCGTCCGCGCGGTTCGCCGAGACCTTCTCCGCCCCCCTCCCCGCGGGCAGCCGCCGGGCGAGCAGGAGGGCGGACACGGTCAGCGTGGCCAGGCGGGCCGCCACCGTGGCCAGCGCGGCTCCCCGGACGCCCAGGCCGAGCCCGTAGATCAGCAGCGGGTCCAGGCCGATCACCAGGACGTTGCACAGCAGGGCCGCCCGCATCGGCGTCCGAGTGTCGCCGAGGCCCTTGAAGATCCCGTCGACGAGGTTCTGGGCGAAGAAGACGGGGATCCCCGCGAACGCCACCGCGTAGTAGCCCGCGGTCAGCCCCACCGTGACGGGATCGTCGGTGAACAGGCGGGCGACCGGCTCGCGCAGCAGCACGCCGGGCACCGCCACGGCCACGGCGAAAACGCCCAGCAGCAGCCAGGCCGTACGAATGACCGGGGCCAGCGGGGCACGACCGTCGCGCCGTCCGATCAGGACCGTCGTGCCCGTCCCGACACAGAGGATCACGCCGAGGGCCAGGTTCTCGGTCGTGGTGGCGACCGTGACCGCGGCGACGGCTTCGCTGCCGAGGCCGGACACCCACAGCGTGTCGATCAGGCCGACGGCCGCGACGGCCGTCAGGAGTTCGACGTAGACAGGCAGGGCGAGCCTGATCAGACCCATGCGTTCACCTCGAATCGAGCTATATCGATTAGAGGTATAACGATACGATGCCGCCGTGGCAAGCGGTGACCTGGCGCTGACGATCCTCGGTTTCCTGGACGAGGAGTCCATGCACGGATACGAGCTCAAGCAGCGGATCGCCGGGCTGAGCGGGCACGTCCGGCCGGTCAGCGACGGCGCGCTCTACCCGGCGATCGCCCGGATGGAGGCCGCCGGCCTCCTGGAACGGCACGAGGAGGAGGGCTCCGGAGCCGCCCGGCGCCAGGTGCTCTCGATCACCGCGCGGGGCCGGGAGGAGCTGCTCAGGCGGCTGCGTGAGCCGTCGGACGTCGAGATCAGCGACCAGGCGAGGTTCTTCACGTTGCTGGCGTTCCTGTCCCGGCTGCCCGACGCCGAGGACCAGGCGACGGTGCTGCGCCGGCGGCTGGCCTTCCTGGAGACGCCGGCGAGCTTCTTCTACCGCGGCGGAAGGCCTCTCAGGGCCGAGGAGACGCCCGATCCCTTCCGCCGCGGCATGATGCTCGTCGCCCGGGCCGTGACCGCCGCGGAGAAGGACTGGCTCAGGCAGGCCATCTCCGCGCTCACCGGGTCGTGACCGTCACAGCAGCCCGCGGCGGTCCAGCAGGGGAGTGATCTCCGGGTCGCGGCCGCGGAAGTCGCGGAACGCCGTCATCGAGTCGACGCTGCCGCCCCGGGACAGCAGGGCCCGGCGGAAGGTGTCGCCGTTCTCCCGGCGCAGCCCGCCGTTCTCGTTGAACCACTCGACGGTGTCGGCGTCGAGGACCTCGCTCCAGATGTAGGAGTAGTAGCCGGCGCTGTAGCCGCTCGCCCAGATGTGGGCGAAGTACATGCTGCGGTACCGCGGCGGGACGGCCGGCAGGTCCACCCCGGCCTCCCGCAGCGCCCGCCTCTCGAACTCCTCCACGCCCTCCTCGCCGTCGTAGACCGTGTGCCAGGCCCAGTCGAGCAGGGTGGCGGCCAGATACTCCAGCGTGGCGAAGCCCTGGTTGAACTTCTGCGTCTCCAGCATCCGGTCGACGAGGTCCTGCGGCATCGGCTCGCCCGTCTCGTGGTGCCTGGCGTACTCGGCCAGGATCTCCGGATGGGTCGCCCACATCTCGTTCACCTGGGAGGGGTACTCGACGAAGTCGCGCGGCACGGCCGTGCCGGAGAAGCGGGGGTGGCGCACGTCGGAGAACAACCCGTGCAGCGCGTGCCCGAACTCGTGGAACATGGTGTTGACCTCGTCGAACGTCATCAGGGTCGGCTCGGCCTTGACGATGTTGAGGTTGTTGACCACCACCGGCCTGGTGTCCTCCAGGCCCGACTGCTTCACCAGGCTGTTCATCCACGCCCCGCCCCGCTTGGAGGCCCTGGCGTGGAAGTCGCCGAGGAACAGGCCCAGCGGGGAGCCGTCCTCGTCGCGCACCTCGAAGACCCGCACTTCGGGGTGGTAGCCGTGCAGGTCGGAGCGCTCGTGGAAGGTGACGCCGTACAGGCGTGACGCCGCGTTGAAGACGCCCTTCTCCAGCACCGTGTTCAGCTCGAAGTACGGCCGCATGCGCCGGCTGTCGATGTCGTAGCGGGCCTTGCGCACCTTCTCGGAGTAGAACGCCCAGTCCCACGGCTGGATCGGGTGGCCGGCGATCTCCTCCAGGTCCGCCTGCTCCTTGCGCGCGTTGGCGACGGCGGGCGGCACGAGCCGGTCGAGCATCTCGGTGACCGCCCGGGTCGTGCCCGCCGTCTGGTCGGCCAGGACGTACTCCGCGTGGTTCTCGTAGCCCAGCAGCCGTGCGCGCTCCCGGCGCAGGACCGCGATCTCCTTGATCAGTTCGGCGTTCCCCGCGCCCCGCCCGACCGAGGCCCGGTGGATCCGCTCACGCAGGGACCGGTTGGTCAGCTCGGCCAGGGTGGGCTGCCCGGTGGGCAGGACCAGCGTGATCAGATACTTGCCGTCCAGCCCGCGCTCCCTGGCCTGGTCGGCGAGCCCCTGGATCGCGTCCTGAGACAGCCCGTCGAGTTCGGCCACGTCCTCGACCACGACCGCCCGCTCGTTGGTGTCGGCGAGCAGGTTCTGCTGGAACGCCGTCCCCAGGGCCGACAGCCGCTCGTTGATCTCCCTGAGCCGGGCCTGGTCCTGCGGGCCCAGCGTGGCGCCCGCACGGGTGAAGTCGGTGAGGTAGCGCTTCAGCAGCCACCGCTGCTCCTCGTCGGCCGCCTCGACCGCCTGGATGCGCGCGAAGAGCTTGGCGTTGAGGTGGATCGCGTCGGCGTGCTTGGCGAGCTTCGGCGTGACGTCCTTCTGGATCTCCTGGACGCCGGGCGTCGTGTCGGAGGACGCCTGGTTGAAGAACACCGCGGAGACCCGTTCGAGCAGTGCGCCGGACCTCTCCAGCGCCTCGATGGTGTTCTCGAAGGTCGCAGGCTCCGGGTTCTCGGCGATCGCCTCGACCTCCGCGATCTGCTCGGCCATGCCCTGCTCGAACGCCGGCGCGTAGTGCTCCTCCCTGATCTCCTGGAAGGGGGGCAGCCCGTAGGGCAGGGTGCTCGGGCTGAGGAAGGGGTTCGCGGCCGAGGTCATGGCTGGCGGCTCCTCACGTGGTGCGGGCGTTTGTCCCAGCCTCGCACAGGAGGACCCGACCCTGCGCGCAGGAGGACCGACGCCCTCCGTACGGGAGGATCGACGCCCTCCGTACGGGAGGATCGGACCCTTCGCGCGGGGGATCGGATCAAGAGATCGCGAGGCGCGCCGCAATCGTTTTGGTAGTGGGTCGCAAGCTGGGCTATTCTTTCGGAGTCGCAAGCGGGAGCCGCGAGGCCCCCGCAAGCAGATGGGGTATGGGGTAATTGGCAGCCCGACGGATTCTGGCTCCGTTAGTCTAGGTTCGAGTCCTGGTACCCCAGCTGGATCCCCCCCAAGGGATTCTGCTGGAAACAGCGCAGTGCAAGGTCCCGTCGTCTAGTGGCCTAGGACGCCGCCCTCTCAAGGCGGTAACGGCGGTTCGAATCCGCTCGGGACTACTTCACTGCACTCGGCTCCGTCGTCTAGTGGCCTAGGACGCCGCCCTCTCAAGGCGGTAGCGCCGGTTCGAATCCGGTCGGGGCTACATCATCGAGAACCCTCGGCACTTCCCCGTGCCGGGGGTTTTCGCCGTTACGTGGACGCCGCGCCCTGCTCATGGCCCGCTGCGCGGGCGCGACTCCGGCCCGGGCTCTACGGCAACTCCCGGCGCCGCGTCGCGTCGCGGTCGAGCACGTGCCGCAGATAGGCGTCAGGCGTCTCCAGGAACCGCCGCCAGTGGTCCACCAGGTGGAGTTCCTTCCACACGACACAGTGGATCCCGTCGTCGTCCAGTTCGAGGATCTGCGCGCCCGGGAGACTGGCCAAGATCGGCGAGTGCGTGGCACAGATGATCTGCCCGCCCTCGTGGGCCACGCGGTCCATCAGAGCGACGAGGCGCAGACACGAGGTGAACGACAGCGCAGCTTCCGGCTCATCCATCAGATACAGGCCGGGCCCGGCGACCATGCGGTCCAGCACGGTGAAGAAGCCCTCGCCGTGCGACTGCTCGGTCAGGTCCTCCTCCCAGAACCCGTGTAGGCCGGACACGTTCTGCCCGAGGTTGAACAGCGTCTCAGCACGGAAGAAGAACGCCCGCCGCTTCGTGCGGGGGCCACGTATGAGGCGCAGCCCCGCGGGGGTGAACTCGGCACGCAGGGCCTGGCCGAGCGGCGTCGCCTCCCCGGTTGAGGCGTACCGGGTGCCGGCCTTGCCACCTTCGGCGTTGATACCGCAGACGTCGGCGACGGCCTCGACGAGCGTGGACTTCCCCGAGCCGTTCTCGCCGACGAGGAACGTCACGGGGGCGGTGATGTCGAGCCCGTTCGTGAGGCGGTGGACGGCGGGGATGGTGAACGGCCACCGGTTCGGATGGGGTGGCGGCACGGTCAGGCGGGTGATCAACATGACCGGCTCCGCGAGGCCCGAACACGCGTTCGCTGGGCGGGTAGATCAAGTGCTCGGCCGAAGAGGCGCTCCAGGATCGCGGCTGCGTCCGGGTTACCTGTCCACGCCTCGCCATGGGCCCAGTGGTGTTCCGCGGTGGCGCGGAGCCGGAATCGGCCGCCACCCGCTGGGGCGGCCGATCCGACGGTGCGGTCAAACCGGCCGAAAACAGCGACGCCGAGCGACTCCGCGCCCTCGTCCAGGATGCGGCGCAAGAACGCGCGCTGACCCGAGCGCGGGTGTTTGTGGCTCGTCATGAGGGTGTGTGGCCTCCTGAGAGGTGGGCCGGCACTTGTTCGGCTGGCAGTTCTCATCAGGGTTGCACAGCCGTCAGCCGGGCCCGGGCCGAGGCGCTCGCCGCGCCGGCCGCCTGAAGCTGCTTGCGAATCCTCTAGAGGTGCTGGGCGTTGGCGTCGTCGCAGGAGACGATGAGCACGCCCTCTATCTCGGCCAGCCTGCTCGTGAGGTCCCCGATCGAGCCCGGGCCGTGGATCAGCAGGGTGACCATGACCGTGCCGGTGTCCTGGCCCCGGCCGGGCTGCTCCAGCGACAGCTCGTCGACCACGAAACGGCGGGCCGTGCACTCGGCCAGGGCCTGGCGCAGCACGCCCCGGCCGTCCGTGTACGACAGGCGCAGCCGCGACTGGGCGTGCTTGGAGTGGGGGAGCCGGGCGGCCAGCGGGGTGAGCCCCAGCATCACGACGAAGTTCCCCACCGTGGCCAGGACGGCCAGCTGCCACAGGCCCGCTCCCGCGGCCATGCCGACTCCGGCGGTGAGCCACACGGCGGCGGCGGTGGTCAGCCCCTTGACCGCGTCGCGGCGTACGAAGATCAGCCCGCCGCCGATGAAACCGATGCCGGAGACGATCTGGGCCGCCACCCGCGACGGATCGAGCGCCACGGAGTCGCCGAGGACGTCGGAGAATCCGTACTTGGACACGAGCATGAACAACGCGGCGCCGAACCCCACCAGCGTGTGGGTGCGGAGCCCGGCGCTCTTCTGCCGGATCTCCCGCTCCAGCCCGATGGCCGCCGACAACACGAGCGCGATGGCGAGGTCCACGGCCGGCTGCCACCACGCCACAGGGCTCACCATGAGTGAGATCGGCGTCACGCGACCAGACTAAGTCCGCACGCCCGATTCGGTCATCCTGTCGTGACCGCAGTGGCGGGCGAGGCCGGGGCGGACGCCGCCGTCCCGGCCTCGATGAGCCGCTAGCGTCCCGACCGCGCCTTGAACAGCGCCCGCTTGGCGGCCTTGACCACCTGCTTGTCCGGGTGGGTCTCGCCGATGAGGTCCAGCAGCTCCTCGATGTGGGGGTGGTGGACCTTCCAGATCACGTCGAGCAGCCCGATGAGCGTCTGCGCCGGGCCGATGTCGTGCAGGCTGGACACGAACTCCGGCCGGCCGAGCCCGGCGGAGATCGTCCACATGTCGAGAATCAGCCAGTGGGTGTCCGCCTGGGTCGGCTCCGGGGCGTCCTCGACGTCCATCTGGGTCAGGTGCGTCGCGGCGTACGGCCGCAGCGAGGGCTCCTTCAGCGCCTCCAGCCAGGCGGGGATGGCGGCCTCGCCCAGGGAGCCCACCAGGCTGGCGGCCTGGACCCGCACGAGGGCGTCCGCCTCCTCCTCGGCGGCGGCTTCGAGCAGCTCGGAGGCGGCCCGCGCCGGGTCGCGCAGGGCGAGCCAGGCGGCGAACTCCTCGTCGGCCTCCTCCTCGGACATGTCGGCGCTGAACGACAGCAGGTCGAGCGCGGTCATGGCGTCGATCGCGGGCCGGGCGTCGATCTCGATGTCCTCGTCGTCCAGCAGGTGGACGAGGCCCTCCGTGCCGAGCGGCGTCAGGGTCACCGCGTCGCCCTCGACGGTGACCATGCCGTAGCCGGTCAGCCAGGCGAGCACGGAGGCGAGCGGGTCGCCGGCCGCGGCCCAGGCGTCGGCGCCCAGGTCGTCGTACTCCGCCGCGGCCTCGGCCAGCTCCTCGCGCAGCGAGGACACCGGCCGCGTGCCGCCGGCCAGCAGCACGCGGATCAGCAGCGCGCGGGTCAGGCCGGACAGGGCCAGCGTGAGATCGTCGTCGTCCAGTTCCGGGTCGCCGTAGTCGAGCGAGTGGAGGCCGAGCATCCAGACGTCCAGGACGTCGTCGTCGTCCTCGAAGGGCCAGGCGGCGGTGTCGGAGTCCACGCTGACCGTGTCGTCGCCGTCGGGGGCGAGGAACTCCAGGTCGATCGCGAGGTTCCACAGGTTCCAGATGTTGCGCGCGTCGGGCAGGCCGAGCGTGCGCACCGCCTCGTCCACCTCGGATTCGGTGAGCAGTGTCTCCTCGCCCACCTTGCGCCCGGTGCCGACCCACAGCGCCAGGTCGCGGGCCTGCGCGATGAGCGTCACCCGGCGGGCGGCCTCGGCCAGCTCGGTGTCGGGACGCAGCCGGATCGTGGGCAGGGCGCCGATCTCGTCGGCGAACGGCTCGAAGTCGCCGAGGCCCTCGTCGGTCTCGTCCTCGTCGAGCTCGTCCTCCTCCTCGTCCCAGTCGCGCTCGGCGATGGTGTCCTCCATCGCGTCCACGAAGTCGTCCTCGACCTCGTCCAGCTCCGCGAGCAGGGTCTCCAGGGACGCCGAGCCGGGCGAGAGCCGCCCGGTGGACGACAGGAACGTCAGGTAGGCCCGGACGGCGGGGATCATGCCGTCCGCGGCGGCGTCGGGGTCCTCGACAACCTGGGGCATGCGCTCCAGCAGGACCGTGCGCAGGTCGCCGCGCTTCCACAGCCCGACGTCGTTGCGGGCGATCAGGCGATGCCACAGGGCGACGGGGCCCACGAGGTCGGGGTCGCTGCCGGGTGCGTTGTCCGGCGCCCAGAGGATGAATTCTTGGAGCAGGGGACGCAGTTCAGCGGCGGCTGCCTCGATGCGGTCTGTCACCCCGCCAGCCTAGGGCTATCGGGACACCGCTCTCCAATCAGTTCGCGCGGCGCATGGCTTCGGTTATCCGCTCGGCGGCGGCGACGACGGGGGCGGCGTGCATCCGGCCGGGCGTACGGGTCAGCCGCTCTATGGGACCGGACACGGAGACCGCGGCGATCACCTTGCCGCCGGCGCCGCGGATGGGCGCGGAGACGCTCGCCACGCCCTGCTCGCGCTCGCCGACGCTGTGCGCCCAGCCCCTCCTGCGTACGCTCGCGAGCGTGGCGGCGGTGAACTTGGCGCCCCGCAGGCCGCGGTGCAGCCGGTCGGGCTCCTCCCAGGCGAGCAGGATCTGCGCGGCGGACCCCGCGGTCATGGGCAGCGCGGAGCCGACCGGCACGGTGTCGCGCAGTCCGCTGGCGCGCTCGGCGGCGGCCACGCAGACCCGCTCGTCGCCCTGGCGCCGGTAGAGTTGAGCGCTCTCCCCGGTGAGGTCGCGAAGCTGGGTGAGCACCGGTCCGGCGACGGCGAGCAGCCGGTCCTCGCCCGCGGCGGTGGACAGTTCCGACAGGCGGGGTCCGAGGATGAACCGGCCCTGCGTGTCGCGGGAGACGATGCGGTGGTGCTCCAGCGCGACGGCCAGCCGGTGAGCCGTCGGCCTGGCCAGGCCGGTGGCCTGGACGAGCTGTGCCAGGGAAGCGGGGCCCGCCTCCAGGGCGTTGAGTACGAGAACCGCCTTGTCGAGTACTCCGACCCCGCTAGAGTTGTCCATACCCCGATACTGCCGTCTCGCCATACGAGATGCAAACGCAATGTTGGGAATCAGCAGATACAGTGTCCATATCCCGATATTTCCGTCTCATCATGAGAGACACGACCGCGGGGGTCTGAACGCGAGGAGGCGTCACAACCATGGGTCGCACACTGGCTGAGAAAGTCTGGGAGCAGCACGTCGTACGCCGTGCCGAAGGCGAGCCCGACCTGCTCTACATCGACCTGCACCTCATCCACGAGGTGACCAGCCCGCAGGCGTTCGACGGCCTGCGCATGGCCGGCCGCACCGTGCGCCGTCCCGACCTCACGATCGCCACCGAGGACCACAACGTCCCGACCGTGCTCGGGCCGATCTCCGACCCGGTGTCCCGCACGCAGGTGGAGACGCTGCGCAAGAACGCCGCGGAGTTCGGCATCCGCCTGCACCCGATGGGCGACGCCGGTCAGGGCGTGGTGCACATCATCGGCCCGCAGTTCGGCCTCACCCAGCCCGGCATGACGATCGTCTGCGGCGACTCGCACACCTCGACCCACGGGGCGTTCGGCGCCATCGCGTTCGGCATCGGGACCTCCGAGGTCGAGCACGTACTGGCCACCCAGACGCTGCCCGCCTACCGGCCCAAGACGATGGCCATCGAGGTCAAGGGCGAGCTGCCGGTCGGGGTGACCGCCAAGGACCTGATCCTCGCGATCATCGCGAAGATCGGCACCGGCGGCGGCCAGGGCTACATCGTCGAATACCGGGGCGAGGCCGTGCGCAAGCTCTCCATGGAGGGCCGCATGACCGTCTGCAACATGTCGATCGAGGCCGGCGCGCGGGCGGGCATGATCGCCCCCGACGAGACCACGTTCGAGTACCTGCGCGGCCGTCCCCACGCGCCCACCGGCGAGGCCTGGGACCGGGCCGTCGAGTACTGGAAGACGCTGCGCACCGACGACGACGCCGAGTTCGACAAGGTCGTGGAGATCGACGCCTCGGCCCTGACGCCGTTCGTCACGTGGGGCACCAACCCGGGCCAGGGCGCGCCGCTCGGCGCCGCCGTGCCGTCGCCCGAGCAGTTCGCCGACCCGGTCGAGCGGTCGGCCGCCGAGCGGGCCCTGGAGTACATGGGCCTGGCCGCGGGCACGCCGCTGCGCGACATCCAGGTGGACACCGTCTTCGTCGGCTCCTGCACCAACGGCCGCATCGAGGACCTGCGCGCCGCCGCCGAGATCCTGCGCGGGCGCAGGGTCGTCACCCGTACGCTGATCGTCCCGGGCTCCATGGGGGTCAAGAAGGCGGCCGAGGAGGAGGGCCTGCACGAGGTCTTCAAGGCGGCCGGGGCCGAGTGGCGCGAGGCCGGCTGCTCGATGTGCCTGGGCATGAACCCCGACACGCTGAAGCCGGGCGAGCGCAGCGCCTCGACCTCCAACCGCAACTTCGAGGGCCGCCAGGGCAAGGGCGGGCGCACCCACCTGGTTTCGCCGCAGGTTGCGGCCGCGACCGCGGTGACCGGCCGGCTGACCGCCCCCGCCGACCTCTAGTCCGCCCGCCTCAGTCCCAGGAAGAGATCATCATGGATGCCTTCACCACTCACACCGGCCGGGCCGTACCGCTGCGCCGCAGCAACGTGGACACCGACCAGATCATCCCGGCGGTCTGGCTGAAGCAGGTCAGCCGTACGGGGTTCGAGAAGGGCCTGTTCGCCGCCTGGCGCGAGGACCCGTCCTTCGTGCTGAACGACCCGGCGTACGAGGGCGCGTCGATCCTGGTGTCCGGGCCCGACTTCGGCACCGGCTCCTCGCGTGAGCACGCCGTCTGGGCCCTGCAGCAGTACGGCTTCCGCGTCGTGATCGCCTCGCGGTTCGGCGACATCTTCCGCAACAACTCCACGAAGATGGGCCTGCTGCCGGTCGTCCTGCCCGAGGACGTGGTCGAGCGCCTGCAGGACGCGGCCGAGGCCGACCCGAAGACGGAGATCACCGTCGACCTGGTGGAACGCCAGGTGCGCTGCGGCGACCTCGTGGCCTCGTTCGAGATCGACGACTACACCCGCTGGCGGCTGCTGGAGGGCCTCGACGACATCGGGCTGACCCTGCGTCACGCGGACACCATCGAGGAGTACGAGAATGGACGGCAGCCATGGCTGCCGACGACCGTCTGAACGATCCTCAGACCGGAGATGAGTTGCTGGCGCGGCGACTGCGTGATGCGCATCGCCGCGTCAGAGCGTTAGCCTTACCACAGGAGGAGCAGGCCCGCCTGGCGCGACGGCTGCTTGCTATCTGTGACGTGGCAAAGCGGGACATAGCCCATGCGGCCGCCCGGCTGGACGCCTTCATCGCCTATCTGGACGGCACATTCGACACGCCGAGCAGGCGAAACATGCCCCCCGGTGATTGAAGTCCCGCGACCTCGTCCCCTAATTTCAAGCGCGTAAGGGGGAGGAAACCGAAATGAACAAGAAAGAACTCGTCGACGCGATCACGGATCGTGTCGGCGACAAGAAGACGGCGACCGAAGCCGTCAACGCCGTTCTCGACGCCATCCAGGGTGCTGTCGCGAGCGGGGACAAGGTCTCGATCACCGGCTTCGGCGCCTTCGAGATGGTGCACAAGCCGGCCCGTACGGCCCGCAACCCTTCCACCGGGGATCCGATCAAGGTGGAGGAGAGCTGGGCACCCAGGTTCCGCCCCGGCGCGGACTTCAAGGAGCAGGTCAACGCGGGTGGCAAGGCTGCCAAGAAGAAGTAGCCGGCCCCACCCCGCACCAGTGGACGGCGCTCGGAGCCCCCGGGCGCCGTTCGTCGTTTCCCGGCCGGTGCCGCAGCGGCACGGGGCCTCGACCCGCAGCGGCACAGAGTCGTGACCCACCTTCTTGACCTGCGCAAACGTGTGTAATCTTCAGGTAAGCGAGTCGCGGGGCGCGTATGCGGGGGACCCACCGACCGCGTGCGTACGGGTTCAACCGGGGGTAGATGCAGTGCACGTCGGCCAAAAACGTGAGTCCAGTCGGGTGGCGCTGGACGTGTTCGACCAGGCGCCGGCCGGAGTCCTGGTGACCCGCGGGCCGGACCACCGGCTGGCGTACGCGAACGACGCCGTCAGGGCGATGTTCGGGGACCTGCCCATCGGGGCGCCGGTGCGGGAGGGGCTCCGCGACGTCCTCGGGCAGGACACCCTCGCCGTGCTCGACGAGGTTCGCGAGACGGGGGAGACGGCGCGCCTCGACGAGGTCCGCGTGACCGCGGGCCGGAGTGGCGGCCCACGCGAGCGGCTCTTCCGGATAAGCCTTTCCAGGATTCCCCTGCAGGGCGGCGAGAGCGGACTCCTGGCGGCGGTCCAGGAGGTCACGGAGCAGGTCTCCGCCACACGGCGGCTCCACGTGATGGAGAAGGAGTGGCTCCGCCTCCAGCGCCGCTACCAGAGCATGGTCTGGGCGGACGCGCACATGGTGTGGGTGACCGGCCCGCACGGCGAGTCCAGGGAGGTGAGCCAGGGCTGGCAGCGGCTGACGGGACAGACGATGGAGGAGAGTCTCGGCTTCGGCTGGCTGGGCGCCCTGCACCCGGACGACCGCGTGCCCGCCAGGGACTCGTTTGACAAGGCCACGGGAGAGGCGATCTCGCTCTACGAGCAGATCTACCGTGTCCGCACCCTCGCCGGCACATACCGGCACATCCGGTTCCGGGCCGTGCCCGTGTACGAGAACGGCGCGGTGATGGAGTGGGTGGGAGCCTCCACCGACGTCGAGCAGGAATGGCAGGAGGACCGCCGCCGCCGGCTGCTGGACCTCGCCGCCGCCGCGGCGACCGACATCACCAACCTGGAGGAGATGTGCCAGGCGCTCGCCGGTGTGATCGTGCCGGAGCTCGCCGACTCGTGCCACGTCTACCTGCTGCCCGAGGCGAGCGGCGGCCTCCCGCACGCGCCCATAGTCACCGAGCGCGTCGCCTCCGCCGTACGCGAGGGACTGCCGAGACTGCCGACGCGGCGCAAGGAGTATCACACCGTCGACAGCGCGCTGGTGCGCGCGGTACGGCGGCGCCGCCCTGTCGAGCTCTCCTACCCTCCCGGCCGTCCTTCGTTCTCCTGCCCGGAGGCCGTCAGGACGTGGATGGCCGAGATCGGGTCGCACAGCCTGGCCCTCCTGCCGATCGTCGTCGAGGGCGAGGTGGCGGCCGTGGTCGCGACCGGTGCCTGCGGGGATCGCCCTCCGATCCCGTGTGACGACGTCCAACTGATGCGGGAGATGCTCGACCACGCGCACGACGCGGTCAGCAAGGCTCTGCGGTTCCGCCGCACGCAGAGGGTGGCGCTGGCCCTGCAGCACAGCCTGCTGGCCGAGCCGCCCCACGTCCCCGGCCTGGAGCTCGCCGCGCGCTATCAGGCGAGCCCGACCGCCGCCGAGATCGGCGGAGACTGGTACGACGCGTTCCGGCTGTCCTGCGGCGCCGTCAAGCTGGTCATCGGCGACGTGGCCGGGCACGACCTGGCCGCCGCCGTGTGCATGAGCCAGGTGCGCAACATGCTGCGGGCGCTCGCCGTCGACCGCGACGAGTCCCCCGGCGACGTCCTGCGGCGGCTCACCAGAGCCCTGGAGACCCTGAACGGCGAGAGCACGGCCACCTGCGTCCTGACCCGTCTGGAGAGGGACGACGAGGGCGTGTGGCGGCTGACGTACTCGGTGGCCGGGCACCCGCCGCCGTTGCTGGTGACCGGGGAGGGGGAGGGCCGCTTCCTCCAGGACGCGGGCAACCCCCTTCTCGGCCTCTACCACGACCAGCCGTGGATCAGCGCCGCGCAGCCGTTGCCGCCGCACAGCACCCTGCTGCTCTACACCGACGGCCTCGTCGAGCGGCGGGGAGAGGACCTCGGTGAGGGGCTCGAACGGTTGCGGCGGTGTGCGGAGCCGCTCGCGCGCGAACCCCTGGGCCGGTTCTGCGACGAACTGCTCACGGGGATGCCCGTGACGGGGGAGGACGACGTCGCCATGATCGCGCTGCGGGTGCCGCCGGAAGGGCGCTATGAGGGAGCCGCCTCGTAGCCGGCCTCGTTGTGGGCCCCGTGGTGAGGCAGTGCGGCCGGAGCGGTCCGGGTCGCCGGGCGCATCGCCAGGACCAGCACGGCCAGCCCGGCGAAGACGACCGCGGCGACGACGCCGGTGACGTGCAGGCCGGCCGTGAACGCCTCCCGCGCGGCGTGCAGCAGTTGCGCGCCCTGGGCGGCGGGAAGGTGCCGGCCGGCGGCGACCGCGTCGGCCAGCGAGTCGGACGTGCCGTTCATCCGGCCGCGGTAGACCACCGCCGCCACCGCACCGAGCAGCGCGAAGCCGAGCGAACCGCCGAGGTAGTTGCCGGTCTCCGACATCGACGCCGCCGAGCCGGCGCGCTCCGGCGGCACGGACCCGACGACCAGCCCGGTGCCCAGCGCGAACAGCGGGCCCGTGCCCAGCGCCAGCGTGGCGATGCCGATCATCACCAGCGGCAGGGCGCCCGCACCGCCCACGCCGACGCCGACCAGCAGCAGGCTGCCCACCGCCGACCCCGCCAGCCCCCCGGCGATGGCGGTCGTCTGTTCCATCCGCCTGGCCAGCGCCGGCGCGGCCATGGTGCCGACCGCCGTGCCCAGGCCCATAGGCGCGAACAGCAACGCCGACGCGACCGGCGAGAAGCCCAGCACGCCCTGCAGATACTGGGTCACCATCAGGCCCGTGCCGGCCATGGCGACGTCGGCGAATACCAGCGAGACGAGCACGGCGGTGAAGGGGCGGTTGCACAGCAGCCGCAGGTCCAGCAGCGGCGCATCCAGCCGCAGCTGCCGGCGTACGAACAGGAATCCGACGGCCGCGCCGGCGACGAGGGCCACCGCAGGGGCGGCCGACACGCTCTCGACGGTCAGTTGCTTGATCCCGTAGACCATCAGGAGCACCGCCACGAGCGACAGTCCGACGCTGGCCGGGTCGAGCCGGCCGGCCTGGTCGCTGCGGAACTCCGGCAGCAGGACCGGCCCGGCGAGCAGCAGCAACGCCATCGCCGGCACGGCGACCAGGAACACCGAACCCCACCAGAAGTGCTGGAGCAGGAATCCGGCGAGCACGGGTCCGAGCGCGCCGCCGGTGAACTGGCAGGTCGCCCAGACCGCGATGGCCTTGCCCCGCTGCCGTCCGTCGCGGAACATGGTGGTGATCAGGGCGAGTGTGGACGGCGCCAGGGTCGCCCCGGCGACGCCCAGCAGGGCACGCGCGACGATCAGCATCAGCGGGCTGACCGCGAAGGCGGCCACGACCGACAGCACCAGGAACGCCGCTCCGCCGATCAGCAGGAGCCGCCGTCGGCCGATCCGGTCGCCGAGCGTGCCCATCGTGATGACGAGGCCGGCCACCATGAATCCGTAGCCGTCGCTGATCCACAGCTGCTCGACGTTGGTGGCTCCCAGGTCGGCGCTCAGCTGTGGCAGCGCGAGGAGCAACGCCGTCGCGTCGATCGCGACGAGCAGTGCCGGCAACGCCAGGACGACCAGTCCCAGCCACGCCCGGTTGACTCGCATAAGTGAAAACTCCCTGCTCTCTCGACGTCTCGCCGCTTGGTCGGAGCGGCCGGGAGTTTTTTGACACGGGTACGTGTCAAGACGACGGCGGCGGCTCCGACCAACCGGTGAAAGGGCCCGACGGGGCTCGCGAAACAGGAGGAGAACGAGATGAAGTTCCTGATCAGCATGCACATCAACCCGGCCGTGCTGGACGCGCTGACCGACGAGGAGCAGGCGGCGATCGGCGAGGGCCACGGCAGGTTCATCGAGGCGCTGAAGCAGTCCGGAGAGCTGATCACCACGCAGGCGCTGGTCGACCCGTCACAGGCGGCGGTGGTGTCCGTGCGCAACGGCCAGCCGGTCGTCACCGACGGCCCCTTCCTGGAGTCCAAGGAGTATGTGGGCGGCTTCTATCTGATCGACTGCGAGAACAAGGAGCGGGCGATCGAGTTGGCGGCGCAGATCCCGGACGCCGCGATCGAGGGTCTCGGGATCGAGGTGCGGCAGGTCATGTTCGCTGACGGACAATTGGAGGCATGACAGCACCGGTCGTCGAGGACCTGCTGCGTGAGCTCACGCCGCAGGTCCTCGGCGCGTTGGTACGCCGGCACGGCCAGTTCGAAGGGTGTGAGGACGCCGTGCAGGAGGCCGTCCTCGCCGCCGCCGTCCAGTGGCCGGCAGAGGGGGTGCCGGACAACCCGCGCGGCTGGCTGTTGACCGTCGCGTCCCGGCGGCTCATCGACCAGCTGCGCAGCGACCACGCCCGCCGCGAGCGGGAGTCGGCGACGGCCGCCGTCGAGGTCGTGCCGGAGGACGTGCCGGGCACCGACGACACCCTCGTCCTGTTGTTCCTGTGCTGCCATCCCACGCTGACCGCGGCCTCCCAGGTCGCCCTGACGCTGCGGGCGGTCGGCGGCCTGACCACCGCCGAGATCGCCCGCGCGTTCCTGGTGCCGGAGGCCACGATGGCGGCCAGGATCAGCCGGGCCAAGCAGCGCATCAAGGCCGCCGGCAGCTCCTTCGGCCTGCCGGACGGCGCGGAGCTCCAGGAGCGGCTCCGGGTCGTCCTGCACGTGCTCTACCTGATCTTCAACGAGGGCTACACCGCCTCCTCGGGCAGCGAGCTGCACCGCGCCGACCTCGCGCACGAGGCGATCCGGCTGACCCGGATGGTGCACGCCCAGCTGCCCGAGGACGGCGAGGTGACCGGGCTGCTCGCGCTGATGCTGCTGACCCACGCCCGCCGGGAGGCCCGTACGACCCCGGCCGGCGACCTGGTGCCGCTGGACGAGCAGGACCGCACGACGTGGGACCGCGGGCTGATCGACGAGGGCGTCGAGCTGGTCAAGGCGTCGCTGGCCGGCCCGGCGCTGGGGCCTTACCAACTGCAGGCGGCCATCGCCGCCACGCACGCCGACGCGGCCACGGCCGAGGAGACCGACTGGCCGCAGGTGCACGCCCTCTATCTGATCCTGGAGCGCATCGCGCCCAACCCGATGGTCACCCTCAACCGGGCGATCGCGCTCGCCGAGATCGATGGCCCGCGGGCCGGGCTGGCGCTGCTGTCCACCTTGGACGGTGACGAGCGGCTGGCCGGGCATCACCGGTTGCTGTCCGTGCGCGCGCATCTGCTGGAGAAGACCGGCGACACGGCCGGGGCGTACGAGCACTACCGGCGGGCCGCGAAGTCCACCGCCAGCATGGCCGAGCAGCGCTACCTGGAGTCCCGGGCCAGCCGGGTAAGGGCGTAGATCCCGCCCCGAACCCTCAGATACCCAGCAGGTGCCGGAGGACCAGCAGCCCGATTTCGAGCCCCGCCTGCAGGCCGACCCCCGCCTCGGCGGAACCCACCAGCGCGAGGGCGAGAGGCATCAGGACGGGGAACAGGACACGGGCCGTCCGGCGCAGGATCTGCGGCAGCGTGAACGGAACGGAAATCGTGATCGTCATGACGGACCTCCTGTCTCGTGCCGGGCGTGCGGCACGGATGAGAACCCGTCACCTGGCGTGACAGCGGGCGGTGACCGCCTCGACGACGCCGGAGCTCCGCGCCCTGCCGGGGAAGGTGACGGGATGGGATGGTTGCGGACTACTGCCGGAAGTCATCCCGACCACCTCCTCACAGTCGTGCGACGACGCGTAAGAGCCTCTCCAGTAGAACCCCGGCCGGGTGATCGGGTCAAACCCGCCCTGGTCAGAGGGCCGGTCAGGCGATGACAGGCGCGGCGGGGGACCCGAATCCGCGCAGCAGGGTGTCCACGACCCGGGTCGCGAGGGCCTCGGCGTCCCCGCCCCCGGACGCCCCCTCGGCGGCGGCCTCGTGGATGAGGGCGTAGTAGACGCGGCGGGTCCAGTCGAGGTCGGCGTCGGGACGCAGCACGCCCGCCTCGCGGGCCCGGCGGAACAGCCGCTCGCAGTCGTCGCGGACCTCGGCGTGCACGCGGGCGGCCTCGGGGTGGGCGCCGTCGGCCGTACGGCTCATGGCGAACCACCAGTTCGTCTTCACGCGCAGGACGTTGGCGGTGACCTGGTAGAGCGCGACGAGCGGCGGGGTGCTGTCCGTGTGGGCCGACTCGACGGCCTCGGCGAACCGGCGGGCGGCCCAGCCGGTGAGCTCCTCCACGAGCGCCTCGCGGGTGGCGAAACGGCGATGGACGGTCGTTCTGGCGACCCCGGCCGCCTGGGCGACCTGCTCCATGGTCGCCGCCGGGTTGGCGGCGAACACGCGCTCGGCCGCCTCGAGGATCGTCCGTACCGTCCGCTCCGAGTCGGCCCGGAGTGGACGCTTCCCTTGCTGCGAGGACTGCTGGGCTGTCGTCACCGTCACATGCTACCCGTGGGGTTCAGTTGTCCAATAAATTGCTACACCGATGTAGCGAGTAATACCCCGGCTTCGCCCGCACGCGACGAGCGTCGACGGCGCGGGCCTGGTGATCGACGGGGAAACATCGACGGGGAAACTCAGGGCGTCGGGAACGTGGAGAGCGTCACGTAGGTGACGTGGCCGTCCGCCATGACGAGGGCGACTCGCTGCCCGGGGCGCAGGTGCCGCAGCGGCCCGGCGTCGAACGCCTCGCCGTCGAACGGGATCCGGGTGCCGTCGTCGAGGAAGACCCAGCCCGAGCGGGTCGCGGGGTCGAAGATCTGCACCGTCGCCTGCACGCCGCCAGCCTACCGCCGCCTGCGGAAAATCCTTTGACCGTAGATCTTCCGGCTGCCAGCATGTCCCGCCATGACCGAGGCGGCACCGAGAAGCCTGTGGCGCGTCCGTGACTTCCGGCGATACGCCGGGGCCGACGCGATCAGCAAGTTCGGCAGCGAGGTCTCCCTGGTCGCCCTGCCGCTCACGGCGGCGCTCACCCTTCACGCGAGCCCCTTCCAGGTGGGGCTGCTCACCGCGGCCGAGATGGTGGCGTTCCTGCTGGTCGGCCTGCCCGCCGGAGCCTGGGTGGACCGAATGCGGCGCCGTCCCGTGCTGGTCGCCGCCGACGTGGTCCGCGCGCTGGCGCTGCTGTCCATCCCGGCCGCGGCCGTGCCCGGCGTGCTCGGCCTGCCCCAGCTGTACGCCGTGGCCCTGGTGAACGGGCTGTGCACGGTCTTCTTCGACGTCGCCCACCAGAGTTACCTCCCCTCCATCGTCGGCCGGGAGGACCTCACCCGCGGGCACGGCACGCTCGCGGCGAACCAGTCGCTCGCCCGGCTCGCCGGCCCGGGGATCGGCGGCTGGCTGGTCCAGGCGCTCACCGCCCCGATCGCGGTGGTCGCGGACGCCCTCAGCTACGCCGGGTCCGCGCTGCTGCTCCTCGGCGTACGCGCGGACGAGAAGCCCGGCGGAAGGGATGTCAGGGGCGGGGGCCGGCTGTGGCCGGAGATCGCCGAAGGGCTCCTGTTCGTCGCCGGGCAGCCCGTCCTGCGCCGGGTCGCCGCCGTGGGGGCGCTGATGATGCTGTCGTTCGGCCTGTGGTCGGCCACGGTGCCGCTCTACCTCGTCCGCGAGGTCGGCACGAGCCCCGGCACGTACGGCATGCTGCTGTCGGCCGGTGCGGTGGGCGGGGTGGCCGGCGCCTGGCTCGCCCCGCGGGTCGCCGCCCGCCTGGGAACGGGCCGGGCCATGTACGCCGCGGCGTGGGCGGCCACGGTGTGCACCGCCCCGCTCGCGCTGACGGCGGCGGGCCCCCGCCTGCTGATCCTCCCGGTGGCCCTGGCGGCCAGTGGGGTGGCGACAACCGTGTTCAGCGTGGCGCAGGGGGCCTACCGCCAGTCGATCTGCCCGCCGCACCTGCTCGGCCGCCTGAGCGCCACCATGCGGTTCCTGATGTGGGGCCCGATGCCGCTCGGCGGCCTGCTGGCGGGCACGCTGGGGCAGCTCGCCGGGGTGCGCGTCGCGTTCTGGGCCGCCTGCGGGGCCTACACGCTCGCCCACCTGCCGGTCCTGCTCGCACCGTGGATCCGCGAGGTTTCCTAGCCCTCCTCGCTCTCCTTGCCCTCCTCATCGGGGTCCGGCTCGCCGATGTAGGAGGCGAGGCCGCGCAGGATGATCTCCACGCCGAGATCGAACCGGTAGTCGTTCGACTCGTCCATCATGATGTCGGCGAGCGCCACCAGGTTCGGGAAGCGGTCGGGCGGCAGCGAGGCGAAGTAGTCGTTGACCTCGTCGCGCAGCTTGTGCCACGAGGTGTGGGTCTCGCGGTAGCGCTGCTGCCAGAGGCCCTCCTCCAGCGCGAACCCGTTGATGTACGTGGACAGCATGTCGCCGGAGATGGCCAGGACCCGTCGCGGCAGTCCGGCGGCGCCGAGGACGGCCAGCAGCCGTTCGACGTAGGGGAGCAGCTCCGGTGTGAACGGAACATGACCCATCGTGATCTTCGCCATATCGCGATGGCTCAGCAGCCGCTCACGCGCCTGACGGGCGAAGTCCATGACCTGCTCCCGCCAGCGCTCGGGGTCGGGCTCCGGCACCTCGTAGCCCTCGAACGTGCGGTTGTACATGAGCTGCAGCAGCTCGTCCTTGTCGCGTACGTGCACGTACAGCGCCGAGACGGCGACGCCGAGCTCGGCGGCGACCTGCCGCATGCTCAGCCGGTCGTAGCCCTCACGGTCGAGGACCGTGTAGGCGGCGTCGACGATGCGCTCACGGGTGAGGGGAACCCTGGCCGGCGTACGTCGCTTGGGCGGACGCTCCCACGGCGGTGTGGGCATGTCCGGCTGCGTCATGAAGGACCTCCCGCTGTTCCGCCCATGCTAGTGAACACCGCTCCGTCTTCACGAACACCGCTCTTGAAACGAGATATATCTTGTACGTCGAGTAAACGAGATATATCGTGGTGAACATCGAACTTGGCGCTGAACACTGATCGGTGGTAGAACAGCGCTCACTTTACTATGAACACTGTTCAGTTCGAAGGAGGGGCGATGTCCGAATCCATCACGGCGGCGGCGCCGCCGGCATCGGCGACCGGAGCGCCGTACCGCTGGCGCTGGGCCGCTCTCTTCGTGATCCTCGCCGGGGAGGTCATGGACCTTCTCGACGCGATGGTCACCAACATCGCGGCGCCCGAGATGCGCGCCGACCTCGGCGGCTCCGAGGCCGTCATCCAATGGCTGGGCGCCGCCTACACGCTCTCGATGGCCGTGGGTCTGATCACCGGCGGCCGGCTCGGGGACATCTTCGGCCGCAGGCGCATGTTCCTGATCGGCGCCGCCGGGTTCACCGTGGGTTCCCTGGTGTGCGCCGTCGCCCAGTCGCCCGAGATGCTGATAGGCGCCCGGGTGATCCAGGGCCTGTTCGGCTCGGTCATGCTGCCCCAGGGCCTCGGCATGATCAAGGAAATGTTCCCGCCCGCGGAGATGGGCAAGGCGTTCGGCATGTTCGGGCCGGTCATGGGCCTGTCGGCCGTGGGCGGCCCGATCCTCGCCGGCTGGCTCGTCACGGCCGACTTCTGGGGCACGAGCTGGCGGATGATCTTCTTCATCAACCTGCCGCTCGGCCTGGCCGCGCTTGTCGCCGGGCTGCGCTTCCTGCCCGAGTCGAGGTCGCCGCGGCCGCCGCGGCTCGACCTGGCCGGGGTCGCGCTCGCGTCCGTGGGCGCCTTCCTGGTGATCTACCCGCTGGTGCAGGGCCGCGAGCACGACTGGCCCGCGTGGGCGTTCGTCATGCTCGCCGCCTCGGTGCTCGTGTTCGCCGTCTTCGCCTGGTTCCAGTCCCGCCGCAGCCGCGCGGGCGGCGACCCGCTGATCGTGCCGAGCCTGTTCCGCAAGCGCGCGTTCACCGGCGGCCTGTTCACCGGCATGGTGTTCTTCTCCGGCATGGCCGGGTTCATGCTGGCCTTCAACCTCTACTGCCAGCTGGGCCTCGGCTACTCGCCGCTCAAGGCGGGGCTCGCGATGGTCCCCTGGTCGGGTGGCATGATCCTCGGATTCGGTCTCGCGCAGGGGCTGCAGAAGTTCGGGCGCAGGCTGCTCCAGGGCGGCACCCTGGTCATGACGCTGGGCGTGCTCGGCGTCCTGCTCACGCTGAACATGGCGGGTATGCACGTCAGCCCCTGGCAGCTCACCCCCGCGCTGGTCGTCAGCGGAATCGGCATGGGCCTGCTGATGTCGCCGTTCTTCGACATCGTGCTCGCCGGCGTGGAGGAGCACGAGACGGGCTCGGCGTCCGGCACGCTGACGGCGGTGCAGCAGCTGGGCAACGCGTTCGGCGTGGCCCTGCTCGGCACGGTCTTCTTCGACCTGCTCGGCGACGTGCCCACCGCCGGGAGCTTCGACCAGGCCATGAAGATCACGCTCTGGGTGGTCGCCGGAATGCTCCTGCTCACCTTCGCCGTGTCCTTCCTCCTGCCCAAGCAGGCCCGCGAGAACGCGGAGGCGGCCCACTGACGCGACATCACGGGCGACCACGCCGGAGCGGGGGCTCGGCGTGGTCGCCTTCCGCGTGTCCGGCTAGCCAGATCTCGACCGCGCCGCCTCCGCCGCTCACGTTCGCCCGCCGTGATCGGGTGGGACGGTCGGCAGCCGTCCGCTACGGCCGGGGGGCCGTGCCGCCGAGGATCAGGGCCGCGACCTCGGCGGTA
Organism: Microbispora sp. NBRC 16548; assembly: GCF_030268985.1. Taxonomy (NCBI): domain Bacteria; kingdom Bacillati; phylum Actinomycetota; class Actinomycetes; order Streptosporangiales; family Streptosporangiaceae; genus Microbispora; species Microbispora sp. NBRC 16548. The sequence continues at coordinate 208,929 of NZ_BSSF01000007.1, forward strand.
GCGGGGCCGACGCCCAGGACCAGGGCGTCGCGCAGGTCCTCCACGGTGTCCACGTCCGTGCGTACGGACGCGATCCCCGGCGGGGTCAGTTCCTTGGCCCCCCGGGACAGGTGCCTGATCCGCGACTCGCCGCCGAACCCCGGCCGGAAGGACACGCCCGGCCGCACACCGTAGAAGGTCGTCCCCACCTCGGCGGCGTCGGGGACGAACGCCTGGTCGAACTCCTGCGCCGCCGCGAGCACCGTCTCCAGCTCCGCCGGCCGAAGGGCGGGCAGGTCGGCCTGCAGGGCGCCGACGGCGTCGTCGGGCGCGAGCCGTACGGCCTCCTCCGCCCCGGTCCGGAGGGCGGTGTTCAGCCCTCGGTCGGGATCGTCCACCACGTGGGCCCCGAGCGCGGCCAGCCGCCGCGCGGGCAGCGGGTCGGCCGTCACGACCACCACGCGGGCCACCAGCGGGCACCGCAGCGCCGCCGCCACGGTGTCGGAGGCCACCGCGACCGCCAGGTCGGCCCGGTGCGGCCCGGCCGCCGCCGCGAGCCGCGTCTTGGCCCGGATCAGGGTCTTCACCGGGACCACTATTGACCATCGCGCGAGGTGCATGCCTGTAGCATCCCGCCTCGACATCGCCCTTGGCCAACCGGGAGACTTGTGCTGGATCCCGGTGATTTGGAGACCCTGTGAGCCACCCCAGCGAGCCCTCGTCCGACCCGACCACACCTGCGGCCACACCCCCGGCCACACCTGCGGCGCCCGCCTCCGCCACGGTGAGCCGGCGTGTCGGCCGGCCGCCGCGCTTCTGGGAGACGCTCGCGGTCGTCGTCGTCAAGCCGCTCTCCCGGCTGTTCGTGAAGCGGAGGTGGCGCGGCGGGGAGCACATCCCCCGCAGCGGCGGTCTGATCATCGCGGCCAACCACCTGTCGTGGTCCGACCCGGTGCTGCTCTCGCACTACCTGTACAACAACGGGCGGTGGCCGACGATCCTGGCCAAGGCGGGTCTCTTCCGGATCCGCGGGCTCGGTCACGCCATCGCCCAGCTCCAGGCCATCCCGGTCGAGCGGAACAGCACCGAGGCCACCAGGTCGCTCAAGATCGCCGAGGAGCGGCTGCGGAAGGGCGCCTGCATCCTGTTCTATCCCGAGGGCACGATCACCCGCGATCCCGACCTGTGGCCCATGGTCGGCAAGACCGGCGTCGCCCGGCTGGCCCTCGCGACCGGCGTGCCGGTCGTCCCGATCGCTCACTGGGGCGCCCAGGAACTGCTGCCGTACGGGGCGAAGAAGCCCCGGCTGCTGCCCCGCAAGTCCTTCGACGTGCTGGCCGGGCCGCCGGTCGACCTGTCCAAGTACGCCGGACAGCCCATGCGCGGCTCGGTCCTGCGCGACGCGACAGCGGACATCACGGCCGCCATCACCGACCTGCTCGCCGAGATTCGGGACGAGAAGGCGCCGGAGGTCCCTTATGACCCCAAGAACGCGGCCAACGGCTGAGCGGAGCGTACGGTAAGGGAGGAGCGCGCGGAGTAAGAGGAGTGGTGCGGCCAGTGAGCAGGGCGGCTGTTTTCGGAACGGGCTCGTGGGGCACCACGTTCGCGATGATCCTCGCCGAGGCCGGCACCCCCACGACCCTGTGGGGCAGGCGGGCGGAGATCGTCGACGCGATCAACGAGACCCGGGAGAACCCCGAGTATCTGCCGGGGACGCGGCTGCCCGACACCATCCGCGCCACGACGGACCCCGCCGAGGCCATGGACGGCGCGGACTTCGTGGTCCTCGCGGTGCCGTCCCAGACGCTGCGCGCCAACCTCCAGGTCTGGAAGCCCCACATTCCGCCGGGGGCCGTGCTGGTCAGCCTGATGAAGGGCGTCGAGCTCGGCACCTGCAAGCGGATGAGCGAGGTCATCTGCGAGGTGGCCGAGGTGCCGGAGCGCCGGGTGGCCGTGGTCTCCGGGCCCAACCTGGTCCCCGAACTGGCCCAGCGCCAGCCCGCCGCGGCCGTCGTCGCCTGCTCCGACGAGGAGGTGGCCGCCCGGCTCCAGGAGGCGTGCCATCTGCCGTGGTTCCGGACCTACACGAATCCGGACGTGGTGGGCGTCGAACTCGGCGGCGCGGTCAAGAACGTCATCGCGCTGGCCGTCGGAGTCGCCGTCGGCATGGGCCTGGGCGACAACGTACGGGCGACGCTCATGACGCGGGGACTGGCCGAGATCGCCCGGCTGGGCGCGGTGCTCGGGGCGGACCAGCACACCTTCGCCGGCCTCGCCGGGATGGGCGACCTCGTGGCCACCTGCACCTCGCCGCTGTCGCGCAACCGCACCTTCGGCGAGAACCTGGGCCGCGGCATGACGATGGCCGAGGTCGTCGCCGCCACGAAGCAGACGGCCGAGGGGGTGAAGTCGTGCGAGTCGGTGCTCGAACTGGCCAGGAAGCACGACGTGGAGATGCCCATCACCGAGGTGGTCGTCGGCGTCGTCCACGACGGCATGACCCCCGGTGAGGCCGCCGTGCTGCTGATGTCGCGTACTCCCAAGCCGGAGCGCTACGGCGTCTGACCAGGGTCTGATCGGGGATAACGGACCTCCGCGACGCGCGCGGCTGACAAGCCGTTTTGCGTCTCGAACACGGTAGATTCGGGCATCATGAATGAGGATCGCGAGTCCCCGTCACGCGTGCGCGTGGCAGTCGTCTTCGGCGGCCGCAACTCCGAGCACGCCGTCTCCCTGATGGGCGCAGGCAGTGTGCTGGAGGCCATCGACCGGTCGAAGTACGAGGTCATCCCCATCGGCATCGCCCAGGACGGGCGCTGGGTGCTGGCGTCGGGCAACCAGTCCTACGCGATCGAATCCGGCCGCCTGCCCGTCGTTGACGACTCCGGCACGGCGCTCGCGCTCCCGGGGGACTCCGGCGCCCTCGTGGCCCTCGAATCCGGGGAGATCCCGCGCGAGCTCGGCCGGGTGGACGTCGTGTTCCCCATGCTGCACGGGCCGTTCGGCGAGGACGGGACGATCCAGGGCCTGCTGGAGATGGCCGGTGTCCGCTACGTGGGCTCCGGCGTGCTGGCCAGCGCGGTCGGCATGGACAAGGCGTACATGAAGCTCGTGCTGCGCGCCGCCGGGCTGCCGGTCGGCCCGTTCGTGGTCGTACGCGACCGCGACTGGCGGCTCGACCGCGGCCGGGTGCTCAAGGAGATCGAGGAACTGGGCTGGCCGGTGTTCGTCAAGCCGTCCAGGGCCGGGTCGTCGCAGGGCATCTCCAAGGCGCACGACGCCGAGTCGCTGGAGGCGGCGATCGAGGTCGCCCGCGAGCACGACCCGAAGGTGCTGGTCGAGGCCGCCATCGTCGGCCGGGAGATCGAGTGCGCGGTGCTGGAGTCGCTCGGCGACGCCGCTCCCGAGGCGAGCGTCCCCGGCGAGGTGCTCGTGCGGGGCGACCGCGAGTTCTTCGACTTCGAGGCCAAGTACTACCCCGACCAGATGGCGCTCCAGGCGCCGGCCGACATTCCGGCCGAGGTGGCGGAGACGCTGCGGGCCATGGCCGTGCGCGCGTTCGAGGCGCTCGGCTGCGAGGGCCTGTCGCGGGTCGACTTCTTCTACACGCCGTCCGGCGAACTGATCGTCAACGAGATCAACACCATGCCGGGCTTCACGTCGCTGTCGGTCGCGCCGCAGCTGTGGGCCGCCACCGGCCTGCCGTACACCGGCCTGGTCGAGCGGCTGATCCAGCTCGCGCTGCGCCGGCGCGCGGGTCTGCGGTAGCTACTCAGGGACGCTCGACTTGATCGGCTCGGCCAGGTCGACCAGCACGGCCCCGGCTTGGTGCTCCTGCCCGATCGTCACCTCGACGTACGCGACCCGGTTGGTGGACGTGAACAGCGTCGGCCGGCGCGGGTCCTGGAACCAGCCGACGCCGTTGATGTCGGCGACCTCCGCCGTCGGCTCCATCGCGGCCGGCCGGGGCACGCCGCAGCGCAGGGCGATCTGGCCGTCACCCCAGACGGCGACGTACGGCGAGGGAGGCTCGGAGTCGGCCCGGTCGAGCCCGTCGAGCGTCTTCGGCAGCGCCGCGTCGAGCTTGCGGCAGGCCGCCGCCGCCTCGCCGGTGGGCGTGGGCGGCTCCACATGGACGGTGGACGAGCAGCCGGTGAGCAGGGCGAGCGCCGCCAGGGCCGTGCCTGCCAGCGCGGCGCGTACGGGCCCCTTCGCCTCTCGCATCGTCTCCCCGGCTAGTGTTCCGCTCAGATGTGGACGATCGGACACGTCAGTGTACGGGTGATGCCGTGCACGGCCTGGATCTGGGCCACCACGAGCTTGCCGAGCTCGTCCACGTTGTTGGCCTGGGCGCGGACGATCACGTCGTAGGGGCCGGTGACATCCTCGGCCTGTGTCACCCCGGGGATGGAGGAGATCTCCTCGGCCACGTTGGCGGCCCTGCCGACCTCGGTCTGGATAAGGATGTAGGCCTGCACCATGACGTCCTCCGGGTAGAGATCAGTGCCGGAGCGTAACCGTACCTCGAATGCACTAGGGGTGTGCTATCACAGTCGGAGATCTCGGCGAATTCGGAGTAATTCAGCGGATATCGGGACGCCTTCCGCGGACCGCGGCCGTACTTCTGGGCCCCGGCGACGACGCCGCGGTCCTGAAGGCTCCCGACGGGCGGGTTGTCGTGAGCACGGACCTGCTGATCGAGGGTAGGCACTTCCGCCGCGACTGGTCGAGTGGCTACGACATCGGCCGCAAGGCGGCGGCGCAGAATCTTTCCGACATCGTTGCCATGGGGGCCGATCCCACCGCCCTCGTGGTCGGCCTGGGGCTGCCCGCGGACATCGGCGCCGACTGGCTGGACGCCCTGACCGACGGCTTCCGCGACGAGTGCGACCTGGTGGGGGCGACCGTGGCAGGGGGCGACATCGCCCGCTCGGAGACCGTCGTGCTCGGCGTGACCGCGCTGGGCGACCTCGGCGGCCGGTCCCCGGTGACCCGGTCGGGCGCGCGTCCGGGCGACGTGGTCGCGGTGGCGGGCCGCCTCGGCTGCGCGGCGGCTGGCCTGGCCCTGCTCGGGGCGGGCGTGACCGGCGGTTCCCCGGATCTCGTGACCCTGCTGGAGGCGCACCGCCGTCCCCGGCCGCCCTACCCCTGTGGTCCGCGGGCCGCACTGCTCGGCGCGACGGCGATGCTCGACGTCAGCGACGGCCTGCTGCAGGACCTCGGTCACGTCGCCGACGCGAGCGGCGTGGCCGTCGAACTGGACGCCGCCGCTCTGCCCGTGCCGGAGGCGCTGTCCGCGGCGGCGCGCGAACTCGGCACGGACCCCTTGGAGTGGGTGCTGACCGGCGGTGACGACCACGCTCTGGCCGCGACGTTCCCTCCGGAGGTACGGCTGCCGCCCGAGTGGACGCGTATAGGGGCGGTCACGGAGGGTCGCGGAGTGCGGGTGGACGGGCAGACCTGGATCAAAGGGGGATGGGATCACTTCCGTGCTTGATGTGAAATTTGTGACATAGGCGTATTAGATCTGTTATTAAGTATGGCGGTCGGCAACAGGAAGGACCGTCATGGGCCGTCACACGGCAGGACGCAAGGAACGGGAGGGGCAGCCCTCCCCGGCTCAGGACGACCCTTCGGAGAGGGGCGCCGGCCCGGACCACCTGGCCTTCCGCCCTCCGGCGGCACCGGATGACACCCCGCAGACCCCTCCCGGGCTCGGCCGTTTCGGGCCGCGGCCGAGCGGCGGGGACGCGCCCTGGCCGGCGCCGCCTTCGGAGACGACCGCTGGTGGTGTGACAACCGGTGGAGCCGTGCCGTGGCCCGTGCCGCCGTCGGAGGCGACGACCCGGATGTTCGCCGCCCTGTCGCCCGAGAGGCTTGAGTCCGAGAGCCTGAGTTCCGGGAGCCTGGGGTCAGGGAGGCTGAGTTCCGGGAGCCTGGCGCCGCCGGAGCGGCGGGCACCGTCCGAGCGTCTGGTGACGACCGCGGGCGCCGGGGACGGCGGCCTTCCCGGGCAGGACCGGGACCGGGACGACCCCGCGAAGCAGCCGAGACGGATGCGGCGACTGGCGCTCGTGTCGGGACTGTCGGTGCTGCTGGCCGTGGGCGTCACGGCCGGCGGCGCCCGGCTGATCGCCGGACGGACCTCCCTGAGCATGGAGCAGCCGACGACGGCCTGCCCGACCTCGGAGAACTGCGCCGCCGCGGGCGGGCCGTACGGAGCGTCCGGCTCCGGCCAGGCCCTCGGCGAGACGCCCGCCCCGGGCGACCCGACCGGCGATCCGACCGGCGACCCGGCCCATAACGGCCAGGGGGACTCCGGCAAGACCGGTGTCGATCAGGGTGGAACAGGCCAGAACGACACGGGGAAGAACTCGGCGGCTCCTCAGGCCACGCCGGTTTCCACGACGGCCTCGAAGGGCCGGGATCGCGACCACGCGTCCGCCCGTACGCGCACCCCGTCCACCCCCGCCCCGCGCGCGTCGGCCCACGCGTCTCCACGGGTGGGCGATGCTCCCGCCGCCGTCACGGCCGCCCCGGACGACACGGGCACCGCGTCCGACGACGGCGCGACTCCCGGAGAGACCGCGCTGGACGACACTGACAACACCGGGGACACCGCGGGCACAGGGGACACCGCGGGCACGGACGAGGCCGGTGCCGGCCCGAACCACACGACCGGCCCGAACCACACGACCGGCCCGAACACGGCGTGGACGAGATCCGCTCTCGCCGGCGGCGGTCCGGCCGTGCGGGTGCGGTTCACGGTGACAGACCGGGACGAGAGCGGATACGCGGCCCGGATCGCCGTACGCAACGAGGGACCGGCCCTGCCCGCATGGACCATCCGGCTGGCCGTCGGCGGGCAGGTGACCGCGGTCGAGGGGGCGGACTGGCGGCAGCAGGGCGACACCCTGACCCTGAGCTCGCAGGCCGCGCTGGACGAGGGCGGCACGCTGACGCTGACCGTCCACGCGGACGGCGCGTCGGCCGCACCCGCCGACTGCGTGCTCTCCGAGGGGCGATGCGAGGTGACCGGCCCCGGCCCGTCCCGGCGCGGCGACTGACCGCCCTCATCGGGGCCGCCGGATGGGGACGGGGCGTTTTCGAGGGAGCGACGGGCGTTTTGGTTGGATGGGCGCATGACCACCCCACCACGTGTCCTGACCATCGCGGGCTCGGACTCCGGCGGCGGCGCCGGCATCCAGGCCGACCTGAAGACCATGCTGGCCCTCGGTGTGCACGGCATGAGCGTCATCGCGGCCGTGACGGCGCAGAACTCACTGGGCGTGCAGGGCTACTGGGAACTGCCCCCGGAGGCGGTGCGGGCGCAGCTCGACTCGGTCCTCGGCGACATCGGAGCCCAGGCGATCAAGACGGGCATGCTGGCGTCGTCCGTGCTGGTGGAGACCGTCGCGGAGGTGCTCGCCGGCGTGACCGCGCCCGTCGTGGTGGACCCGGTCGGCGTGTCCAAACACGGCGACAGCCTGCTCGCGCCGGAGGCCGTGGAGACCGTCAAGAGCGTGCTCCTGCCGACCGCGACCGTGGTCACCCCCAACCTGTGGGAGGTCGAGCAGCTCACGGGCGTCAAGGTCGAGGACGAGGACGACCTGCCCCGCGCCGCCGAGGCCGTGCTGACCCTCGGCCCGAAATGGGCGCTGATCAAGGGCGGTCACCTCCCCGGGGAGCCGGTTGACCTGCTCACCGACGGGTCGAGCGCGCATCGCTTCACCGCCGAGCGGCACGACAACCGGCACACCCACGGCACCGGCTGCACGCTCGCCTCGGCGATCGCGTCGTACCTCGCTCTCGGCGAGGACGTGCCCGGCGCCGTACGGCGGGCCAAGGAGTACGTCACGGGCGCGATCGCGCACGGCTTCCCGCTGGGCGCGGGCATCGGTCCCGTGGACCACGGCTGGCGGATGCGGGCGGACGCCTGAGTCGTCAGCGGAAGTCGGCCGCGTGGTCGGCGGCCCATTCCCGGAATGTTCGCGCGGGCCTTCCGACGATCTCTTCCACCGTCGAGGTGATCAGGTCGGAGCGGGGTCGTCGCGTGCTCGCCAGCAGTGCCTCGACCAGGGCGGGCGGCCTTCCGTCCGCGAGCATCCGCTCCCGAGCCACCTCCACGGGAACCTTCTCGAAGCGCAGCGGACGGCCGATCGCCTCGCCGATCAAGCGGACCTGGTCGGCCCTGCTCACCACCTGTGGTCCGGTCAGCACGTGCGTGGCGCCCACGTGCCCGTCGCCGGTCAGCACGCGTGCCGCCACGGCCGCGACGTCGGCCTGGTGCACCACCGCTGTGGGGGCGATGTCGGGGCCGCGTACGACACCGTCCTGCCGGATCTGCCCGGCCCACCCCAGCGCGTTGGAGGCGATCGTGTCGGCACGCAGGATGGTCCACTCCAGGCCCGACGCCTCGATGAGGCTCTCCATGTCGGCGTGGAGCCGGTTGATCGGATCGCTCTGCCGCCCGGCCTCCTCGTTCACGCCTGACGACGACAGGTAGACGAGGCGGCGGGCGGAGCCCGCGATCGTGGCGAGGACGGCCGGCGCGCCCTCGGACGTGAGGAAGGGCCAGACCAGGAACACCGTCGTGATCCCGCTCAGCGCCCTTTCCAGGGTTTCCGGCTCGGACAGGTCTCCTGTCGCGATCTCCACGCCTTCCGGCAGGCGGGTCGTCCGGGCATCGCGGACGAACGCGCGCACCGGGACACCGGCGGATATGAGCTGAGCGGCGACTTCCCGGCCGACGTTGCCGGTCGCGCCCGTGACGAGAATCTGGGCCATGACCGTGATCAACCGCACCGTGCCAGGGATATTCCGGTGCGCATCCTCGCCGTCGCCGGCCACGGGAGCACGGGAGCACGAGAGCCCGCCACCGATCCGGTGGCGGGCTCTCGAGGGAGTCAGACGGTCAGCGCGAGACCTTGCCCGCCTTGATGCAGGAGGTGCAGACGTTCATCCGCTTCGGCGTCCCGTTGACCACCGCGCGCACGGTCTGGATGTTGGGGTTCCAGCGGCGGCGGGTGCGGCGGTGCGAGTGGGAGATGTTGTTGCCGAAAATCGGCTTCTTGGCGCAGACGTCGCAGACGGAAGCCACGGTAATCGCTCCTTTGAATCAGTCGATCGGCCCGGCGCCGGTGCAGCGGCTCGTCCGAGCAATGCCGGGACAACCGGCTGGCCACACGAGGATATCCGATGTTCGCCGGTGCATGCCAAACGGGACTCCGGCGAACGGGGATAGTCTCGTACCCGCCAACGGTAGCGCATCGAGGGGCTGGAGCGCGGAAGGAAGGTCGGCCTGATGCTCAAGGTGCTCGATCCCCCCGCGGTGCGCCGCTGGTCGCGCCACTGCGCGGCGGCCCTCGGCCGGGCCAGGGCGGAGATCGACGCGCTCAACGTGTTCCCCGTGCCCGACGGGGACACCGGCACGAACCTGCACCTCACGATCCTGTCGGCGGCCGAGGCGGTGGACGCGCTGCCCGGCGACGCGGACGCGGGCGCCACGTGGGAGGCCCTGACGCGCGGGGCCCTGCTCGGCGCGCGGGGCAACTCCGGGGTGATCGTCAGCCAGGCCGTCAGGGGCATGGGCGAGGTGCTCCGGTGCGCGCAGGGAGGCGGCGCCGACCTGCGCGACGGCCTGACGAGGGCGGCCGAGATGGCCAGGGCGGCGGTGGTCCGGCCGGTGGAGGGCACGGTGCTGAGCGTGCTGTCGGCCGCGGCGCTAGCCGTACGCGACGCGCCCGACGACCTGACCGAGGTGGCCTGCCGGGCGGCGGACGAGGCACGGCGGGCCCTGCGCCGCACGACGGGTCAGCTCGACGTGCTGTCCCGCAACGGCGTGGTGGACGCGGGCGCGGCCGGGCTGGTGATCATGCTGGAGAGCCTGGCCGAGGTGGTGACCGAGGCGTACAGCGAGCGGCACGAGGTGCCTGCCCCGGCCGGGCGGATCGCGCCGGAGGAGCTCGGGCGGCGGGACGCGGGCGGCCCCGGTTACGAGGTCATGTACCTCCTGGACGCGGGCGCGCACGAAGTGGACCGGCTGAGAGGCGAGCTCGACGCGCTGGGGGACAGCCTGGTGATCGTCGGCGGGGAGGGTCTGTGGAACGTCCACGTCCACGTGGACGACGCGGGCGCGGCGATCGAGGCCGGGCTGCGGGCGGGACGCCCGCATCGGATCAAGGTGACCTACCTCGGGGGACGGCCGCACGAGCCGGGCCCGGCGAGGGGCGTCGTCGCGGTCGCCGCAGGGGACGGCCTGGCGGCCCTGTTCCGTGAGGCGGGAGCGGTGGTCGTGCGGCGTGAGCCGGGCTCGGCCCCGACGGCGGCGGCCCTGCTGCGGGCCGTCCGCGAGGCCGGGACCGAGGTCGCGGTGCTGCCCAACGACGCGGCCGTGTACGACGTCGCCGTGGCCGCCGCGGAGATCGCCAGGGAGGAGGGCGTGACGGTCAGCGTCCTGCCCACCCGGGCGTCGGTGCAGGGCCTGGCCGCGCTGGCCGTGCACGACCCGCTGCGCCGCTTCGACGACGACATCGTGGCGATGACCGACGCCGCCGGGCACACCCGCCACGGGCACGTGTGGGTGGCCGATCGCGAGGCGATGACCAGCGCCGGGATCTGCCGCCCCGGTGACGTGCTCGGGGTGGTGGACGGCGAGGTCGCGCTGATCGGCGCGGACCTGGCCGCGACCGCGGTGGGGGTCGTCCGGCGCCTGGTCTCCGGCGGCAGCGAGATGGTCACGCTCGTCACCGGCGCCGGCGCGCCCGAGGCGCTCCTGCGGGCGGTACGCGACCACCTGGAGCGCGTCCGCCCGGACCTGGAGATCGTCGTGTACGAGGGCGGGCAGGGCGGCTATCCCCTTCTGATCGGCGTCGAGTAGCCGGATTGTCGGCCTGTACGGGTAGGAATTGGTGTCGTGACGAGCTTCGACGAGCCGCTCAAGAAGGTGGTCGGCAGGTCGGCCGCCCCGCTGGAGAGCGCGCTGGGCATCAGCACGGTCGGTGAACTGCTGCGCCACTATCCGCGGCGGTACGCGCAGCGGGGGGAGCTGACGCCCATCGCGTCACTGGAGCACGACGAGCACGTCACCGTGGTGGCCAAGGTGTCGTCCGCCGTTCGCAGGCCGATGAAGAACCGGCAGGGCACCTGGCTCGACATCGAGGTGACCGACGGCAAGGAGAAGCTGCACCTGGCCTTCTTCGGCAAGGGCGCCTACGTCGCCGAGCAGCGGCTCACGCCGGGCACCGAGGCGATGTTCTCCGGCAAGGTCGGCGTCTTCGTCGGCGGGAGGACCAGGCGCGTCTCGCTCACCCATCCCGAGTACGAGTCGTTCGACGAGACGGAGGAGACGGCCGAGGAGTTCGCCTCCGCGCTGGTGCCGATCTACCCCTCCGCCCAGGGGCTGCCGAGCTGGAAGATCCGCCGGGCCGTGCGCACGGTGCTCGACGTGCTCAGCCTGGACGACCCGGTGCCCGCCGAGATACGGGAGCGGCTGGGGCTGCTGCCGATCGAGGAGGCGCTGCGGCGCGTCCACCGGCCCCGCAGCCAGGCGGACGTCGCCCGGTCGCACGACCGGCTGAAGTTCGACGAGGCGTTCGTCCTGCAGGCCGTCCTGGTGCGGCGGCGCATGGCCGCGTCCGCCTGGCTCGCCATGGCCCGCCCCGGGCGTGACGACGGGCTGCTGCGCGAGTTCGACAAGCGGCTGCCGTTCCAGCTCACCGAGGGGCAGCGGCAGGTCGGCGAGGAGATCGCCGCCGACCTCGCCCGTGAACACCCCATGCACCGGCTCCTGCAGGGCGAGGTCGGCGCGGGCAAGACCGTGGTCGCGCTGCGCGCGATGCTCCAGGTGGTCGACTCCGGCGGGCAGGCCGTGCTGCTCGCCCCCACCGAGGTCCTCGCCCAGCAGCACCACCGGTCGATCGTGAACATGCTGGGCGATCTCGCGGCCGGCGGGATGTTCGGCGGGACCGCGGTCGCGCTGCTCACCGGCTCGATGGGGGCCGCCGCGCGGCGCAGCGCGCTGCTCGACGCGGCCTCCGGCGCGGCCGGCATCGTGATCGGCACCCACGCCGTGCTCCAGGAGCACGTCCAGTTCGCCGACCTCGGGCTGGTCGTGGTGGACGAGCAGCACAGGTTCGGCGTCGAGCAGCGCGACGCCCTGCGCGAGAAGGGCGGCGGCGGACGTCCCCACGTGCTGGTCATGACGGCGACGCCGATCCCGCGCACGGTCGCCATGACCGTGTTCGGCGACCTGGAGGTCTCCACGCTGTCCCAGCTCCCCTCGGGCAGGGCCCCGATCACCACTCACGTGGTGCCCGCCGCGGAGAAGCCCCACTTCCTCGACCGCGCCTGGCAGCGGGTCCGTGAGGAGGTCGGCCTGGGCCGCCAGGCGTACGTGGTGTGCCCGCGCATCGGCGACCAGGAGGGCGACGAGGGCGACCTGGCGAAGGACGACGACGAGCGCAGGCCGCCCCTGGCGGTCCTCGACGTCGCGCGCATGCTCGGGGAGGGGCCGCTGGCCGGCCTGCGGATTCAGGCGCTGCACGGCAAGCTCGCGCCCGAGGACAAGGACGCGGCGATGCGCGCCTTCGCCCGGGGCGAGATCGACGTCCTGGTCGCGACCACGGTCATCGAGGTCGGCGTCGACGTCCCCAACTCGTCGGTGATGGTCATCATGGACGCCGACCGCTTCGGCGTCTCCCAGCTCCACCAGTTGCGCGGCCGGGTGGGCCGGGGCGGCCTGCCCGGACTGTGCCTGCTCGTGAGCGAGGCCCCGGAGGGCACCCAGGCGCGCCGCAGGCTCGACGCGGTGGCCGCGACGCTCGACGGGTTCGAGCTGTCCCGTGTGGACCTGGAGCAGCGCCGGGAGGGCGACGTGCTCGGCGCCGCCCAGTCGGGGCGCAGGTCCTCGCTCAAGCTGCTCCAGCTTCTGCGTGACGAGGACGTGATCGAGAGCGCCCGGGCCGAGGCGACCGCCCTGCTGTCCGCCGATTCCACGCTGTCGGCCCACCCGGCGCTGCGCGCCGAGATCGACACCATGGTCGCCGACGAACGCGCCGAGTTCCTCGAAAAAGCGTGACCGCCGGCGCGAGGGCGGGAAATTGAAACGGGCGCCGTGTGAACACGACGCCCGTTGACGACCCAGGGCCCAGCCTTGGGACGGCCTCCCCCCGAATGCCGCCCCCGGCTGGGCCCGCCCTCGGGTCAGGTGCCGAGGGCGCCGACGTGCGGAAGGGCTCACGACCACGCCGGCCGGCCTTCCCCTGGGTCACCGTGAAGGCCGCAGAACTCATGATGCGCATGTGACGGAGCCCGCGATACGGCTCTTACTCATTCGTCGCCGCCGCTTGCCCACTCTTGACCTCGTGCCCCTCCCGCCAATCTTTGCCCCGGGCAGATCTTGTCGGTCGCGGCACTGGCGATCTTCCGGGCCCTTCGCCCGCCGTGCCGGGAAGGCCGTCGCGGGCGGGACAATGAAGGCGTGACGCGGGTGATCGCAGGGACGGCGGGGGGACGCAGGCTGGCCGTCCCGCCGGGGAGATCGACCAGGCCGACGAGCGACCGCACCCGGGAGGGCCTGTTCGCCACCGTCGGCTCCGCGCTCGGCCCGCTGGACGGGATCCGGGTCCTCGACCTGTACGCCGGGTCGGGCGCCGTCGGACTTGAGGCGCTGAGCAGGGGGGCGGCCCACGCGCTGCTGGTCGAGTCGGACCCCAGGGCCGCACGCACGATCAGGGAGAACATCACGTCGCTCGGGCTGCCGGGGGCGTCCCTGCGGGCCGACAAGGTGGAGCGGGTGGTGGGCCGGCCGTGCGAGGAGCCGTACGACTTCGTCTTCGCCGATCCGCCCTACGCCGTCTCCGACGAGGCGGTCTCCCGGGTGCTGGCGGCGCTGCGCGACAACGGCTGGCTGGCGGAGGGCGCGCTTGTCGCCGTCGAGCGGGAGTCGAGGGGTAAGGACCTGGTGTGGCCCGCGGGTTTCACGGAAGACAGGGTCCGTCGATACGGCGAAGCGGCCGTTTGGTACGGTCGCGCAGCCGGGAACCCGTGAATCTATGGGGGTGCGCCTTGCGTCGTGTCGTCTGCCCGGGGTCGTTCGATCCCGTGACCAACGGACATCTGGACATCATCGGCCGGACGTCACGGCTGTATGACGAGGTCGTCGTGGCCGTGCTCATCAACATCGAGAAGCACAGCCTGTTCACCGTCGACGAGCGCATCGAGATGCTCCAGGCGGTGACGAAGGAGTACGGCAACGTCCGGGTCGAGAAGTTCCACGGCCTGCTGGTCGACTTCTGCAGGCAGCAGGGCATCCCGGCCATCGTGAAGGGCCTGCGGGCGGTCAGCGACTTCGACTACGAGCTGCAGATGGCCCAGCTCAACTACCGGATGTCGGGCGTCGAGACGCTGTTCATGTCCACCAACCCCGAGTACTCCTTCCTGTCGTCCAGCAGGCTCAAGGAGATCGCCCGGTACGGCGGGGACGTGTCGGGCCTGGTCCCCGACCTCGTCCACCAGTTGCTCGTGGAGCGGCTCAGGGGCTGAACCTGAGCTGGTATTCTTGCCTTTCAGCCTTGCACGACGGCGGTGATTCGCCATGCCTAACGAGAGCAGGATGAGTCTGCACAGCCTCGATCCCCGAGCCCCCTGGGTGATATCCACCCACGACCTGGGGCGCCGACCGGGATCGATGCGCACGCTCAGCCCGGTCCTCCCGGCACCGGCGGACCTCGCGGTCGGAATGATCGGCGTTCCCAAGGACGCCGACGTCGAGCTGGACATCCGGCTCGAGGCGGTGATGGAGGGCGTGCTCGTCACGGGCACGGCGCAGACTCCCCTGACGGGGGAGTGCTCGCGCTGCCTGGACCCGTTGACCTCGGAGATCGAGGTCGACTTCCAGGAGCTCTACTTCTACTCGGCGGAGGACGCCGCAGAGGACGATCTGCTCCTCGACGGCGAACTGCTCGATCTCGAGCCGGTATTCCGTGACGCGGTGGTGCTCGCACTGCCGCTCAGCCCGGTGTGCGGTGAGGACTGCCCCGGTCTGTGTGCGGAGTGCGGGATCAGGCTGGCGGAGGCCGGCCCTGACCACCGGCACGAAACGATCGACGCCCGCTGGGCGACGCTGCAGGGTTTGGTTGTGGAACAGGAAGACGATCAGGAGGGTTGACGTGGCCGTCCCCAAGCGGAAGATGTCGCGGAGCAACACCCGCGCCCGCAGGTCCCAGTGGAAGGCGGCGGCGGTCGCACTCGTGAGCTGCCCGCAGTGCCGCTCGCCCAAGCGCCCGCACGTGGCGTGCCCGACCTGCGGCACCTACAACCGCCGTCAGGTCGTCGAGCCGTCGGCCTGATCGCGCGGTAAGGGAACGTCGGGACGCCGGCCGGATCGTCAAAACGAGCCGGTCGGCGTTACCGTGCTTCAAAGGGTTACCGTTCTCCAAAGGAACGTGCGGTGGCGGTTGGACGGTACGCACCGACATGCACGCCCGCGGCCGTGGTGGGCGCCGGGGCCATCGGCTCCCGGCGGACCGGCGTCCACCACGCCTTCGGGCCTTCGGCCGGTCCACCTGCCTCCCGTGCACGGCCCTGCCTGCACCTAGGAGTTGGGAGGAATTCATGGCCGCGCCGTCTGTAAAGCCCGTGCCCGTCGAGGTCGCGAGGGACGAGCTGTTCCAGACTCTGGATGTCCGGCTCAGCACCGGCATCCTCGAGCGGGCGCTGACGCACCGCTCATACGCGTATGAGAACGGCGGACTGCCGACGAACGAGCGCCTGGAGTTCCTGGGCGACTCGGTGCTGGGTCTCGTGGTGACGGACACGCTGTTCCGCAACCACCCGGACCTGCCGGAGGGCCAGCTCGCCAAGCTGCGCGCCGCCGTGGTCAACATGCGGGCGCTCGCGGACGTCGCCAGGACGCTCGACCTCGGCAAATACCTGCGGCTGGGCCGCGGCGAGGAGGGCACGGGCGGCCGGGACAAGTCGTCCATCCTGGCCGACACGCTCGAGGCCCTGATCGGCACGGTGTACGTCGACAAGGGCCTGGACGAGGCGTTCCGCGTCGTCCACCTGCTGTTCGACCCGCTCATCACGCGGTCGGCGTCGCTGGGCGCCGGGCTCGACTGGAAGACGTCCCTGCAGGAGCTCACCGCCGCCGAGATGCTCGGCGTGCCGGAGTACCACGTCGACGAGAGCGGGCCCGACCACGCCAAGTCGTTCTCCGCGACCGTGCGCGTGGGCGGCAAGGAGTACGGCAAGGGCTCCGGGCGCAGCAAGAAGGAGGCCGAGCAGCAGGCGGCCGAGGCGGCCTGGACCGCGATCCGCGCGCTGCGCGACGCCCGCGAGGGCGCCGGTCCCGTACGCGCCTGAGCCGGGGAGACGGCGCATGCCCGAACTGCCCGAGGTCGAGGTCGTCCGCAAGGGCCTGGAGAGCTGGGTCGCCGGCCGGACGGTGGCCGCGGCCGAGGTCCTGCACCCCCGGGCGGTCCGCCGCAACGTCGGCGAGCTGCCCGCCCAGCTCAAGGGCCGCACGCTGGCGTCGGCCGAGCGGCGCGGCAAATACCTGTGGCTGCCCCTGCGGGACGGCGCCTCCGGCGAGGAGGAGCCCGGTGAGGCGCTGATCGCCCATCTCGGCATGAGCGGCCAGCTTCTCGTCGTGGACCCGCTGTCGCCCATCGAGAAGCACCTGCGCGTGCGCATGGGCTTCACGGACGGCGGCCTGGAGTTACGCTTCGTCGACCAGCGCACCTTCGGGCACCTCCTGGTGGCGCCCATGGTCGCGGGGCGGGGTCGGCCGGTGCCCGAGCCGATCGCGCACATCGCCGCCGACCCGCTTGAGGACGCCTTCGACGACGCGGAGTTCGCCGTACGGCTGCGGCTGCGCCGGACGGGGATCAAGCGGGCGCTGCTCGACCAGTCGCTGATCAGCGGGGTGGGCAACATCTACGCGGACGAGGCGTTGTGGCGCGCGCGCCTGCACTGGGCGCGGCCGACGGAGACGCTGACCCGGCCGAAGATCACCGAACTGCTGGCGGCGATCCGCGCGGTCATGAACGAGGCGCTGGGGCAGGGCGGCACGTCCTTCGACAGCCTCTACGTGAACGTCAACGGCGAGAGCGGCTACTTCGACCGCTCGCTCGCCGTGTACGGCAGGCGGGACGAGCCCTGCCGCCGCTGCGGGACGCCCATCCGGCGCGAGGCGTTCATGAACCGGTCCTCCTACAGCTGCCCGAAGTGCCAGCCCCGCCCGAGGAACGCCCGCCCTTAGGGACCCCCGCCTGTGGCGGCCGAAGTCGATCTGGATACTTGTAGGCGTGGTTCGGTTGACGGCATGGGTCCGGGGACGGGTGCAGGGTGTGGGGTTCCGCTGGTGGACCCGTGCCCGCGCACTGGAGCTCGGGCTCGTCGGGTGGGCCTCGAACCTGGCCGACGGGAGGGTCGAGGTCGTCGCCGAGGGCCCGAGGGAGTCGTGCGAGCGGCTCCTGTCGTTGTTACGCACCGGAGACACGCCCGGCCGTGTTGAGGGGGTGGTCGAGCGCTGGAGCGATGCGAAGAGAGGTATCGCCGGGTTTGTCGAGAGGTAGGGCTTCCCTCAAACCCCTCAAATCCGGTATATTTATCTAGCGAGAGTGCCCACCGGCACGCCTGTGCGGAGCGTTCAACTTGACCGTCTCCATTGCCGGTGCGACTCTTGAGAGGAACCACGCGCACCCCTCCCGCGGCATGAAGTGCGCGAACCAGTCTGGTCACTCAGCGTGGAGGACCCTTTACTATGGCGAAGGCTCTACTCGGCCACGTCGGCGGTCCTGACCCTCGGATGATCTCGGAAATGCGCCGTCTCCAGCAGCGCATCCGCGACCTCGAGGCAGAACTCACCCGGCTCCAGGCCCAGAACGACGCGCTCGCGGCGCAAACTCGTGACGAGGCCCTGGTCCGGCTGCAGGATCGCGAGCCGGCTCTCACCTGAGGACCGGCAGGAACGGGAAAGGATTGTAGGGACGCCCCGCAAAGGCGTCCCTTGCCATTTCCGCCGTCGTTCCCCGGCAATTGATTCGACGGCTAACAGATCATAGATAACGGGCCGTGGGCGGGATGGGCGAACCGCCCGGCTTGCCTTACCCGTATTCGTTCCCCAGGCGGGCCGCCGGTGCCTATCCCCGCGTACCCGGCCCTTGGGAGCTGTAGTCTTTCCCCCCGAACGCCAGGCGGCACCGAGGGGGGCGGACGTGTACCTCAAGACGCTCACCTTACGCGGTTTCAAGTCCTTCGCCTCGGCCACCACCCTCCGCTTCGAGCCGGGCATCACCGCCGTGGTGGGCCCCAACGGTTCCGGCAAGTCCAACGTCGTGGACGCCCTCGCATGGGTGATGGGCGAGCACAGCGCCAAGTCGCTGCGCGGCGGCAAGATGG
Organism: Microbispora sp. NBRC 16548; assembly: GCF_030268985.1. NCBI lineage: Bacteria > Bacillati > Actinomycetota > Actinomycetes > Streptosporangiales > Streptosporangiaceae > Microbispora > Microbispora sp. NBRC 16548. Next base: position 227,316 of record NZ_BSSF01000007.1, read on the forward strand.
AGGACGTGATCTTCGCGGGCACCTCCAGCCGCCCGCCCCTCGGCCGCGCCGAGGTCACGCTGACGATCGACAACACCGACGGCGCGCTCCCGATCGACTACACCGAGGTGACGATCAGCCGGCTGATGTTCCGGTCCGGCCAGAGCGAGTACGCCATCAACGGCGACACCTGCCGCCTGCTCGACATCCAGGAGCTGCTGTCCGACTCCGGCATCGGCCGGGAGATGCACGTGATCGTCGGCCAGGGCCAGCTCGACCAGGTGCTGCACGCGGGTCCGGAGGAGCGCCGGGCGTTCATCGAGGAGGCCGCGGGCGTACTCAAGCACCGCAAGCGCAAGGAGAAGGCCCTCCGCAAGCTCGACGCGATGCAGGCCAACCTGACCCGCGTCCAGGACCTCGTGGCCGAGCTGCGCCGCCAGCTCAAACCGTTGGGCCGGCAGGCCGAGATCGCCCGCAAGGCGGCCGTCATCCAGGCCGACCTGCGTGACGCGCGGCTGCGGCTGCTCGCCGACGACGTGATCACCCTCCGCGACACGCTGCAGCGGGAGGAGGCCGACGAGGCGGCCGTACAGGCGCGGCGCGCCCACGTGGAGGCGGAGCTGGCCGAGGGCCAGCGGCGGGAGGCCGAGCTGGAGGCGGCCGAGAACGACGCCCAGCCGCGCCTCAAGGCCGCGCAGGAGACCTTCTACCGCCTTTCCGCCCTGCGGGAGCGGCTGCGCGGCGTGGAGAGCCTCGCGGCCGAACGGCGGCGGCACGCCGCGGACGCCGCGTCCATCGAGCGACGCGGGCGCGACCCGGAGGACCTGGAGCGCGAGGCCGCCGAGGTGCGGGAGCAGGAGCGGGTGCTGGCGGAGGAGCTGGACGAGGCGCGCGAGCGGCTCGCGGCCGCCGTCGAGGTCCGCGCGGAGGCCGAGGAGGCGCTGGCCGCCGAGGAGCGGCGCCTGACCGTTGCCGCCCGCGCCGCGGCCGACCGCCGCGAGGCCCTCGCCCGCCTCCGCGGCCAGGTCGAGTCGGCCAGGAGCCGGGCCAGGGCCGCCGGTGACGAGATCGGCAGGCTCACCAAGGCCGTCGAGGACGCCACCCGGCGCGCGGAGCAGGCCCAGGACGAGCTCGACGCGCAGGCGCTCGACGAGCCGCCGGCCGACCCCGAGCTCACGGCCGAGCTGGAGGCCGCGCAGGAGGGAGTGGACCTCGCCCGCGCCGCCGTGGAGGAGGCCAGGGCCGAGGCCGAGCAGGCCGAGGCCGTCGTGGAGCGGGCGCGGGCCGACCTGGCCGCGCCCAGGGACGCGCTCGCCGCCGCCAAGGCCGCCGTGAGCACGGCCCGAGCGGCCGACCAGGATTCACAGCGCGCGGTCGCCGCTCTCCAGGCCCGGTGCGAGGCCCTGGAGATGAGCCTGGCCGGGGGAGCGGACGGGGCCGCCGCGCTGCTCGGCGCCGGTCTGCCCGGCGTGCTCGGCCCGATCGCCGCGCTGCTCGCCGTACGCCCGGGGGCGGAGGCGGCCGTCGCGGCCGTGCTGGCCGTGGACGGGGTGGGTGTCGCCTCGCTGACCGCCGCCGTGGCCGCCGTCGAGCACCTGCGCGAGGCCGACGCCGGCCGCGCCGCCCTCCTGATCGCGGGCGACCGCCAGAGCAGCGGTGGACAGAGCGGTGGCGGGCAGAGCGGTGGCGGGCGGCCGGAGGCGCCCGTCGCGGGCGCCGAATGGGCCGCCGACCTGGTGACCGTGCCGGACGAGCTGCGCCCCGCCGTGGAGGCGCTGCTGTCCGACGTGGTCGTGGTGCCCGACCTGCTCAGCGCGCGCAAGGTGGTGGACGCCCATCCGGAGCTGCGGGCCGTCACGACGTCCGGCGACCTGCTCGGCGTCCACGCCGCGCACGGCGGCTCGGGCGGCGGCTCCTCCCTGCTGCAGATGCGCACGGCCCTGGACGAGGCCGCCGCCGATCTCGCCACCGCCAGGGCCGAGGCCGAACGGCACGCGGAGGCGCTGGCCGAGGCCGTGGCCGCCGAACGGGAGTCCCAGCTCGCGCTGGAGGCGGCGCAGGGGCGGGTCACGGAGGCGCAGAGCGGCGTGAGCGCCGCCCAGAGCGGCGTCAACGCCGCGCAGAACGGGCTGAACGCGGCGCAGGCCGGGCTCGACCGCCTGCGCGGCAGGCAGCGGGAGGCCGACCAGCGGGCCGCGGCGGCGGCCAAGCAGCTGGCCCGGCTGGAGGCCGCCGTCAAGGCCGCCCAGGACGAGGCGGCCCGGCTGAGCCGGTCAGCGGTGGACGCCCAGGAGGCGCGCGAGCAGGCTCAGGCCGCGGTCGTGGAGCTGGAGGAGCAGCTCGCCGAGGCAGAGTACGCCGCCGAGCTGGAGGCGGAGCCGACCACCGACACCCGCGACGAGCTGGCCGCCGCCTGTGGCGTCACCCGGCAGGCCGAGATGGAGGCCCGGCTGACCGTCCGTACGGCCGAGGAGCGGGTGCGGGGCATCGCGGGCCGCGCCGACGCCCTCCTGCGCGCGGCCCAGCGCGAGCGGCAGGACCGGGCCCAGGCCGCGGCCGACCGGGAACGCCGCCGCAGGCAGGCGGAGATCGCCGCGGCGGTGGCGGACGGCGCGCGTGCCGCCCTGAGCGCCCTGGAGGGGTCGCTCGCACGGGCCGCCGAGGAGCGCGACGAGGCCGAGCGGGCGCGCGGGCAGATCGACACCGAGCTCAAGCAGGTGCGCCTGCGCGTACGTGAGCTCAGCTCCGAGCTGGACGCCCTGGTCAACCGGGTCCACGGCAGCGAGATGGCCAGGACGGAGCGGCGGCTGCGTCTGGAGCAGATGGAGCAGCGTGCCCTGGAGGAGTACGGCATCGAGCTCGAACCGCTGATCGCCGAATACGGGCCGAGCGTGCCGGTGCCCGGCGACCCGCCCGTGCCGTACGTCCGGGAGGAGCAGGAGAAGCGGGCCAGGACGGCCGAACGGCAGATGACCCAGCTCGGCAAGGTCAACCCGCTGGCGCTGGAGGAGTTCGCCGCCCTTGAGGAGCGGCACGCCTTCCTCACCTCGCAGCTCGAAGACCTCAAGAAGACCCGGCGCGACCTGCTGCTCGTGGTCAAGGAGGTCGACGACCGGGTCGAGCAGGTCTTCGCGGCGGCGTTCGAGGACGTGGCGCGCGAGTTCGGGCAGATCTTCCAGCGGGTCTTCCCCGGCGGGGAGGGCCGCCTGCTGCTGACCGACCCCGAGGACATGCTGACCACGGGCGTCGAGGTCGAGGCCCGGCCGCCCGGCAAGAAGGTCAAGCGCCTGTCGCTGCTGTCCGGCGGCGAGCGGTCGCTGACGGCGGTCGCGTTCCTCGTCTCGATCTTCAAGGCCCGCCCGTCGCCGTTCTACGTGATGGACGAGGTCGAGGCGGCGCTCGACGACACCAACACCCAGCGGCTGCTCACCCTGTTCGAGGAACTGAGACAGACCTCACAGCTCATCGTGATCACGCACCAGAAGCGCACGATGGAGATCGCCGACGCGCTCTATGGCGTGTCGATGCGCGGCGACGGCGTCACCCAGGTCGTCAGCCAGCGCCTCCGCGAGAAGGTCTAGGGAGTTCGCCCCTGGCTGGAGTAATGCGGGTCATCTGGGAAACTTCATGGTGTGGACGGTTACCTCGGCATCATCGTGATCGTGGCCATCGTCGCCATATTGGCGGTGGGTGGCCTGTGGCTGCTGTTCCGGCCGAAGGCGAAGGACCTGCCGCCCGCCCCGCCGGCCCCGCCCGAGCCGAAGGCTCCCGTTGTGGAGGAGCCCGCGAAGACGGGGCTGGGTGAAGAGGACGGCGGCACGACGACCACGCTGCCGCCGCCCGCCCCTCCGATCGAAGAGCTGATCAAGGCTCCCGAGATCGAGGTCCCGCCGCCCTCGGCCGGCCGGATGGTGCGGCTGCGCGGCAGGCTCGCCCGTTCGCAGAACGTCCTCGGCCGGGGCCTGCTCGAACTGCTGTCGCGGGACCGGCTCGACGACGAGGTCTGGGACGAGATCGAGGAGACTCTGATCACGGCCGACGTCGGTGTGGCCCCCACCCGTGCGATGGTGGAGGAACTGCGGACGAAGGTGAAGGTGCTCGGCACCCGCACCCCCGATGAGGTGCGCAAGCTGCTGCGCGAGGAACTGCTCACGCAGATCGCGCCGGACCTCGACAGGACCCTGCACACCCAGCCGCACGGGGAGCGGCCGGCCGTCGTCCTCGTCGTCGGCGTCAACGGCACCGGCAAGACCACGACCTCGGGCAAGCTGGCCCGGGTCCTGGTCGGCGACGGCAGGAAGGTCGTGCTCGGTGCCGCCGACACCTTCCGCGCGGCGGCCACCGACCAGCTCCAGACGTGGGGTGACCGCGTCGGCGCGGGTGTGGTGCGCGGCCCGGAGGGCGGCGACCCGGCGTCCGTGGCGTTCGACGCCGTGGCCAAGGGCATCGAGGACAAGGCGGACACCGTCATCATCGACACCGCGGGACGGCTGCACACCAAGACCGGCCTCATGGACGAGCTGGGCAAGGTCAAGCGGGTCATCGAGAAGAAGGCGGCGGTGGACGAGGTGCTCCTCGTCCTCGACGCGACCACCGGGCAGAACGGCATGCGCCAGGCGCAGGTCTTCGCCGAGGTGGTCAACGTCACCGGCATCGCGCTGACCAAGCTGGACGGCACGGCCAAGGGCGGCATCGTGATCTCGGTCCAACGTGAGCTGGGCGTGCCCGTGAAGCTGGTGGGCCTCGGCGAGGGGCCGGACGACCTCGCGCCGTTCGATCCCGACGTCTTCGTCGACGCCCTGCTCGGCGACTGACACGAGAAAGCAAGGAACACGGCGGCGGGCCGGGATTCCCGGCCCGCCGATTCCCCGGCCCGCCGCCCGTCAGCTCCGGAGGAAGGCGCGCAGCTCTTCGAGGTGGGGGACGATGTCGATGCCCCGCTCCGACAGCCAGCGCGGGTCGCCGTAGGTGTCGCGATAGCGCTCGGCGCCGTCGCAGATCAGCGTGACCACGCTGCCGCGCTCGCCCCGCTCCCGCATCTCCCGGATGATCTGCACCGCCGCCGCGATGTTGGTGCCGGTCGAGCCGCCGACCTCCCTGCGGGTGACCTCTCTGACCCAGTGCATGGCCGCGATCGACAGGGCGTCCGGCACCTGGGTCATCCGGTCGATGACCGTCGGCAGGAACGACGGCTCGACCCGCGGCCGGCCGATGCCCTCGATCCGCGATCCGGCGCCGCCGTGCTCCTCGCCCGAGATCCAGGACGGATAGAACGCCGAGCCCTCGGGATCGGCCACGCACAGCCGGGTCTGGTGGCGGCGATAGCGGATGTAGCGGCCGATCGTCGCCGAGGTGCCGCCGGTGCCCGCGCCGACGACGATCCACGCGGGCTCCGGGTGCCGTTCGAGCGCCATCTGCTGGAAGACGCTCTCGGCGATGTTGTTGTTGCCTCGCCAGTCCGTCGCCCGTTCGGCGTAGGTGAACTGGTCCATGTAGTGCCCGCCGGTCTCGGCGGCGAGCCGGTGCGACTCGTCGTAGATCGCTCTCGGGTCGTCCACCAGGTGGCACTTGCCGCCGTAGAACTCGATGATCTCCCGCTTCTCCGGCGAGGTGCTCGCCGGGATCACGGCGATGAACGGCAGGCCGAGCAGCCGGGCGAAGTACGCCTCACTCACGGCGGTGGACCCGCTGGACGCCTCGATGATCGTGGTGGTGGGCCCGATCCAGCCGTTGGCCAGGCCGTACAGGAAGAGGGACCGAGCGAGACGGTGCTTGAGTGAACCGGTGGGGTGCACCGACTCGTCTTTCAGATAGAGGTCGACACCCCAGTGCGAGGGGAGCGGAAACACATGCAGGTGCGTGTCACAGCTTCGGTTGGCGTCGGCCTCGACGGCCTGGATGGCGTCGGCCACCCATGCCCTCGTGACCGGATCGTGCCGATCCAGGTGGTTCATGCCGCCACTCTGGCACGCTCCTCGCCATGAACACCAAGGAGGAGGCACCCGGTTCCGCCGACCTGCACCTGCCGACCGCCAGTGAAATCTGCCACATTTTACTCCGGATTGAGGCTCCAGTGTTACGCTAATGAGACTTGTTCGGCTTGCGCGTGACCTGGCCGCGCGGGCCTGGTCTTCACGGCGACGGCGCTGACCAGGCCGGACGACATTAACACCGTGCTTAGGCCCCAAGCGGCACGATGTCCTTGGCACAACGATGAACGAGAGACCTCGCATGTGTTCCGGCCGGACGGGTAACGGGGGAGAAGTTCCGTAGGGGGAAGAGATGATCTCGACCGACGAGCAGCGGCAGGCATGGTTCGAGCGTGAGGTCGTGCCGGTGACGAGCCAGCTCTACGCGTCCGCCATGCGTCTGACGCGCAACCCCGCCGACGCCGAGGACCTGGTCCAGGAGACCGTCGCGAAGGCGTTCACGTCGTACCACCAGTTCCGCGAGGGCACGAACCTCAAGGCGTGGCTGCACCGCATCCTCACCAACAACTTCATCAACGACTACCGGAAGAAGCAGCGCTCGCCCAAGCTGTCGGCCGCCGAGGAGATCGAGGACTGGCAGCTGGCCGCGGCCGAGTCGCACATGTCGACCGGGCTGCGCTCGGCCGAGATCGAGGCGCTCGACCAGATTCCGGACAGCGTCGTGATGAACGCCCTGCGGGCCCTGCCGGAGGACTTCCGGGTGGCCGTCTACCTGGCCGACGTCGAGGGCTTCGCGTACAAGGAGATCGCCGACCGGATGGGCACTCCGATCGGCACCGTCATGTCCAGGCTGCACCGGGGCCGCCGCCAGCTCCGGGGCATGCTGGAGGACTACGCCCGCGAGGAGGGCGTCGTACGCGTCCCCGAGCAGGTGTGCGCGGCCTGACCCGTGACTGACGGGCCCGTGAGGCGCGCCGGGACGTGGTCCCGCGCCCGCGGGCCCCATATCGGGACGCGCTTGGGGGCGCGGCTGGGGACGCGGTTCAGGCGGCGGCGATGAGGGCGATCGCGCCGAGCGCGAACCCGACGCCGGTGATCTGCACGGGGCTCAGCCGCTCGCCCAGGACGTACCGCGCGAGCAGCAGCGTGCTCGCCGGATAGAGCGACACCAGGACGGCCACCAGGGTCAGCATCCCCCGCTGCGCCGCGAAGAGATAGAGCACGTTGGCGGCCATGTCGAGCACCCCGGCCGTGATCGTCACCGTGAGGGTGCCGGGCACCGGGCGCAGGCTCCTGCGCGTCGCGAGGGCCAGCAGCGCGACCAGCGTGATCGAGGCGATCCTCGCCCCCAGCAGCGGCCACGTGCCGGAGTCGGCCGGGGCCAGCTTGAGCAGCACGAAGAACCCGCCGAAACCCGCTCCCGACACCAGGGCGGCGAGGATCGGACCGGCCTTGGGGCCGCTCGCCCCGCCGTTCGGCTCGCGACTGACCAGCAGAACGGCGAACAGGCCGAGCGCGACGCCCACGAGCGCCAGGGCGGACGGCCGGTCGCCGGTGAGGAGGCCGAACAGCACGGGGACGGCCATCGCGGTCGTGGCAGTGGTCGGGGCGATCACGGACATCATGCCGGTGGCCAGGCCGCGATAGAACAGCACGATGCCGAAGGCGCCGGCGACCCCGGAGGCCATTCCCCAGGCCAGCGCCGCCGTGCTCGCGTGGCCCGGCAGCACCGGGAGGAGGGCGGCGACCAGCAGCAGGCCGCCGAGCTGGGAGAGCACGACGACGGCCAGCACCTTCGACCGCCTGGTGGCGAGACCCCCGAAGAAGTCGGCCGTGCCGAAGATCACCGCGCATGCCGTAGCGAGGGCCACCGCCGTCACAGATCCCCCAAGAGATTGCCTCGATAGTGCAATGGATTGTAATAGGAGATCACTACGCTGTACTCATGGCTGATCCTGCGACGATCACCGCGGCCATCGCCGCGAACGTACGGGGCCAGCGGGCCCACCGGGGGCTGACCCTCGACGAGCTCGCGGCCAGGTCGAACGTGAGCCGCGGCATGCTCATCCAGATCGAGCAGGGCCGCACCAACCCGAGCGTCAACACGCTCACCCGGATCGCCGACGCGCTGGGCGTGACCCTCGCGCGGCTGGTGGAGGTCGCCGACACCCTGGTCGTCCGGGTCGTGCACGAGTCCGAGGTGGTGACGTTCCGGCATCCCGGGGGAGGGTCGGCCCGCCTGCTCGTCGGGACGGACGCGCCCGCGATCCTGGAGCTGTGGGACTGGCGGCTCGGGCCGGGCGAGCACCACGACGGCGACGCGCACCCCGCAGGCACCCGCGAGATGCTCACCGTCCTGGAAGGACGGCTCACGCTGACGGTGTACGGCAGGAGCCATGTCGTGGGGTCCGGCGACGCCGTCGTGTTCAGCGCCGACCGGCCACACCGGTACGCCAACGAGCACGACGAACCGCTGCGGTTCGTGATGGTGGTCACCGAGCCCCCCGAGCCGCCCGACGTCCGTGAGCTCCCTGACGCCGGAGAACCCGCACATGACTGACCAGTAAGGGCTGCGTGGTGACGCTTAGTAGCCGATGATTACAGAATGAATCCGCAAGCGCCGCTCCAAGGTTGGGTACATCCCTTTTTGTGCGTGTCTGCTGTGCAGGGGGCGGTGGCCGGTGAGTGAATCGCGAGTCGCGGTGGAAAAACTTCGCGCGGAACTCGCCGCGCTCGGGGTGGCCGACGCCTACGAGATCGGTGACGAGGCTACTCTCTCCGTCTGGATAGGCCTGGTCGTGACCTTCCGTGAGGGCTTTTACCGTTGGCGCGAGGGTGCCGTGAAGTGCCGGCACCTGGGTACGGACCCGGCAGGATGCGCCATCCGGGTGGCTCGCAGGTACGCCGAGCTCAAGGCGGACGTGCCGTCCTGGTGGGAGGAGCTGGAAAAGGTTCTGCGGGGGGGAGCGGCCGGAGGCTATCCGTAGCGTTCGTGGCCCCCCGCCTGCTCCGGGGGGTCGTATGCGGATCGGATCCGTTCTGCTGTCGTTGTTGCTGCTCGGCGGATGTGCCCAGGCCAGGACCGTGTCGGTTTCGGGGGAGCGGCCCGGACCTGCGGGGCCGCATCCGCGCTTCGGCACGCCGCGGCATTTCGACGCCGACCTGCTGCGTTTCCGGCTCGCGCGGACGCAGCGGGGAGCGCCGGGGCCGCGGATGCCCGCGGTCCCGCCGCCGCGGCACGTTGACTGCAGGCAGCACAAATGCGTGGCGCTGACGTTCGACGACGGGCCCGCCGAATACACCGGGCACGTCCTCGACCTGCTCGCGGCCCACCACGCCCGGGCCACGTTCTTCATCCTCGGACAGATGATCACGGGCGAGACGCGGGACTTCGTCCGGCGGATGGCCGCCGAGGGCCACGAGATCGGCAACCACTCCTGGGACCACGCCTCGCTGCCGGGGCTGTCGTCCGACGGCCTGCGCCGCGAGCTCGACCGTACGCAGGAGGCCGTGCGGAAGGTGACCGGCGTGACGATGCGGCTCATGCGCCCGCCGTACGGCGCGACGAACCGGGCGGTGGACAACGAGACGAAGCAGACCGGGCTCGCACAGATCCTTTGGGCCGTCGACACCCTCGACTGGCTCAACCGCAACCCCACGATGATCACCCAGCGCAGCGCCGCGGCCAAACCGGGCGACATCGTGCTCATGCACGACATCCACCCCACCACCGTGCAGGCGCTGCCCCGTGTGCTCGACGAACTCGACCACAAGGGTTTCACGTACGTGACCGTCTCGGAGCTGCTCGGCGAACCCGCGCCCGGGAAGAAGTACACGAACCGATGAAGGGCTACGACTTCGAGGGGCCGGCGCTGGAGCTGGGCGCGCTCGTACGCTCGGATGGGACGGCCGACCCCTCCGAGCGCGTCCGCATCCCGGTGCGCATGATGAACCGGCACGGCCTGGTGGCCGGGGCGACCGGCACGGGGAAGACCAAGACGCTGCAGCTCATGGCCGAGCAGCTCGCCGTTCAGGGCGTGCCGGTGTTTCTCGCCGACGTCAAGGGCGACCTGTCCGGACTGGCCTCGCCGGGGACGCCGGGCGACCGGATCGCCCGCCGGGCGGCCGACGTGGGGCAGGACTGGGCGCCGGAGGGCTGCGTGACCGAGTTCTTCTCCCTCGGCGGCGTGGGCGAGGGCATCCCGCTGCGCGCCACCATGAGCGCGTTCGGGCCGACGCTGCTGTCGCGGGTGCTCGAACTCAACGAGACCCAGGAGTCGTCGCTCGGGTTGATCTTCTACTTCGCCGACACACACGGGCTGCCGCTGCTGGACCTCAAGGACCTGATCGCGGTCATCCGCTATCTGACCGAGACGCCGGAGGCGTTGAGCGGCATCGGCGGGCTGTCGGCGTCCACCGCGGGGGTCATCCTGCGCGCCCTGGTGAACTTCCAGGCGCAGGGGGCGGAGGCGTTCTTCGGCGAGCCGGAGTTCGACGTGCACGACCTGCTGCGGACCACGCCGGACGGGCGCGGCGTGATCTCCATCCTGGAGCTGCCCGCCGTGCAGGACCGGCCGCAGCTGTTCTCCACATTCCTGATGTGGCTGCTCGCGGACCTGTTCGAGACGCTGCCCGAGGTAGGCGATCCCGACAAACCGTCGCTGGTGTTCTTCTTCGACGAGGCGCACCTGCTGTTCGAGGACGCGTCCAAGGCGTTCCTCAGGTCGATCACCCAGACCGTGCGGCTGATCCGGTCGAAGGGGGTCGGGGTCTTCTTCGTCACCCAGACGCCCAAGGACGTGCCGGCCGACGTCCTCGCCCAGCTCGGCGCGCGCGTGCAGCACGCCCTGCGCGCCTTCACCCCGCAGGACGCCAAGGCGCTGAAGGCGACCGTCTCGACGTTCCCCGCCTCCTCCTACGACCTCGAACGGCTGCTCACCGAGCTCGGCATCGGGGAGGCGGTCGTCACGGTCCTGTCCGAGACCGGGGCCCCGACGCCGGTCGCCTGGACACGGCTGCGCGCGCCGCGGTCGCTCATGGCGCCGTCCGCCCCCGCGGTCGTGCGGGGGGCCATCGCCGCGTCCCCGCTCCTGCCGAAGTACGGCACGGCCGTGGACCGGCAGTCGGCGTACGAGATCCTCGCCGCGCGTCTGGCCCGGCAGCAGGAGCCCGAGCAGGAAGCGCCGGCCGAGAGACCGGCGGAGAGACCGGCGGAGAGACCGGCGAAGACTCCCAGGCAGTCGGCACTCGAGGAGATGCTCGCCTCGAAGGAGTTCCGGTCGCTGGCCCGCACCGCCGCGACCGCGCTCGGCCGGGAGATCACCAGGACGATCTTCGGCACGGCGAGACGGCGGCGCTGAGCGCGTCCGCGCGGTCCCGCTCCCGGGACTGTCGGTGGGGCGTGCGAAGGTGGGTGGCATGGGTTTCAGCGGGTTCCCTGACGAGGCGCTCATCTTCTACGAGGGCCTCGTCGCCGACAATTCGAAGGCGTATTGGACGGCCCACAAGGAGTTGTACGACACCGGGGTCCGGGCGCCGATGCTCGCGCTCATGGATGAGCTGGAGCCGGAGTTCGGACCGGCCCACCTGTTCCGGCCGCACCGCGACGTCCGGTTCGCGAAGGACAAGTCGCCGTACAAGACGCATCAGGGGGCCTACTGCGGAGTGGGCGTGGAGGGCGTCGGCTACTACGTGCAGGTCGACGCCGACGGCCTCTACGTGGCGGCGGGCTGGTGGATGCCGGGCGACCAGGTGGCACGCTTCCGCGAGGCCCTGGACGACGACACCGCAGGGCCCCTGCTGGAGGAGATCCTCGCGGCGCTGCCCGATGATCTGACGGTCGGTGGCGATCGGCTCAAGACCCGCCCCCGCGGCACGGCGGAGGACCACCCCCGGCTCGAACTCCTCCGGCACAAGACGCTGCACGCCGGGCGGCGGTTCGAGCCGGAGCCGTGGCTGCACACCCCCGAGACGCTCGACCGGGTCCGCTCGAGCTGGCGGGCGCTGGTCCCGCTGGTCGACTGGCTGCGCCGCCACATCTCCTGACGCCGCCCGCGAAGCGACGGACCCGGATCAGGCGCGGACTTTGACGATCCCGCAGCCGATCCTGGCACCGGCGTCGCCGGTCTTGCGCGTGGTCGCGTCCGGGCCCGTGGCGCCGGTGCCGTCGGGCCGGTGGAAGTACCTGTCCGGGATGTGCGCGAAGTTGTCCGGCCCGGCGTGCACCACGAACGCACTGCCGTTGGCGTCGCCCAACTGCTCCAGCGTGAACCTGTCGGTCACGAACGACGCGGAGGCGGTGCCGTCGGCGGCCACCAGCAGCGGCGGCATGTCCCCGGCGCCGTCGCCGTGCTCCCCGGGGCCGAGGTGGCTTCCGGCGCTGGTGAACGCGCTGCCCGTCGCCCGGTCGACCGAGCGCGCGTCGCACACGCCGTTGGCGTGGACGTGGAAGCCGTGAAACCCGGGAGTGAGTCCCCGCACGCTGACGCTGACCCTCGACTTCTTCGCGTCGTACCGCTCGACCCGCACGGTGCCGAGGACGCGCCCCGCGGTGTTCTTGATGACGGCGGTCGCCGACTGACCCGCCGACTCACCGGCTGATCCACTGGGGCGGGCCTGCGCGGCGGAGGCCGCCGCCATCCCGGCGGACAACCCCGGTACGGCCGGGGCGGCCGCGGCGGCGAGTCCCAGGGCGAGCCCGGCGGCCAGGGCGAAACGGGTTGTGCGGGGCATGGTCGCTCCTCCTCAGACACTCGTTGCCTGCGACAGCAGAGCACGGCCGGGTGCGGCGGGGAGCGGCACACGACGCCATCCGTAACGGCCGTTTACCCGCTCTTGCCCTGCGGTCCCCGCCGGACTAGGCGGTGACGGGCGCGTCCCAGTCGATGTGGTGCAGGTGGACGGGGGCGAACATCTGCTCGGGGGTCGGCATGGCGGGCCGGTCGCCGGCCTGGCCGGCCTTGGCCTTGTTCTTGGCCGCGGCGTCGCCGCCGACCATCTCCACCCGAGGGCGGCGGAGACGCTCGAACGCCCCGAAAGCCCCGTGCAGCGGCAGGTCGCGCAGGCAGCGGGCCAGTTCGACGGCGCTCTCCACCGCCAGAGAGGCGCCCTGCCCGGAGCTGGACGACGGGGCGTGGGCCGCGTCGCCGACGAGGACCATGCGGCCGCGGTGCCAGTGCGGCACCGACGGCATGCGCTCCATTGGGCCGGTGATCATGAGGTCGCCGGGGTCGGTGCCCGCCAGCAGCTTCTCGCCAGGGACGTGACCGGCGTAGAGGTCGCGCAGGGGGGCCAGCCAGTTCGCGGCGGGAACGCGGACGACCTCGGCGTAGGTGAGGGGCTCGGTGCGGGGCAGGCTCGCGAACCAGCAGATCCGGCCGTCGGGCAGTCGCCAGTAGCCGATGAAGGTGCGGCCGAAGGCGAAGTACATGACGCCCGGCTCGGCCCGTACGCCGCCGTCGTCGGCGTAGCCGCCGAAGCTGAGGACCCCGCCGTACTCGGGGCCGGGAGCGCCGGGGTCGATCAGGGTGCGGACGGTGGACCGGATGCCGTCGGCGCCGATCAGCACGTTGGCGGTGGCGGTGGTGCCGTCCGCGAACGTGGCGGTCACTCCCTCGGAGGTCTCCTCGGCGGAGACGAGTCGCTTGCCGTATTCGATCCGCACCCCCGCCGCCACCGCATGATCGGCCAGTGCCCGGAAGAGGGCGGCGCGCGGCATCGCCAGGGTGGGCGGCAGGCCGGGGAATCCGCCGAACTCGGCGAGCCGGTTTCCGGCGCCGTCGGCCATCACCACGCCGGGGACAGGCTGACCCACTGCCCGCACCGCCTCGTACGCTCCCACGATGCGCAGCGCGTCGAGCCCGTTCGGGGCCAGGCTGAGCATCGCCCCGACGCCGTCCGCGGCGCTGTCGTGGGCCTCGTACACGGTCGCCCGGATGCCGGCTCTGGCCAGGGCGAGCGCCGTCACGGGCCCCGCGATGCCGCCGCCGATCACCAACGCGCTGGTCACCTTGCTCATGCTCACCACTCCTCGTCTGCCGCGAGCCGTTGATCGCTCGCAGTAGGAATAGTTGCATTGCAACTAGTTGCTCGTCAACTAGTTCGTTTGAGGCTAGGATCGGGGACATGAGCGCTTCCCTCCGTAGTTCCCCGCTCGCGCTGACCGTGCTGGCGCTGCTGCACCACGAGCCGATGCACCCGTACGCCGTGCAGCGGCTGATCAAGCAGTGGGGCAAGGACCAGGTCGTCAACGTGAGCCAGCGGGCCGGGCTCTACCGCACGATCGAGCGGCTACACGCCGAGGGGCTGATCGCGGTCCGCGAGACCACCCGCGACCCGGCCTATCCGGAGCGGACCGTGTACGAACTCACCGACGCGGGACGGCACGTCGCCCGAGAGTGGCTCGACCAGATGCTGGCCGTGCCCAAGCAGGAGTTCCCGCAGTTCCCCGCCGCTCTGTCACACCTGATGATGATTCCGCCGGAAGACGCGCTGCGGCTGCTGGAACGCCGTGCCGAGCGGCTGGCGGAGACGAGGGCGGGCCTGGAGACCGCCCTGGCGGCGCAGGCGGGCGACCTGCCCAGGGTCACCGCCATCGAGAGCGAGTACATGCTCGCGGTCACCGACGCGGAGGAGCGCTGGCTCCGGTCGGTCGTAGACGACCTGCGCGCGGGCCGGCTGACCTGGCCCACAGGAGACATAGGAGACACAGGAGAGTCCTGACAAAAGCACGAAGCCCCCGCCGATCGTTCGGCGAGGGCTTCGACGCCCGGCCCGCACACAGGCCGGGGCGGGATCAGCTGCCGCGCTTGGCGCGAGCGGCGGCGCGGCCACGGCTGGACGCGTCGAGGACGACCTTGCGGATGCGCACGGTCTCCGAGGTGATCTCCACGCACTCGTCGTCGCGGATGAACTCCAGGGCCTGCTCCAGGGACAGGACGCGCGGCGGGATCACCTTCTCGGTCTCCTCGCTGGTGGAGGAGCGCATGTTGGTGAGCTTCTTCTCCTTGGTGATGTTCACGTCCATGTCGTCGGAGCGGGAGTTCTCCCCGACGATCATGCCCTCGTACACCTCGGTGCCGGGGGAGACGAACAGCGTGCCGCGCTCCTGCAGGTTGAGCATGGCGAACGCGGTGACCTGGCCCGCGCGGTCGGCGACCAGCGAGCCGTTGTTGCGGGTGCGCAGCTCGCCGAACCACGGCTCGTACGTCTCGAACACGTGGTGCACGAGGCCGGTGCCGCGGGTCTCGGTGAGGAACTCGGTGCGGAAGCCGATCAGGCCGCGCGCCGGCACCAGGAACTCCATGCGGATCCAGCCGGTGCCGTGGTTGGTCATGTGCTCCATGCGGCCCTTGCGTACGGCCAGGAGCTGGGTGACGGCGCCCAGGTACTCCTCCGGGCAGTCGACCGTGAGGCGCTCGACCGGCTCGTGCACCTTGCCGTCGACGACCCTGGTCACGACCTGCGGCTTGCCGACGGTCAGCTCGTAGCCCTCGCGGCGCATCTGCTCCACGAGGATCGCCAGGGCCAGCTCGCCGCGGCCCTGCACCTCCCAGGCGTCCGGGCTCTCGGTGGGCAGCACGCGCAGCGAGACGTTGCCGACCAGTTCCTTGTCGAGACGGTCCTTCACGAGGCGGGCGGTGACCTTGGCGCCCTTGACCTTGCCGACCAGGGGGCTGGTGTTGGTGCCGATCGTCATGGAGATCGCCGGCTCGTCGACCGTGATCAGCGGCAGCGGGCGCGGGTCGTCGGGGTCGGCCAGCGTCTCACCGATCATGATGTCCGGGATGCCGGCGATCGCGATGATGTCGCCCGGCCCGGCCTCCTCGGCGGGCTTGCGCTCCAGCGCCTCGGTCATCAGCAGCTCGGAGATCTTGACGCGCTGCACGCTGCCGTCGGTGCGGCACCACGCGACCTGCTGGCCCTTGCGGATCGTGCCCTGGTGGACGCGGCACAGCGCGATACGGCCCAGGTAGCTGGAGGCGTCGAGGTTGGTGACGTGGGCCTGGAGCGGCGCGGACGGGTCGTAGACCGGCGCCGGGATCGTGTTCTTGATCGTCTCGAACAGCGGCTCCAGGTCGGGGGAGTCCGGCATGCCGCCGTCGGCGGGGCGCTCCAGCGAGGCCCGCCCGGCCTTGGCCGAGGCGTACACGATCGGGAAGTCGATCTGCTCCTCGGTGGCGTCGAGGTCGATGAACAGCTCGTACACCTCGTCGACGACCTCGGCGATGCGGGCGTCCGGCCGGTCCACCTTGTTGATGCACAAGATCACCGGCATCTTCGCGGCGAGCGCCTTGCGCAGCACGAAGCGGGTCTGCGGCAGCGGGCCCTCGGAGGCGTCCACCAGCAGCACCACGCCGTCCACCATCGACAGGCCGCGCTCGACCTCGCCGCCGAAGTCGGCGTGGCCGGGCGTGTCGATGATGTTCAGGGTCATGCCGCCGTGCCTGACCGCGGTGTTCTTCGCGAGGATGGTGATCCCCTTTTCGCGCTCCAGGTCGTTGGAGTCCATGACCCGCTCGTCGACGTCCTGGTTGGCCCGGAACGCGCCGGACTGCCATAGCATGGCGTCGACCAGCGTGGTCTTGCCGTGGTCGACGTGCGCGATGATCGCGATGTTCCGCAGGTCGTCGCGGGTGTTCATAGGCATAGTGAAGTTCTCGCTCTGGTTCGTCGGGGTGTCGTCCGCGTCCCGGGACCGAAGCGAGACGCACATCCGCCGCATGACACGGCCTACCCATTTTAGTTGATCCCGATCGCCGCTACACGCCGCCGCCTTAAGGGACCCTCGATGGCAACGCCGTCGGCGCGAGTCGCATTCCATCCTGCCTAAAGGCTTGCCGTACGGGCAGGTGAGCCGGCTGTGACGGATGAAGGTCTCGTGCTGCTGATCGCCTGGGCCGAGTTGCTCGTGCCGATCCTCGTCCTCGCCTACCTCCTGCTGCGGCGGCGCACATGATCGCGTCGGCGCGGCCGGCGCCGCTCGCCCTCCTGACGGCACTCCTGCTGTCCGCCTGCGTCAGCCCCGCGTGGGACGACCACGACTACGCGCTCAAGGCCGGGAAGACGGCCGAGTCGGCCGTCTCGGCCGTGCGCTTCGCCCGGTCCGCCGTGGCGTACCGCGACCGGATGACCGGGCCGTACGCCGAAGTCGTGCTGACCGAGGCGGTGCAGGACCTGAGCAGCGTGAACGACCAGTTCGGCGGCGTGCAGCCGCCCTCGGACGCCTCCGACCGGATCAGGGACGAGGTGCTGCGCCTCACCGAGAAGGCCGAGAGCGAGGTGGAGGACCTGCTCATCCAGGCGCGCCGCGACGGGGTGAAGGACCCGAAGGCGGCCGCACGGGAGCTGGACAGGCTCGCGAGCGAGCTGAGCGACTTCGCGGAGAAGCACAAGTGAAGAAACTGATCGCGGTCACGCTCGGCATCCTGACGGCCTTCGGCGGCTTCGTGGACATCGGCGACCTCGTCGCCAACGCCGTCGTGGGAGCGAGGTTCGGGATGTCCCTCGCATGGGTGGTGATCGTCGGCATCATCGGGATCTGCGTCTTCGCCGAGATGTCCGGCAGGATCGCGGCGGTGTCGCAGCGGCCGGTCTTCGACCTCGTCCGCGAGCGCATGGGGCCCCGCGCCGGGCTGGTCAACCTCGGCGCCTCGTTCTTCATCAACGTGCTCACGCTCGCGGCCGAGATCGGCGGCGCCGCGCTCGCGCTGGAGCTGGTGACCGGTCTCAACTATCTGCTGTGGGTGCCGCCCGTGGCCCTGGTCGCCTGGCTGGTGATGTGGCGGGTGAAGTTCGAGACCATGGAGCGCGTCTTCGGGCTGGCCGGGCTCGCGCTCGTCGTGTTCATCGTCGCGCTGTGGCAGCTCGGGCCCGACTGGGGCGAGCTGACCACGCAGCTCGTCCAGCCGCCGCAGGACGAGGGCGTGCCGACCTACCTCTACTACGCGATCGCGCTGCTCGGCGGGGCGATGACGCCGTACGAGGTGTTCTTCTTCTCCTCGGGCGGCGTCGAGGAGAAGTGGACGCGCAAGGATCTGGTGACGGCGCGGGCCAACGTGTTCGTCGGCTTCCCCCTCGGCGGCGTGCTGTCGCTGACGATCGCGGCGTGCGCGGCGACCGTCTTCATGCCGGTCGAGGCCGAGCCCGACTCGCTCGGGCAGATGGTGCTGCCGGTCGCCGAGGGACTGGGCAAGATCGGGCTCGGGTTGGTGATCCTCGGGGTGTTCGCGGCCACGTTCGGCGCGACGCTGGAGACCGCCCTGTCGTCGGGCTACTCGCTGAGCCAGTATTTCGGCTGGCAGTGGGGCAAGTATGTGGTGCCGGGCCGCGCCGCCCGGTTCCACGTGACCGTGCTGGCCTCGGTGATCGTCGCGACCGCGCTGATCCTCACCACCATCGATCCGATCAAGGTGACCGAGTATTCGCTGGTCTTCTCGGCCGCGGCCCTTCCACTCACCTACCTGCCGGTTCTCATGATCGCCAACGATCCCGACTACATGGGGGAGAAGGTCAACGGCAGATTCAGCAACGTGCTGGGAAGTTTCTACATGGTGCTGCTTCTCGTCGTGGCGCTCGCGGCCATCCCCCTGATGCTCGCGACGAAGGCGGGACAGTGACGGCCGGGTACGCGAGGAGGTGAATGGTCAGTGAGTGAGCCGGCACGGGTGCTGCACGCCCGCCTGCACCTGCTCGACCGGCAGGTCGTCAGGGAGAGCGACGACCGCCTGCTGTGCAAGGTGGACGACCTGGAGGTGCGGCCGGGCGACCGGCCGTACGTCACGGCGATCCTGTCGGGGCCGCTGGCGCTCGGTCCGCGGCTGGGCGGCCTGCCGGGATGGCTGATGACCGAGACCGACCGGCTGTTCCGGAGGGAGGAGAGGCCGGGGCCGTACCGCATCGAGATGGGCGTGGTGACCGGGATCGGCAGCGCCGTACGGGTGGCCGGCGACCGGCAGGATCTGGCGCTGGAGCGCTGGCTGACCAGGAACGTCGTCAGCCGGATCCCGGGAGCGGCCGGTACCGAGGGACAGGAGGCCCCGGAGAAGACCCTCCAGGTGCGGGAGAGGTGGGAGGACAGGCCGGACACCATGCGGCTCGGCGGACTGCTCGGCCGCACCGTCCGCGGTCCGTCGGGGGAGGTCGCCGGCGAGACGGTGGACGTCCGCCTGGTCCAGGACGGGCCGCTGCTCGCGGAGGTCCGTCAGGCGTTCCGGCTGGCCGGGCTGCTGATCGCCCGGCGGCGTGCCGGGCAGCTCTTCGGGTACGAGCGCGGCCCCGGGCTGTGGCGGCCGTCGTTGCTCGGCGCCCTCGTGCGGCGCATGCACGGCGAGATCCGGTACGCCGAGTGGGACCAGATCGAGTCACTCGACGACGAGGAGGTCAGGCTGGGGGTGGTCTGGGACCGGCTGCGCTCGACGGCCGACCTGTGAGAGATCCCCGTCGCACAGGGGGTGAAGCGGTGGGAAATAAGGTCGGGGGCATGGCTCTCGCTGCTGCTTTCGGGGCGATGCTGCGCACGGCGGACGGTGTCCGCATCGACGCGGCGCACACGCCCAACGGCTCCCTCGATCTCGGAATCGTGGTCGCGCACGGCTTCACCGGAACGTGGAGAGGGCCGGACACGCGGCGCATCGTGCACGTCCTGTCGAGGTTCGGCGGCGTGGTGTCGTTCGACTTCCGGGGGCACGGCCGCTCCGGCGGCCGGTCCACGGTGGGCGACCTGGAGGTCCTCGACGTGGACGCGGCGGTCAAGCACGCCCGCGCCATCGGCTACCGCCGGATCGCCACGGTCGGCTTCTCGATGGGCGCCGCGGTGGTCGTCCGGCACGCCGCGCTGCACCGGGGCGTGGACAGGGTGGTGTCGGTGAGCGGCCCGGCCCGCTGGTACTACCGGGGCACCAAACCCATGCGCCAGGTCCACTGGGCGATCGAACGCTGGCACGGCCGGCTGGCGGCCCGGCTGGCCAAGCGCACCAGGATCGCGGGCGGCGGATGGGATCCCGTCCCGCTCCCGCCGTACGAGGCGGCGGCGCTGGTCGCGCCCACACCGCTGCTGATCGTCCACGGCGACAGCGACCCGTTCTTCCCCACCGAGCACGCCTACCAGTTGTACGAGTGCGCCGCCGAGCCGAAGGAGTTGTGGATCGAGCCCGGCTACGGGCATGCGGAGGCGGCGGCCACCCCTGACCTGGTCCGGAAAATTGGTCACTGGATCTCGCGAACCAAAACCCGATAAGGGTCGTCTATACGGGTTGTGCGGATTCGGAACCCCTCCATCCGCGCCGCCGATTGGGGGATCGGCGCACACCTTCACAGGGTGTGGCCCAGCGTCGCGGGGGCGCGCTGGGCGGTTTCACCGGCCCGGTGCGGCACGCGCGCCGCACCGGGCCGGAGGGACGCGTTCCTCCCACGCGTTCAGCCCACGCGTTCTCCCGGGACGCGTTCAGCCCAGGCGGGCGATGGACTTGGTCTCCAGGTAGGCCGACAGGCCCTCGGGTCCGAGCTCCCGGCCGAGGCCGCTGGCCTTGAAGCCGCCGAACGGCGTGTTCGGGTCGAGCGTGTGCATCATGTTGACGCCGTAGGTGCCGGTGCGCACGCGGCGGGCGATGTCCATCCCGTGGTCGGTGTCGGCGGTCCAGACCGAGCCCGACAGGCCGTAGTCGCTGTCGTTGGCGATCCGCACCGCGTCCGCCTCGTCCTCGTACGGGATCACCGCCAGCACCGGGCCGAAGATCTCCTCACGGGCGATGCGCATGTCGTTGGTGGCCCCGGCGAAGACGGTCGGGGCGACGTACCAGCCCCGGTCGTACGGCCGGTCGAGGCCGCCGACCACGGGCTTGGCGCCCTCCTCGATGCCCGTCCTGATGTAGCCCTCGACCCGTTCCTGCTGCCGCCTGGCCACCAGCGGCCCGATCCCGGTGGCCGGGTCGGCGGGGTCGCCCACCTGCTGGCTCGTCACCATCTCGGCGACGGCCTGGACGACCTCGTTGTAGCGGTTGCGGGAGGCGAGGATGCGGGTCTGCGCGACGCACGCCTGGCCGTTGTTCATCAGCGAGGCCATCGACAGGAAGCCCATGGCCGAGGGCAGATCGCAGTCGTCCAGGATGATCGCGGCCGACTTGCCGCCGAGTTCGAGCGTGCAGCGCTTGAGCTGCTCGCCGCAGATCGACGCGATCCTGCGGCCGGCGGCGGTCGAACCGGTGAAGGCGACCTTGTCGACGTCCGGATGAGAGACCAGGTGCTCGCCCGCCTCGCGGCCGGCCGCGACGATGTTGACGACCCCGGCGGGGATGCCGGCCTCCCTGATCATCTCGGCGAGCAGGTAGGAGTCGAGCGGCGTCTCGGGAGCGGGCTTGAGCACCACGGTGCAGCCCGCGACGAGCGCCGGGGCCAGCTTGGTCATGGTGACGAACTGGGGGACGTTCCAGGGGACGACGGCCGCCACCACGCCGACCGGCTCGCGTCGGACGATCACCGGGCCGAACAGGCCGGGCCGCTCCTCCTCCTCGGGGAGCGTCGCGCCGAGGCCGGCGAAATACCTGAGCATGCCCAGCGGCTGCGGCGCCTGGGCGAGCTGGGAGAACGTGATCGGAGAGCCCATCTCCGTCGTGATGATCTCCGCCATCTCGGCCTGGCGCGCCTCGTAGACGTCCGCCAGCCGTCCTACGATCGCCGCGCGCTCGGCCATCGTCATCCGCGGCCAGGGCCCGTTGTCGAAGGCGTCCCTGGCGGCCGCGACGGCCCGGTCCATGTCGGCGGCGGTGCCGTCCGGCACGCGGCCGACGACCTCCTCGCTGTGGGGAGAGATCACCTCGATCGTGCCCGTGCCCGCGGGGGCCACCCAGTCGCCCCCGATGAACAGCGTGTCGTGCTGCAGCATGCCTGCCTCCTGATCGGGCGCTTCTTCGCGCACTCTGTCAGACCGACCCATGTCAGACCGAACCATGTTCTGCTCGGCCTTGGCAAGAGCTGCCGGGGTCCGGCCCGCGCCGGGCGGCGCGGGCCGGACCGCGGGTCCTACGGCAGCGCTCGCCCGAGGAGATGCGCCATGGCCCGGCGGACCAGGTCCGTCCGCATCGCCTGAGTCGTCGCGCCCTCCGCGCCGAAGCCGAAGTAGACCGTGTCCTTCGTGGTGATGCCCGCGCCGTCGTCGAGCGTGCGGTCGCTGCGCGCCCAGTCGTTCAGCGCGGCCGCCGACCCGGGAGGCGGCCCGGCGACGGTCCAGCCGCCCAGGTCGTCCTCGAACGAGGTCTCCGCGACGGTCGCGCCGTCGGCCCTGACGGCCACGTCGTCCAGCCACACACCGAGGCCCTGCGTCCCCCAGTCGCTGATGTAGGAGATCGACACCTCGACCTTCTTGCCCGCGTACGCCGTCAGGTCCACCGACCACTGCTGCCAGCCGTTCGACGAGCCGGTGGCCGCGTGCCACGCGCCGGTCGTGCCGGTTGGAGTGCAGGACGACGCGCCGTCGTACGTCTGGTAGTGGGCGGTGAACGGATGGATGTCCACCCAGCCGGCGGCGCAGCTGTCGCCCGCCTCCTGCGAGGTGTGCCCGTTGGCGTCGGGCAGCGTCGTCCAGTCGTCCTGGCCCGCCGTGTGCGCCTCGACGGTCAGGAAGTCCCAGTTCGGCTCGGTGTTGTACGACGTCCAGAACGACAGCTCGCCACTGGTCTTGCCGGTGAGGTCGATCGTCCTCGTCAGGCGCTTGTAGGACACGTCCGCCTGGCCGCTCTGCACGTCCCAGGAGCCGGTGCGCGGGCTGAACGGCGATCCCGCGCCGTACTGCCACTTGAGCGGGGCCGAGCTGGCGAACTGCGGGAACCGGTCGGCCGGCAGGACCGAGGAGGTCGTGACGAACGAGGAGGTGCGGTCCTGGTTCCCGGGCGAGTCGCCGCCGTTGAGCGTGCCGGTGAAGCCGGCGAAGGCGCCGCCGGCGCCCCGCAGCGGCAACGTGTTCCCGCCGGCGTCCTGGCCGCCGCCCTCCACGTAGGTGTAGGCGCCCAGGTAGTACTGCACGAAGTCGTTGCTCAGCGAGAGGCACGGCGGCTTGCTCAGGGTCGTGCACTCGGGTTGCGCCGGGTAGTCCGGCTCGTACCAGTAGGAGCCGTTCGTGTTCTGGGCGTACAGCGCGTACTTGCCGGTGGAGAGCAGCTTGCCGCCCTCGTTGAGGTAGTCGCGGAACGCCAGCTCCAGGGACTCGGCCAGATTGGCGGCGCTGCCGCCCGGCTGCCCGGACGCACGGGGGATGATGTCGTCGCCCGTCTCCCAGACGACGGCCTTGTAGTGGCTGAGGACCCCGAGCGGGTGGGGCGCCTTGCGGCCGTTCTTGTCCACGTCGTACACGTCGGAGGAGTAGCCGGCCTCCGCGAGCGCCTTGGCGTAGTCGTCGGCGTACTTCGCCTCCGTGACGCCCTGGGCCGGGCTGATGCCCGTGACGTCCTCCGCCGCGACGATGAGGACCTTGCCGCCGATGTCGGTGGCGACCTTGTAGGTGAACTCCTCGCTCTTCTCCGTGAGCGAGCGGAACCACACCTTCACGGTGTCGCCGGGTTTCGCGCCCTTGACCGTGCCCCTGAGCTGGTGGAAGTAGGTGTCGTAGCCGTCGCCGTACCGCTCTCCGCCCTTCCACTCGGAGGTCGGGGCGATCTTGGTGCGGCCGCCGTTGATCTGGTAGTCGAGGAACACCGGCCCGAGCTTGCGCTTGGCGTCCACCTGCACGACCTGGTCGGTGCCGTAGCTGACGTCGAACGGGTCCACGACGAAGTCGGGCACGGTGTTGCCGAGGTGGCTGACCGGCTCACTCGGGTTCGGCGCCGACTTCAGGACGTCGAGCGCGAAGGGAAGCTGTTTCTCGAACTCGGCCTGCACCAGCGCCTCGTCGTCGGGGAAGACGAAGCCGCAGCCGTCGCAGCCCTCGTCCAGCTCCGGCGTCCAGGCGAGCGTGCCGTACGCCTTGTGGGCGTGGTCGGTGGTCTCGCCGTTCGTCGTGTAGAGCTCGGCGCCGACCCCCGGGTCGAAGCCGGGGACGGCCGGGTTCTCGTCGGTGCCGGTCAGCGCCAGGTAGACGGGGTCGTCCGCGGTCTTCGTCTCGACCTGCCAGCCCTCGGGATACAGCAGCAGCGGGCCGTAGGAGTGGTAGTTGACCTGTGCCTTGAAACGCAGCCGCTTGAGCAGGCCGTCCATGGCCCGGGTCTCGGGCTCGGACACCGCGCCGGTGCCGCGGTAGGTCTCGCTGCTGAGGACGCTGGAAGAGCCCTCTTCGTCGTACCCCCAGCGGGTGGGGAAGTTGCGGTTGAGGTCGACGCCGTCGTTGCCCGTGATCTGGCCGTCGCCGTCGTTGTCCCGCAGGTTCTTGCGCCAGAGCCGGTTGCCCTCGGTGAAGGTGAAGTCGTAGCCGTCGGGGTTGGCGACCGGTACGAACCACACCTCGGTGGTGGTCAGCAGCCGGCCGACGTCGGATGTGCCCTTGTTGGCCACCAGATACTTCAGCAGCCGCATGTCGACCTCGGTCGCGATCCACTCACGGGCGTGCTGGGTGGCCGAGTAGAGCACCGACGGCTTGACGCCGTCGGGCAGCACCCGGGCCAGCTTCGTCAGCTTCAGCGCGAGGATGTCCTTCCCCTGGAGGGTCTTGCCGATCGTCTCCAGCTTCGCGATGTCCTTGTTGGCGTCCGCGATGGATCGGAGCTGGTCGGCGATCCCGCCCTTCTCCGAGTAGGACTTCCAGACGGTGTATCCGCCGGCCGCCTGCGCCTTCGCGGCCTGCGACTGCGTCTGGCCCTGCGGGTTGCGCACCGGCTGCGGCCGGTAGCCGAGGATCTGGAGCTTCTTAAGCTCGGCGGGGGTCGCCGTCAGTTCGACGTGCTCCTTGTCGCCCGCGAGGTGCCGCTGGACGACGTCGAAGCCCTTCTGGGTCAGCGTGCCCGAGGTGCCGGGCGCGCTGTCGAGCTGGTAGAGGTCGGCTTGGTCCCCTGGGGGGAGCGGATCGCCCTGGCCGGCCTGCGCCGGGGAGACCGGCAGCAGGAGCGCCGCGCCGAGAGCAGCGGCGGCCAGAGTCGAGACGATCTCTCGTCGGGACATCGGTGAGCCCTTCGTGGGGGGTGACGATCTCCCGAATCTCTGTCGGGGGCAAATCGCGTTCAAGTGCGGTAAGGCGACGCGTAAGTCTCGAATTGGTCACAGCGCGGGGAATCCGGCGGTTGTCCGCTTTGGACCCAAGAGTTTCACCTGTTCCGGTAGCAGACAGTAAAGATCGTCTTCTATAGTTTCAGGCCGAATCCGAGTGGAGGTCGCGTGCGGTCGGGACGCTGGGCCAGGCTGGCGGTGGTCACCACCGCGCTGCTCGTCGCGCCGTCCCTCTCGGGCGCCGTCTCGGGTGCGCTCACCGCCGAGGCCGAGCCGGACCAGCAGGCCAAGCTCCGCAAGCTCACCCAGGAGGCCGCCGCACTCCAGAAGGAGTACCGCGGCGAGATCCTCAGCCTGGATGACGCGAAGAGGGCCGCGCAGAAGGCGTCCGGCAGGGTCAAGAAGCTGAAGGGGGACCTGCTCGCGGCCCAGCGGCAGGTGGCCGCCTTCGCCCAGACCTCGTACATGAGCGGGGGCGCGGACGCCTCCCGGCTCTTCTCCCTGTCGGTCGACCCGAGCGCACTGGCGACGCTGGCCTATCTCGGCAACGCCAGGACCGAGCGGCTCAACAGCGTCAAGGACCTCGTCGCCAAGCAGAGGAAGGCGGCCGCCTCGGCCGCCGACGAGATCGACAAGCTGCAGGCCCACATCAAGGAGCTCAAGTCGAGGCGTGGCGAGATCGAGCGGCTGATGGCCAAGTTCGGCTTCCAGACGCCCGACGCCGGCAGCGGCCTGACCCAGCGCCTGATCACCGTACGCAACGCGATCATGTCGCAGTTCCCGATGCCCTTCAGCGTGGGCTGCCTGCGGCCCGGCGACCCGGGAGAGCACGGCAAGGGCCGGGCCTGCGACTTCATGATGAGCAGCGGCGGCCGCATGCCCGACGCCGTGGCCAAGGAGCGCGGCGACGCTCTGGCGCAGTGGTGCATCCAGCACGCGAGCGAGTACGGAATCATGTACATCATCTGGCAGCAGCGCTATTACGACATGCGTACGCGTGCCGGTTGGCGGATGATGTCGGACCGCGGCGGCATCACCGCCAACCACTACGACCACGTTCACGTGTCGGTGCTCTGAACCTCCAGGAACTTCCGCAGCCAGTGGTAGGACGCCTTCGGGGTGCGCTGCTGGGTCTCGAAGTCGACGTGGACCAGTCCGAACCGCTGGTGGTAGCCCTCGGCCCACTCGAAGTTGTCCAGCAGTGACCAGACGAAGTAGCCCCGCAGGTCCACGTCCGCCTGGCGCATCGCCGTGATGTGGCCGTCGAGGTAGGCGATCCGCTCCTGGTCGTCCAGGCCGTCGTACGAGCAGCCGTTCTCCGTGATGTAGACGGGCGGCAGCGCGTCGCCGTACCGGGCCTTGAGGGAGTCGAGCAGTTCGCGCAGGCCGTCGGGGACGACGGGCCAGCCGAACGCGGTGGTGGGTACGCCGGAGATCTCCTCGAACCGGAACGGCAGGCCGTCCCCGCCGGGCCCGCCGATTCGTGTGGGGTTGTAGTAGTTGATCCCGAGCCCGTCGAGGGGCTGGGCGATCGCCTCCAGGTCGCCGGGCTGCACGGGGATCTCGACGCCGAACGCCGAGAGATCGGGATAGGCGCCGGTGAGGATCGGGTCGTTGAACAGCCGGTTGTGCAGGATGTCGTACGTCTCGGCGGCGGCAAGGTCCTCGGGGGAGTCCGAGACGGGCCAGACCGGAGTGCAGTTGTTGGTGATCAGCACCTGCTCCGCGCCGACCGCCCGCAGCGCCTGCGTGGCCAGGCCGTGCCCGAGCAACTGGTGATGGGCCACCGGCAGTGCGTCGAACATGAGCGCCCTGCCCGGCGCGTGTATGCCCAGGCCGTATCCCTCCACCATGTGGACGAACGGCTCGTTGAGTGTGATCCACATGCGTACGCGGTCGGCCAGCCGCTCGGCCACGACGGCGGCGTAGTCGGCGAAACGGCGGGAGGTGTCACGGTTGAGCCAGCCGCCCTCGTCCTCCAGCGCCTGCGGCAGGTCCCAGTGGAAGAGCGTCGGCACGGGAGTGATGCCGAGCTCGCACAACGCGTCCACGAGACGGTCGTAGAAGTCGAGCCCGGCCTGGTTCACCGCGCCGGTGCCGGTGGGCGTCACCCGCGGCCAGGCGATGGAGAAGCGGTAGGCGTTCACGCCGAGACCGGCGATCAGCGCCACGTCCTCGGGGTAACGGTGGTAGTGGTCGCAGGCCACGTCGCCCGTGTGCCCGTCGCGGACCTTTCCCGGCGTGTGGGAGAAGGTGTCCCAGACGGAGGGCCCTCTGCCGTCCTCGTTCACCGCTCCTTCGATCTGGTAGGACGCGGTGGCCGTACCCCAGAGGAACATAGTGCCGCCTCTCAGTTAATATGAGGAGAACTCATGTTAGCTCGGTTGTCCGAAAAGCGGGAGAGAATGGCGGAATGACAACAGGGGGAGCGTTGCGCCGACGGCCAGCACAGCGCCGCAGTCAGGAGCGGGTCGAGCGCATGCTGGACGAGTGCGCCCTGCTGCTCGACGAGGTGGGGTACGCCGCCCTGACCACCAAGGAGGTCGCCCGCCGGGCCGAGGTGCCGATCGGGACCTTCTATCAGTTCTTTACCGACAAGCAGAGCCTGGTCCGCGCGCTCGCGCTGCGGAACCTGGAGGCGTACCTGGACCGGATCGCGTCCCGGCTGGCCGCCGCGCCGCTGTCCGACTGGACCGGCGTCGTGGACCTGGTCGTCGACGAGTTCGTGCGCATGAAGCGGACCACGCCCGGCTTCGGCGTGGTGGACTTCGGCGAGGTGCTCGCCGCTCCCGGCGGCCCCGCCCTGCCCGGCACCCAGCGGATGCTCGACGAGGCGCTGGAGAACAACGTGGTCGTCGCCGACCGCCTGCGCTCCCTCATCGTGGACCTGCTCGGCGTGGCCCCCGGCGACGGCCTGTCCCGCGCCTTCGTCGTCGCCGTGGAGGCCGCCGACGCCGTGCTCAAACTGGCCTTCCGCGCCCACCCCGACGGCGACCCCGACCTCATCGCCGAATGCAAACGCCTCGTCCGCCGCTACCTTTCTGACCACCTTCACTAGGCCCCATGGAGACTGGCTGAAGGACTTGGGGCCGGAGCCGAAGCGGCGAAGGCTGTGCGCCTTGGACGCCCCATCGACTCCTCGCCTGTCGGGCATGCCGCAGTCGCGTCGGCTAGGACCGGAGGATCGCCTTCGCCTTGTCGAGGGCCGGGTCCTTGCCGGTGGACGCGTCCGCCGCGGTCAGCGGCGCGTAGTAGTCCGGTGGGACACCGACGCCGTCGATGATCTCGCCGTTCGCGCCGATGACGTGCTGCGACGGCAGTCGGATCAGGGTGTTGTCGTTGAGCGCGTACAGGTGGGCGGGACCGGAGTTGACTCCCGCCGTGCGGGTGCCCACGAGGGTGCCCAGGCGAAGGTCCTTGACGCCCGTCGCGAACATCTCACACGCGGAGGCGCAGCCGTCGTCGGTGAGGGTGACCATGGGCAGGTGCAGCAACGGGGTGTTGTCGTTGACGGGCTGGGGGTCGCAGGTGCCGTCGGCGTCGCAGAAGGAGACGGCTGCGGCGCCGTGGACGAACGCGCCCATCAGTGTGTTGCCCTCTTCCCCGACTCCGCCGTGGTTGCCGCGTAGGTCGAAGATGATGCCGGTGAGCTTGGTGGTCGCCTGGAGGCCGGCGATCGCCTTGAGGGCTTCCTGGGCGACGCCCGGGTAGAAGGCGTCGAAGCGGATGTCGGCGATGCTGCCGGCCACCAGGGTGGCGGTCACGTGCGGCTGAGGTTGCGCGGGCAGCGGTCCGGGGGTGACGCGCACGTGCAGGGTTCGGCCGGTGGCGGGCCGTCGTACGGTGAGGGTCACCGGGGTGCGCCGGGGGTACGCCGGATGGAGCGAGTCCACGACTCCCGGGTTGAGCAGGCCGTTGGTGAAGACCGGGACGCCGTTCACCGTCTCGATGACGTCTCCGGGCCTGAGCTTGGCCTTGGCGGCGGGGGTGCCGGTGCCGACCGTGGTGAGGAAGAGCGGCCCGGTGAAGTCCGGGGCGGTCTCGGCCGGAGGGAGGAGCCTGTTCAGGCCGATGCCCAGGCCCCACGGGTGGGCGCCCTGCGGGGCACCCGGGCCGCCGGGGGAGTAACCGGCGTGGTTGTCGTGCAGGGCGGCGAACATCCCCTGGATCGCGGCTCCGGCGAGCGAGGAGCGCAGCCCCTGGTCGTCCGGCACCGCGTCCAGCACCTCCTGGAGCCGCCGGCTGAAGAGCTGCCAGTCCTTGTCGCGGTCGCCCGTCAGCGCCGGCAGTACGGCGCCCGGCCGGTCGACACCGCGCTTGCGCAGTTCCCGGACGACGGCCTGGAAGGCGTATTGAAGCAGCGGGCGGTCGTCGAGCCGGGCACCGCCGTAGTAGTTGCCGAAGACGCAGTGGTACACCTGCTCCACCGTGCTGACGGAGGTCGGGGCCGGGTTCTGCGCGGGCGGCTGGGGTTTGGTCGGGTCGTACGGTATGCAGGCCGCTCGCCTGTCGGCGTGCTGCGCGGCCGTCGACGGGCTGGCGGACGCGGTCAGGCCGGTGACGAGAACGCTGCCGGCGACTACGGCGATTCCGGTCGCGGCCAGCGCGCGCCGCTGCCGGGACAGCCCGATCCGGCGGTTGCCGGGCCTGCGGCCGGCCGATGGGGCTTCGGCGGACGAGGGTTCCGCCGGTGTGTTGTTCATGCGGAGTGCTCCTGAACTAGCGTCGATCGTGCCGTGGACGTCGCCGCGGTCGGTGCGGCGGCGATGACGGACGTTCTACGCGACGGGCGGTTTCACGGCGGTTGCGTCGCCGCTACGGGAAAGCCGACCGTGACGACCAGGCCGCCCTCGGGTCGTGGAACGACGGTGAGGCCGGCGTCGTGGGCGGATGCGATGGCCGAGACGATGGACAGGCCCAGGCCGAACCCCTGCGACGACCCGCGGCGGCCGGTACGGGCCGGGCCGAGGCGCTGGAAGGGCAGGAGGATCCGCTCGACGGCGTCCGCGGGCACGACGGGGCCGGTGTTGGCGACCGTGAGGACGGCGCGTCCGGCCTGAGTACCGGTGGTGACGTCCACCTCCCCGCCGGGCACGTTGTAGCGGATCGCGTTGTCCAGCAGATTGGCTACCAGCCGTTCGGCGAGCGCCCGGTGGCCCGAGGAGACGGCCGCGCCGGTCGAGGGGCGCAGGGTCACCTGCCGCTCGTGCGCCGCGGTTGCCCGCGCGGCCACGGCTTCCCCGACGAGCCGGGCCAGGTCGAAGGGGTGGCGCTCGTCGAGGCCCGTGTGACCGCGGGCCAGGGTGAGCAGCGCTTCGATGAGCCGTTCCTGTTGCTGTCCGGCAGCGAGTATCCGTTCGTGGGCCGTACGCAGGGACTCGAGGGTCGGTTCCGGGTCGGCCAGGGCGACCTGGCCCAGCACGCGCTGGCGGGCCAGCGGCGTACGCAGCTCATGGGAGGCGTTGGCGACGAACTGCCGCTGCGCCCGGAAGGAACCTTCGAGCCGGGCCAGCAGCGCGTCGAACGTGTCGCTCAGCTCCCGCAGTTCGTCCCGCGGGCCGGCCAGGGCGAGCCGCCGGTGCAGGCTGGTCGCCGAGATGTCCCGTGCACTGGAGGTGATGGTCCGCAGCGGGCGCAGGACACGGCCGGCCACGACCCAGCCCAGCAGCACGGACGCCAATGACATCAGGCCCAGGGCGATCCCCGACTGGACCAGCAGGGTGTGCAGCATGGCGGACTTCTGGTGCGCCACGGTCTGTTGCACGTCCCTCTGCACGGCCGCCATCACGGCGTCCGTCGCTTCGCCGTCGCCGTGCGGTGGCCCCCAGTTTCCGGGTGCCTGGCCCGCCGGCGTGCTCGAGTTGGGGCTGGCAACCGTCACCGCCAGCTTCACGACGGCGGGCGGACGGTCGACGGCGCCGACCACCAGACCGTAGGTGACCGCGAGCAGCGCGGCGCCGGACACCAGGAACAGCCCTCCGTACAAGGCGGTCAGCCGCAGCCGTACGGTGCGGCGGGGCAGGCTCGCGCGCACGATCAGGCCGGTGAGCCGGCGCAGAGCAGCGGGCATGATGTCGCGGGCGGCGGCGGGGCCGTGGACGGGCATGTGAACGTGGCGACCTTTCGGCTGGATCCTGCGCTCTGCTCGGTCGGACGGCCCGCCGGCGTAGGCGACCGCGGGCAGGCCCGGGAGGACCGTGCGGGAGACCGCCGGACGCGACCGCTCGAACGGGCCCGGCCGCTTCGCCCGCACAATCTCTCAGATCCGGTAACCGCTCCTGGCCACCGTCTCGATGACCGGCGGCGCCCCGAGCTTGGCCCGCAGACGGCTGACGGTGATCTTCACGGCGCTGGTGAAGGGGTCGGCGGCCTCGTCCCAGACCCGTTCGAGCAGTTCCTCGGCGGAGACGGCACGGCCCCCGGCGGCGAGGAGCAGTTCGAGGACGCCGAATTCCTTGGGAGTGAGGGCCAGCGGCCGGCCGGCCCGTACGGCGGTGCGCCGGGCGCTGTCGACCAGGAGGTCGCCGTGGCGGAACACCGGCGGTACGGCGGGGTGCGCGCGGCGGGCCAGGGCGGCGATCCGGGCGACGAGGACGGGGAAGTCGAACGGCTTGGGGAGATAGTCGTCGGCGCCCAGGCCCAGCCCGTCCACGATGTCGTCGGCCGTGCCCGCGGCGGTGAGCATCAGTATGCGGCTGCGGCATCCGGCGGCGATCAGCGCCGCGCAGACCTCGTCGCCGTGCGTCCCGGGCAGGTCCCGGTCCAGGACGACCACGTCGTACGCCTCGCCGCCGGAGCCCAGCCGTTCCAGCGCCTCCGTACCGTCGAACGCCACGTCGACGGCCATCTGCGCGCGGCGCAGGCCCACCGCGACGACCTGTGCCATCTCCTCGTCGTCCTCGACGATGAGCACGCGCATCCCAGTGGCACCCCCTCTCCTGTCGTCGTCTCAGTGTCCCGCAGCCTCACCGGGCCGGCTCCAGCGCGGGCGGGCGAACCTCGCGGTCCACGCCGCACGCCACGATGGCACCGCCCTGTGACGACGGCACCGTCTGCCCCGAGACCAGGAAGAGGCCGTCCGCGTGGTGCCGTTCGAGATAGCCGACGTGATCGCGGACGAAGGGAGCGGCCTCTTCCTCGGAGCCCGTGTAGGTGACGATCAGCACGTGCAGTATGCCGTCATTCAAGCAGCCCGGCCGGCCAGGAGGCGGGTCGTGATGTCCGCCAGGCGTTCGCCCTGGTAGCGGGCGGCTGCGAGGGTCTCCTCGGACGGGGTGCCCGCGCCGCCCCGGTGGGCGGTGCCGTACGGGTTGCCGCCCGCGGGGTACACCACCGGGTCGGTGTAACCGGGCGAGACGATGATCGAACCCCAGTGGTGGAAGGTGTTGTAGAGGGCGAGGATCGTCGACTCGTTGCCGCCGTTGGCGTTGTGAGCGCTGGCGAAACCGGTGGCGGGCTTGTTGGCCATGACGCCCTGCTGCCAGATGCCGCCCGTGGTGTCGATGAACTGCTTGAGCTGTGAGGCGATGTTGCCGAAACGGGTCGGCGAGCCGAAGGCGTAGGCGTCCGCCCAGATCAAATCGTCCAGCGTGGCGACCTCGACGTCCTTGGCGGCCTCGACGTGTTCGCGCCAGGCCGGGTTGGCGTCGATGGCGGAGTCCGGTGCCAGTTCGGGGACCCGGCGCAGCCGGACCTCGGCGCCGGCCTTCTCCGCGCCCTCGGCGACCGCCTTGGCGAGCTGGTGGACGTTGCCGGTGGCCGAGTAGTAGATGACCGCGATCTTGGCACTCATGATGACGTCTCCTCCGAATGACGACGATCAACCGGATAGTTATCCGGTTCGATGGCAGTAAATCGGATAACAATCCGGTTCGCAAGCAAGGAGATTGGATCTCCGGTCCGGTAGCCTCGGGACCATGCCCCGCACCGAGCTTCCCGTCGCCGGACAGGCCCTGCCGGAGCGCGCGGACGCCGCCCGGAACCGGCGGAAGATCCTCGACGTTACCGCTCGCCTGATCGCGGAGCAGGGCCCGGAAGCCGTCACCATGAACGCCGTGGCGCACGCCGCGGGCATGGGCGTCGGCACCGTCTACCGCCGGTTCGGTGACGTGAGCCGCCTTCTGTTCGCGGTGCTCGACGACGGCGAGCAGCGCTTCCAGGAAGCCTTCATGACCGGTCCGCCGCCCCTTGGCCCCGGCGCTCCGCCTGCCGAACGGCTGCGTGCCTTCCTCCACACGGTCGCCGACCGGATCATCGAGCAGGGCGAAATCATGCGGGCGGCGGAGGCCGCCTCACCGGGAGCGCGCTACCAGAGCGGCGCCTACCTCACCATGCATACGCATGTGTCCGTGCTGCTGCGCGAGATGAGGCCCGAATCGGACCCCACGGTCCTGGCCCACTTGCTGCTCGCGCCGTTCGTGCCGAGCCTGTTCGAGCACCTCACTGTCGAACGTGGTCTGACCGGGGACCAGATCAAGGCCGGCGTCGACAGCCTGCTCGGGTTCTAGCGATGGCCGCCCGCCTCACCGAGATGACCGCGGCGTGACGACCCAGACGCCCGTGCCGTACATCGCCAGCCCGAGCGCGGCGAAGGCGGCGGCGACGGGGTAGCGCAGCCCGGGCGGCATGTATGTGGCCAGGAACCAGCTGTGGCGCAGCATGCCGTCGGCCACGAAGACGGCGGCGACGATGCCCTGGGGGACCAGCGGGATGGCGCCGAAGCCGAAGCACCACCAGGCGATCGTCTTCTGCGTCTTGGACAGCTGCTCGAAGCGGGACTTCACCGTCGTCTGCGGCTTGCGGCCGGTCCGCATCACGTCCAGCAGTTCCGGGCCGTGCGACCGCAGCCGCCGCTCGGTGAGCAGGCCGAAGCCCCAGTAACACAGCACGCCGGTCACGACGCCGACGGCCACGCCGGCCCAGCCGTACCGGAGCGCCGCCAGCGCCGCGGGTGCGCCCGTGAGCAGCACCAGCGCGAGCATCAGATAGGCCAGCCCGGTCAGGCCGCCGTCGTCCTCACTGGTACGCAGCGGGTTACCCGCGCGGCGATGCGGGTCGGTGCCGGGCACCAGCCCGTACACCGAGACCAGCGGCACCAGCCCGGCCGCGCCACCCAGAAGGGCGGGCAGCAATGCCAGGATCAGGGGCCACGGTCCACCGGTGACCGCGGTGAACGCCACGGTCAGCACGATCGCCACCGGCGCGTGTGCGGACAGCCAGGCCAGCTGTCTGCCGCGCACGTCGCTCGCGCTCGGCGTCAGCAGCGTCAGCCACAGTGCGGTGCCGTCGGTGCCGTACAGGTTGGCGGTCATGGCCGCGGCCATCACGATGAAGATCGGACCCGCGTACGGCAGCATGCCGTCCCAACCGAGGATCACCGGGCTGGCCGCGAAGCAGACGCCGTACGACAACGCGAAGGTCAGCTGGTGGTTGCGCACCAGGTCGCGCGACCAGGTGCGCAGCTCCTTGGCGACGATCGCGCCGTTGGCGGTCGCCGCCCGCATCGGGCGCCTGCCCCGCGTGGAGGGCCGCGCGGCGCCCGCACGCCTGCTGAGCAGCGCGGCCCACGCGCCCAGGAGCAGCAGCACCAGGAGGGCCAGCGCTCCAAGCGCCCACCACTCGCCCCGGACGGCCAGCAGCCCCCACCCGGAGGGCAGGTACCAGACCGCGGCGGGCACGCCGGTCTGGCCGAAGACCACGAAGAAGACCCAGATCTGGCCGAGCGCCGCCAGTATCGCGCCGTTGAGCACGCCCGAGGCGATCGCACCCGGCCGGGTGCGCAGCGCCAGCCCGACCAACGCCACGGAGACCTTCGACAGCAGCACGAAAACGGCCAGCTGCAGCACCATCGCCGGCACGGCCACCAGGGCGTTGGCGACGCCGAGCCGGACCCCCGCGACCAGCAGCCCGAGCAGGGCGGTCAGGCTCACCAGCGGCGCCACGCCGACGAAGGCCGAGACCAGCAGTCCGGCCGCCAGCCGGCGCGGGGGCAGGCCGAGCAGCGAGAAGTACTCCGGACGCAGCGTCTCGTCGCCGCCGCCCATGAAGATCGGGCCGAGTATCCAGCCCAGCAGCCAGACCGCGTATCCGGCAGCCGGCAGGTCCGGATCGGTGAAGGCCAGATAGACCGTTCCCGCCGCGAGCAGCGCGCCGAGCGCCGCGCCCGTTCCCGCGGTCTGCGCCCGCGTGCCATGGAAGGCGTGGCGCAGCATCGCGACCTTCATCCGGGCCATGGTCAGCGCGACAGCCACGACAGCTCCTTGACTCCGCTGTCCCGCTCGCCGACGAGTTCGACGAAGGTCTCCTCCAGCGAGCGTGCGCCGCGCACCTCGTCCAGCGTGCCGGCCGCGGCCACCGTGCCCCTGTCGATCACCGCGACGTGGTCGCACAACTGCTCGACCAGAGCCATGACGTGGCTGGACAGCACGATCGAGCCGCCGCCCGCGACGAAGCCGCGCAGGATCGTCTTGATCGTGGCAGCGGACACCGGATCGACCGCTTCGAACGGTTCGTCCAGCACCAGCAGCCGCGGCGCGTGCAGCAGCGCGGTGGCCAGCCCGATTTTCTTGCGCATGCCGGTCGAGTACTCGATGACCAGCGTCTTTTCCGCGCCGTCCAGCTCCAGCACGGCCAGCAGGTCCTCGGCCCGTCGCGCCACCACCTCCTTGTCCAGGCCCCGCAGCAGGCCCAGGTAGGTGAGCACCTCGCGCCCCGTCAGCCGCTCGGGCATGGCCAGCCCGTCGGGCAGCACCCCGACCACGGCCTTGGCCCGCTCCGGGGCGGACCAGACGTCCTCGCCGAAGATCGTGGCGCTGCCCTCGTCGGGTCGCAGCAGGCCGACGGCCATGGACAGGGTGGTGGTCTTGCCGGCGCCGTTCTGGCCGACGAGTCCGAAGAAGGAGCCCGGGGGGACGCTGAGGTCGATGGCGTCCACGGCGAGTTTGCCGCCGAATCGCTTGGTCAGCCGGCTGATCTCCAGCGCCGGGGTCATGAGGTTCTCCTCGTGGCGAGAGAAAAGACGGTGGACAGCTCGGCGGCCAGGGCGCGGAGGTCGAGGTCGGGGTCGTTCAGCAGGTGACCTGGAACGGCGTCGACGGCGCCGCGAATGGCGATCGCCATCGGCCGTAACGGGAAGTCCCGGAACTCACCGGTGTGCTGTCCCCAGGCCAGCACCTTCTCGATGTCGGTGAGCGCGGTTTCCTGTTGCTTGGCGTACGGGCCGTCGCGGTCGTGGGTGACGATCTCGACGAGCGCCAGCAGGGGTTCGCGGTGCAGGCGCATGAACTCGAGGTTCGTCTCGAAATACACGCGCAGCGCGTCGGCGGCGGTCGTCTGCGCCAGGATGCGCGGCACCATCAGGTCGGTGGCGAGCTTCACCACGTGGGCGACGACAGCGTCGATCAGTTCGTCCTTGCCGCCGAAGTGGTACGAGATGAGCCCAGGAGTAATCTTCGCGAGTTCGGCGATCTTCGCCATCGACGCCTGCCGGTAGCCGAGCGTCGCGAGGGCCCTGATGGTGCAGTCGATGATCTGCGCCCTCCGGGCGTCCTCGGTGAACGTCCGCTCTCCTGATGCCACGTTCAGGATCCTAAACGCTCATTCAAAAGCTCCACAAGATCTACAGACAGAAGGGCGCCTGCGGCGGGGCCGGCTTCGGCTCCCCGCCGCAGGCGCACACGAGACCCGGCGTCAGGCGGGGGCGTCGAGACGGGCGACCTGCTCGTCGTCGAGCTTGACGTCGACGAGCAGCTCATCGAGCTGGGCGACCGAGCTGACGCCGACGATCGGGAGGATGTCCTGCGCCCGCAGCCAGGCGAGCACGACCTGGTTGCGCGTCACGCCGAGCTCGCCGGCCACCTCGTCCAGCACCGCCAGCCGCCTGGTGGTGCCCGGGTGGTCGTAGTGCTCGGGCAGCGGCTTGCCGGCGTACGCACCCGCGAGCAGCGAGGTGTAGACCCACAGCGTCAGGTCGCCCTCGGAGCGCACGTAGTCGAGCACCTCCTCGGTGACCAGGGTGTGCCCGCCCTCGGGCAGCCGTACGCCGGGCCGGGGGCGGAGGTAGGAGTGGCGCAGCTGCACGTGGCCATACCGGGTGCCGCCACGGGCCGCCGCCAGTGAGCGGGCCCGCTCCAGCCGCCACACCGCGTGGTTGCTCGCGCCCACCTCCTTGGCCTTGCCGGCGAGCACCAGTTCGTCGAAGACGGCGACCGTCTCCTCCAGCGGCGTGGACCTGTCGTCGATGTGGGCCCAGTACACGTCCACGTGATCGGTGCCGAGCCGCCGCAGGCTGCCCTCGATCGCGGCCCGGACCACACCGGCGGACAGGCCCTCGGCGGCGTCGAGCGTACGGGCGCCGGGCGCGGACGGGCGGGCGCCGCACTTGGTGCTGATCACCACCTGGTCCCGGTTGCGCCGGGAGGCGAGCCATCGGCCGATGGTGGCCTCGCTCTCGTCCCCGGTCGCGCCCTCGAGCCAGAACGGATAGTTGTTGGCCGTGTCGAGGATCGTTCCGCCGCCTTCGACGAAGCGGTCGAGGATGGCGAAGGAGGTCGCCTCGTCCACGGTGGTCCCGAAGGGGATCGTCCCCAGAGCGATTCTCATGCCGACCACCTTGCCGCCTGGAGCGCACTCCAGCACAAGCGGCTTTCACCGGCGGCGGGTGAGGGCCTTGCGGCCGCGCGCCACGATGGTCTCGACGTCCGTCAGGTCGCTCATGTCGTGGGCTCTCGCCAGCGCCTCCTTCGCCGCGTCGTAGGCGTCCAGGACCGCGTTCCAGTCCACTTCGCCGGTCCGGTCCGTCAGGCCGTCGATCTCCTCGCCCAACCGGGTCACGTTCTCCTCCTGCACGCGTCTGGCGTCCTCGAACCGGACCGCTCTCTCGGCGGCCTGCTCCCTGGCGGCTCTCCTCCGCCGCACCCTTGCCGTGGTCAGCCCGACGACGATCCAGAGACCGAGCAGGCCGGCGATGCCGAAGAAGACCAGCCAGCCGACGGACATGCGGCTGGAGGACCCCGACAGGTCGATGTCCTCGGCGAAGTCCTGCTTCAGCCCGGTGACCTCGGCGCCTTCGAAGGTGGCGCCCCGCAGTTCGGCGTCGCTGAGGTCGGCGTCGGTCAGGGTGGCCTTGCGGAAGACCGCGTCGCGGTACTTGCCGCTGTGGAGGTACGCCCGGTCCATCCTGGCGCCGGTGAAGTCGGCCTGGTCGGCCGTGACGCTGATCAGCTCCGCGTCACGGAGGTCGGCGCCGACCAGCTTGGCCTGCGTCAGACTGGCGCTGCCGAGCGCCGCGTCCGACAGATCGGCCCGCGACAGGTCGGCTCCCACGAGATCGGCGCTGCCGAGCTTGGCGCGCCGAAGCCGTGCGCCCCGCAGGTCGGCGCCCTTGGCGGAGCGGAGGCTCGCCCCGACGGCGGAGACGTCACGGAGGATCGCCCGGTTCAGCTTGACCCCCGTCAGGTCGACGCCGTCC
Source organism: Microbispora sp. NBRC 16548 (assembly GCF_030268985.1). Taxonomy (NCBI): domain Bacteria; kingdom Bacillati; phylum Actinomycetota; class Actinomycetes; order Streptosporangiales; family Streptosporangiaceae; genus Microbispora; species Microbispora sp. NBRC 16548. The sequence continues at coordinate 265,818 of NZ_BSSF01000007.1, forward strand.
AGCTTGGCTCCGGTCAGGTCGGCGCAGCTCAGATCGTCGGGGAAGTCCGTGACCGCGGTGAGGTCCCAGCCCCGGTAGTCCTGACCGCTGCCGGGCTCGCACGACGGGTCCGGCGCCGGCAGGAACCTGGGCACACCCCTGCTCCCGGCCAGCCGGGCGTCCCTGACATCCCGCAGGTCGGCCCCGGTGAGGTCGGCCCCCCTGAAGTCCGCGCCGGTCATCACCGACTCGTACAGCTGTGCGCCGCTGAGATCCGCCTGCCGCAGGACGGTCCTGATGAAGGTGGCGCCGTAGAGCCTGGCCTTCGCCGCCTTGATCCGTCTGAGGTCGGCCCGGCGCATGTCCGCGCCGTAGGCGGCGGCGTCGGTCAGATCGACGCCGACAAGCTTCGCGTCGTCGAACTGCGCGTCGTACGTCTTGGCCCGCGCCATCGTGGCCCCGCTCAGGTCGGCCCCCTCGAAGTGCGCGTAGTAGGGCGAGGAGTCGTCCATAGTCGCCTCGCGCAGGTCGCTGCCGCGCAGGTCGGCGTAGTACAGCTCGGCCTCGGACAGGTCGGCCTCGCGCAGCCTGGCCCCGGACATCTGGGCGTACCCGAGGTGGGCCCCCTTGAGCGAGGCCCCGGTCAGATCGGCCCCGACGAGCACGCTCCGCACGGTCAGGCCGTCCAGTTTGGCGCCCCTGAGGTCCGCGCAGGACAGGTCGGCGGGCAGCGTCATGCGGGTGAGGTCCCTGCCGGCGAGATGAGGGCCGCTGCGGGGACGGCAGGGGAGGTGGTCGCCGGGCGTCGCCGCGGCGGCCGGGGTCATCGGAATCGACAGCAGAACCGCGGCGGAAAGGGTCACCAAACCGGCGATCGAGCGGGGGTTGCCGGGCATTTCTCACTGGCTCCATCGGGGACGCCGCCCGGACGCTCCCTGGGGAGACGCGGGCACCGGATCGTATGTGACACGACCCGTTATAAATCCGCGAGTTGCGATCCACTTGCGAAACACCTACAGAAACGACCCACCTGTACGCGAAAGCCTTCATGTGGACGAGATGCGATGTGACAGGATCAATGACGTGGGCGTGTACACACCTGGACAGGTCGTCGAGGAGACCGGGTTCAGCCTCGACACTCTTCGGTACTACGAACGGATCGGGCTGCTGGAGCCGGTCGACCGTAACGCGGCGGGCCAGCGGCGGTTCAGCGAGGACGACGTGAGCTGGCTCGGCATGATCCGCTGCCTGCGCGACACCGGTATGCCGATCGCGGAGATGCTGCGCTTCGCCCAGCTCGTACGGCAGGGCGAGCACACCATCGAGGACAGGATCGCGCTGCTGGCGGAGCACGACCGGAAGGTCGAGGCCCAGATCGCCGACCTGCGCCAGAAGCAGAGCGGGATCCAGCGGAAGATCCAGTACTACAAGGACGTGCTCACCATGCGCGACATGCTCCCCGGCTGCGAGCAGGCCTCCTGAGACGTACACGTGCCCGGCCCGCTCGTGAGCAGGCCGGGCACGTGGGTCAGGCCGTGCGATACGCCTCCGCCTGGAGGTTGTAGAGGTCGGCGTAGAGGCCGTCGAGGGCGATGAGCTCCTCGTGCGTGCCGTGCTCGCGGACCTTGCCGTGGTCGAGCACGTAGATGCGGTCGGCGTAGCGGACGCTGGCGAGGCGGTGGGTGATGAGCAGCACGGTCCGGCCGTCGGCGTGCCGCCGGATCCGCTCGAACAACGCGTGCTCCGCCCTGGCGTCGAGGGCGGCCGTGGGCTCGTCGCAGATGAGCAGGGGTGCGTCCCGATAGAACCCGCGGGCCACCGCGATGCGCTGCCACTGCCCGCCCGACAGCTCCTGGCCGTTCTTGAACCGGCGGTCGAGCAGCGTGCGGTAGCCGTACGGGAGTTCGGCGATGACCTGGTCGGCGCCGGCGACCTCGGCGGCGCGGACCACCTCGCTCTCGCCCTTCTCCATGCCCATCGTGATGTTGTGGCGGGCGGTCAGCGGCCACCGCGTGTGGTCCTGGGCGATGACCGCGATCCTGCGGCGCAGGCTGTCCGGATCGACCTCGGCCAGGTCGACGTCGTCCCACCGGACACGGCCGCCGTCCGGCTCGTACAGCCCGGCGAGGATCTTGGCGAGGGTCGTCTTGCCCGACCCGTTCTCGCCGACGAGGGCCACGACCTCCCCGCGCTCGATGCGGACCGACACCCCGCGCAGGGCGGGGGCCGGCGCGGCGGGATAGGAGAAGGTGACCTCCTCGACCGTGATGTGGCCGAAGTCGTCGGGGGCCGTCCCCTCGCGGGCGGGCGGGATGCGGCTCTCGGCGTGCGCGATGAAGTCCAGGAAGTCGGTGAAGTAGAGGCCCTCCTCGTAGAGCCGGTTCGTCGCGTACATGAAGTTCGAGAGCGAGGTCTGGCCGGACCGGATGGCCAGCACCGCGGTGCCGGCCACCGCGAGGGGCACCGCGCCCGCCGCGAGCAGCAGGCCGAGGGCGACGTAGACCGCGCCCTGCCCCAGACCGCCCAGGGCCTCGCCGAGGACGCGGGCGACGGTCTGCCGTCGCGCGAGGTCGACCATGACCCGCTGCTCGCCCCGGGCGACCGCGTCGAACATCCGCAGCAGGAAGCCGCGCATGGTGAACGTGCGGACCTCGGCCGCGGTGTCCTTGTCCGCCAGCAGTTCCTCGATGATCCACTTGCGCCGTCTGGCGGGGACGAGCACCAGGGCGGTCGTGTAGCGCATCCTGGCGGCCCGGACGGCCGCCCAGGCGTCGGGGACGACCGCGAGCAGGAGCAGGGGCAGCAGCACGGGGTGCAGCACGCCCAGCACGCCCGCCGCGGCCACGATGCCGACCAGGCCCGACAGCGTGTCGATGGCCGTGCTCACGACCATCTCGGCCATCTGCATGCCGCGCATGCGGGCCCGCTGCAGCGCGTCGTGGAACTCGGGGTCGTCGAAGCAGACGAGGTCGACCTGGCTGGTCAGCGTGTAGAGGCGCTCTTCCGTGATCCGGCTGACCTGCGGTTCGAGCCGGGACTGGGCCCAACCGGCCCCCGCCTGCAGGGCCGTGCGCGCGGTGGCGGCCAGGCCCACGAGCAGCAGGCTGGGCAGCGCGGCCCGGATCCGCTCCGGAGTCGGGCCCGCCTGGAACAGCGCGGTCAGCACGCCCGTCGTGGCGAGCAGGCCGAAGGCGGTGAAGACGCCGCCGAGTGTGCTCAGCGTGACCGTGGCCACGGTGTCGCGGGGACTCGCCTCCCAGGCGATGCCCAGCGCCTGCCGGATCAGCCGGGGCAGCCGCCGCGCGACCGTGAGGAAGCCCAGCCCCGCCATCGTGCCGTAGTGTCGCGCCCATTGCGGAGACTCGACGTCCGCCATGTCCGGCAGGTCGTCCTCCGACAGATGATCAGGTCCCCCCTGTTGTGTGACCGTCATGCCTGCAGTGTGAGCGCCCGCGCCGACAATTTCCCGGGCCCCGGTCGCGGCGATGGCTTTGACGCACGCCCCTAACACCTAGCCAGGGCCCCGTATGCAGAGACGTTATCGGCACAAACTTGACGGCGTGCCGGTGGAAGTGGGTTGATTGGGCCTGCTGACAACGTTGTCAGCCATATGTGTCTTCGGGGGCCCGAAATCCTCGTGAAAAGCCTGAAGGGAATGTTGCGATGAGACGACGGTGGATGGCGGCCGTCGCGGTCTCTGTTGCAGGTCTGCTCACTCTTTCCGCCTGTGGTGGCGGTGACAAGCAGGAGAGCGGAGGCGGTCAGGCCGCGAAGAAGGTCGAGGTCTTCTCGTGGTGGACGGGTCCCGGTGAGGCCGACGGCCTCAAGGCGATGCGTGAGATCTTCGCCAAGCAGAACCCGAACTTCGAGTTCTTCGACGCCGCGGTGGCGGGCGGCTCGGGCGACCAGGCCCGCGCGCTGCTGTCCAGCAAGCTGCAGGCCAACCAGCCCCCGGACACCTTCCAGGGCCACGCCGGCGCCGAGCTTCAGGGCTACATCAAGAGCGGCAAGCTGGAGTCGCTGAACTTCCTGTACGACGAGCTGAAGCTCAAGGAGGTCTTCCCGCAGCAGCTCATCGACCAGATCTCGGTGCAGGGCCAGGTGTACTCCGTGCCGGTGAACATCCACCGGTCGAACGTCCTGTGGTTCAACCCCTCGGTCCTCAAGAAGGCCGGCATCGACGGCGCGCCGAAGACCGTCGAGGAGTTCATCACCGACCTCGACAAGGTCAAGAAGTCCGGGAAGATCCCGCTGTCGATCGGCTCGCAGTGGACCCTGGTGCACCTGCTCGAGTCCGTGCTGCTCGGCTCGCTCGGCACCGACGCCTACAACGCCCTGTGGACGGCCAACGCCGACTGGTCCAACGCGAACGTGACCAAGGCGCTGGAGAACTTCAAGACCATCCTGTCGTACGCGGGCAGCCCGCAGGACGACTGGCAGCCGGCGGCCAAGCAGGTCGCCGACGGCGAGGCGGCCTTCAACATCATGGGCGACTGGGCCTACGGCTACTTCCACAACCCGCCGGAGGGCGGTCTCGGCAAGGAGTCGCACAAGGACTTCGACTGGGCCGCGTCGCCGGGCACGGACGGCACCTTCATGTGGCTGTCGGACAGCTTCACCCTGCCGAAGGGCGCGCCCAACCGCGACGGCGCGATCGCGTGGCTGAAGGTGGCCGCCAGCAAGGAGGGCCAGGACGCGTTCAACCCGCTGAAGGGCTCGATTCCGGCCCGCAAGGACGCCGACCAGTCCCTCTACAAGGACTATCTGTCCTGGGACCTGGAGCAGTGGTCGAGCGACAAGCTGGCCGGCTCGATCCAGCACGGCGTGGTCGCCAACGACCAGTGGCGTCAGGCGATCACCGACGCGGTCGGCCTGTTCCAGCAGGACAAGGACGTCGCCAAGTTCCAGCAGGCGCTGGTCGCGGCGGCCAAGAACAGCGGCCAGTGAGCTGATCTCCTCGTACGGCCCACGCCCTGTCCGACGACGGCGAGGCGTGGGCCGTACTTGATCTTCTGAGAGGTACAAGTGACGCGGGTGCGCAGATGGCTGCCCGGGCTACTCCTGGTGTCGCCGTCGATCATCCTCATCGCGGTCTTCGTGTACGGCCTGCTGGGCTGGAACTTCAAGCTCGCCATGACCGACAAGCACGACGAGATCGCGGAGATCCCCGGCAACTTCGTCGGGCTGGAGAACTTCACCGGCATCTGGAGCGAGGAGCGCTGGGGCCTGTCGGTCCGGCACGCGATCGTCTTCACCGTGGTCTTCGTCGGCGGCGCGCTCGTCCTCGGCTGGCTCCTCGCCTTCCTGATGGAGAAGGGCATCCGGGCGGAGAGCGGCTTCCGCGCCGTCTACCTGTTCCCGATGGCCGTCTCCTTCATCGCCACCGGCGTGGTCTGGCGGTGGCTGATGAACAGCGCGACGGGTGAGCAGGCGGTCGGGCTCAACCGGCTCTTCCACTACGTGGGGCTCGACTTCCTGCAGTGGCAGTGGTTCCGCGATCCCGGCTGGGGCATGGCCGCCATGGCGATCCCGGCGATCTGGCAGATGTCTGGATACATCATGGCGTTGTTCCTCGCCGGGTTCCGGGGCGTGCCGGAAGAGCTGCGCGAGGCCGCCCGGGTGGACGGCTGCAGCGAATGGGGGGTCTACCGGCACGTGGTGCTGCCGATGCTGCGCCCGGTGACGCTGTCCGCGCTGATCATCCTCGGCCACATCTCGCTCAAGGTCTTCGACCTCGTCGTCGCGGTGTCGGGCAAGCAGATCATCACCGACGTGCCCGCGACGTTCATGTGGACGGCGGTCTACGACTCCCACGACCCGGCGAAGGGCGCGACGATCGCGTCCTACATCGTGCTGTCCGTCGCCGTCTTCGTCGTGCCCTACCTGATCTGGGACGCCCGTAAGGGGAAGCGCTCATGACCGCGCAAGCCGCCGAGAAGGCCCCGCGTACGGCGCCCGCCGCCCCGGTCCGCGACAAGGGCCGGGCCGGCATGTGGGTGCGGCTCGTCCTGCTGCTGCTGTTCGTCCTGGTCTTCCTGATCCCGGTCTACGTGCTGCTGGTCACGAGCTTCAAGCCGCTGACCGAGGCCGATCCCACGCAGGCGTGGAACCTCCCCAAGGTGTGGACGACCGAGGCGTGGAGGGTCGCCTGGGAGAAGCTCGAACCCGGCATCGTCAACAGCTTCCTGCTCGCGGTCCCCGGTTCGCTGATCTCCGCCGCCCTCGGGGCGCTCAACGGGTACGTGCTGTCCAAGTGGCGCTTCCCCGGCGCCGACGTGCTGTTCACGCTGTTCCTGTTCGGCATGTTCATCCCTTATCAGGGCGTGATGATCCCGCTGGTGCAGCTCATGGTGAACGTGGGCGACACCCTCGGCGTGCAGCTGTACGGCGGCATCCCGGGCCTGGTCCTCGCTCATGTGGTGTACGGCATCCCGATCTGCACGCTGATCTTCCGCAACTACTACGTCACGATCCCCGACGAGCTCATCGAGGCGTCCCGCGTCGACGGCGCGGGGATGCTGCGGACGCTCTGGTCGATCGTGCTGCCGGTCTCCGGCCCGGCGTTCGCCGTGGTGATCATCTGGCAGTTCACCTCGATGTGGAACGACTTCCTGTTCGCGGTCTTCCTCACCGGGCCGAGCTCCTGGCCGACCACGGTCATGCTCAACAACATCGCGGGCGCCGTGACGACGCCGTACAGCCAGCAGATGGCGGCGGCGATCCTGGCGTCCATCCCCACCATGGTCATCTACGTGCTGCTCGGCAGGTTCTTCATGCGCGGTCTCATGGCGGGCGCGCTCAAGGGCTGAGTCTCAAGGGCTGAGTCTCAGGAGTCGAGCCGGCCGGTCATCAGCGCGTCCCCGAGGGGGGTGCGCCGGTAGAGGACCTGCCGCCCGACCCGGGTGCCGGCGACCAGCCCGGCCGCGCGCAGCGCGGTCAGGTGGCCGCCGGCCGTGCCGAGCGCCAGCCCGAGGCGGGCGGCGAGCTGCGTGGTGGTCGCCGGGGTCTCCAGCTCGGCCAGGATCCGGGCCCGGGACCTGCCGACCAGCCCGGCGAGCGCCGCCGCGCCGCCCACCCGCGGCTGCGCCGCCGCCACCCCCCGCGCCGGATACACCAGCGCGTACGGCCACGCCTCGTCGAGGTAGGCGATCACCTTGCGGACGAAGAGGCTGGGCAGGAACAGCAGGCCGCGGCCGCCGAGCCGGTGCCGCTCGTCCCGGTCGCCGGAGGCCGCCACCTCGATGAGGGCCGATGCCGGTCGCCAGCGGACCCGCGGGCCGAGGTCGTCGAGAGCCGCCGCCCAGCCGTACGTCGCCAGCCGCCCGGCCCGCTGGATTACGTCGCGCTCCAGGATCGCGTGGAAGCGGGGCCACTGCGGCGCGACCAGCTCGGTCCAGGTGCTCTCGAGCCCGTCGGCCAGGAGCGCGACCACGTCGTCGTGCTCCAGGACCTCCATGATCTCGGCGGGCGGGGGCGGCCGCCCGTTTAGAGACATCGCGATCTCGGCCCGCGCTCGCTCCAGGGGCGTGGCCCGCATCGCCGCGATCTCCTCGGCGAAGGCGACGTTGACCCCGGTGGGCGGCGGCGCGATGAAGTCGGCGATGTAGGCCCCCTGCCGGAACAGCGCGACCATCGCCCGCGCCCCCGGGCTGCCGGCCAGCAGCCGGGCGAACCGGGGGCGCGCCGTCGCGGCCCAGGACGCGTGCGCGCCCGCCTCCAGCCGGCCCGACAGCATCCACATCGCGTGCATGGTCTCGTTGAGCGGGGAGGTCGCGAAACGGCTGGCCGCGACGTCCTGCGGGCTCACCTCGATCCGGTACACATGCCCACCCTTCGGCAGTTTCCGAAACGTTAGCGCGGCCCGAGGCGGCGGGCCGAGCATGTGCGCCAAGGAGGTGGGCCATGACCGTGGCCGCGAACCAGGAGAGATCGACGTTCCGGGCGTGCTTCGCCGTCCCGGAGTTCCGCGTGCTCTTCGGGAGCCAGCTTCTGCTGGTCCTGGGCGACACCGTGAAGATGCTCGCGTTCTCCGTGCTGGTCTACGCGCGCACGGGGTCGCCGGGCCTGGCCGCGCTGGCGTACATGATCGGGTTCCTGCCGCAGGTGGCGGGCGGGATGCTCCTGCTGGCGCTCGCCGACCGGTGGCGCCCGCGGGCCCTCATGGTCGCGGGCGACCTTCTGCGCGTGGCCACATGTCTCGTCCTCGGCTTCGGGGACCTGCCGATCGGGGTCATGCTCGCGCTGGTGTTCGCGGCGGGCGTGCCCACGCCCCTGTTCTCGGCCGCGCGCGCCGCCGTGCTGCCCGACGTGCTGGCGGGGGACGCGTACGTGCTCGGCCGCGCCGTGTTCACCACGACCTCGGCGGGGGCGCAGGTCGCCGGGCTGGCCGTCGGCGGGGGCCTGCTCGCCGTGACCGGCCCGCACAGGGCGCTGCTGATCACTGCCGCGCTCTCGCTGGGCAGCGCGGCGCTGACCCGGTTCGGGCTGCGCGACCGCCCGGCGCGTGCCTCAGGCCGGGCCGGGGCCGTACGGACGACGCTGCGGGTCAACCGGGCGTTGCTGGCCGACCGCGCCGTCCGGGGACTGCTGCTGGCCGGGTGGCTGCCGCCGATGCTCTCGATCGGCGCGGAGGCCGTCTTCGTGCCCTACCTCACGGGTGAGGGATCGGCGTGGGGCGCGGGAGTCGTGCTGGCCGCCGCGGCGGCGGGCATGGGCGTGGGGGAGTTCGCCGTCGGCAGGTTCGCCCCGCCCGCCGTGCGCGAACGGCTGACCCTCCCGCTGGCGCTCCTGCTGGGCGCGCCGCTGCTCGGGTTCGCGGTCCGCCCGGGGGTGGCCGGGGCGGCGGCGCTGGCCGCCCTGGCCGCGGCGGGGCTCGCCTACAACCTGGGGCTCCAGCGGCGGTTCCTCGACGCGGTTCCCGAGGCCGCGCGCGGGCAGGCGTTCGGCCTGCAGACGTCCGGTCTGATGACGGCCCAGGCGCTGGGCGCCGCCGCCGCGGGCGCCCTCGCCGAACTCGTGCCCGCCCATCTCGCCATCGCGCTGTCGGGCTGCGGCGTGATCGCCGTCGTGCTCGCGCTGCGGGGTGATCTGCGCGGCTCCCTGTCGTCCCGCATCAGCCCGCCGTACGGTCCCGGAGGGGCAGGGGAGGGCGCTCGCCCGAGCCCCGCGGAACCAGCCGCGTAGCCAGTTCGATCCTGCTGGTCGGCTCCTCGTCTCCGGACAGGCGCATGAACAGCAGGTCGGCGGCCGTACGGCCGAGCCGGGCGGGATCCTGCGCCACCACGGTGATGCCCAGCAGGTCGGCCAGCTCGAAGTCGTCGAACCCCACCAGCGCGAGGCCGCCCGCGGCGCCCGCGTCGGCGGCGCCCGTGAGCGACGCCAGCGCCCGCAGGGTCTCCACGGTGGTGCGGCCGTTGCCGGCCAGCAACGCGGTCGGAGGCTCGGACGCCGTGAGCAGCCGGGTCAGGTCGGCCCGCATCCGCGCCGGGTCCGGCGGCCCCATGGCCACCAGGCCCTCGTCGTACGGCAGGCCGGCGGCGGCCAGCGCCTGCCGGTAACCACGTAGCCGTTCGGCGGCCGTGAAGATCCCGGGGGAGTCGCCGAGGAAGGAGATGCGGCGATGGCCGTGCGCGATCAGGTGGGCCGTGCCGGTCCGGCCCCCGCCCGCGTTGTCGCACAGGACCGTGTCCGCCTCGCACCCCGCGCCCGGCGGCCGGTCGGCGAAGACCGCCTTGATCCCGGCCTCGAACTCGGGCGCGAGGTAGCCGTGGTCGCTCCCCGCCGGCACGATGATCAGCCCGTCCACGCGGCGGGCGCAGAAGGCGAGCACGAGATCGCGCTCGCGGGCCGCGTCCTCCCGGGACGACCCGGTGAACAGCAGATAGCCGTGGTGCAGCGCGGCGTCCTCCACGGCGCGGCTGAGGCTGGAGTAGAAGGCGTCGGCCACGTCCTCGATCACCAGGCCGATGCTCGCCGTGCGGCCCCGGCGCAGGATGCGCGCGCTGTCGTTGCGGCGGTAGCCGAGCCGCTCGATGGCCGCCTGCACGCGGCTCGCGGTCGCGGCGTTGACGCCTGGCTCGCTGTTGACGACGCGGGAGACGGTCTTGAGCGCCACACCGGCCGCGGCGGCCACGTCGTTCATGGTCGGACGGCCGCGTCTCGTCTCTCCCACGCAGGGATCATCTCCCATTTCACGGCCCTAGACAACGTTGTCAGTTCCTTGGTGAGAGATGGTCGCTTTTGTGGGGACGTGGGGGGTGTGCGGGGTCACGGACCGCCGGGCTGTGCGCGGCTCGCGCCTCCGGTGGCGCGCAGGTCGGCCTCGATCCTGGCGGCGGTGGCGAGCAGCGGGGGGAGCAGGTCGCGGCGGGCCGACTCCAGAGTGGTGCGGCTGGCGTGCGAGGAGACGTTGAGCGCCGCCACCACCCGGCCGCCGCGGTCCCTGATCGGCGCGGCGATCGAGCGCAGTCCCTCCTCCAGCTCCTGGTCCACCACGGCCCAGCCCTGGGCCCGTACGCGATCGAGGGCGGCGCGCAGGGCGACCGGCGAGGTGGTGGTGTGCGGGGTCAGCCGCTCCAGGTCGGCGCGGGCGAGGTAGGCGTCGAGATCCTCCGGGGGGAGCCCCGCGAGCAGCACCCGGCCCATGCTGGTGCAGTACGCCGGGAAGCGTGTGCCGATCGCGATCGTCACGCGCATGATCCGCGCCGTCGGCACACGGGCCACGTAGACGATGTCGGTGTCGTCCAGCACGGAGACCGACGCCGACTCGTGCACCTCGGCGACGAGCCGCTCCAGGTGCGGCAGCGCGACCTCGGGCAGGGAGAGGCTCGACAGGTAGGCGTAGCCCAGATCGAGCACCCGGGGCGACAGGGAGAAGAGGCGCCCGTCGGTCCGCACGTAGCCCAGGCCGGCGAGCGTCAGCAGGAACCTGCGCGCCGCGGCGCGGGTGAGACCGGTCTTGCGGGCCACCTCGCTGAGCGTCAGCTCCGGGCTCGCCGCGTCGAACGCCCGGATCACGGCCAGACCCCGGGCCAGCGACTGGACGTGCTCCTCCGCCATGACCGCCCACCTCCCGACCGAACCCTAGTGCCCCTCCCGCCAATCTTTGCCCCGTCGCGTCGCCCAGAGCGGCACCTCGCCGCGTTGTCGTCGTCGGCCGTAGGCTCCGCTACGACCTCCTCCTCCGCCTTGCGATGCACCACTCTGGACACCGCTCCTTCCGGGCAGACCTTGTCGGTCACGGCACTAGCGCCGGCCACCCCGGCCGGGGGACGGGCGGGCGCGCGACACCGTCCCGGTAGGGTTTGGCGAATGATGAGGAGGATCACGGACAATCGGGGAAAGCTGCTGCTGGTGGGCGGTTTCGTCCTGGCGGCGCTCAACCTGAGGCCCGCTCTCGCGGGCGTGTCACCGCTCCTCCCGGCCATCATGCGGGACCTCGGCCTCAGCCCCGCCGGGGGCGGCGCCATCACCACGGTGATGGTGGCGTGCCTCGGTCTGCTCGCCCCGGCCGCGCCCGCGCTGGCCACCCGGATCGGGCTGGACCGCACGCTGCTGGCCGGTCTGCTCGTCCTGGCCGCCGGTGTCGCCCTGCGCAGCGCGGACGGCGCGCCCGCGCTGTACTGCGGCGCCGCCCTGGCCGGCACGGCCATCGCCGTCATGAACGTCGTCATGCCGGGTCTCGTCAAGCAGCACTTCCCAGGCAGGATCGGGCTCTTCACCGGCCTGTACGTCTCGGTCATGGTCAGTGGGGCCGCCATCGCCTCGGCGGCGATGGTCCCGCTGGCCGGGCAGGTCGGCTGGCGGGCGGCGGCGGGGTCGGCGACCCTGCTCGCGCTGCTGGCGGCCGTCCTGTGGTGGGTGGCGCTCACGAGGCCGGCCGCGCAGGACCTTGCGGCGACGGCGACGGCGGCGGGGCGGGACGGCCGTTCCCGGTCCGGCGCCCCCGGCCGCCGGCCGTACGCGGCCCTGCTCCGGGCGCCGGCGACGTGGTCGGTCATGGCGTTCATGGGTCTGCAGTCGCTGACCTTCTACGTCCTGCTGGCCTGGCTGCCCACCGTGTTCCAGGCCGCCGGCCTGCCGGCCGACGAGGCGGGATATCTGCTGGGCCTGACGAATCTCGTGCAGATCGCCGCGGCGCTGGCCGTCCCCCTGCACGCGGGCCGGGCCCGTTCCCAGGTGCCGCATGTGGTCGTGGCCGTGCTGCTGACCATCGGCGGATATCTGGGCGTGTTGCTCGCGCCCACCACCACGCCGTGGCTGTGGATGATCGTCCTCGGGCTCGGCCAAGGGGCCTCCGTCGCGCTCGCCCTGCTGATCATCACGCTGCGGGCGCCCGATCCGGCCTCGGTGACCGCGCTGTCGGCGGTCGCCCAGTCGAGCGGTTACGTGCTGGCCGCGATAGGGCCGCTCGCGTTCGGCCTGCTTCACGAACTGTCCGGCGGCTGGACCGTGCCCCTGCTGGCCGGGCTGGGGGCGTGCGCCCTCCAACTGACGTCGGGTGTGCTCGCGGCCCGCCCGGGGCCCGGGTAGATCAGGAACCGCGGAGGCGGCTGACGAGTTCGTTGCGGCTGCGCACGCCGACCTTCGCGAAGATTGACTTCAGGTAGTCCTGGACGGTGTAGGCCGACAGATGCAGCACGTCAGCGATCTCGGAGGTGGACTGGCCGGTGAGCACCTCCGCACAGACCTGCCGCTCCCGAGAGGTCAGGGCGTAGGAACTCATCATGATCCCGATCACCTCGTCCGCGGGCACCGGTTCGACGGTGATGAGCACCCTTTCGGTCGATGAGCCGTCCAGGTCCATCAGCGGTGCGGCGCGCAGCGCGACCCAGGCGCCCGTGACGTCACGCATGCGGGCGTGCGCCGCGCCCGTGGCGGAACCGGACAGCGTGGCGGCCACGCCGCGCAGTGCGACGCCGAGCCAGCCGGGACGTACGGCCTGCCAGGCCTCCAGCCAGTCGCACGCGGCGGGGGTGACGCCGGTGAAATCGCCACCGGCGCCGAGCACGATCACGACAGGACCGCCGGAACCGCCGCCGGCGCCAGGCAGCACGCTTCGGCTCGCCGTACGCAACGCCGTGCCGATCAACGGAGCCACCGAGGCGAGGAAGCCGGCTTCGGCGGCGGAGAAGTCGGAACCGCCGGATCCGCGCATCAGGCCCGCGACTCCCCAGCAGGCGCCGCCGCTGACGAAGGACGCACGGAGGTCGAAAGCCACTCCCATGGACGTGTAGAGCTCGTTGACGCGACGGCTCCGCACGACCTCTCCGTATGGCAGCTCGGTGAAGCCGCCCGACGGGGACCTCCCTGCGCGCCAGGTCGGCGAAGCTGTTGCCGTCCGGAGGGCCGTACCCGTACTCGATCTCGGCGAACAGCGCCTCCTGCCGCGCCGAGGGGTTGAGATCGACCGTCACGGAACCGGTGGGCAGCATCGTCTGCGGGTCCACAGCAGCCCAGCAGGTGGCGTCGTACGGCACGACCCGGCCGACCACCTCGATCGCCTCCTGCTGAACCTCGACGGGGCTCAAGCCGGCTGTGGCAAGGGCGGACAGGCGCCGCCTGGCCTCCGCGGCCCGTGCCTGGTTCACCATGGCCCCAGTATCGAAGAGCGCTCCGCCGGACACCATCCCAGATTCCTGGGGGCGCCTGCCCGCCGTGATCACCGTTCTCCCGGGATGGAGCCCCGCGACGTCCGTTCCTAACGTGAAAGCGCGATGCGGTGCCCACCGGGACCGCGACCTCGGCGCGACACAGTAAGGAGACGAGCATGCCCCAGCAGATCCACCACAGCCTCGCCGGTGAGGGCAGGGAACTGTTCACGGTCGACAGCACCGCGACCGTCAAGGTCGGTGCGGAGCACACCGGCGGCGAGTACGAGTTGTTCGAGATCGACGGAGAGCGAGGCAGCTTCGTGCCGCCGCACCGGCACCCCTGGCCCGAGTCGTACTACGTGCTGCACGGCAGGATGTCGGTCCAGGTGGGCTCCAAGCGGTACGAGATGGGTCCCGGCGAGTCGATCACGGTCCCCACCGGGGCCGTGCACACGATCGAGGTGCGCAGCAAGGCCGTGAAGTTCCTGGCCTTCAGCCTGACCGACGGGACGGGCAGGCTTTTCGCCGACCTCGACGCGAACGTCCCGCCCGGGCGCCCGATGGAGGAACTGGCCCCGCTCGTAACCGAGATCGCCGAACGGAACCGGACCACCTTCATCGGCCGCCCGGCGGAGTAACTCTCCCGAACCTTCCGAGCCTTCACGAACCGGCCCGTCCAAGCAGGCCCCGGGGAGGTCCCGCCGGGACCTCCCACCCATTCAGGAGGAGACATGGACTTCCGGCTGTTCGGCTTGATCGAGGTAGTCACGGGCGAGGGCGAGGCGGCTCTGGATCTCGGTCCCCCCAAGCAGCGGGCTGTTCTCGCATTGCTGGCCCTGAACCCCGGCGAGTCCATATCCATGGATTGGTGACCCTGTTGGAGCCGGCGGTCGCCACCGGATTGCTGGTGGAGGTGGACGGCGGCTGGGACTATCGGTTCTCCCACGCCTTGGTGCAGGAGGCACTGCACTCGGGATCGAGCCGGCTGGAACGGGCCCGGCTGTACAGCAGGGCCGGGGATGTCGTCGAAGATCTCGTACCCGGCGATGGAGACACCCGGCTCCCCGCGCCGGCCCGTTACTCGGCCCTCGCCGCCCGAGCCGTGCCGCCGCAGATTTCTGCCGTACGAGGTGACCGGCGGCCAGACCGCACCCCGGCTCGCCGGTCCCGGGCCTGCGCCCTCCGGTCGGCGTCGAATGTGCTCGCCGCTCGCCCTACGGCGGGGTAGTCAGCGCGGCAGCCGTTCGAGGTCGATGGCGATGGGGAAGGGGGCGTCCACCGCGAGGCGGGTGTGGTGGACGCCGGTCACCTGATATCCGGCGCCGTCGGCGTCGAGTGCGAAGGAGTAGACGAAGGGCCGGAAGTCGGTGCTCTCGACCCGCCAGAAGTGGGGGATGCCGGCCGCCGCGTAGTGCCGCGGCCGCACATCGCGGTCCGAAGCGGCCGAGTCGGGGCCGACGACCTCGATGACCAGGCGCACCTCCTCGGCGAGATAACAGGTCCTCCGGTCGTCGGAGGCGGCGAGGTCGTCCACCAGGGACACGTCGGGACGGGCGCGCCGATCAGGCCCCAGCAGGACGTCCATCCGGCTGACCGCCACCAGGTCGCCCGGGACCTGCGCGTTCAGGGCGGTGCGCAGGCCGTAGGTCATACGCTCGTGGAACCGCGTCTGGGGGCCCGTGGGGATGAGGCCGGCGTCGGGCTGATCGTCGTCCGAGTGATCGGCGTCGGGGTGATCGGCGTCGGGGTGATCGGCGTCGTCCCCGCCGTCCCGCCGCTCGCCCACCGCGGGCCGGAGCCGGGAGAGCCGATCGGAGAGGCCCCCGGCCCCGCCCCCCGGACGGGGCTGAAGCCAGTCATCGAGCACGCTGGTCATGGCAGCAGCCTAGCGTCACCCTCGGTGATGATCGAACTACTCGCGCCACCCTAAGCCGGGTCGATCGGGCGCAATTCGTCCGCGTACCCGACCGAAAGGCGGCGCATGGTCCCGTCGTCGGTGATGGAGTACTGCCCCATGCGCCACAGCGGCGGCGAGTACGCGTGGATGGAGACCGAGCCGGGCGCCTCGCCGGTCAGCCGGTGGATGTGGTCGGGCCCGAACGAGAAGGCCTCGCCCGCCGCGACCGGCGTCTCCAGGTGGACGCCGCCGATGCGCGGATTGCACTCCTTCAGCTCGCCGGCCACCACCCTGACCGCGCCGGAGGAGACGTCGTGGTCGTGCCACCCGGTGTCGTCCCCGGGCCGCCAGCACAACAGCCACACGTCCACGTACGAGTCGCGGTGCAGCGAGACGTAGTGGCGTCCCCCGTCCTCCGCGCCCTCGAAGTTGAGGTGGTGACGCCACAGTTCGGGCCGCGCGGCCAGGTCCTCGACCAGGGCGAGCAGCTCGCGGCGGTCGAGCGCGCGGGCGGGCAGGTCGCCGACGGGGGCCAGGTCGGTCAAGGAGGCACAGAGCGCGCCTTCCTGGATCGTGGGCGTGCTCATTGGTGCGACTCCTTCCGGGACAGCAGGCGGCCGGGATTGGCCACGCGGACGGCATGATCGACGGCTCGTTGCGCGGGGTCGCCGGGGTCCGGCCACGCCGACTCGGCGTACGGCTGGTCGCTCCCGGCGACGAGGACGTCGATCCCGAGTTCGCGGATCACCGCGTCGGCGGCCCGGGGGCCGTAGGACGACGTCTCCAGGAACAGATCGGGGTCCACCAGGCCGCGCCCGGCGGCGCCCCGGCTCAACTGGCGCTCCCTGTGCAGCGGGGCCAGCCCGGCCAGCAGCGCGAAGCACACCTTCAGGCGGGGATGCCGGGGCCGGCCGAACGCCTCGAACGCGTACCAGGCGGCGTGCATCTGCTGCACGTACGGCACGACGGCGGCCCACCACGCCGGGCCCGCCGCGGCGGCGGGGCCCGGATGGACGAACAGCGGCAGGCCGCGGTCCTCCAGCACGTCGAGCAGCGGGGCGGCCAGGGCCAGCCCCCGGGCGTCCCCGAGCGCGGTCGCCGGAAGCTGCAGCCCGGCCAGGCCCTGGTCGAGGGCGCGGCCGAGGGTGCGGGAGAGCCGTACGGGATCGGGGTCGGTCACCGGGGCGGCGGCCCAGGCGCCGAACGGCGCGGGCAGCGCGCGGGCGTCGGCGTGGTAGGCGTCGATGAGCGGCCACGCCTCCTCCGGCGGCAGGTGCTCGATCCCGAGCGGGCTCGACAGGGAGACGAGGGCGAGGTCGAGGTGGGCGTTGCGCTTGCGCCGGATCTCCACGTCGTGGTCGGCCGGATCCGCCTCGTACGGCGGCTCGCCGTCGAGGACGAGCGTCCATCCGTCCAGGTAGGGCGGGCGGGTGCGGCGGCGCAGCGCGTCGACGAGGGACGGCGTCCACAGGTGCTGGTGCACGTCCACGCTCATCTGCCCGCCTCTCGACTAAGCCCGCATTCCCTACCCAGATTACATGCTTTTCGGGCGGGAGTGACCCCGGGGCGGATGGCACACCCGCCCCGGGCCGGTCAGTCGTCGCCGAGGATCATGTTGAGGATCCAACTGATCACGCCGACGACGATGGCGCCCCAGAAGGCGGCCACGAACCCGTCGACGTGGAAGGGGAGGTCGAGCTGCTCGGCGAGCCAGCTCGTGAGCAGCAGCAGGGCCGCGTTCACCACCAGGGCGAACAGGCCGAGCGTGATCACGTAGAACGCGCAGCCGATCGTCTTGATGATCGGCTTGATGACGGCGTTCACGAGGCCGAAGATCAGCGCGACCGCGAGGAGGGTGCCGATCTGCTTGGCGGTGGAGCCGGCGCTGACGGTGATGCCGTCCACCAGCTTGGTGGACGCCCACAGGGCCGCGGCCACCACGATGATCTTGAGTATGACCTTCACCTCAAGAATCCTTCCATGGCACGGCAAAGAGTGCGCGGTTCGCGCGTGGCCGGAATAGGCGGCCTGCGCCGGGGCCGGGGAGGAGCGGCAAAAAGCCCATCCGATTTCGGCGGTCTTTCTCCCGCCTCGGGGGTATAAGCGGCAAACCTGGGGGAAACCGACGAGTTGGGGGTGAGATCGGATGGACGTGGAAGAGCTCGAGTCGCTCCCCGCGAAGGAGCTGCACGACCGCGCCGTGCGCTACGCCGTACGGCACGGCGACCTGGGATTCCTGTGGGACCTGCTGAAGGTCATCCCGGCGGCCGAGGCCGCCAGCGGCAACAGTGACGAGACCGCGAACGACCTCAGCAGGGTCTCGGCGCTGCTCAGCGACGCGATCGGGGCGGGCGAGGGCGAGCTCGGCGACGCGCTACGGCCGGTCTACGTCGACTATCTGTCCAAACACCCCGACGCCTGAGCGCGGGGGGCGAACGCTCAGCAACCTCTCATCTCCGCACGTCACAATGGCGGCGTGGTCAAGACACAGGTGCTTGTCGTCGACGACGAACCCGAGGTCCGCGACGCGATCGCCCGGGCGCTCCGTGTGGAGGGGTACGGCGTGGCGACCGCCGGGGACGGCATGCACGCGCTCGACGTCATCGACGGCGCGGCGCCCGACCTCGTGGTGCTCGACGTGCTCATGCCGGGCATGAACGGCATCGAGGTCTGCCGGACGCTGCGCGGAGACGGCAACCGGCTGCCGGTGCTCATGCTGACCGCTCTGGACGGCATCGGCGACAAGGTGGCCGGCCTCGACGCGGGCGCCGACGACTACCTGGTGAAGCCGTTCGCGCTGGAGGAGCTGTTCGCCCGGGTGCGCGCCCTGCTGCGCCGCGCCGCGCCTCCCCCGGAGGCCGGCTTCGCCGACCTGGTCCTGCTGCCCGACAGCAGGCAGGCCCGGCGCGGCCGGCGGCTCATCGACCTGACCAGGACCGAGTACGCCCTGCTGGATCTGCTGATCCGCAACGGTGGCCAGGTGCTGACCCGGCAGCTCATCCTCGAACGCATCTGGGGCTACGGCTTCCGGCCCGGGTCCAACCCGCTGGAGGTCTACATCGGTTACCTGCGCAAGAAGACCGAGGCGGGGGGCGAGCCGCGGCTGATCCACACCGTCCACGGGCTCGGGTACGCGCTCAGGGAGCCCACCGCTCCTTCCGCCATCGGGGAGGAGCGGTGAAGCTCCGCTGGCGGCTCGCGATGGCCTCCGCGCTGGCCGGCGCGGTGAGCGTGATCGTCGTGATCGTGGCCGCCTACGTCATCACCTGCCGCCGGGTCGAATGGGCGATGGACCGTTACGGGACGTACGAGACCTACGGAGGCTACGGCGACCCGCCCCCCAACGGCGTGCTGGCCGCTCTCGCCGACGTGGACGACCTGGGCTGGCCCTTCCTCGCCGTGGCGCTCGGCGGCCTGGTGCTGTCGGGGGCGCTCGGCTGGCTGGCCGCCCGGGCCGCGCTGCGGCCGGTCAACGCGCTCAAGGACGCGGCGGGACGGGTGGCGACCACCCGGGACCTGACCACCCGCATCGACGTGACGGGCGACGACGAGCTGAGCAGCCTGGCCCGCAGCTTCAACGCCATGCTCGACGCGCTGGAACGCTCCGCCAAGTCGCAGAAGCGCCTCGTCGCCGACGCCTCCCACGAGCTGCGCACGCCGCTCACCGCCCTGCGGACCAACATCGAGCTGCTGATGAGAGGCGACCTGCCGCAGGAGGTCCACAAGGAGGTGAGCCGGGCCGTGGTGAGCGGGCTGGAGGAGCTCACGGCGCTCGTCTCCGACGTGGTCGAGCTGGCCCGCGACGAGGAGCCCGCCGTGCTCGTGGAGAGCGTGCGCCTCGACGAGCTGGTGGAGCGGGAGGTCACCAGGGCGGCCAGGCACTGGCCGTCGACGGCGTACTCGGTGTCGGCCGAGCCGACGGTGGTGCGGGGTGTGCCCGACCGGCTCGCCCGGGCCGTCGCCAACCTGCTCGACAACGCGGCCAAGTACAGCCCGGCCGGCGGCCTGGTCGAGGTGTCGCTGCGGGGCGGCGTGCTGACGGTGCGCGACCACGGCCCCGGCATCTCCCCGGATGACCTGCCGCACGTCTTCGACCGCTTCTACCGGGCGCCCTCGGCGCGGGCGCTGCCCGGATCGGGGCTGGGCCTGGCCATCGTGGGCCAGGTCGTGGACAGCCACGGCGGCAGCGTGTCGGCCGCTCCCGCCCCCGGCGGAGGGACACTCGTCCGGCTGGCGCTGCCAGTAGGGTGAGGTCATGGGCTCTGTACGCGTCGAGCGGACCGAGGACGGGTTCGTCGCCCGCAACGAGCGCGGCGCCGAGATCACGATGGGCTCCGGTGACGGCCTGTTCAGCCCGGTGGAGCTGCTGCTGGCCGCCGTCGGCGGCTGCAACGTCATGACGGTCGAGCCGCTCACCGCCAAGCGCGGCCACCGGCTCGTACGGCTGGCCGTCGAGGTCTCCGCCGAGAAGGAGAGCCCGACGCTGCTGCGCTCGGTCACGGTGACCTACGACGTGGAGTTGCCCCCGGGGGACTCCGGCGAGGTCTTCGAGGCCGTCGCCGAGCGGGTCCACGAGCGCCACTGCACGGTGAGCCGGTCGCTCCAGAAGGGCACCGAGGTCAGGCTGGACCTCGGGAGGTAGCACGGGCGGGCGGAGCCCGTTCGGATGTAGGCCGGAAATCAACCTGCCTATGACGACTTCATGACAAGGCCGCTTGTAGTGTTGAAGCAAGTCCTCGGGAGAGGGCGACAGACTTTCTTGATAAAGGACGCGGATGGGGGAACCGCGTCCGGAAAGCGGGGGACCCGCCGGTGCCTTTGGGGAGGGCATTCCTGGCGGAACCGCTTTGATCCGGAGCCGGGCAGTTGGGGGACTGCCCGGCTCCGGCATTTTCAGGGTCCTGTACCCGTTCTCCTCCCGTCCGTCCCCTCCCCGTCCGTCCCCTCCCCGCCCGTCCCCTCCCCACCCGTCCCCTCCCCGCCCCTCCCGCCCGTCCCCTCCCTGTTCGTCCCCTCCCTGTCCGGCCCCTCCCTATCCGAACCGGGGAGCGGGCCTCGCCCGCGCCGCTCCGGCAAATGACCTTTGCCTTCGTAAACCGGCGGTCTTCCTTCTGCTCGGCGGTTCCGCTTTTGCGGCGGGTTGCTTTATCGCGCCGTCCCCGGTGATTTCCTTTGTGGTCTCTTGCCGTATGGCCTCCGCGCTTTGCCGTGCGCGGATGGGACCTCCGTCACGCACCGTCAACATCACAAAGGTGGGGACGGCGGGCAGTCGCCCCTCTTGGGGTAAACAGGACCAGAGGTAGATCTTCTGGGCGGTATGCGGCTTTTACTTTGCTCCATCCTGACTCGTCCTGTAGTGTCCTGTTTGCCGCCGACCGGTGGCTGGATTGGACTTGGAGAGGAGATCACCGTGGGTGACCCCACATCGACCTCTGAGCCAAGGCATCTCGGATCACACGTCTGACTCACGACGGCCTTCCGGCCGATCGCCATAGCTTCAGCGCACACGCCTCCGGGTGAACGACTTCTCCTGCCCGGACACGTGGCCCGTCTTCGCGGTCTGCCGCATGCAGGTCCCTAGATGACGCATGGCCATTCTCTGTCGTCTCACGAAAGATCCCCAGCCCTGATGAAGACTCTGTTTGACATGCGTGGCAACCGACGCCTCACCGCCGCGGCCACGCTCGTCGGTGCGGCGGCCGTCACCGCGTCCCTCGTGGCCGCCGTGCCCGCGCCCGTCGAGCAGCCGGTCAACGAGGCCGTCAACGTTTCCGCCGCCATCCCGGCGCGCCAGCCCTCCCTCGCCATCCCGGCACACGAGGAGGTCCTGCTCCAGGGCAGCACCACCGGCTCGTACTTCTGGGACGACGCCTCGGGCCGCCAGGGCGACACAGGTCTGCCGGCCATCGGCAAGCCCATGCGGCAGGGGATGTTCGCCAGCCCGAGCTGGCCGCTCGGCACCGAGGGCTACATCTTCTACAAGGGCAAGAAGGCCAAGTTCTTCATCGGCGACCGCGGCCCGGGCGTCCCGTCGAACAGCGGCGTCATGCTCGACATCGACGGCAAGACCTTCGCCGAGCTCACCGGCACCACCTGGAACGAGAACACGCTGACCGTCAGCGGCGACCTCGGCCACATCCCGATCCAGTACGTCGTCACGAAGTGGGGCGACGGGCCGGGCCTGCGCGGCGAGCCGGTGCCCTTCTCTAGCGGCGCCTGGCGGAGCTGAGCCACGACATTCCGATCACCGAGCGATGTGCGCGACCTTCGCGGGACTGCTAAGGTTACGGACATCGCGGGCGCCGCTAGCTCAGTTGGTTAGAGCAGCTGACTCTTAATCAGCGGGTCCGGGGTTCGAGTCCCTGGCGGCGCACCAAATGAAAGCCCAGGTCGGCACAGCCGACCTGGGCTTTCTTGTGCTGCTGGAGACGGGCCGCGCCGACGGGGCGGGGGAGCTGCGAATCTTCTGCACGGTCGGCGGCGTGGACCCGCTCCAACACGCTGGTGATCTACGCGGCACTGCAGGCCATCCCCGTGAGCTATGCGAGGCAGCGGCCATCTCCGTGAGCTATGCGAGGCGGCGGCGATCGACGGGGCGAGCCCGTGGCGGGTCGCCTGGGCGATCAAGGTGCCGATGGTGCGTCCGCCGCTCATCCTGACCGGCGTCTTCTCGATCATCGGGACGGTGCAGCTCTTCAACCCTTCGCTCCGCTCCTCGCTCCCTCCCGCTCCGCTCCCGCATTCCCGGTTCGTGGACGGCGCGAGGTTGTGACCCCACGTTTGTGCTGGTCAAGCTTGTTTTCGAGTATGTGTTCGGTTAGTCTTTGGAGTAGTTGTTACGGGTGAGCTTGGTTGGCGTTCTGGTTTGTGGCCCATGTGCCGGGTTGATGAAGTAGCCGAATCTGTGTGAGTAAATCCCGGTCCAGGCGGCCGGGAACCCATGGTGCTTTCGTCTCCGGCCGTGAAGGGGGTGCCCGCCAATGCCAGGCCCGCCCGTGTCTTCCGCGTCTGCCTTGTTTCCAGTGCCCTCCGTGCCACCCGCGCCTCGGAGATGGCCCAGGCAGCCCGTGTCGTCGGTGCCTCGCGTGCCCGCTGCGTCGTCCTCGTCGCCTGTGCCGCCTGTGCCGCCTATGCCGTCCGCCTCTGATCGTGCCCGCTCCTCCTCGTCGTCCGGCGTGGGAACGGCCGGAGTGCTTCCGCCGTCGCGAACCGCGGTTCCGATTCCGGACGGGCTCACGCTGATACCCCCGGGTGCGGAGCTGGCCGGACTGCTGGCCGAGGTGAACGTGGAGCGCGTGTCGGGGTTCGACACGGTGGAGGTGCTCAAGGCGGCCTACCGGCAGGTTTGTCATGACCGGGCGTGGTTCTTGCGGGCCTTGCTGGAGGTGGGGCTACGGGACATGTTCTCGGGTGACGAGGTGGCGCGGCTGGAGGTGCCGGATGAGTTCGGCCCGGATGAGGCGCGTGCGGCGCTGGTGTGGTCACGCCGCCGCGCCGACTCCACCTTCGAGCTGGCCTGGAATGTTCACCGCCGGTTGCCGATTTTGGGGGAGGCGATGCTGGCCGGGACCCTGGACGAACCCCGGGCGGTGGCGTTCGTCCGGTGGACCGTTGGGTTGACCGACGAGCAGGCCGCCCTGGTGTGCGAACAACTGGTGCCCCAGGCGTTGTCCTGGACGGTGGGCGAGTTGATCGAGCGAATTCAGCGCCTGGCGTTGGCGATCGATCCCGCCTGGGCCGAGCGCCGGTACGCGGAGGCGGTACGCCGCCGCCGGGTGGTGGGGACCCGCAACGAGGATGGCACCGCGACGGTGTCCGGGCTGGACCTGCCTCTGGATAGGGCGGCGGCCGGGTGCGACCGGATCGATGAGCTGGCCCGGGCGTGCAAGCGGGCCGGCGACCGCCGCCCGATCGATCACATCCGGGTGGACCTCTTCCTCGGAAGTCTGGACGGCACGTTCGAGGGGATGTCGGATGAGGAGATCATCACCCACGTCCTCTGCCATCCCTTCCACGACACCCCCGACACCCGGGAAGGCGATGCCGGCAACGCCCAGGACGGTGACAACAACGCCGGTGGCAGCGGCGACGATCCTGACCACCCCGGCCGTGGTGGCAGCGTGCGCCCTGACAGCGTCCCCAACCGCCCCGGTGGCTACGGCGGATGCGGTGGTGTGCACCCTGACAGCGACCCCAACGGCGTGTGTCCTGGCACCGCCCCCAACCGCCCCGGCGGCGGTGGCGGCGTGCGCCCTGCCGGCGACCTCGATGAACGTGGTGGCGGTCGCACTGACAGCGCCGACAGCCCTAACGGCACTAACGGCACTAACGGCACTGACGGTTTCACCGACGCCGACAGGGACGCGGCCGAAGACGACCGTGACGGCGAGACGTGTAGCCGCCCGGGGAATGGGTCCGGCGGACTGTCGCCCGCGTGCGGCTCACATCCAACGGACCTGCATCCGACAGGGCCGGAGGAAACAGCGTTCGGCGCGCCCGCACCTGATGATGAGACCGGCCGGGGCGGGGCCGGGTCCGATAAGGCTGGGGCCGACAAGGCGGTGCCTGGTAAGGCTGGGTCCGACAGGGCCGGGTCCGATAAGGCTGGGTCCGATAAGGCTGGGTCCGACAGGGCGGGGTTGCGGCATGCCCAAGCTGAAGCGCATGCACAGGCGGATGCCGGTGTTTGGGCGCGCGCCGGAGGGTGGCCGGTGCGGGAGATTCGGGTCGAGCTGACCACGCTGCTCGGCCTGGATGAGCATCCTGCCCATCTGCCTGCTTGGGGAGTGATTCACCCCTGCCTGGCCCGGCGCATCGTCGCAGGCATGCTCGGCGGGCAGTGGCGATACGCCATCTGTCACGACAACGGCCACCTGGCGCTGACCGGACTCACCCGGGCCCGCCCCCACACCCCCGACCGGAACCGCCCCGCCCGCGACCGGCGGCGCGGCGGCATCGTCGAACTACAGATCACCCTCAGTCTCCTACGGGTGCTGGCCGCCCAGCCGGCCAGCGTCTTCGGGGCGTGGGCACCGGTCGTCGCCGACCTGTCCACTCAGGCCGCACGCCTCCTGGCCAGTGGCGAGGGGGCCACTGCTCCTGAAGCCACCGCACCCGACGGCACCGCACCCGACGGCACCGCACTCGAGGGCGCCGCGCTCGACTGCACCGCCTCGGGCGGCTCCATCCAGGACCGCGATGAGACCGGCGCCCCGCACGAGGACGGCATGGCGGACGGCGCGGTGGGCGGGCGAGCAGAGGATCTGGAGGGCGGCGCGGCGGATTCGGAGCGGCGGCGGCAGGCCGGAGCGGCGTTACGACGATACGTGCAAATCCGGGGCCGGGTCTGCTCCTGGCCCGGCTGCCGCACGCCCGCCACCCGGACCGACCAGGACCACATCCTCCCGTGGGCGGAGCAGGGGCCCACGAAGGCGGAGAACCTGCACCTGGCCTGCCGCCACGACCACCGCGCCCGGCACCACGGCGGCTGGCGCGTCAGCACCGCCAGTCCTTACCTGGTCATCTGGACCAGCCCGCTGGGGCACCGTTACCCCAGCCATCTCCCAAAGATCATGCTCTCCGCCTGTGATCCCCTTCCCCGCAGCCGGCCCACCCCATCGCCCTATCGGTACCTCGGCGACCTCCTCGACACCCCCACCATGACCCCGGCCCCCGAACCACCACTCCCGCAGGAGGCCTCACGACTGGACACGGAGGTAGCAACCCCATCGGAACCGGAGGGCGAGACCGGGACACACGGATCGTTGCTCGGAGGCGAACTCGACGAACCGCCCTTCTGACACCTCCCACGCCCGACAAGGAAGGCCAGACAGCGAGTGGCGGGACACCGAGTGGCGGGACACTGAGCGGCGGGACATCGAGCGTCGGGACATCGAGCGAGAGCCCGAGCCAGTGGAGGGGCTGGCTGGGCTCGGAGTGTTCGGCCCGCTGCGACCATCACTGCGACCGTCGCTGATGAACGTCACTGGTGAACCTTAGGCATCCGACGGTGGAAGCCATCGGCGGACGACATGCTGGGGAATACCGGCATCGACGTGCCACAACTTCCGCCTGCCGTCCCAGGACGCGGACATGCCTTCGGCCCGCGCCAAGCGCTTCAGCTCATCCTTGTCGTCGAAGGGGACGTCGAGATAGAGACGGCCGCCGACGACGGCGCCTGGACGAGGCTCGCCGTCGCCTTCGAGCCGGGGCCCGGAGAACCCGCGCTGCGGCCAGGGGCGTGCGGGGCGTTCCATACGAGCTCGCTCGACGATGTGACGGACGCGTCGGCAGGCCCCCGGATCGGTGATCCGCATCATGAGATCGGTAGGGCCGGTGTTGGCCAGGAGATTGAGGGATCCGTGCCAGAGCACGGTGTCATCGAGAATGAGCACCTTCTCATGCATCCGCTCACGGGTCGCGACCTGGCATCCGGCGGTTCGGAGTTCCTCGATGAGGGCTTTCCGGCGAGCGTCCTCCGACTGATCTCTCGTGTGGACGGTGACCCGCACTCCTGCCTGAACACGCGGCGCGAGGTGACGGAGCCAGTTGTGCACGGGGTTCGGGTCGAGGAACGCGCAGTAAATCTCGATGCTCTGCCGGGCGCGGGCGATGTCCCAGGCGATGGCTCGTGGCACCTCGTCGGCCGGGAAGAACGCGGGCCTCGCGAGTTCCTCCTCGGGCAGGCCGGCGAGGTCGGCAGCGCAGCGGAAGGGGACGAGGTCGTCGACGGAGAGCTTGTGCGCATGCCGTTCCAGATGAGTGAGCATGCGCGCCGCCTCGCCGGCCGGGTTGAGCTTGGCGCGTAGGAACTGGATGTCCGCCACGACGACGAGGTGATCCTGCGCCCGGCTGAGAGCCACGTTGAGCAGGCGGCAGGTGGAGGAGGACAGCCCCAGGCCCTCGTAGAAGTAGCCGGGCTTGTCTCCGGATCCGGCGACGGTGTCGATGACCACGAGGGGACGCTGGCTGCCCTGGAAGCGGTGAACCGTGTCGACGAGTCCGTCGCAGTCCTGGCCGAACCGGTAGGCCAGGCTGTCCCGCAGCGCCTTGACCTGTGCCTTGAACGGTGCGATCACGGCCATGCGGTCAGTGGGGCGTTCGCCGGCGGCGAGGTCGGTCCATTTGCGTGCGGGGAGGACCTCGTCATACTGCAGGCCACGGATGAGCTCGTGGACGACGGCCTCGTGCACCGGGTTGGTGGTGTGCGCGCCGTACCTGGCCGTGGGGTTGGGCAGGCGGCGCGAGGTGGTGTCGATCAGCATAAGCGGCCCGCTGAGCAGCGGAGATGAGGGAAGCCGCCCGTAGTCCTCTCGACCGGTGCACAGCGGCGCGTCCGGGTAGGCGACCACGTTGACGACCTCGCAGATGGCCGGTCGCATCCGGTACTGCGTGTCCAGACAGACCAGGCGCGGATCGTCGCGGAGGGCCCTGCCGGTGGCGTCGACCAGCCCCGCCGTGGTGAACGGATCCCGGTCCATCCAGAGCCGGGCGTGCTCCCGGTCTTCCTGCGAGCTGCTCCGGTCACCGGAGGCTCTGGTCACCGCCGGCAACTGGCGGAAGTCGCCGGCGATGACGAGGCGGCGACCCGCGAGCCCCGCCACACACCAGGCGGAGGGGGTGTTCACCATGCCGGCCTCATCGATGATGACCACGTCGATCGAGTCGAGAAGCTTGCGTGCCTGCACCGCCTTCGCGACCGTGGTTCCCATCACCATGCAGTTCCCGCGCACCACCTCGGCGATCTTCCGCAGTTCCTGCTCCAGCCCCGGCAGGTGCTGCCTCAGCCGGTCGACGGCGTCCTGGAGCGGGCCACGAGCCGGGACGGCGCGAAGCCGGCTGCGCTGGGCCGTCAAGGCCCGTTCCGCTTCGGCGATCTCGGTCGCGTACCGGCTCTGGGCGGCATGTGCGAGGGGAAGCTCGTTGTCGGCGGCAACCAGTTCCTGTTGACGATCCCATCGCATCCGGCCAAGCTGCTCCAGCTTCGCCTGCTTCTTCTTGGCGAACAGCCCGGTCGGCAGTCCGATGCTCCGGATCTCGTGGTCGATCTCGCCGATCGCCCGGTGCGACAGCTGGATTCGCTGTTGCAGGAGGGCGATGCGCTGAGCGGCCCTGTCGTGGTCGGTACGCAGAATGGCCAGCCGCTCCTCGGCGGTCGCCACGTCCGCATGCAGTGCCAGGTCCTGGAGAGCCGCCTCCAACCGGCGACGGACGTCGCTGATCTGTTCCACGAGCGAGGCGGACAGTCTTTCGGCGATCCTGGCCGGGTCGATCTGCTCGCCGAATCTGGCTGCCAGCGAAGGCAGTTCGATCTCCCCGGCCCGCTGCACCAAGCCTCTGCCGAAGTGTGCCTCGCCCGACAGTAGATCGCAGATCCGCTCCAGCGCCTGATCCACGGCCACCTTGGTCGGGGCGACGAACAGCACGCGCAGCCCCTGTCGGCAAGTGCCTTCCGCTATGGCGGCCACGACGTCGGTCTTCCCGGTGCCCGGCGGTCCCCAGATGTAGGTCAGCTCGCTCCCCAGCGCCTGTTCGACGGCCTGGCGCTGCCCGTCGTTGAGCGTGCGCTCACGGTATCCCCGGATGAACCGTTCCGGCGTCGCGCAACGCTCGACGCGGGGCCGCCCCTGGTCCATAAGCCAGCCGGCGGAGGTCAGGTTGACCGAGTCCGCGGCTCTGCCCGCCGACTCCAGTCGCTCGACGACGGCTTCCCAACCTGCCGTTTCGTCCAAACGCACCTGTGCCTGGATGGGCCCTGCGCCGAGATCCGCCGAGGTGCGGACTTTGACCTTTCCATCGGGCATGCGCCGTACTTCGGCGCTCGCCCAGGCGTTACGGGATCGGGAAGGGCGGATCAGCAGCCTTTCTCCGGAGAAGATCTCCTTCCAGGCCTTGCAGGAGAACAGGTATTCGTACTTCTCCGCGCTGTGGCCGAGCCGGCGTCCCTCGGACAGGGGAAGCTTCTCCCCGTCTCCGTCGCTTCGCAGCTCCGCTGCGATCTCCAGCCGTACGGCACGCAGCAGCTGGTCGATCGGAAAGGGAGTGTGCCGCGGACCTGACATCTCGCTCCCATGGCAAGGGGGCCGACAGGGTCGTGGTACGGATCGAGAACCTACCGTCTCCGGCACCTGTGAGCGGGCACTCCCGAGGGAAAACCGGTGGGACGAAAGGTGCAGTGGGCAATGATCCGGTCAGATACGCCCTAGGATGGATGCGGGGTGCCGGGAAGTCTGGTCGGCGGTCGTCGAACCGAGCCCGGAAAACGGAGCGCCCATGGCCCCCACCCGCCGACTTTCCCTCCTCGGTCCCGGTTCCCGGGCCGAGACCCGGCGCATCGCCGACATCCTCCGCAAGGAGACGATCGGCGGCGCGCTGCTCCTGATCGCCGCCGTCGCGGCCCTCGTCTGCGCCAACTCGCCCTGGTCCGAGGCGTACGCGGGGTTGCGCTCGGCCACGGTCGGGCCGGCCGTGTGGCACCTGGACCTCAGCCTCGCCAAGTGGGCCTCGGACGGGCTGCTGGCGATCTTCTTCTTCGTCGCAGGCCTGGAGCTCAAGCGCGAGTTCGTGGCCGGGGACCTGCGCGATCCCCGTCGGGCCGTCGTTCCCGTCGCGGCGGCCGCCGGCGGTGTGATCGTCCCGGCCCTCCTCTACCTGCTGGTCAACGCGCTCATGGACGGCGAGGCGCGGGGATGGGCGACCCCGACGGCCACCGACATCGCGTTCGCGCTCGCGGTGCTCGCCGTGGCGGGGCGACGGCTGCCCGCCGCGCTGCGTACGTTCCTGCTCACCCTGGCCGTCGTGGACGACCTGATGGCCATCGTGATCATCGCGGTGTTCTACACGTCGCACCTGTCGGTGCTGCCGCTGCTGGCGGCGCTGGTGCCCCTCGGCGTCTTCACCGTGCTGGTGCAGCGGCGGGTGCGCTCGTGGTGGCTGCTGCTCCCGCTGGCCGGTGTGACCTGGGGACTGGTTCACGCCTCGGGTGTCCACGCCACGGTGGCCGGGGTGCTGCTCGGCTTCGCTGTACCCGTCCTGCGCAGTGAGAAGGCGGGCGGCCCGGAGGCGGGGCCGGGGCTCGCCGAGCACTTCGAGCACCGGTTCCGCCCGATTTCAGCCGGGGTGGCGGTGCCGCTGTTCGCGTTCCTGTCCGCGGGGGTGCCGTTCGGCGGGCTTGGCGGTGTGACGAACCTGCTCGCCGACCCGGTGTCGCTGGGCGTCGTCGTCGGGCTCGTCGTGGGCAAGCCGCTGGGGATCATGGCGGCCACCTGGCTGACCGCACGCTTCACCCGTGCCGACATCGACGAGGGGCTGGCCTGGGTGGACGTCGGCGGGCTGGCGATCCTGTCCGGCATCGGGTTCACGGTGTCCCTGCTCATCGGCGAGCTGGCGTTCGGCCTGGGCACGGCCCGCGACGCCCAGGTCAAGCTGGCGGTCCTGACCGGCTCGCTGGTCGCGGCGCTGCTGGCGACGGTGGTGCTGCGGCTGCGCGACCGCGCGTATCGGCGGCTCGCCGACGCCGAAGCCGCCGGGCCCGTGGGGGCCGAGAGCGTGATGGGCCGCGGGACGGAATTATGACCGGGTTCCGAGCGCAGCACGCTGGTGTGCCGGCTCGACGACGGCGGCCGTCTCGACCCGCCGGCCGGGCGGGTGCCGCCGCCCGACCACGCCGCCCGACCACGCCGTCCGACCATGCGACCCGCGGGCGCGGCCTGCTGATCGTGAACGACTTCGCCGACCTGGTGCGGATCCACCGGCACGGGCGCGGCACGAGCATCCGGATCCACTTCGACCTGCCCGGGAAGCGGGCCGCCTCCACCTGCTGACGCTCACCACGTGACGGGCAGCGCGGGGAACCCTCCGGCCAGCCTGTCGGTGTGCGCCTTCAGCTCCTCGTACGGCACCGCGAGCGCCAGCGTGGGGAAGCGCGTGAAGAGGGAGCCGAAGACCGCGCGGAGCTCGACCCGAGCCAGGGACGCCCCGAGACAGTGGTGTGGCCCGTGGCCGAACCCGACGTGCGGCTGAGGATCGCGCCGCCGGATGTCGAACGTGTCGGGGTCGGGGTAGGCGCGCTCGTCCCTGTTGGCCGCCGGGGTGGACAGCATGACCAGCTCACCCGCCCGGATCGGCACCCCCGCGACCTCGACGTCCTCGTGCGCGTAGCGCACCAGCCCGTGTTCGCTCGGCGAGGCGACCCGCATGATCTCCTCGACCGCGGCGTCCACGAGGGAGGGATCGTTCAGCAGCGCGTCACGCTGGGTGGGGTTGCGCAGGAACAGCAGCACGCCGTAGTCGATCTGGTTGACCGTGGTCTCGTGGCCGGCGAACAGCAGGCCGCCCGCGATCCTGGCGACGTCGTCCTCCGGCAGCGACGCGTCCGCCAGGTCGGAGTAGACGTCCTCGCCCGGGTCGTCCCGCTTCGCCTTCACGATCTCGTAGGTGTAGGTGTTCATCTCCATCTGGGCGGCGGCGGACCGCTCGGGATGGGTCAGGTCGGTCATCGCCTCGGCTATGGCCCGGAACCTGTCCCTGTCCTCGTACGGCACACCGAGAAGCTCGCAGATCACCTGGATCGGCAGCGGGAGCGACAGGCCGGTGTGCAGGTCCGCGGGCGGGCCCTGCTCGGCGAGCCCGTCGAGCAGGTTGCCGACCAGCGAGCCGATCCGGTCCGACAACCTCCGCATGCGCCGGGCCGAGAACGCGGGGGCGAGCAGGCGTCGCATCTCCTTGTGGACGGACCGCTCCGTGGCGTACTCGCCGGACGGGCCGCCGAGCAGGGCGTTGTTCGACAGGCGGGCCGCGGTCTCTGGGGCGGGGTGGGAACGGCCGAACCTGTCGTCGGCGAACACCTGCCGTATCTCCTCGTAGCCCGTGATCAGCCACGCCTCGTCGCCCATGGCGGTCGTGACCTTGGTGATCGGCGCTCTGGCCCGCATTTCGCCGAAGCCGGGGGATATCCCCAGGACGTCCGGCCGCTCGAACGGCAGCCGTGGGAGTCCGGGCATGGGTGACCTTCCTTCGCTCGATGTCGGCCCTCTCGAATCTCTCCCCTGACTTACTGTCCGGCAAGGTAGTAAAACCATGTCCGGTGTGACCGGAGAGGGGACGTTTGCCTCAGGGCGCCGCCTCGCGCCCGGCCCTGCCTGCCCCGCGAACACCAGCGTCGTTCCGCGGCCCGGCATGACACGGGTGGTACGGGAGTAACGGGGATCAAGTCGTGGTGAAGTCACCGCAACCGGCGGGAGATCTTCATCGGGGCCGGGGTGGCGGCGCCGCCGGAGGGGGGAGACCGCTTCTCACTACCAATCGTGTCCGGATGAGCACATCGTTGTCTCCCGGCACAGAGCCTGGAGGTGGTGACGAGTGCGGTTCTCAGCCGAGGACGCTGCCTGGAGACAACTGAGCAGCGAGTACGCCGGTCGCTGGTCGATCTGGAGAAGCGACGCCGGCCGCTGGTACGCGACCCGGCTGACCCGGTCGCTGTCCCGTATCGAGATGGACCGGGGCCTGATCATGACCGCATGCGGCGAGAGCGCGGAGGAACTGCGCGCGCTGCTCACCGCGCAGGAGGGCCTGACGGGCCAGACGCTCTCCTCGTGACGCCCAGGACGTGGGCCCGGCCCGCCGGGCTCACGGCTTGAGAGCCCACCGGTTCACGGCTTGAGAACGGCTTGAGAGCCCGCCGCAGCTCACCCCTGAGGCGTCCCCGCAGGGCCCCCTCCGAGTGTCGTGGGACGGATGGGAAAATCCCTCTCATGACAGAACCAGCGGTTCGCGAACCCGTTCCCCCGACCGGCACGCAGCACACGATCGCCGCGCACGGATACGCGGCGACCGTCACCGAGGTGGGCGGGGGCCTGCGCGCCCTGACGTACAACGAACGGCCGCTGGTCATGTCGTATCCCGCGGACACGCAGCCGGTGGGCGGCGCCGGGCAGTTGCTGCTGCCCTGGCCCAACCGGGTGCGCGACGGCAGGTACGACTTCGACGGCGAGGCCAGGCAACTCGCGATCACCGAGCCCAGGACCGGCAACGCCGCGCACGGCTTCGCCCGTCTGATGCCCTGGACGGTCCTCGACCGGGACGACGCCTCGATCCGCCTCGGGCTGCGGCTGTTCCCCCAGCTCGGCTATCCCCACGTGCTCGACCTGACGGCGTCGTACGCCCTGGGGGATTCGGGCCTGGAGGTCGAGGTGTCGGCCGTGAACGTTGGGGACGGCGTCGCGCCGTACGGCATGGGCGCGCACCCCTACCTCACCCTCGGCGAGGAGACGGTGGACGACGCCGTGCTGGAGGTGCCCGCGGCCGAGTGGACCCCGGTGGACGAGCAGAAGATCCCGGTCGGCCGCCGCCCCGTCGAGGGCACGGAGTACGACTTCCGCCAGGGGCGCCGCATCGGCGGCACGGTGCTCGACACCCCCTACACGTCCCTGCGGCACGACGGCGACGGGCTGGTGCGGGCCCGGCTCCGGACGGCCGACGGTTCCCGGGGCGTGGAGTTGTGGGCCGCGCCCGGCGTCGAATGGCTCCAGGTCTTCACCGGGGACACGCTGGCCGAGCCGTACCGGCGGGCCGGAGTGGCGGTCGAGCCGATGAGCTGCCCGCCGAACGCCTTCGCGACCGGCGAGTGCCTGGTGCGCCTGGCCCCGGGGGAGCGGGTCGCCCACCGCTGGGGGATCACCGCGCTCGGGTGAGAGGACGCCGGACGAAAGGGCACTTATGTCTCACGGTGGACATGCGAGATGATTCGGTCTGCGCGCAACGAAAGCCAGGGATGGGCGTATTTCAGATATTTTCACGTCGACGCTGGCCGTGCGGGCACGTCCCCCGGTCGCGCGGCGGAGGCGGGGAGCGCCGGACGTGACGCCGCTGACGTGCGCACTCGCGGCGTGGTGCGGAAGACCGCCGCTGTTTTCTCCTTCGCGCCCATCACGGATCGGGCATTGACCGGAAACAATCTTGTTTCTATGAATTCACATGACTGCGTTGCGTGCCGTATCTTGAGCCGTGGGAGCGCTCCCATGAGCCTAAGGAGGCGCGCGTGACTCTCCCCTTCGGTACGGCGCCGGTCAACCCGGCCCCCGTCTGGACCGCGGAATGCCTCCTGCCCGCCGTCGGTGCGAGTGTCGCCGAGGCGCGGGCCCTCGTCCGCCGCGAGCTCGGCCGGTGGGGCCTGGACGAGCTCGTCGACGACTGCTCCCTCATCGTGAGTGAACTCGCCTCCAACGTCGTACGGCACGGCGGGAACGTCTTCACCCTCCGGCTCGGCAGCAACGGCACCTGGGTGTACGGCGAGGTCTTCGACCAGGGCGAGGGCGTGCCGAACCAGCGCGAGGCGGACCTCGACTCCATCGGCGGCCGTGGCCTGCTCATCGTGGACGAACTCGCCGACGACTGGGGAGTGGCCAGTTCGGGCCGGGGCGGCAAGACCGTCTGGTTCCTCGCCGGGGCGGGCTGCCCTTCACCGCTGCCCGTCGTCCCGCACCAGATGCGCATCGCCGTCGGCTGACCACGCCCGGCTGACCCGGGGCCGGGCGGGCCTGTCGTCCACGCGGGGCGTTTCAGCGGGTCTTCGCACCGTCGAGATGCGCGAGCACCGTGGCCGCGATCTCCTCGGGTTTGCTCGTGGAGGGGTCCACGGTCAGGTCCGCCACCTCGCGAAACCCCGGCAACCGCAGGTCACGCTGCTCGGTCAGCATGCGTACGAGGTCGGGCTTGAAATGCGGGCGGTGGGGGCTCGACTTCATCCGCTCGGCCAGCACCTCGGGCGGGCCGTCGAGGAAGACCACGAAGGCGGGGGCCAGCGCGCGGCGGGTCTCGGGGTCCTCGACCGTGCTGGCGGCGGCCGCGATGACAGGGGAAGGACGGGCCGCGAGCGCGTCCCGCAGCACCAGCGCCTCGCGGGCGTGCAACTCGTCCGCGCCCAGACCGGCGGCCATCGCGGCGGCGGTCGTGCCGTACCTGGCCTCCAGATCGGCGTCGCTGTCGCGCATGGGACGGCCGAGCGCGTCGGCGAGCAGCCGGGCGACGGTGCTCTTCCCCGCGCCCATGAGTCCCATCACCACAATGGGGGTATCGGTCATGACTCGCATGCTGCCCTATACGGGCACCCACATGCGACGTTTGGAATCCGTGGAGGGGATAGAGCAGAGGGCGAAGGAGGAAACGCCATGACCATCGCCGGAAGCATCATCCTCATCATGCTGGGGGCCATCCTCACCTGGGCGGTCGACTTCACCATCGCGGGCCTCGACATCCAGGTGATCGGGGTGATCCTCATGGTGGGCGGTCTGGCCGGGCTGCTCTTCGGCATCTGGCGCCTGACGACGGTCCGCCGCAGGACCACCGTCACCGCCGCCGCCCCCGTGGACGCCACCGCCACCCGCCGCCACGTGTACGAGGAGCGGCGCTACGACGACCCCACCATCTGACCCCCTCCAACGGACTTCCGACGGTCTGAAGGGAGGCATGGACCATGCCAGGACGTAAGGAACTGCCCTCGACCCTGGAGCGCTCGCCCAAGGAGGCCCAGGAGACGTGGATCAAGGCACACGACTCCGCCGTCGAGACGTACGGCGAGGGCCAGCGCGCCCACCGTACGGCGTTCGCCGCGCTCAAGCACTCCTACGAAAAGGTGGGCGACCACTGGGAGAAGAAGGAAGGGCGCGGACCGTCGGACGAGCAGGCGAAGAAGGGCACGCCGAAGCAGGGCAAGACGGCCGAGGGCGTCGACGCGAACGCCTCCAAGCAGCATCTCTACGACGTGGCCGGCCGTCTCGGCATCCCGGGCCGATCGAAGATGACCAAGGACGAGCTCGTGGACGCCATCAAGAAGGCCAACCGCAAGGCGACCGCCAAGGCCCGCTGACCTACCCCGCGCGCCGCCGGCCGCCCCTTCTCAAGGGCGGCCGGCGGCGGCGAGGAGACGGCGGGCGAAGGCGGCACAGGCGCCGCGGAAGTCCTCGGGCTCGATGACGGAGAATTCGGCGTCGAGGTGGGCGAGGCCGAGGACGAGCCGTTCCCAGGAGTCGAGCCAGACGGTGACCTGGGTCTCCCCGTCGCCGGGCCCCCGGTGTATCTCGGCGTCCTCGAACTTCAACGCGTCGGCCACCTGGTCGGGCCGGGCCCGCACGACGAGCCGTACGCGCCGCCGGTCCGCGTTGAGGCCCTGACGGAGGTACGCGAGGGCCGCGTCGGCCGGCAGGGCGCGGGGAGCGTGCCGGACGCCGGTGCGCACCAGGTCGCGGACGCGGTCGAGGCGGAACACCCGCCAGTCGTTCCTGTCCAGGTCCCAGCCCAGCAGATACCAGCGCAGCAGCAGGTGGATCTGCCGGTGCGGCTCCACCCGCCGGCGGCTCTCCTCGCCGTGCCTGTCGCTGTAGTCGAACCGCACGACCTCCCGGTCGTTGATCGCCTCGGCGAGACCGGCCAGAAGCGCCGCGTTCACCGCGGGCGCGATCTGCCGGCCGGTCTCCAGGCTCGCCCGCAGCGCGGCCACGCGCGGACGCAGCCGCGCGGGCAGGAACTGGTCGAGCTTGCCGTACGCGCGGGTGGCCGCGTCGTCGAGCGCCCCGTCCTCGCCGGAACCGGAGGAGGCGAGAGTCGCGAGCCCGAGCAACGCCGCGATCGCCTCGTCGTCGTCGAGGACGAGCGGGGGCATCGTCCGGCCCGCCACGAGCCGGTAGTAGCCGCCCGGTCCCGGCTGTGTCTCGACGGGATAGCCGTACTCCCGGAGCCGGTCCACGTCGCGGCGTACGGTGCGGGGGCTGACGTCCAGGCGCGTGGCGAGTTCGTCCCCGCTGAACGACCGTCCCGTCTGGAGGGTCGACAGCAGGGCCAGCATGCGTCGGGTCACGTCGGCCACCCGCCCATCATGCCCCGCAATCGCGGTCAGTTTCCGGCCACAATTGCTCGTACGGTCGCGAGTATGGCTTCACCACACATCTCCATCAGAGGGGCCCGCACCAACAACCTCCGTGGTGTGGACGTGGACATCCCGCGCGACCGCCTGGTGGTCTTCGCGGGCGTCTCGGGGTCCGGCAAGTCGTCGCTGGTCTTCGACACGATCGCCGCGGAGGCCGGATACCAGTTGAACGAGACCTTTCCCCCGTTCGCGAGGAACCGGCTGCCGAAGTGGACGCGTCCCGACGTGGAGCACATCGACGGGCTGTCGCCGGTCGTGGTGATCGACCAACGGCGCCTCGGCGGCAACGCCCGCTCCACGGTCGGCACGATCACCGACACCTGGACCTACCTGCGGCTGCTGTTCTCCCGCCTCGGCAAGCCGCACGTGGGCGAGTCGAACCACTTCTCGTTCAACGATCCG
Organism: Microbispora sp. NBRC 16548; assembly: GCF_030268985.1. Lineage (NCBI taxonomy): Bacteria > Bacillati > Actinomycetota > Actinomycetes > Streptosporangiales > Streptosporangiaceae > Microbispora > Microbispora sp. NBRC 16548. The sequence goes on from NZ_BSSF01000007.1 coordinate 302,608, forward strand.
GCCGGAATGTGCCCCACGTGCTCGGGGCTCGGCGACGTCGTCGTCACGGCCGTGGACCGCATCCTCGACCCGGACAGGTCGCTGCGGCAGGGCGCGATCCGGCTCCCGGGGTTCGGCGACGGCAACTACTGGTACTCCCAGTACGCCGGCATCGGCGTGTTCGACCCGGAGACGCCGCTGCGCGACTGGAGCCGGGACGCGCGCGACGCCCTGCTCCACGGCGGAGAGGCGGCGGGGCGGCTGGGGCGGCGGCTGGGGCGGGGGCTGCCGAAGGACTACGAGGGGGTCGTCGAGCGGTTCGAGCGGATCTACCTGCACACCTCGGGGGACATGTCCGAGCGCAAGCAGGAGACGATCCGCCGGTTCACCCGGTCGCAGGTCTGCCCGGACTGTGGGGGAGACCGGCTCAACGAGGCGTCCCGCGCCGCCACCGTCCTCGGGCACACCATCGGCGAGCTGTCCCGGCTGGAGGTCGCCGAGCTCGCCGGGCTCGTGCGGCGCATCGACGCACCGGATGTCGCCCCCGTCGTCGCCGCGCTGACCGCCAGGCTCGACGCCATGGACGCCATCGGCCTGGGGTATCTCAACCTGGCACGCGCGACGACGACGCTGTCGGGCGGCGAGTCCCAGCGCGTCAAGATCGTGAAGCATCTCGGGTCGAGCCTCACCGAGATGCTCTACGTGTTCGACGAGCCCACGGCAGGGCTCCACCCCACGGACGTCGAGTCCATGACGAGACTGCTGGAACGGCTGCGCGACAGGGGCAACACCATCCTCGTCGTCGAGCACGACCCCGCCGTCATGGCCGTCGCCGACCAGGTCGTCGAGATCGGTCCCGGCGCCGGCGCCGACGGAGGCCGGCTCGTCTTCCAGGGCACGTTCCCCCAGCTCCGGCGGGCCGGCACCCCCACGGGACGCGCGCTCTCCCGGCCCGCGCCGCCCAAGACCGCCCCGCGTACGGCCCCGCCGACGACAAGGGCGGCGATCACCGTCGCCGAGGCGACGCGCAACAACCTGCGGCGCGTCACCGTGGACATCCCCGCCGGCGTGATGACCGTCCTCACCGGCGTCGCCGGCTCGGGGAAGTCCAGCCTGGCCGCCGAACTCGTCGAGCAGCACGGCGCCGTCGTGATCGACCAGCGGCCGGTCGGCGTCAACCGCCGGTCGACGCCGATCACCTACACCGGCATCGCGCCGGCCGTCCGCAGGCTGTTCGCCCGGCGCAACGGCGTCTCCGCCGCGCTGTTCAGCGCGAACTCGGAAGGCGCCTGCCCGAAGTGCGACGGGCTCGGGATCATCTACACCGATCTGGCCTTCATGGACGGCCAGGAGGTCGTCTGCGAGGCATGCGAGGGGCGGCGCTTCACGCCCGAGGTGCTGGCGTACACCGTCGACGGCCTGTCCATCGCCGACGTCGACGCCCTCTCCGTCGACCAGGCCAGGCACCGGCTGCCCGACAAGGCCGTCGACCGGGCGCTGCGGCACCTGTCGCAGGCCGGTCTCGGCTACCTCCGGCTCGGCCAGTCGCTCACCACGTTGTCCGGAGGGGAGTGCCAGCGGCTCAAGATCGCCAAGGAGCTGCGCGACGCCGAGCAGCCCGCGACGTACGTGCTCGACGAGCCCACCACCGGCCTGCACATGAGCGACATCGACGGCCTGCTCGGGGTCCTGGACGCGCTCGTCGACCGGGGGCACACCGTCGTGGTCATCGAGCACAACCTGGACGTCATCCGGCAGGCCGACTGGCTGATCGATCTCGGGCCCGGCCCCGGCAGGCACGGCGGGAACGTCCTCTACCAGGGGCACGTCGCGCACTACCCGCCGGACGCGGGGACGCCGACGGCCCGCGCCCTCGCCGCCCACCGCTAGCGGCGTTCAGCGGAGCAGGGACAGAACGGCCTCGCGGATGGCGCCCCTGTCGATGCCCGCGTCCTCCAGCTGCTCCTGCGAGGTCGCGCTGCCGGGCATCCGCGCCACGCCCAGCTTGCGCACCGGCACCGGCGCGTCCGCGAGCGCCGAGAGCACGGCGTCGCCCAGCCCGCCCTCCGGCCAGTGGTCCTCCACCGTGACGACCTTCCCGGTCGCCCTGGCCATCTCGACCAGCTCGGCCGAGTCGAGCGGCTTGATCGAGTACGCGTCGATCACGGTGACGGAGACACCGTCCTCGGCGAGCAGGTCGGCGGCGGCCAGGGCCTCGTGCACGGCGACGCCCGCGGCCACGACGGTCGCCTGGCCGCCGGTGCGCAGGATCTTGCAGCCGCCCACGGGGAAGTCCTCGTCGGGGCCGTAGATCACCGGCGTCTCACCCCGCGTCGTCCGCAGGTAGCGGACGCCCTCCATAGCGGCCATGTCCGCGACCAGCCGGGCCGTCTGGTTCGCGTCGCAGGGATACAGCACCGTGCTGCCGTGCACCGCGCGGAACGCCGCGAGGTCCTCCAGGCCCATCTGGGAGGGCCCGTCCTCGCCGATCGACACCCCGCCGTGCGACCCCACCAGGCAGATCCCGGCCCGGCTCACCGCCGCCATCCGGACGAAGTCGTACGCCCTGGTGAGGAAGGCGGCGAACGTCGCGGCGTAGGGGGTCCAGCCGCGGGCGGCCATGCCGATGGCGGCGGCGACCATCTGCTGCTCGGCGATGTAGAACTCGAAGAACCGCTCCGGGTGGGCCTTGGCGAAGGCCTCCAGCTTGGTCGAGTCGGCCACCTCGCCGTCGAGCGCGACGACGTCGCCCCGCGCCGTGCCGAGCGCGGCCAGCGCCTCGCCGAAGGCGGTCCGCGTGGCCACCCGCTCGCCCACCTCGTATCTCGGCAGGTCGAGCGCGCCGTCGGCGTACCGGTACGGCGTGGCCGGGGCGTCGGGCGGGGTGACCTCGACGGTGAGGGCACGCGGCCCGCCGAGCTCGCCGAGCGCCTGCTCGGCGTCCTCCAGCGGCTTGCCGTGCTTGCCCTCGCGGTTCTCCACGGCCGACACGCCACGGCCCTTGCAGGTCCTCGCGATGATCGCCGTCGGGCGGCGCCGGGTGGCCCGGGCGTCGGCGAGCGCGTAGTCGATCTGGCCGGGGTCGTGGCCGTCGATCTCGATCGTGTGCCAGCCGAAGGCGCCGAGCCTGGCGGCGTACGCGCCGAGGTCCCAGCCGTGCCGGGTCGGGCCGCGCTGGCCGAGCCGGTTGACGTCGATGATCACCGTGAGGTTGTTCAGCCCCTCGTGCCCGGCGTGCTCGAAGGCCTCCCACATCGATCCCTCGGCGAGCTCGCTGTCGCCGCACAACACCCAGACGTGGTAGGGCAGGCGGTCCAGCCTGCGCGCGGTCAGCGCCAGCCCCACCCCCACGGGCAGGCCGAAGCCCAGCGAGCCGGTGGCCACGTCGACGAACGGCACCTGCGGGGTGGGATGGCCCTCCAGACGGCTGCCGCGCCTGCGGAAGGTCAGCAACTCCTCGTCGGTGACGACCCCGGCGGCCTTGAGCATCGCGTACAGGAGGGGGGAGGCGTGGCCCTTGGAGAAGACGAGGTGGTCGTTGGCCGGGTTGGCCGGATCCGCGACGTCCACGCGCAGGTGACGCGCGAGCAGCACGGTCATCAGCTCGGCCGCCGACATCGAGGACGTCGGATGTCCCGAGTCGGCGGCCGCGGCGGCCCGGATCGAGTCCACCCGTAGCTGGGCCGCGAGTTCGCACAGGAAGCGATAGTCAAGCTCGTCCATCGCCCCCGACTACCCCGGTACGCCCCTTCGTATCGCCGTAAAAGGTACGTACCCGATATGTCGGGATTTTGGGACCGTCAGTGGCGGCGCAGGCCGAGACCGGCGGCGGCGGCGAGCCCGAGACCGGCGAGGGTGACCAGGCGGCGGTGCTGCGACATCCACAACTGCACGCTGCGGCCGTGCGACCGCCGGTCGAAGCCGCCGTGCGCTCCGTAGTCCTTGTCCTCGTCCGCGGGTTCCCACAGGTTGGACACCCCGGTCGGCGCCTTCTCACCGGTGAGCTGCGACTTCACCCCGGTCCTCGCGAGGTAGCGGTCGAGCAGGGCGGGCACCGTCCGCTGGCCCATGATCGTGGCCGCGGTCATCCCGCCGACCCAGTACTCCTTGCGCTCCGGGTGCTCGGCGGCGTAGACGAGCGCGTCGGCGGCCACCTCCGGCTGGTAGATCGGCGGCACCGGCTGCGCGTGCCGCCGCATCCGGTTCAGCCCCCAGTCGAACTGCGGGGTGTTGAGCGCCGGGAGCTGCACCACCGTGATCTTCACGCCCGAGTCCTCGGCGAGCAGCTCCGTCCGCACCGACTCGGTGAACCCGACGATCGCGTGCTTGGCGCCGCAGTACGCCGACTGCAGCGGGATCGAACGGTAGGCAAGGGCCGAGCCCGCCTGCACGATGACGCCCTTGTCGCGCGGCTTCATCATCTCCAGGGCCACCCGGGTGCCCCAGACGTAGCCGAGATAGGTCACCTTGGTCTCGCGCTCGTAATCCTCGGGGGTGATCTCCAGGAACGGCGCGAACACCGTCGTGAACGCGATGTTGATCCACACGTCGATGGGGCCCAGCTCGGCCTCGGCCCGCTGGGCGGCCTGGCGGACCTGGTCGTAGTCGGAGACGTCCGCGGCGAAGGTCTTCCCGGTGCCGCCCTCGGCCCCGACGTCCACGGCGGCGCTGGCGAGGCCTGCCTCTCCACGTGCGATGAGCGCGACCTTCGCACCCTCCGCTCCGAGCTGCCGGACCACCGCGCGGCCCACTCCGCCGCTCGCGCCGGTCACCACGACGACCTTGTCCTTCAGGCTCACCTCGTCATCCTCTCGATTGCGGCCCGCCGCCGAGCCTCTTCTGCCTGCGTACGGCGAGCGCCATGTAGATCGCGATGATCGCCATGATCGCCACGACGATCCCGGTCAGCACCCAGATGCGCCCGACGAAGGAGAGCACCAGAACGGCGAAACAGAAGACCAGGGCGAACGACGCGATACGGACGTGGATCACGTCCATCGGCGTCGCCTCCACCATGGGCTTGCCGGTCGGCGAACGTTGTTCTTCGGTCATGGAGGCCCCTCTACCCTCGAATCCGGTTCACTATCGCCGTGGTGGACCGGTCCGGGACGTAACCGAGCACCCGCACCTCTCCGCCCAGCTCCCTGACCAGATCCGCCTCGGGCAGCAGGTCGGGGTGGTAGTCGCCGCCCTTGACGTACACCTCCGGCCGGACGAGCCGCAGCAGCTCGGTCGGGCTGTCCTCGTCGAAGACGGTGATGTAGTCCACACAGCCCAGCGCCGCGAGCACCGCCACCCGGTCCTCGCACCGGTTGATCGGGCGCTCCGGTCCCTTCAGCCGGGCCACGCCGTCGTCGCTGTTGACCGCGACGACCAGCACGTCGCCGAGCCGGGCGGCCTCCTCAAGGCAGGCGACGTGCCCGCGGTGCAGCACGTCGAAGCATCCGTTGGTGAAGACGATCCGCTTGCCCTCGGCGCGGTGGCGCTCCAGGCACGCGGCCAGCCGCTCGGGCGGCAGCGCGGTGTCGGGGCGCAGCGCCTGCAGCAGGTCCTCGTGGGAGCAGGTGGCCGTCCCCTGGCGGCGCACCACCACGCTCGCCGCCGCCTGGCCGATGTCGGCGGCACGCTCGGGCTCCGCGCCCGCCGCCAGGGCGAGCGAGAACGCCGCCGTGAAGGTGTCGCCCGCACCGATGCTCATCGTGTCGGGCGCGGGGGTCGCGTACGTGCGGTGCGGCTCCCTGCCGCGCCGGTGCAGCAGCGTGCCCTCGCCGTCCAGCGTGGTGACCACGAGGTCGGCGGCGGTGGCCTCGATGAGGTCCTCCGAGCGCGCGGACAGGAACGCCACCCGGTCGTGGTCGTCCCCCTCGTCCAGCAGCCGCCGCACCTCGGCGTAGTTGGGCAGCACGGCCGTCGGCCGGCAGTCCCGCCAGGCGGCCACGTCGTGGGCGTCCACCACGAGGATCGGCGCGCCCCGTGATCCCTCGCTCCGCTCGATGCTCAGGTGGCACAGCGCCCGGCGGACGTTCGGGGTGCACACCCCGCCGCCGTAGTCGCAGGCGATGACGACGTCCGCGTCCGCCGCGAGCCGGGTGATCTGCTCGATGAGCTCGCGCTCGGCCGCCTCCGGCAGCGGCGCCTCGTCCTCCTCGTCGTATCGCGCCACGATCTGGCCGTCGGTCAGCACCCGGCGCTTGACCGAGGTCCGCCAGCTCCGCACGATGACCAGGCCCTCGATGTCGAGCCGTCCCAGGGTCGCGTTGAGCGTCGCCCCGGCGGGGTCGGCGCCGGTGATCCCCACCATGTGGACCCGCGCGCCCAGGGCGGCCAGGTTCACGGCCGTGTTGGCGGCGCCGCCCGGCTGGTCCTCGATCTGCTCGACGGTCACCACCGGCACCGGGGCCTCCTGGGCCATGCGCTTCGTGCGGCCCCGCAGCCACGAGTCGAGCATCACGTCCCCGACGACGACGGCTGTGACTTCACCGAAACGGTTGAGCGTCTCTTCCGTCATACCTCGGCGGCTACCCCCGCAGACGCAGGGGAAACAAGAGGCACGGCAGACCCGGCCGCCCGGTTTGGGGCCGCCGCACCGGGGTAACCGGGATCAGACGTCGCTCCACACGAGTGTTCCGCCGGGGGTCAGCCGGCGGGCCGGAGGAATGGGGGGTGTCCTGCCCATGAGCGAGCGAGTCGATATGCACAGCGCGATTCGCGAAGTGCTGATCTGCGCGCCTGCGGCACGACGCGACCCCGAGCCGCCAGGCGAGGGGGTGGCATGAGCGCGCTGCTCGTCGAAGGAGTCGAGCGGATCGCCGTGCTGAGGGCGAACGCCCTGGGCGACCTGCTGCTGGCACTGCCCGCCATCGGGGCGCTGCGGCGGGCGTATCCCGCCGCCAAGATCACTCTGCTCGGCCGCGAATGGCACGCGCGGTTCCTGCGCAATCGTCCGGGCCCGGTGGACGAGGTGGTGGCGTTGCCGCCCATCTCCGGCGTCTCCTCCCCGCCCGACGGGATCGCCGCCCCCGAGGAGCTGTACGAGGACCTGCGTCAGCGCAGGTTCGACCTGGCCGTCCAGATGCACGGCGGCGGGCGTAACTCCAATCCGTTCATCCGCCGCCTCGGCGCGCGGGTGACGGCCGGCCTGCGCACCCCCGACGCCGCGCCGCTCGACCGCTGGGTGCCGTACGTCCACTACCAGCACGAGACCCTGCGCTACCTGGAGGTGGCCGGGCTGCTCGGCGCGGCCACCAACGAGATCGAGCCGAGGATCGCGGTCGTCAGGGAGGACTGGGCCGAGCTGAACCGCACGCTCGGCAAGGTGCCCCGGGGGCTGGTGGCGATCCACCCGGGCGCGGGGGACCGGCGCAGGAGATGGCCGCCGGAGCGCTTCGCCGAGGTCGCCGACCGCCTCGGACGGCCGGTGGTGGTGACCGGCGTCGAGGAGGAGCGGGAGGTCGTCGAGAAGGTCGTGGCGCAGATGCAGACCCCGGCGAGGGCCGTCGTCGGCGAGCTGTCCCTCGGCGGGCTCACCGCGCTGTACGCCGCCTGCGACCTGCTCGTCTCCAACGACACCGGCCCGCGCCACCTGGCGGCGGCGACCGGCACGCCCACGGTGGGGGTCTACTGGTGCGGCAACATGATCAACTGGGGTCCGCTGAGCAGGGGACACCAGCGGCCGCTGATCTCCTGGACGTCCGGCTGCCCGATCTGCGGGCTCCCCGCGGGGTCCGAGGGCATGCGCGAGTGCGGCCACCGGGACGTCTCGTGGGTGGGCGACGTGAGCGTGGACGACGTGCTCGAACAGGCGTGGGACCTGCTGCGATGAGCACCATGGCGGAGAAGGCGAAGGTCTTCGAGACACCGCCCGTCGAACTGCGGCCGAGCGACCCGAGCGAGCCGGGCATCCGGCGCAGGCGCCGCGGGCGCGGGTTCAGCTACATCTGGGCCTCCGGCCGGCCCGTGAAGGACCGCGCCACACTGCGCCGGATCAAGTCCCTGGCGATCCCGCCGGCCTGGACCGACGTGTGGATCTGCGCCCACCCGAACGGCCACCTCCAGGCCGTGGGCACCGACTCGGCGGGCCGGCGGCAGTACCGCTACCACGACGAGTGGCGCAGGCAGCAGGACGAGGCCAAGTTCGACCACGTGCTGGAGATCGCCCAGATGCTCCCCGCGTTCCGCGAGCGGGTCACCCGCGACCTGCGTGGCGACGAGCTGAGCCGCGAACGCGTGCTGGCCACCGCCGCGCGCATGCTCGACATCGGCTTCTTCCGCGTCGGCGGGGAGGAGTACACCGACTCCTACGGCCTGGCCACGCTGAAGACGTCGCACGTGAAGTGCGGCGACGGCAAGGTCGTGTGCCGCTACCTGGCCAAGGGCCGCAAGGAACGGGAGCAGGTGCTGGCCGACGCGGACGTGTGCGAGGTGCTGACGGCGCTGTCGAAGGGGCGCGGGGGCGAGCTGCTGCGCTACCGCGCCGACGACGGCTGGGTGGACGTGCGGAGCGCCGACATCAACGCCTACCTGAAGGAGGCGTTCGGCACCGACGTCTCGGCCAAGGACTTCCGCACCTGGCACGCCACGGTCCTGGCGGCGGTCGGGCTCGCCGTCTCCCGCCCCGTACGCAGCGGCGCGGGGCGCAAGCGGGCGGTCTCCAGGGTGATGAAGGAGGTGTCGGAGTACCTGGGCAACACGCCGTCGGTCTGCCGCGCCTCCTATGTGGACCCGCGCGTCGTCGGGCTGTACGAGAAGGGACGGACGATCCCCCTCGAACGGCTGGGTGAGGACACCGGCGAGGGCCGGCTCGCCACCCACGGGCCGGTCGAGGAGGCCGTCATCGAACTCCTGCGCCGAGCGCCCGCACGGCGGCGTTGACCACCTGGGCGGCCGGGACCGCGGCGTCCAGGCGGTCGGCGCCGTCCACCTCGTGCAGGATCGGGTGCCGTGCGTCCGCCGTGGACACGAGCACCGAGGGCGTCCGATAGGACGCGGCGAGCCGCGTCATCGCGACGTCGCCGCTGATGACCAGCCGGGCCCCGGCGACCAGTGCGCACAGCTCCCGGAGCGAGGTGCGGCCCGCGAGCACGATCTGCGGCGGCAGCACCGCCCGGGTCGCCACGAGCAGCGCCATCGGCCGCTCCCGCGAGCTGCCGGTGATCACGACGGGGAGGCCCTCGTCCGTGAGCATCCGGGCCACCTCGGCGAACCGATCGGCGGGCCAGCGCAGCGACGTGCCGCCCGCGCCGGGGTGGACCACGACGGCCCCCGGTGCGGGGCTCGCGGTTAGGGGAGTGGGCAGCGCCGAGTCCTCCGGATCGGCCGGCACGCCGTGCCACCGGAGCAGCCGGCACCACCGCAGCACCTCGTGCTCGCCGGGGTCCCACCACGGCCCCCTGATCCAGGGGACGTCCGGGTTGGCGTACGCCCACAGGCGTCTCGCCCCCTCGCCCCGGTAGCGCAGGTTCAGCAGGATGCGGTGGCTGCGCGGCCCGCGGCCGTGCAGGTTGACGGCGAGGTCCGGCAGGAGCGGCGGGTGATCGGCGTCCTCCTCGCCGGGCCCGGGCCACGACAGCGGCGCGAGCCCGTACGCGGGCAGGATCCGGTCGACCGCCCCGGTCAGCGCGGCGAGTTCGCTCAGCTCCGGTGGGCAGGCCAGGACGACGCGCAGCCCGTGGCGGCGCAGGGCGCGCAGCGCGGGCACCACGGTGAGCAGGCCCCCGATGCCGTCAGAGCGCAGCACGAGGGCCGTCGACGTCACCGGCTCACCTCGGGGGTAGGCAGGATCAAGAGGCGCTCCTTTCCAGCTCCCGGGCGGACAGGGCCCGGTCGTAGGCGGCCAGGGTCTCGGCGGCGATGCGGCTCCAGGCGTACCTCGCGCGGGCCCGGTCGGCCCCCGCGATGCCGTACGCCGTGCGCCGCACCGGGTCGTCGAGCAGCTTGCGCAGCGCTTTGGCCAGCACGACGGGCTTGCAGGGCGGCACGAGAAGGCCGGTCACGTTGTTGACCACCGTCTCCTTCTGGCCGCCGACCGCCGAGGCGACGACCGGGACGCCGCAGGCCATCGCCTCGAGCGCCACCATCCCGAACGGCTCGTACCAGGGCACGGACACGACGGCGGCGGCCGAGCGCATCAGCGAGGGCAGCGTGTCTCGCTCGACCCGGCCGAGGAAGCGGACCCGGTCGGAGACGCCCGCCTGGGCCGCGAGCCAGCGCAGCCGGGTGACCTCGGGGTCGTGGTGCAGCTCGGCCGCGGGGGGACCGCCCGCGATGACCAGCTCGGCGTCCCGCAGGTACTGCAGCGCCCTGATGGTGGTCTCCAGGCCCTTGCGCGGCACGAGCCGGCCGACCGACAGCAGGCGCGGGCGCTCCGGCCGCTCCAGAGGCTCGACGTGGGGATGGAAGGTGGTGACGTCCACTCCGCAGGGGACGACCCGGGTCGCGCGGCGCGGCACGCGCATGCGGATCAGCTCGTCGACCTCGTCGTTGCAGGTCGCGATGATGCCGTCGACGCGCCGTCCGATCTCGGCCTCGGCCTCGATGCGATCCCGCGGGCTGGTGTCCGCCGGGCCCTGGTGACGCCGCTTGACGCTGCCGAGCGCGTGGTAGGTGTGGACGACCGGGATGCGCAGCTTCTCCGCCGCGCCGACCGTGGCCAGCCCGCTCATCCAGAAGTGGCTGTGCACGACGTCCGGGCGGTCGAACAGCCACCGGTCGTGCAGCCACTTCCCGAAGTGGGGGATCCAGGGAAGGATCTCGTCCTTGGGGATCTCGGAGGCGGGGCCCGCGGGGACGTGGACGACGTCCACACCCGGGCCGAAGGCGACGGTTTCCGGCAGGTCCTCGCGGTCCTTGCGGGTGTAGACGGTGACCTCGTGACCGGCGCGGGCGAGCTCCTGGGCGAGGGCGGCGACGTGCACATTCTGGCCGCCGGCGTCGACACCGCCGAGGGTGGCGAGCGGGCTGGCGTGCTCCGAGACCATGGCGATCTTCACTGGGGGTTCCTCCAAGAGCGGCAGTGGCGGGTACCCGGCTCGGGGGTCAGGGAGTCCAGGTGTGCAGGCCCGGCGACCGGGACGGCGGCGGCCGGTCGCGGCGTGCGGGAGTCGTCGGCGCGGATGCGGCCGCGACGGTTCCCTGGGGCGGAATGGCCCGCGACGACGGCGGCGCACGCATGGCGGGCCGCGGCGGGACGGTGGAGGGCGGGCGTGCGGCCCGCGAGGACGGTGGCGCATAACCGTGGGGTGGCGCCGAAGGCGGCCCGTACGGGACGGGCGGCGACGTGGGGGCCGGTGGAGGGAGCGCCCGTGGAAGAGGTGTGGGAAGCGGTGTTGCCGGTGCCCGCGATGCTCCGCTCAGGGCGGGGTGAAAACCGGTCACACGTTCCCAAGACGCTCCTCCGTCACGGCATGCTCACGCCAAGGAGGTACCTGCGTCTTAGGCACCAGGAATACCAACAACCATATCCACCCTCGCGCCCGTCAAACCAGTGGTTTCGCTCGGAAAGGGCCGGGCAGCGCTAGGCATACGGAACCGAGGGGGACACGAGGGGAAGAGATGGAGACGCCGCACTATGTCGCGGCCCGCGTGCAGCGGGCTCTTGCGGAGGACGAACGGACCACCGAACTGGGCATTCGGGTGGATGTGCGAGGAGAAGAGGTCTACCTACGCGGGCAGGTCTCCTGTGACGAGCGGCGGCACCAGATCGAGAACGTCGCCCGGGAGGCGGCTCCGGGCCTGCGGGTGCACAACGAGCTCACCTTGGTGGAGGTGCGGGAGCCGGGAGAGGAGGAGCATCTGTGAGGGAGCTGCGGATCGCCGCCGTCGCGGACATCCATCTGGGCGAGGACCTGCGCGGCCACTATCGCAAGAAGATCGAGGGCATCGAGCGCCGGGCGGACGTGCTGCTGGTGGGAGGCGATCTGACCAGGCACGGCACGGTCCCCGAGGCCCAGGTGGTCGCCGAGGAGCTGAGCGGCCTGCCCATCCCCGTCGTCGCCGTGCTGGGCAACCACGACTACCACTCCGACCGGAATGAGGAGATCACCGATCTCCTCCGCGACGCCGGCATCACCGTCCTCGACGACGAGGGCGCGGTCGTCCCCATCGACGGCGTACGACTCGGAGTCGCCGGAGGCAAGGGCTTCGGCGGCGGTTTCGCCGGGAAGTGCGCCAGCGAGTTCGGGGAGCCGGAGACCAAGGCGTTCGTCCGGCACACGAAGGAGATCGCCGAGCGGTGGCGGCGGGCGCTCAAGGAGCTGGACGCCGACCACAAGATCGTGCTCAGCCATTACTCGCCCGTGAAGGACACGCTGATGGGCGAGCCGCCGGAAATCTATCCGTTCCTCGGCAGCTACATGCTGGCGGAGGCGGCCGACGCCGAGGGCGCCGATCTTTTCATTCACGGCCACGCGCACGCGGGCACGGAAAAGGGCGTCACTCCCGGAGGTATCCGGGTGCGTAATGTCGCCCTTCCGGTAATCAAGCACGCCTACACCGTTTACTGCCTGAACGGCGACCACTGCTGATTCGCTGTTCCGATCGCGAGACGGCGACCGGCCCTTCGGCCGGCCGCCGTCTCGGTGTCCGCGAGTAGCGTGGATGAGGTTGCGGCTTGCGGGTGAGGTCGGTGCTAGGGATTGAAGATGCTGACGCCCCCGGGGCCGACGAGGAATCCGAGGACGATGAGGACGATCCCCCAGAGGATGTCCCGACGGGCCAGGATGACGTAGATCCCGGCGATGACCAGTACCACGGCGATGATCCAAAGCAGAGTAGCCATGGCCCTCCACTGCCCCTGCAAAGGGTCTCGTAACATCATCGAGCCCTGGCCCCGATTGAATTTGCCCTTGAAGCACCCATTGTTACGTTTGCTTGACAATATTCGGGCATCTGGTGATACATGACCACTTTCGGATATTTTCTGTCCAGCGAGGAGCATGACCCCAAGGAGCTGGTACGTCAGGCGAAACTCGCCGAGGAAGCCGGCTTCGAGGCGTTGTGGATCTCCGACCACTTTCACCCGTGGCTGGACGAGCAGGGCGAGAGCTCGTTCGTGTGGTCCGTCATCGGAGCCGTCTCTCAGGCCACGTTGCTGCCGGTGACCACCGCGGTCACCTGCCCCCTCATCCGCATCCACCCGGCGATCATCGCCCAGGCCGCGGCGACCGCCCAGATCCTGCTCGACGGCAGGTTCCGCCTGGGGGTCGGCACCGGCGAGGCGCTGAACGAGCACATCCTGGGCGACCAGTGGCCCCCGGCCGAGGAGCGCCAGCGCATGCTGGAGGAGGCCCTCGACGTCATCAGGGAGCTGTGGACGGGCGAGCTGGTGACGTACCAGGGCGAGTTCTACGAAGTGGACACGGCCCGGCTGTACTCGCTGCCCGACCAGCCCCCGCCGATCTACATCTCGGGCTTCGGGTCCAAGTCCGTCGATCTCGCGGGACGGCTCGGCGACGGCTACATCCACACCGCGCCCGCCGCCGACATGGTCGAGGCGTTCCACAAGGCGGGCGGCGAGGGCAAGCCGTGCGCGGCCGGGCTGAAGGTGTGCTGGGCGCACGACGAGGCCGAGGCGCGCAGGACCGTCCACAGGCTCTGGCCCAACCAGGGGATCCCGGGCGAGGCCGCCCAGCTCCTGCCGCTGCCGCGGCACTTCGAGCAGCTCTCGCAGCTCGTCACGGAGGAGGCCGCCACCCAGTCGACGCCCTGCGGGCCCTCCCCGGAGGCGCATCTGAACGCGATCCGCGCGTACGTGGACGCCGGTTTCGACGAGGTCTACATCTCCCAGATCGGCACGGAGCAGGAGGGGTTCTTCGACTTCTACTCGACGCAGATCCTGCCGTGCCTGCGGGAACGGCGCTGACACGCCTGGGACAACATGCGTCGCACACGAGAGCGCGACCGCGGGCACCGCGGTCGCGCTCCCCGGACTTCTAGCCCTCGTTCTTGACCAGGCGCAGCGACAGGAGCGGCTGGACGAACCACAGCCAGGCGCACAGCAGCGCCACACCCGCACCGACCAGCGCGGCGGGCCCGGGGCTGGTCAGCGCGTCCAGAACCAGGGCGGTGGAGCAGGTCATGGACACGGCCAGGGACACCCCGCCGGCCACGCCCAGCCGGTTGGCCCGGCGCAGCAGCAGTTCCTTGAGCCCCGACCGGAACAGGATGCGGTGCTGGGTCGCCGGGGCGATCGTGCAGATCGACGCGACCGCCGCGCTGACGACCGCCAGGTAGAACAGCCAGTTCCCGGTCGTATCGATCTTGCTGAAACCGGAGGAGAACGGCAGCGTCAGCAGGAACGCGAACAGCACCTGCACGCCCGTCGCGGCCACCCGCAGGCCCTGCAGCAGCTCGCCGAGCTCGCGGTCGACGCGCTCCTTCGGGTTCTCGTCGGTGTTCTCCAGAGGCTCGAGAACCTCACTCATTCCTCGGCCTTCTTCATCAGGCGCGCGTAGGCGAGCTGGAGCCAGTCGGAGATCGCCACGGCCGCCATGGTGGCCCCGGCCAGCCGGGTCAGTCTGGGAAAGAACACGGTGCCCGCCGCGTATCCCGTCGCGATCCACTGGGACAGGCAGAACGGGCAGGTCAGCAGCTCGCCCACGGCGTGCTGCAGCCCGTGACCGCGGACCTCCTCCTTGAGCTCCGCCGGGCCGGAGACGCCCTCGTAACGGGTGAAGGGAGCGCGGATGGGGCTGGTGACCGGGTCCTTCGCGAGCGTCCGCGAGAGCCGGTGGGTGAACAGCCCCATGAGCATGAGGTCCATCACCTTGATCTTCTCGGGGGCCTGACGGCCTGTCAGCTTCGCCGCGGCGAGCAGCACCGTGACGGCCCCGCCGTACACCGCGAGAACCCGTGTGTACGAGGCCAGCGGACGGTTGTCCTCCCCCTCGTACTCGCGCTTGATCTCCTGAAGGGTCTCGGTCATGAGCGCGCCCTACCCGGGATTGTTTGCAGCGAACATGGCTGGGCAAGCGACGTGAGTGGGTAGTCACAGTCATGAAGTCACCGACGCGATTCTTGAGACGCTCAAGCGCGCCGGGGCCGGTCTCAAGGAGGCCGGGGTGCGGTTCGCCCTGGCCGGAGGCTGCGCCGGCTACGCGAGGGGCGCCGCGCCATCACTGCACGACGTCGACTTCGCCCTGGTCGAGGAAGACGTCCCGCTCGCGCTGAAGACCCTGGAGAGCCTGGGTTTCCGGACCGCGAAACCACCGGAGGACTGGCTGGTCAAGGCGTTCGACGAGGAAGGGGTCCTCGTCGACCTGATCTTCTCGCTGGCCGACAGGCCCGTGACCGAGGCCATGATCGCCAGGGCACAGCCGATCAACACCGCCGCGTTGAGCCTGCCGGTCCTCGAAGCCACCGATCTTGTGATCTCCTGGATACTGCCGCTGTCCGAGCACGTCTGCGACTACGGCTCGCTGCTGCCCATGGTCCGCGCCATGCGGGAGCAGGTGGACTGGGACAGGGTCGCCTCGGTCGCCGCGCCGTCGCCGTACGCCTCGACGTTCGTCACGCTCCTGGAGCGGCTGCACATCATCGCCCCTACGACACCTCGGCCGGACAGCGCCTGGCCCTGAACACCGGGCCCGCCGTCCCGGTCCGTGCGGAGGAGGGGCCGGGCGGGGTCCGGCTCGCCGGCGTAGAGAGGGGCCGCGCCGTGACGGCGCGGCCCCCTTTCACATGTCACTCACATGGACGAAGTGCGGGGGAATCGTCCGTAGTACTCCCCGACACGGTCCCGATAGCCCGGGTCGGTCATCGCCGTCTCATGGAACTCCGGCGCGTTCTTGATCTCCTGTTTCGTGCGGCTGACGAAGACCTTGCGGTCCTGGAAGTCGATCCTCGTCACCACACTCGCGGGAAGCATGACCTTCTTGCCGAAGATCCACGGGCCCGTGTCCACGACGATGTAGCTCTGGCCGGCCTCGTAGGTGGCCTCGTCAACGGAACCGATCTTCCCGTCCACCGCCTGCACGTCGTATCCAGCAATATCCATCTGCTGTCCCGTGCCCGACACGGTGTCGGAATACGACCAGAGATCCGGTGTCATGGTGCTCACACTCCCTTCGTCGTCACTCCACGTACCCGAAGGCGAGAAGGGGAACATCCCGGACACGTAAGGGCAGGACATGATCTGGTCGCCCGTATTCCGACGCGGTGAGCGCGCCGGTGGCGCGGAGCACCTCCGGATGCCGCTACTCTTGTCGTGCGGGCGCCGCTAGCTCAGTTGGTTAGAGCAGCTGACTCTTAATCAGCGGGTCCGGGGTTCGAGTCCCTGGCGGCGCACCACAAGAAGGCTCAGGTCGGCACGGCTGACCTGGGCCTTTCGCATTCCGCGGGCCAGCCTTCACCTTGTGACGCCGCTCATCGCCGGAACCTGCCGAAGGCCGGTCCGGCCGACGGGGCGGTCAGCGGGAGGTCTCGTACCAGTGGTAGGGGATCGACCAGTCCCAGTGTTCGGTCTCCTCCTCCTGCTCGCGCGCCAGGTTGGGCGCGTCGGGACCCCAGGCCAGCGCATAGGCGAGGCCGAACTGGGCGGCCCAGTACCGTCCAAGCCGTACGAATCCCCGTCCGAAAGCGCAGATCATCCGCTTCGCCAGCGAGAACACCATCGGGCACCACTCCTCGCACGATCAGGCACGGCACCAATGTGGCCTAGATCACTTCGTATCTGGAAATAAAGATTTAATCTGGTCGAATCCTCCATGTAAATGCCCAGAGCGGTACGTTACTCGCCGCAGTGGCGGCGGTCGTACGCGTGACCATCCGGCGGGAGGATGTCGGTCATGGCACCCTTCGAGATCGGTGAGACCGCCCTGGTGGTGGAGGTCCCCTCGGCCGAGCCCCTGGTCCGGGGCCTTCGGGAACGCTACGACTCCTCCGCGGCGTACGGCATGCCCGCGCACGTCACCGTCCTGTATCCCTTCCTCCCGCGAGAACGCCTCGACGACGGCGTGCTCTCCACGCTGCGGGACCTGTTCGCGGAGCGACGGCCGTTCGAGGTCGCGTTCGGGGGCGTCGGCCGCTTCCCGGGCGTGCTCTACCTCGCACCGGACCCGGACGGCCCGCTGCGGGAGCTCGCCGAGGCGGTGGTGGGCCGTTGGCCGGAGGCGCCGCCGTACGGAGTCCGGTTCGGCGACATCGTGCCGCACCTCACGGTCGCGGAGGGACTCGGCGGCGAGGTCGTCGCCGGAGTCGCGGCGGACCTGGCGGCCGGGCTGCCCGTGACGGCGTTCGTCGGCGGAGTGACGCTGCGGGTCTTCGACGGGGAGAGCTGGAGAGCGGAGGGATTCTTCCCCCTTGGGGAGCCGCCGTCGGCCGAGTTCGCCTTCCCCGGGCCCCTGCGCGATCGCCTGGTGGCCGCGATCCTGAGCGGGGACAAGACCGCCACCGCGGGCCTGCTGGCGGACTACGAGCACTGCGGTGATCCACTTCCGGTCGTCGGCCGGTGGGCGGCGTTGATCGACTCGGCCGGGCGGCGAGTGGCGCTGCTGGAGACGACGCAGGTGCGGGTGGCGCCGATCCGGGAGGTCGACGAGGCGTTCGCCCGCGACGAGGGCGAGGGGTACGACACCGTCGCCCAGTGGCGGGCCGCGCACGAGCGCTTCTGGACCGGCCCGGAGATGTCCGCAGTCCTGGGCGGGCCACCGGTCGTCGACGACGACACGCTGATCGTGGCCGAACGCTTCCGCCTGCTCGGTTGAGATTCCGCCGGGCCCGCCTGACAGGCACTCCCACCGGCCTGTGGATAACGTCACGGCGCCGGGGGCCGGGGCTGACAGAATCGCTCGCACGACCGACCGGGCGGCCGTCGAGCATCCCGGGGGTGCCGATCGGGGGAGGGCGAGCGGATGAGCGGCGGAGAGCGGGAGGGCACGCGGCGGCGGTGGAGCCTCGGGCCGCCGGGCGGAGCCGCGTGGAGCTTCCCCTGGTCGTCCGGCGAGCCGGGGCAGCGGGCCGAGGACCTGGTGGCCGGGCTGCTGTCCGCGGCGCTGGAGGCGCGCCGCCGCCGCGACGAGACCGAGTTCCGGCGATGCGTGAAGGTCCTCGCGCAGGGCCAGGGGCTGCGCCAGGTCGTGGACCGGGCCCTGCTCGACGCCCTGAACCGGCATGTGACGCTCGCCTGGCACGGCGGCTGGCAGCCCGCCGACGTCGTACGGCTGGGGGTCCGGCGGCTGGAGGCCCGGCACGTCCGCCTCGTGACCGACGCCGTCGCGGCCGAGATGCGTGCCTACGCCGCGGCGACCGTGGACGATCGCTGGCTCGACCAGCTCGACGCCATCGGTGCGACGGTGTGGTGGGGCCGCGACGAGGAGTACCTCCGTGAGGACGGCGACCGGACCGCGATGGTCGCCTGCGCGCTTCGGGTGATCCATCTGCTGGCCACGCTGCCGCCGCTGGAGCGGCTGTGCCCCGTGCCGGGAACGGCCAGGCGTACGCCCGGCGTCCGGGACGGCGCCGTCGACGAGCGGACGCTCGCCCGGGTGCGGGCCCTGCTGGCGAAGGCCGAGTCGACCGAGTTCGAGGCGGAGGCGGAGACGTTCACCGCCGCGGCCCAGGCGCTGATGGCCCGGCACAGCATCGACGCCGCGCTGCTCGCCTCCCGGGCGGCCGCCGGCCCGGGAGGAGCCGGCCGGCCGGAGGGGCGCCGGCTGGGGGTCGACGCGCCCTACGAGGGCCCGAAGGCGATGCTGCTGGACGTCATCGCCTCGGCCAACCACTGCCGCTCGGTGTGGAGCCGTCATTTCGGGTTCGCCACCGTGCTCGGGTTCCCCGCGGACCTGGCCGCGGTGGAGGTGCTGTTCACCTCCCTGCTGGTGCAGGCCACGACCGCGTTGAGGCTGGCCGGATCCCGCAGGGACGGCTCCGGCCGGTCCCGCACGCGGTCGTTCCGGCAGTCGTTCCTCGCGGCGTACGCCCAGCGGATCGGCGAGCGGCTGCGGGAAGCGGCGGGAGAGGCCGTGCGGGAGGCGGTGCGGGAGGCGGCCGCCGATGCCGGGCGCGACCTGCTGCCGGTGCTGGCGGCCCGGGAACAGGCCGTCGAGGCGAAGGTCGAGGAGATCTTCCCGACGCTGACCATGGTCGGCGCGGGCGCGGTCAGCAACCGGGAGGGCTGGATCTCCGGCCGGGCCGCCGCCGACCGGGCCGTCCTCGACGTCCGCGGAAAGATCGCAGGGGGAGGCCGCTGATCCTGCTCGTGGTGATCGACCGACGGAGCGGCACGGAGCGGCATGAGCGGCGCACAGCGGCCCAGAGCACGGCGCGCACGGCCACCGCGAGACCGCAGGGACCAGGGAGACGGACGGGGGAGGCGCAGTCGGCCGAAGGCATGCCTGGGGTCCCGGAACCTCCCGGACCGGGCATGATGGGTCGCGCAGGCAGCGGTGTGAGCAAGGAGTGGCCGTGAGCAGATACGAGCGGTGGAACACCTTGTTGGAGCTGCTCGCCGAGCGTGGACACCTCGACGTGGAGGAGACCGCCGAGCACCTCGGCGTGTCGCCCGCCACGGTGCGGCGGGACTTCGACGAGCTGGCCTCCCAGCAACTCCTCACCCGCACACGTGGCGGGGCGTCGGCGCACAGCGTCACCTATGACCTGCCCCTGCGATACAAGGTCGCCAGGCACGCCCCGGAGAAGCAGCGGATCGGAGCGGCGGCGGCCGCCATGGTCCCCGCCGGCGCCACCGTGGGCCTGAACGGCGGCACGACGCTGACGGAGGTCGGCCGGGCGCTGGCCACGCGCCCCGACCTGAACACCGACCAGCGGAGCCCGGTGGTGACCGTGGTGACCAACGCTCTGAACATCGCCAACGAACTGGTGCTCCGCCCGCAGATCCACGTCGTCACCACGGGCGGCTCCGCCCGGCCCCAGTCGTACGAGCTGATCGGCCCGATCGCCGCCGGCATGCTGGAGCGCGTCGCTCTGGACCTGGCGATCCTGGGGGTCGACGCCCTGCACCTGGAACACGGCGCGAGCGCCCACAACGAGGGGGAGGCGGCGGTCAACCAGATCATGGCCTCCCGCGCGCAGCAGGTCGTCATCGTGGCGGACAGCTCGAAGCTCGGCAGGCGGGCGTTCGCGCGGATCTGCCCGGTGAACCAGATCGACATCCTCGTCACCGACAGCGCGGCGACCGAGGAGCAGACGGCGCCCTTCGCCGACGCGGGTGTCAAGGTCGTGCGTGCCTGAGAAATCCCCCGGGCGCGCACCCGGATCATGTCAACCGGGTCATGTCAAGAGGTCAGTACGCCGAGGAGGTGGGCGACCTCCCGGGTGACCGCGTCGCGGCCCGCCTTGAGGTATTTGCGCGAGTCGACCACGGACGTGTCGGCGGTCAGACGGTCGCGGACCGCCGCCGTGAACGCCTTGTTGAGATGGGTCGCGATATTGATCTTCTTCATGCCGTGCCGTACGGCCGCGCGGATGGTCGCGTCCGGAACCCCGGAGGAGCCGTGGAGCACCAGCGGGACCGGGACGGCGGCGTGGAGCTCGGCGATCAGGCCGAGATCGAGGACCGCGTCCTTCGTGGTCATGGCGTGCGAGCTGCCGACCGCGACGGCCAGGGCGTCCACCCCGGTCCTCTCGACGTAGCCGGCGGCCTCGCCGGGTCTGGTCCTGGCGCCCGGGGCGTGCACGCCGTCCTTGCCGCCGATCTCGCCGAGCTCGGCCTCCACCCACACCCCGCGCTCGTGGCACCAGCGCGCCACCTCGGCCGTGGCCGTCGCGTTGGCCTCGTGGTCCAGGGCGGACGCGTCGTACATCACCGAGCCGAGGCCCAGGCCGACGGCCTCCTCGACCAGGGACCTGTCGGTGGCGTGGTCGAGGTGCACGGCCACCGGAACGGCGGCGGCCCGGGCCAGGGCGAGCGACGCCAGCGCGACCGGGGCCAGCGCGCCGTGGTAGCGCACGCAGTTCTCGCTGATCTGCAGCACCACCGGGACGCCGGCGGCCTCGGCGCCCGCGACGATGGCCTCCGCGTGTTCGAGCTGGATCATGTTGAACGCGCCCAGGCCGAGGGGCGCGTCGCGGATGATGTCGCCGATGCCGGCGAGGGGCATGGTGGGCCTCCGAAGGTCTGGTCAGGGGTGGTGGGGTTCGACGGTGATGTCGGGGTGGACGCGCCGGTAGACGCCGGGATCGACGTCGCCCGCGACGGGGGTGGCGACGGCGGCGGCGCCGAGGGCGGCGGCGCGGCGGAGCCGTTCCGGCCACGGCGTGCCCTCCACCAGGCCGAGCGCGAGTCCCGCAACCAGCGCGTCTCCGGCGCCGGTCGGATTGCCCTCCACTCGGTAGGGCATGCGGGCCCGCCAGGTCCCCTCCGGGGTCGCGGCGAGCACGCCGTCCGCCCCCAGCGAGACCACGACCGAGCCGGCGCCCTCGTCCCTCAGGAGGCGGGCTCCGGTGGCGATGTCCGGCGCCTCCCCGGCGTCCGGACGCAGCGCGCGGGCGAGCTCCTCGGCGTTGGGTTTGAGCACGGCGGGCCGGCCGGCGGGGGCGTGGCGCAGGGGAGCGCCGTCGGCGTCCACGACGGCCGGGACGTCGTGCCGGGCGGCGACGGCGGCCAGCGTGGCGTAGAGGTCGGCGGGCAGTCCGCGCGGGAGGCTGCCGGAGATCACCACGGCGGACGCCCCGCCGAGGGCCCGCTCGTACGCGTCGAGAAAGCGCGCCAGCTCCTCCGGGGTGACCACCGGCCCCGGCTCGTTGAACAGCGTGGTCCGCCGGGCCGCGCGGACGGCGAGGGTGGTGCGGGTCTCTCCCGCGATGGGGGTGAACGCGGCGGGGACGCCGGCCGCGGACAGGTCGGCGAGCACGGCGTCGCCGGTCGGGCCGCCGGCCAGGCCGACGGCGAGGACCTCGTGGCCGAGGGCGGTGAGGACGCGGGCCACGTTGACGCCCTTGCCGCCCGCCCTGCGGTGCACGCCGCGCACGCGGTTGACGCCGTTCCAGTCGACGTCGTCGACGCCGTAGGTGACGTCGAGCGCGGCGTTCACCGTGACGGTGAGGATCACGCCGGTCACGGCGATTCGGGGAGGATGACCGATCGGGTGAGGTGCGCCGGCAGGTCGGGGTCGAGACCGCGGGCGTGCGCCCTGGCGACCGCGAGCCGTTGCACCAGGATGAGCTCGGCCATGGGGTCGAGGCCGCCCTCCACGAACATGGCGCCGGTGGCCTCCACCTCGCCCCGCAGCCCGCGCGGCACCGGGCCGAACGCCCACGTGACGCGGCCGGGCGCGGCGATGCTGATCGGGCCGTGGCGATACTCCATGGCGAGGTAGGCCTCCGTCCACGACTGCGAGGCCTCCCGCATCTTCAGCGCCGCCTCCCGCGCCAGGCCGTACGTCCAGCCGGTGCCGAGGAAGGAGAACTGCTCGGCGGCCACGAGGCCGGGGGACAGCGGTTCGGCGAGCGCGCGCTCCGCGTCGGCGATCGCCCCGGTGAGGTCCTCGCCGAGGTGCGCCCGCAGCATGGCGAGCTGCGCGGTGGCGAACCGCGTTTGCACGACCGACCGCTCGTCGGCGAAGTCGAGGACGGCGACCTCGTCGGCGAGGGACATGACCGGCGTGTGCGGGTCGGCGGTGACCGCGGCCGTCCGGGCCCGCTCCCCGCCCTGCTCGCGGATGCGGCGGAGCAGGTCGAGCACCTCGGTCGTGGTGCCCGACCTGGTGAGCGCCAGCACCCGGTCGTAACGGCGGCCGATCGGGGCCTCGGAGGCGGGGAAGGCGTCGGTCTCGCCGTGCCCCGCGCCCTCGCGGAGCGCGGCGTAGGCCTGGGCGATGAACCACGAGGTGCCGCAGCCGACCACCGCCACCCGTTCGCCCTTCGCCGGCAGGGCGCCGGAGGAGGCCAGGCCGGCGGCGCGGCTCCAGCAGGCCGGCTGGGACGCGATCTCGGTCTCGGTGTGACTCACGGGCCCTCCAGTGCTCATTGATGCAAGATTTGTAGCACTATCGAGCAGTTTCGAGCAATGGAGGACGCCGTACGGTCGTCGCGAACGCCAACAGACCGGGGCAGGTGATGACGTGATGTGCGCGGAATCAATGGGTTACACGCAAGATCGCGCATCGTTCTTTCATGGGGTGCGTGGGAGCATTGGGTGAAGTAGTCTTCGCGCACGTACCGGGCGGGAGGTGGGATGGCGCGCATCGTCTTCGTCGGCGTCGGGGACGTGGAGCTGACGCGCAGGGTGGTCTCCGATCTTCTCCTCGCCCCCTCGCTGCGGGGCGAGCTGGAGATCGTGCTGCACGACGAGAACCCCGGGCAGCTCGCGACGGCAGAGGCCCTGGTCCGCGCGCTCGACGCCGAAGCCGGGTCGGTGGCGGCGATCGTCACCTGCCCGAGCAGGCGCAGGGCGCTGGACGGCGCCGACTTCGTCGTCGGGCACATCGACGTGGGCGGGTTCGAGGCGACCCTGCGCGACTTCGAGATCCCGCACAGGTACGGCCTGCGCCAGACGATCGGCGACACCATCGGCATCGGCGGCATCTTCCGCGGGCTGCGGACGATTCCGGTCTTCGTCGAGCTGGGCCGCGAGATGGCCGAGCTGTGCCCGGACGCCTGGCTGCTGAGCTGCAGCGACCCGATGGCGATGACGGGCTGGGCGGTGCAGGAGGCGACCGGTTTCAAGCGGTTCGCCGGGGTGTGCCACGCCGTCTGCGACACGCACGCGTACCTGGCAGATCTGGTCGGCAGGGGGCTGGACGAGGTCACGTTCCTCAGCGCGGGTCTCAACCACCAGTCGTTCGTGCTGCGGTTCGAGGCCGAGGGCCGCTCCCTGTATACCGACCTCGACGAGGTGCTCGAGGCCGATCCCGAGCTGCGGCGGCACGTGCGGGTGGAGCTCTACCGCCGGTTCGGCTACTACCCGACCCAGTCGAGCGAGCACGCCGCCGAGTACGTCCCGTGGTTCATGCGGCACAGCGAGGAGACCGCGCGCCTCGGGGTGCGTCCCGAGGAGTACCTGCGGCGGGTGGGCCACAGCCTGCACCTGTACGAGGAGACGCGGCGGGCGCTGTCGGCCGGCCGGTCGCTGCTGGTGCGCTGGCAGCACCAGGAGCCCGCGGCCGCCGCGCTCCTGGCCATGCTGACCGGCCAGGAGAAGGAGGTCTACGTCAACGTCCCCAACCACGGGCTGATCGGCAACCTGCCCGAGGGCTGCTGCGTGGAGGTGCCCGCCCTGGTCGACGCCGACGGCGTCCACCCCCGGCCGGTGGGAGAGCTGCCCATCCAGCTCGTGGCGCTCAACCGCACGTTCCTCAACGTCGTCGAGCTGACCGTGCGCGCGGTGCTCGACGGCGACCGCAGGCACGTCCACCACGCCGCGATGCTCGACCCGAACACCGCCGCGACCCTGCCCCTGCCCGCGATCGAGGCGCTCTGCGACGAGCTGATCGAGGCGCACGGCGACCTGCTGCCGGAGGGCGTCCGATTCGCCGGGAGCAGGCCATGACCGACTCCATGCCCACGGAAGTGCGGCGCGAGCGCATGCTCGGCATGCTCATGGAGCAGGAGTTCGCCCGGGTCGCCGAGCTCGCCGAGGCGTTCGGCGTCTCCAGCGTCACCGTACGCGCCGACCTGGACGCGCTGGAGGAGCAGGGACGCATCCGCCGGGTGCGCGGCGGGGCCGTCGCGGCCGGCCCGCCGCGGCGCACCGAACCGTCGTTCGAGCTGTCGCTCGGCACGGCGGCCGTGGAGAAGGCGCTGATCGCCAAGGCGGCGGCCCGGCTGGTCGGCTCGGGGGAGAGCGTGATGATGGGCGCGGGTACCACCACCGCCTACGTGGCCAGGGAGCTCGTCGCCCGGGCCGACCTCACCGAGGTCACCGTCTTCACCAACGGCCTGCGTACGGCGCTGGAGCTGGAGCCCGCGCTGCCCCGCTTCGCCGTCGTCGTGACCGGGGGGAGCCTGCGCCGCCAGCAGCACTCCCTGGTGGATCCGCTCGGCGGCAAGGCCATCGAGGGCATCCGGGTGGACACCGTCTTCATCGGCTGCGGCGGCGTCCACCCGGACGTCGGGATCACCAACGTGAACCTGCCCGACGCGGAGATGAAGCAGCGCATGCTGCGGGCGGCCGGCCGCCGCATCGTGGTCGCCGACTCCTCCAAGCTCGGGGCGATCGGGATGGCGCCGATCTGCCCGCTGTCGGAGATCGACCTGCTCATCACGGGGGAGTCGGCCGATCCGGCGACGGTGGCCGTGCTCCGCGATCGCGGCCTCAAGGTGGAGATCGCGGCCTGAGGCGGCGGGCGTCAGCCGGCGAGGGTCGCGCGCAGCGCCTCGGGAAGCAGGTCGCCGTGCACCCGGGTCAGGTCGTCGCACAGCCGCCAGATCTCCTCCAGCGACAGCGTCGCCGACGTGTTCGGGTCCACCATCATGGCGTGCCGCACATGCTCCGGCCGTCCTTCCCGCGCGGCCCGCACGGTCAGCTCGTTGACGTTGACGTATGCCCGGTTGAGCGCGGCGCACTGCGGCGGGAGGGCGCCGACCCGGGTGGGCAGCACCCCGGTCGCGTCCACCGCGCACGGCACCTCGACCACGCACCCGGGCGGCAGGTTGGCGATCAGCCCGTCGTTGACGACGTTGCCGTAGACCACACGCGGGGTGCCGGTCACGACGCTGTGGATGATCTGCGGGGCGTACTCGCCGGTGCCCTCCACGGGCAGGTCCCCGCCGTGCCGTACGGCGTCGCGGGTGCGCTTGTACTCGCGCACGTTCTCCTCGCTGATCCGCACGTACTCGCCCACCGGGATGCGCAGCCGGTCGATCTCGCCGTCGTGGCGCAGCAGCCAGGGCAGATACTCGGCCGAATGCTCGCTGGTCTCGGTCGGATAGTGGCCCAGGCGCCGGTACATCTCCACCCGCACCCGGCGGCGCAGCTCCGGGTCGCGGGCGATGGCGTCGTCCAGCCGGTCGTACAGGTTCTCGCCGTCCCGCTCGAACCGCAGCACCCACGCCTGGTGGTTCACCCCGGCCGCCAGGTACGCCACCTCCTCGTACGGCACGGTCACGAGGTCCGCCAGCCCCCGCATGGTCCAGTACACCGAGTGGCACAGGCCGACGACGTTGCGCACCTTGCCGCTGAGATACCAGACGTTCATGGCCATCGGGTTGGTGTAGTTGAGCAGCAGGGCGTCGGGGCAGACGGCGGCCATGTCGGCCGCGAGGGCGTCCAGGACCGGGAAGGTGCGCAGCGCCCGGAAGATCCCGCCGACGCCGATCGTGTCGGCGATCGTCTGCCGCAGGCCATACCGGGCGGGGATCTCGAAGTCGGTGACGGTCGCGTCGTGCCCGCCCACCTGGATGATGTTGATGACGAAGTCGGCGCCGTCGAGCGCGGCCCGGCGGTCGAGATCGGCGGTGACCGACGGCCGGGCGCCGCGGGCCGCCGCGATCCGGTGCGCGACGGTCTCGGCGACCCGCAGCCGCTCGGCGTCGATGTCGTGCAGCGCGATCCTGGCCTCCCGCAGCTCGGGGTAGGCCAGCAGGTCCGCGAGCAGGCCCTGGGTGAAGACGACGCTTCCCGCGCCGATGAAGGCGATCTTCGGGTTTCTCATCGGGTGACTACTTCCTCCCAGGTCGGCTGCGCCGCTGTGCCCCCCGCGGCTCGGGTGGAGAGGGTGCCGCAGGCCACCGCGACCTCCAGGGCGCGGTGGAGCGGGAGCCCGCGCAGGCGGGCCGCGAGGAGGCCGGCGTTGAAGCTGTCGCCGGCTCCGACCGTGTCGGCCACGGTGGCCGGGGCGGCCGGCACGCGGACCGGCTCGCCCTCGTGGATCGTCAGCGCGCCGTCGCCGCCGCATTTGACCACAGGGGTGGTGCCCCGGGCGGCGAGGTCGCGTACGGCGCCTTCGAGGTCGCCGTCGGCGCGCCCGGCGATGGCGAGGGCCTCGCGCTCGTTCGGCAGCAGGACGCCGGTCAGCGGCAGGACCTCGTCGAGCCCCTGCCAGCGGCCCGACGGGTCGTCGTTGGTGTCCAGGGACGTGGTGGCCCCCGCGGCCCGTGCCGTACGGAACAGGGCGGGCAGGCCGGAGGCCAGCCGGGGCTGCAGGAAGTAGGACGAGACGTGGACGTGGGCGGCGCGCTCCAGCAGCTCCGCCGGCACGTCGCCCGGTTCGAGCCGGTCCAGGCAGCCGGGCGCGGTCAGGATGGCCCGGTCGCCGCCGTCGGCCAGCACCACGGTGAGGGCCGTCGGCGCGGCGGGGTCCACGACGCAGGCGGAGACGTCCACCCCGCTGCGGGTGAGCGCGTCGAGCACGAACGCGCCTGCGGCGTCGTCGCCCACGCGGCCGGCGAAGGCGGTGCGCAGGCCCAGCCGGGCCGCGCCGCAGGCCGTGATCGCCCCCGATCCGCCGAGCACCAGCGCGCCGGCCTCGACGAGCCGCTCGCGCTGGCCGAACTCCGGAACGCGCGGCGCTCCCGTGACGACCACGTCGGGGTTCGCGTCACCGACGACGAGCAGGTCGAAATCTGGTCTCCCCATGGACCGGAACGGTCCCAGCACCTTCGATAACTTGTCAAGTCTTTCGATATAGGCCCGAAAGGGTCATCCAAAGGGGTGAATGCGGCGGCTTCGAAGGTATTGACAAGGTTTCGAAAGGGACCATTATGGTCTCCAACATCCCGCCCGCACCGGCTCGTCCCGGTGGTCTCAGGAGGTCTGGAGATGCCGCGACGATGACGACCGCGACCCTCACGAAAGCGGAGACCGCCGGCGCCGCCCTGCCCCGCCGCAGACGCGGGGACGGCAGGGTGGCGCTGGCCTTCCTGGCGCCCGTGCTCATCGGGTTCGCCGCCTTCTACGTCTATCCGGCCGTACGCGGAGCCTGGTACTCCCTGACGGACTGGAACCTGCTGTCCGAGCCCGGGTTCGTCGGCCTGGACAACTACGCCGAGCTCGTCGGGGACCCGCTGTTCTGGAACTCGCTGAAGGTCACCGCCTACTACGTGGTGCTCACCGTCGGGATGCAGATCGTCGTGGGCCTCGGCCTGGCCGCCCTGATGCATCGCCTCACCCGGTCGCTCGTGCTCCGCTCGCTGCTGGTCGTGCCCTGGCTGGTGCCCAACGTGACCTCGGCACTGCTGTGGATGTGGCTGCTCGACGCCAACCTCGGCTTCTTCAACCACCTGCTGGTCAGCCTCGGCCTGGACAACCAGGGCTTCCTGACCTCGCCCGGGCTGGCGATGCCGAGCGTGGCGGCGATCAACGCCTGGGGCGCCACGGGATACACCACGCTGCTGCTGTACGCCGGGATGCTGCTGGTGCCGCGGCAGATCTACGAGGCGGCGGCGCTCGACGGCACCGGCGAGGTGCGCCAGTTCTTCCGCATCACCCTGCCGCTGCTCCGCCCCATCCTGGCGTTCGTCCTGGTGGTCTCGCTGATCGACTCGTTCCAGCTGTTCGACACCGTCGCGGTGACCACGAAGGGGGGACCGGTGGACGCCACCCGTGTCGTCTACTTCTACATCTACGAGGAGGCGTTCACCCACTTCAAGATGGGATACGCCTCGGCGCTGGCGCTGAGCCTGGTGCTCATCCTCGGCCTGCTGACCTTCGTCCAGATGCGCCTCCTGCGCGCCTCGCGCTCGGACCTCGCGTGAGCGCGCCGGTGGTGAGTACGAGCGCGTCGGTGAGCGTGGGCCGCCGGAGGCTGCGCCGTCTGCCGGCCTGGATCTGCCTGATCCTCGCTCTCGGGATCTCGCTCTTCCCGCTGTGGTGGATGCTGCGGACCGCGATCACCCCCGGCCCGGAACTGCCGTCGGACAACGCCGGGCTGCTGCCCCGGCATCCCACGCTGATCAACTTCGAGCGCGTGCTCGGCCTGGTGAGCCGGGACGAGGCCCGCGCGGCCGGCGGGTCGGGGGCGAACCTCAGCTTCTTCCTCTACCTGCGCAACTCCGTCGTCTACACCGGCCTGATCACCTGCGCGCAGACGATCTTCTGTGCCATGGCCGGGTATGCGTTCGCGCGGCTGCGCTTCCGCGGCAGGGACGCCCTGTTCAACGTGTTCGTCGCCGCGCTGATGGTGCCCCCGATCTTCACCCTGCTGCCCAACTTCGCCCTCGTGAAGCAGCTCGGGTGGCTCAACACCTACCAGGGCCTGGTCGCCCCCAGCCTGCTCATGACGCCGTTCGCGGTGTTCTTCCTGCGCCAGTTCTTCCTCGGCATCCCGCGTGACGTCGAGCAGGCGGCGTTCATCGACGGAGCCGGGCCTTGGACGATCTTCTGGCGGGTGGTGCTGCCCATGACCAAGGGGCCGCTGTTCACGCTGGCGCTGACGACCGCGGTGTGGACCTGGAACGACTACCTGTGGCCGCTGCTCGTGGCGCCGGGCGAGGACACCCGCGTGCTCACCGCCGCGCTCGGCATCTTCCTCAAGCAGTCGCCCAACACCTCGCCCGACTGGACCGGCCTGATGGCGGGCTCCGCCCTGTCGGTCGTCCCCGTCCTGCTGCTGGTGGTCTTCTTCGGCCGCCGCCTCGTGGACTCCATCCAGTTCTCCGGCATAAAGGGTTGACGTTGACTTCCTCCCGGCCCTAAAGGACCGGGATTCCCGCCCTCGCGGGCTGGGCTTCCTGTTTCACCGCCGACCGCCGAAGGGAGGACCCTTGCGGACTCACGTCAGCTCCACAGGCAGGCACCGCTCGACCAGCGGCCAGGATGTTCTTGGCGGCGTTGACGTCCCGGTCGTGCCGGGTGCCGCAGTCCGGGCACGTCCAGTGCCGGGTGGACAGGGACAGCGCGGCGAGCAGGTGCCCGCACGCGCTGCACGTCTTCGAGCTGGGAAACCAGCGGTCGATCACGACCAGGCGCCGCCCGGCACGTCGGGAGATGGTCACCGTGGCCGGGTCGATCGAGGCAGGGCCGACCTCCGGCCAGGACCAGACGAACGCGATCGGGTCGCCCATCTTCGCGAGAAACAGTCGCCCGTCGCGCCAGCGGAACGCCGACCGTGTGTAGGTGGCCGACTGGCGGCCGTGCCGGGGCTTGAACCGCGGGTATTTGGCGCGCCCGGCGAAGAAGTTCACGAACGCCGTGTGCTGGTGCCGCAACGCCTGCTGCAACGGGACGCTGGAGACCTCGTACAGGAAGTCATGGTCCCCGTCGCGTTTCAACTCGGTCAGATACCGGTCGGTCTGCGCATAAGAGGTCCTCATGCACTCGGCACGGTAGCGGGCCTGCCGCCACGCCAGGACCCTGTTCCAGACCAGGCGTACGCAGCCGAACGTGCGATTCAACACCGCGGCTTGCTCGGCGGTGGGATAGACCCGCACCTTGTAGGCCGTACGCATGTTCGGATTTTACAAGCCCTTTGCCTAGGCGGTCAGCGAAAGGAGCAAATCATGAGCGCTTGGCGCTCTGGGCTGTCCCGGCTTCGCCGGGCCACCCCTTGCGGGGTCCGGATTCCTCCCGGCCCTGAAGGACCGGGCTTCCTTTGGAGGATCCGGTGAAGAAGGCATTCATGGCGGTGACCGCCCTGCTCCTGACGGCGGCCTGCGGCGGGGGCGGCGGCCCGGCTGACGCCGGCGGCGTCACGCTCACGTACGCGCTGTGGGACGACGTCCAGCAGGGCGCCTACCAGCAATGCGCCGACGCGTTCCACAAGGCCAACCCGGACATCACCATCAAGATCTCGCAGAGCGCGTGGGACCAGTACTGGCAGAACCTCACCACCCAGATGGTCTCCGGCGGCGCCCCCGACGTGATCACGATGCAGGCGTCGTACTATCCCCAGTTCGTCGCGAACGGCCAGCTCCTGGACATCCAGCCGATGGTGACGGCCGACAGGATCGACCTGGGGCAGTACTGGCCCGGCCTGGCCGACCTCTGGGTGAAGGACGGCAAGCGGTACGGCCTGCCCAAGGACTGGGACACGATCGCGATCGTCTACAACGTGGACATGGCGAAGAAGGCGGGCGTGGACATGTCCGGCCTGACCTGGAACCCCGCCGACGGCGGCACCTTCGAGAAGGCCATCGCCCACCTGACCGTGGACGCGAACGGCAAGCGCGGCGACGAGCCCGGCTTCGACAAGACCAAGGTCGCCGTGCACGGCATCGTGCCCGAGCTGAACGACGGCTCGCAGGGCCAGAACGGCTGGGGCGACCTGGCGGTCTCCAACGGCTTCACGTTCATCGACAAGAACCCGTTCGGCACCCGCTACTTCTACGACAGCCCCAAGCTCGCCGAGACCGCCGACTGGTTCAGGCGCCTGGCCGACAAGGGGTACGCCACACCGTACGACAAGACGAGCTCGCTGGGCCCGGACACGATGCTGAACGCGGGCAAGGGCGCGCTCGGCATCACCGGCTCCTGGATGATCAGGACGTACCTCGACTCGAAGTCGCAGAAGTTCGCCTTCGCGCCGCTGCCGACCGGGCCGCAGGGCCGCAAGTCCGCCTTCAACGGCCTCGCCGACGTCATCTACGCGGGCACCGAGCACAAGGACGCCGCCTGGAAGTGGGTGAAGTTCCTCGGCTCCACGGCCTGCCAGGACATCGTCGCCGACGACGCGGTGGTCTTCCCCGCCATCACCTCCTCGGTGGAGCGGGCGCTCAAGGCCCACAAGGCGGCGGGGCGCGACGTGCAGATGTTCGTCGACGAGGCCAAGGCGCCCGGCGGGACGTTCCTGCTGCCCGTCAGCGACCACGGCGACGAGATCAACCAGATCGTCTCCACCGCGATGGAGGAGGTCTGGCTCGGCCAGAAGGACGCGCGCACCGCGCTGACCGCGGCCAACCAGAAGGTCAACGCCCTGTTCTCCGGTGGCTGAGTTCTCCGGTGGCTGAGCTCTCCGGCGGCTGATCGCGCCTTCCGGAGCACACCGAGCACCCGAGAGGAGGTTCCCTTCCCCGTGCTGGCGTGCGCCCTGCCGACCTCCCTGGGCCACGCCACTCCACACCGTCGCATCCCCCGGGGGCGAGGCGGTGCGGAGAGTGCGGAACAGCACGCATGCGCCCCGCCGATCTCACTGCGAGGAAGAACATGCGCATTCTCCGATACCTGGTGGCGATGCTCGCCACCTCCACGGCGTTCCTCGGCGCCTCGGCCGCCGCGAACGCGGCGGCGGCCCTGCCCGCACCCGTCTCGTGCGCCGGCTGCTGGCATCCCGCGCTGAACACGAGCTGGCAGTGGCAACTCAGCTCGGTGCCCGCGGAGCCGTTCCTGGACGTCGCGATGTACGACATCGACGGCTTCAACGCCACGGCGGCGACCGTCCAGCGGCTGCACGCCACCAAGACCGGCCGCAAGGTCGTCTGCTACATCAGCGCCGGGTCCTACGAGGACTGGCGGCCCGACGCCGGCTCCTTCCCCGCCTCCGTCCTCGGCAAGGCCCTCGACGGCTGGGCGGGCGAGCGCTGGCTCGACATCCGGCAGTACGGCGGCACGCTCGGCCAGATCATGCGGGCGCGGCTCGACATGTGCAGGTCCAAGGGCTTCGACGCCGTGGAGTTCGACAACGTCGACGGCTACACCAACAAGACCGGGTTCCCGCTCACCGCGGACGACCAGCTCCGCTACAACGCCTGGCTCGCGAACGAGGCCCACGCCCGCGGGCTGTCGGCCGGCCTGAAGAACGACAACGAGCAGATCCCCCAGCTCCTGCCGTACTTCGACTGGGCGTTGAACGAGCAGTGCTGGGAGTTCGGCGAGTGCACCACCGCGCAGAACGGCGACTACGGCCTCGACCAGTTCGTCAAGGCGGGCAAGGCCGTCTTCAACGTGGAGTACAACCTCGCCACCTCGAAGTTCTGCGCCAAGGCCAACGCGCAGAACTTCAACTCCCTGAAGAAGCGCCTCGACCTCGACGCCTACCGCGTCGCCTGCCGCTGACCGCCCACCGGCGGTGAGGACGCCGGGCTCCCGCACGGGGGCCCGGCGTCGCGTGCGTGACGCGGCGCGATCAGACGACGGCTCCGGTGGCGCCGTCGGTGAGCTCCCTGAGGATGTCCGCGTGCCCGGCGTGCCGCGCGGTCTCCTCGATCATGTGGATGTAGATCCAGCGCAACGAGACGGCGCCGACCTGCTCGTGTGGCACCTCGTGATCGAGCGGGAACCGTGCGGCGATGCTCCGCGACCGGGTGCAGGCCTGCTCGTAGGCCGCGATCAGGGCTTCGATGGTGTCGTCGTCGCCGACCGCGAAGCTCCCGTCGGCGTCCTCCTCCGAAGGAGGCGCCATGGCCGGGTCCTGGGCCAGCACCCGCTCGAACCAGTTCCGCTCCACCACGGTCAGGTGCCCGACCAGTCCGGCCAGCGTCGTCGCCGACGGCACGTGACGCCGGCGCACGTCCTGCTCGGACAGCCCCTGGGCCTTGCGGACGACCATCGCGCGGAGGAAGTCGAGGAACGCCTCCAGGACCTGCCGTTCGTCGCCTGTGGCGGCCCGCACCACCGCCAGTGCCGGCTCGGTCGAAGGAAGAGTGGCCATGTCCGGACCGTACGGAGCGCGCAGAGCCCCGGCAAGAGCCCCCGCCCACGCTCTCAGCGAACCCGAACTTCGGCGGGACTAGACGTCGAGCAGCTCGTGCAGCCCCCAGCCGTCGACGTCATCGACCACTCGCAGGGCCAACTCCGCGCGGCCGGCCATGTCGAGCGGAGCGATGCCCGAGACCGCGTGGCCGTGCGCGAGCCGGTCCAGTGCGGCGCCGACGAGCGGCCCGGCCGTCCGTACGGTCGACGGCAGCGCGACCGAACGCGTCGAACCGCCGTGCAGCACGATGTTGCGCTGGCGGTAGAGGCGCCGGAAGCAGCCGCGCAGATAGCGCTCCACGCGGCCGAGGGTCACGGACGGCGCGGCGACCAGCTCGCGCATCCGCCCGAGGGCGGCCGTGGTCACGGGGTCGTCGACACGCACGACCGGCTCCGCGGCCAGCCACCGGACCATCCGCCGCGCCCGTTCGCGGTTGTTCCCGCCGACCGCGTCGAGGTCGCGGCACAGGCGCGGATCTTCCTCACGGATTCGGGCGTCGTAGCTCAGCGCGGTCAACTCGGCGCGCGGCCAGCCCGCCGTCACCAGGGCGGCGGCCCGATCGGCGGCCACCGCCCGCCCTTCCTCGCGGTCCGCGTCGTCGGTGTCGCAGAAGAGCAGCGATTCGATTGCGGCCCAGGCTCCCGCCACGGCGGTGCTCGGGGAACTCTCGGTGAGCGGCGCGGCGAGTTCGAGCGCGTCGTCGATGCGCAGCCCATGGGCCCCGGTGTCGGGCAGGTCGTAGAGCACGCCGACGCGTTCCAGCGACAGCACGGTGACCGCTCCAGCTCGATGAGGAGATCGATCAGATCGACCGAGTCGGTCGATCCGTCGAGCCGTGACTTGACCTCGCGCCGGAGGAAATCCTGGTGGAAACCCTCGTCCAGCAGGTAAGCGGCTATACAGCGGGAGGAACGTTCCACATGCACGGAACCGCCGGCGAGGATCGCTTGCCAACGCCTGAGATAGCCGTCGGCGACAAGGTCGGACAGGAGCGCCAGCGTGCGTTGGCTGCGGGCACCCGGCTTGATCGGTCTGGCGCACACCTGATGAAGATGCCGGCGGATCTGCCCGTCGCCCAATGCGCTGTCGGTCCTGAGCCTCGGCAGCAGCGACTCCCGTGCGTACCAAGCGAGCGAGGCCTGCGAGAGGACGTGGCGTCCCACCCAGTCGGCCGCCTCCACCGCCTCGCGTAAGGCGAGGACGGTACCCACGTCCCAAAGTCGGCGATGCCAGGGGCGCCAGGATTCCAGCAGTTCTAGCACCCGTGCGGTGACCAGGGTGCTTGTGTCAGACCTGCCGGTGACGGCTCCCATCGGCGAGTTACCCCTTCGGCTGAGTGATCGCGGCGTTACTGGTTGCACAAGACCCGTCGAGGGAAGTACTCTCAGGAGGACTTAGGCAGGGGAGTCGCCCGGAAGGGCCTCTCCCCATCGCCTTTTCTGGGGGGTTGTGCGGCGTCCAGTCTGGCCGATCAGAGGCCCGCCGATCACCGTTTTCGATTATCTCGCGCACTCTCCGTGACGACCATGCCGGGTCAGCCGGAGGTGTCGTCGAAGTGGAGCTCTGAGGTGATGCGGTAGCGGTCGCCGCGGTAGATGGACCGGGTGAACTCCACGACCCGCCCGCCTGCCTCGCGGGCCGTGCGTTCGATGAGCAGGGCGGGGGCGTGCTGGGGGACGCCGAGCAGTTCGGCCTCGGTCTCGTCGGTGACGGTCGGCTCGATGCTCTGTGTGGCGCGGCGGACGTCGATGCCGAACCTCGTGCGCAGGAACCGGTAGAACGAGCCGGACACCATGTCGTCGGGGCTCAGGGACTCGACTAGACGGTGCGGCAGGTGGATGCGCTCGATCGCCATCGGCTCGTCGTCCACCAGGCGGAGCCGTACGACGCGCAGGACCGGGTCGGCGGGGGAGACCTGCAGGCGGTGCGCGAGCCGGGCGGTGGCCGGGGCCGAGTCGAACTCGAGGATGCGGCTGAGCCAGTTTCCCTCGGCGGCGGGGGCGTGGAAGGAGTCGTCACCGGCCGCGAGCGGCTGGGTGACCTTCCGGCGGCCGGTGAACGTCCCCCGCCCGTGCTCCCGCACGAGCATGCCCTGCCGTACGAGCCCGTCGATCGCCGCGCGGAGGGTCGGGCGGGAGACGCCGAGCTCCCGGGACAGGTCGCGTTCCGAGGGGATGGCGGTGCCGGGCTCCTTGTCGGCGATCAGGTCGAGCAGGACGTCTCTGACTCGGTCGCGCTTGAGGCCCGCTGGAAGTCTCTGCACGTCCTCGACCTTACCAGTAGTTGACCACTCCTCCCATTGTCGTGCCTGTGAATATCCGAAATTTCGCCCCTTGACAGCCCGACTGGTTAAGACCACTCTCCTTTCAACGGTTTACCAATAACTGACCACTGGGAGGACCGATGAGGTTACGCCTCCTCGCCGCGGCGGCCGCGTTCAGCCTCGCACTCGCCGGTTGCGGTTCGGCGTCCGAGCCCGGGACGTCCGGAAAGACCGGCACGACCACGCTGACCGTGTGGTTCATGCGCGACAGCCTGTCGGACGCGATCGTGAAGCGGTTCACGGACGACTTCCAGCGGTCGCATCCCGGGATCACCCTGAACGTCCAGATCCAGGAATGGGACGGCATCGGGCAGAAGGTCACCAGCGCGCTCGCCAGCAAGGACGCCCCCGACGTCATCGAGGTCGGCAACACCCAGGTCGCCGAGTACGCCGCGAGCGGCGGGGTCAGGGACCTCACCGGCGAGGTCGCCGACCTGGGCGGCTCCGACTGGCTGCCCGGCCTGGCCGAGCCGGGGAAGATCGACGGCAGGCAGTACGGCGTTCCCTGGTACGCCGCCAACCGGGTGGTCGTCTACAACAAGGACCTGTTCGCCAAGGCCGGCGTCACCACCCCGCCGAAGACCCGCGACGAGTGGATCGACGTCACCACGAAGCTGAACAAGGGCGGCGTGCAGGGCATCTACCTGCCCGGCCAGAACTGGTACACGCTCGCGGGGTTCGTCTGGGACGAGGGCGGCGACCTCGCCGTCAAGGAGGGCGACCGCTGGAAGGGCGTGCTCGACACGCCGCAGGCGCTCGCCGGGATGGCGTTCTACCAGCGCCTCCAGGCGCTCGGCAAGGGGCCCAAGGACTCCGACGAGGCCAGGCCGCCGCAGGCCGACGTGTTCGGCAAGGGCGACGTCGCGCAGATCGTCTCCGCTCCCGGCGGCGCGGCCGCGATCGAGAAGGCCAACCCGGATCTCAAGGGCAAGCTGGGCTTCTTCCCGATCCCCGGCAAGGCGGCGGACAAGCCGGGCGCCGTCTTCACCGGAGGGTCCGACCTGATCATCCCCGAGGCGTCCGCCCACCCCGACGAGGCGTACGAGGTGGTCAAGGCCCTGGCCGGGGAGAAGTTCCAGCTCGACATGGCCAAGGAGATGAGCTACGTGCCCAACCGCACCTCGTACGCCGGAGTGCTGAGCGGCGACGAGGCCACCGCGGCGATGGCGGCGGGGGCCGCGGTCGGGCACGCCACGCCCAACTCGCCCAACTGGGCGGCCGTGGAGGCCAGGAACGTCATCAAGGAGTACATGACCAAGGTGCTCACCGGCGGCGACGCGGCCACCGAGGCGAAGGCGGCCTCCGAGGTGATCACCACGATCCTCAACACCAAGTCCTGACATGGCGCGCACCCTCGCCCGTACGGCGGCCCGACCTGCTCCCATGATCGAGGCGGGACCCCGCAGAAAGGGCGCGCTCTGGCCCTACCTGCTGGTGGGCCCGGCGGTGGCCGCCTTCGCGTGCCTGCTCGTCTATCCGCTGGCCCGCAGCATCGTGATCTCCTTCCAGCACTTCCGGCTGGGCGAGCTGATCAGGGGCGGAGCGGACTTCGCCGGGCTCGCCAACTACGCCGAGGCCCTCGGTGGCCCGGAGTTCTGGGCGGTCGTGCGGCGGACCTTCCTGTGGACCGCCGCCAACGTCGTGCTGATCATGGTGATCGCCACGGCCGTCGCGCTGATGCTGCCGCACCTCGGGCGGCGGATGCGGCTGGCGGTCATGAGCGGGATGGTGCTCACCTGGGCCACACCGGTGCTCGCCGCGACCACGATCTTCCAGTGGCTCTTCCAGTCGCGCCTGGGGGTGGTCAACTGGCTGCTGGTCCGCCTCGGCTTCGACTCCTTCCGCGACTACACGTGGTTCGCCGACGGCGGGGCGACGTTCGCGATCCTGGTCGCGCTTGTCGTCTGGCAGTCGGTGCCGTTCGCGGCGCTCACCCTCTACGCGGGGCTCACGACCATCCCCGGCGAGCTGTACGAGGCGGCCAGAATCGACGGGGCCGGGCCCTGGCAGGTCTTCGGCCGGGTCACGTTCCCCATCCTGCGCCCGCTGTTCGGCCTGATCACGTCGCTGGAGGTGATCTGGGTCTTCACCTGCTTCGCGCAGATCTGGGCGATCAGCAAGGGCGGCCCCGGAGGCGCCACGGCCACGCTGCCGGTCTACGCGTTCCAGATCGCGCAGTCGCTGCACCGGTACGACCTGGGGTCGGCCGTCTCCACGCTCACCGTGCTGATGCTGCTCGCGGTGCTGGTCGTCCATCTGCGCCGCATGTTCCGGGAGGAGGGAGCGTGAAGAGGGCCGCGCTGAATCTGGCCGCGTCGGGCGTGCTGGCGGTGTCGGTGTTCCCCGTCTACTGGATGGTGATCACCGCGTTCAAGCCGACGGTGGACATCCTCACCGAGACCCCGGCGTTCTGGCCCGCCCGGCCGACCCTCGACCACTTCGCCACGGCCGTGAGGGCCGCGGGGTTCTGGACGTTCTGGCGCAACAGCCTGGCCGTCACCGCCAGCGCGGTGCTGCTCGCACTGGTCGTGGCGCTGCCGGCCGCCTTCGCCGTGGCCCGGCTGCGCTGGCCGGGGCGGCGCGGGTTCGTCCTGATGGTCTTCGTCGCCCAGACCGCCCCCTGGTCTGCGCTGCTCGTGCCGGTCTACATCATCGCCCGCGACGCGGACATGCTCGACCGGCTGCCGACGCTGACGCTCGTGTACTTCGTCACGACGCTGCCGTTCACGATCGTGACGCTGCGCGGCTTCATCGCGGCGGTCCCGCCCGAGCTGGAGGAGGCCGCACTGATGGACGGGTGCGGCCGGGCCGAGGCGTTCCGCCGGGTGGTGCTGCCGCTGCTCGCTCCGGGCCTGATGTCCACCTCGCTGTTCGGCTTCATCACGGCCTGGAACGAGTTCGCCTTCGCCAACGCCCTCATGATCAAGGATCAGGGCGACCGTACGCTGCCGATCTGGCTGTCCGGGTTCGGCAACGTCTTCGGCACCGACTGGGGCGCCACCATGGCCGCCGCCACGTTGTTCATGCTCCCCGTCCTGCTCGTCTTCCTCGTGCTCCAGCGCCGCGTGTCCTCCGGGATGATCGCGGGCGCGGTGAAGGGATGACCCACATGATGATTCCGCGGCCCCGCGAGGTGGCCGTGCTCGGGGGAACCGTCACGCTCCACGACGGCCTCGTACGGCACGCGCCCGACGATCCCCGGCTCGGGGAGGAGGGGTATCGGATCGACGTCACCCCCGACGGCGCCGAACTCGCCGCCGGCGGACCCGCCGGGCGCTTCTACGGCCTGCGCACCCTGGCGGCGCTCGGCCCCGAGGCGCCGCTGTGCCGGATCACCGACCGGCCCGCGCACTCCTGGCGCGGGGTGATGCTCGACGTCGCGCGGCACTTCATGCCGAAGGACTTCGTGCTGCGGCTGATCGACCTGCTCGCGGTCCATCGGCTCAACCGGCTGCACCTGCACCTGACCGACGACCAGGGCTGGCGGCTGCAGATCAAGCGCTATCCCCGGCTCACCGAGGTCAGCGGGGAGCACTACACCCAGGAGGACATCAGGGAGATCGTGTCCTACGCCGCCGACCGGTTCGTCGCGATCGTGCCGGAGATCGAGATGCCGGGGCACGCCCAGGCGGCCATCGCCGCCTATCCCTGGCTCGGCAACCAGCCGTCGCGCCGCCTGCCGGTGCGGGACTCCTGGGGCATCAGCCCGCACGTGTTCAACCTGGAGGAGACCGCCGTCGGCTTCTGCAGGGACGTGCTCGACGAGGTCATGGACCTGTTCCCCGGCGAGTACGTCCACCTCGGCGGCGACGAGTGCCCGCCGGACGAGTGGGAGCACAGCGAGGCGGCGCTGCGGCGGATCGCCCAGCTCGGACTGACGGGCCCGGACGCGGCCCGGGCGTGGTTCACCGCCACCGTCGGCGCCCACGTGACCTCCCGCGGCCGGCGCCCGATCCACTGGTACGACGGGCCCGGAGGCGCTCCCGGCGTGACGGCGATGACGTGGCTCGACCACGAGAGCGGCCCGCGTGCGGCGATCGAGGGGTTCGACGTCGTGCTGGCCCCGCACACCAGCACCTACTTCGACTATCCCGCCGACGCCCCGGGGCCGCACGGCCGGATGCTCTCCCTCGCCGACGTCTACGGGTTCACGCCGCCCCCGGCCCCGGAGGGCGCCACCGGCCGGATCCTCGGCGTGCAGTGCCAGCTCTGGACCGAGTACATGCCCACGCCCGAGCACGTCGAGGCGATGGCCTTCCCCCGGCTGTGCGCCTTCGCCGAGGTGGCGTGGGGCACGGCGGGGGACTACCCCGAGTTCCTCCACAGGCTCACCCCCCACCTGGAGTCCCTGGGTGTCCGGCCGGGGCCGGTCATCCCCTGACTCCGCGACCCACCCCCCACGAAAGGAAGACTGCGGTGTCACGAAAGCTCTTATGGGGCGGCCTCGTGGCCGTCCTGCTGGCCGCGCTCGCGGTGGCCCTGCCCGCACAGGCGGCCCAGTCGCTGCGCCTGCGGTACAAGACCAGCGCCACCGGCGCCACCGCCGACCAGGTGGAGCCGTGGTTCGACCTGGTCAACAGCGGGACCACGGCGGTGCCGCTGAACACCGTGAAGATCCGCTACTACTTCACAGCCGACTCGCTGGCGCAGCAGTACCGCTTCGCCTGCTCGTGGGCGGTCGTCTCCTGCTCGACCGTCACCGGCACCTTCCAGACGATCTCGGGCACGGCTGCGGCCGACCGCTACCTGGAGGTCGGCTTCACCTCCGGCAGCCTGGCGGCCGGCGCCTCGACCGGCGACATGCAACTGCGCTTCTACCGGTCCGACTGGCAGACGATCCGGCAGAGCGACGACTACTCCTTCGGCCCCACGCGGACGACGTACGGCGACTGGGACAAGGTCGCGGTCTACCAGGGCGGCACGCTGGTCTGGGGCGCCCCGCCCGCGGGCGGGACCGATCCCTCGCCGTCCCCGTCGCCCTCCACCTCGCCTTCGCCGGGCGGGCCCGGCGGCGGCAGCGGGGTCGTCTTCGACGACTTCGCCTACGCCTCCTCGTCCGACCCGCAGATCACCGCGCACAACTGGACCGTGCGGACCAACAGCGGCGGCCCCGGCGTCCCCGGGGCGAGCTGGCCGGCGTCCAACGTCGGCTTCCCCGTCGTCAGCGGGAGCAACAGGGCCCTGCAACTGCGGGCGGCAACCGACGGCACCGCCGGGGGCACCTCGCAGGCCGAGTTCCTGCACCAGCGCAAGTTCTTCGAGGGCACGTACGCCGCGCGGGTGAAGTTCGCCGACGCCCCCGACAGCGGCCCGGACGGCGACAACATCGTGGAGACGTTCTTCACCATCACGCCCCTGGCGTACGACCTCGACCCGGACTACAGCGAGCAGGACTTCGAGTATCTGCCGAACGGCGGCTGGGGCGCGCAGGGCCCGATCATGTACACGACCACCTGGGAGACCTACCGCAACGAGCCCTGGCTCGCGGTCAACACGCACACCGAGCGGACGGCGAGCTACGCCGGCTGGCACGACCTCGTGCTGCAGGTCTCCGGAGGCACGGTCCGTTACTACATCGACGGCACGCTGTTCGCCGAGCACGGCGGCGACTACTACCCCGAGACCCCGCAGTCGGTGAACTTCAACCTCTGGTTCATCAGCGGCGGGCTGCTGGGCAGCGCCACTCCGCGCGCCTACACCCAGCAGGTCGACTGGTTCTACTTCAGCAAGAACGAGGTCGTGGCTCCGGCCGAGATCACCTCCAGGGTGAACGCGTTCCGGAGCGCGGGCACCACGTGGAAGGACACGGTGCCGATGCCGTAGCTCTGCAGCCGGTCCGGCCCGGGCCCCGGCGGCGGCCGGGCCCGGGCCCCGTGCCTGGTCCGGAAGGGCTCAATCCAGCAGGCCGGGGTCGGAGGCGAGGATCTGGTCCAGCAGGGGCTGGAAGTTGATCCAGCCGACGACGTCGTTGCCGATCTGGCCGTGGGTGAGCTTGGCGTTCTCGTGCGAGATGGGCACCGTCGGCCCGGCGGCCTTGGCCGCGAGCTGCGCCTGGCAGCTGCGCTCCATCGTGATGAACCACCAGGCCGCCGCCTCCACGCTGTCGCCCACGGTCAGCAGCCCGTGGTTGCGCAGGATCACCGCCTTGTGCGAGCCCAGCGCCTGCGCGATGCGGCGGCCCTCCTCGGTCTCCACGACCACCCCGGTGTAGTCGTCGAACAGGGCGTGGTCCTCGTAGAACGCGCACGCGTCCTGCGTCAGCGGCTCGAGCAGCGTGCCCAGCGCCGACAGGGCCTTGCCGTACACCGAGTGGGAGTGGGCGGCCGCGACCACGTCGGGCCTGGCCTGGTGGACCATCGAGTGGATGGCGAACGCCGCCTGGTTGACGTGGTAGCGGCCCTCCACCACCTGGCCCTCGTGGTTGACCAGGATCAGGTCGCTGACCTTGATCTGCTTGAACGACATGCCGAACGGGTTCACCCAGAAGTGATCGGTGTGCTCCGGATCCCGGGCCGTGATGTGGCCGGCCACCCCCTCCTCGAAGCCGAACCTCCCGAACAGGCGCAGCGCCGCCGCGAGCCGCTCCTTGCGGTGGCGCCGCTCCTCCTCCACGGTGTCGAACGTCGGCGGCAGCCGGAAGGCGAGCTGGTCGGCGGGCACGGGCTGCAGGTCGGACAGGCTCATCGCGGCTCCCAAGGCTCGTGAGGCGTACCCGTCCAGCCTGTCTCCGGCACCCCTCTCCTGTCCATGCCGAAACCGAATCCTCTTCGGTTTTCTCGGTGGGTTCGGCCCTGTCCCTTGGGGCAGTAGAGGCCGGGTCCAACAGGGCAGTGGAGGCCGGCCGAAACCGCGTAAGGTGCATGCAGCGCGAGAGACGGGAGGTACCGATGCGGCTGGAGGCGGTCTTCTTCGACGTCGGAGAGACCCTGGTGGACGAGACCCGCGAGTACGGCACCTGGGCCGACTGGCTGGGCGTCCCGCGGCACACCTTCTCCGCCGTGTTCGGCGCCGTGATCGCGCGCGGCGGCGACTACCGGGACACCTTCCAGCACTTCCGGCCGGGTTTCGACCTCCATAAGGAGCGAGAGCGCCGGGCCCGGGAAGGCAGGCCCGAGACGTTCGGCGAGGAGAACCTCTACCCCGACGCCCGGCCCTGCCTGGCCGAGCTGCGGGAGACGGGCCTGCGCGTCGGCCTCGCCGGCAACCAGACCGCCCGCGCCGAGACCATCCTGCGCGCCCTGGACCTGCCCGTGGACGTGATCGGCACCTCCGACGGCTGGGGCGTGGAGAAGCCGGACGCGTCCTTCTTCGACCGCCTGGTGGCGGAGGCGGGCTGCCCGGCGGAGTCCGTCCTCTACGTGGGCGACCGCCTCGACAACGAC
This sequence comes from Microbispora sp. NBRC 16548, assembly GCF_030268985.1. NCBI lineage: Bacteria > Bacillati > Actinomycetota > Actinomycetes > Streptosporangiales > Streptosporangiaceae > Microbispora > Microbispora sp. NBRC 16548. The sequence goes on from NZ_BSSF01000007.1 coordinate 345,750, forward strand.
ATCCGGCCCGCGCAGAAGGCCGGGGTGCGCACCGCCCTCGTCCGGCGGGGTCCCTGGGGCCACATCCTCCGAGACGAGCCGGCGGCCCGGGCATGCCTGTTCCACGTCGACTCGCTGGCCGAGCTGCCCGCCCTGATCCGCAAGCACAACGGCGACTGATCGCTCAGCCGGCCTCGGTGAGGTCGATCGAGGCGGCCAGGTCCGCCGCCACGCCGAGCAGGTTCCGTACGGCCTGCCGGTCGCGCGCGGGGTGCCAGGCCATGACGGTCTCGGCGCGTTCATCGGCGAGCGGCACGAAGACGACTCCGGCGCGCCGGAGGCTGTGCGCGGACCGGGCGAGCCGGGTGACGCCGACTCCGGCGGCGACCAGGCCGAGCAGGCTCGGCACGCCGTCGGCCCGCTGCACCACCCGCGGCTCGAAGCCCGCCGCGCGGAAGTCCTCGTCGTACTTCCGGTGCCACGGCTCCCACGAGCCGCGCGGGGTGAGCACCCAGGGCTCGCCGGCCAGATCGGCGAGCCGCAGCCCGGCCCGCCCGGCGAGCGGGTGACCCGCCGGCAGGACCGCGCAGACGGGCTCGGCGACCAGCGCCGCGGTCACCAGGTCGTCGACCAGCGGCGGCCGGGTGAACGCCGCGTCGTACCGGTCCTCGCGCAGGCCGGCCACGAGGTCGGCGATGCCGACGGCCTCGGCGAGCAGCTCGACGTCCGGATACCGCTCCCGGAACGCGCGGACGACCGGCGGCATCATGTAGTTCGCGGTGGAGACGAGGAAGGCCACCCGAAGCCGGCCGATCTCACCGCGCACCGCCTTTCTGGCGGTCTCCAGGGCCGCATCCGCGCGAGTCAGGACGGCCCGCGCCTCGGGCAGGAACACGCGGCCGACCTCGGTCAGACGCGTGCCCCGGGTGTCGCGGTCGAACAGCCGTGCGCCGAGGGCGTGTTCGAGCGCCGCGATCTGCTGCGACAGCGACTGCTGGGCGATGTGCAGCTCCCGTGCGGCGACGGTGAAGCTCAGATGCTCGGCCACGGCGACGAAATACCGCAGATGACGCAGCTCGGGGGTCACAGGCTCTGACTGTAACCGCTGCAGGGAACGTGTGTTGGCCGCGCGGGGCTCGCTCGGGGGAGAGTGGTCGCACTGATCACGGGAACGAGGAGTGGGACCATGACCGGACGGGTGTGGTTGATCACCGGATGCTCCGCGGGCTTCGGCCGGGAGCTGGCCGAGGCCGCTCTGGCCGCCGGTGACCGGGTGATGGCGACGGCGCGACGCCCCGAGACGCTGGCGGACCTGGCCGAAACGGGCGGCGACCGCGTGCGCGTCGCACGGCTGGACGTCACCGACGCCGCGTCGATCGACGTCGCGGTGGCCGAGACCCTGTCGGCCTTCGGCCGGATCGACGTGGTGGTGAACAACGCCGGCCACGGGTCGGTGGGGGCCGTCGAAGAGCTCGACATGGCCGACCTGCGCGCGCTGATGGAGGTCATGTTCTTCGGGGCGGTGGCCGTGACCAAGGCCGTCCTGCCGCATCTGCGCCGGCAGGGGGGCGGGACGATCGTGCAGATGAGCTCGATGGGCGGGCAGCTGAGCATGCCGGGCTTCGGCGCCTACTGCGCCGCCAAGTTCGCCCTGGAGGGAGTGTCGGAAGCGCTCGCCGCCGAGGTCGCGCCCTTCGGCGTACGGGTGCTGATCGTGGAGCCGGGCGCGTTCCGCACCGAGTTCGGCGGCCACCGCATGCACCGCTCGGAGCCCATCGACGCCTACCGGGTGTCCACGGGCGCGACCCGGGCCGCGGTGGACGAGATGGACGGCGCCCAGCCGGGGGACCCGGCCAAGGCCGCGCAGGCGATCCTCCAGGTCCTCGCCCACGACGAGCCGCCGCTGCGGCTCGCCCTGGGCGACGACGCGGTGGACGCCATCCGCGCCCACCACGAGACGCTCCGCGCGGACCTGGACGACTGGGAGAAGCTCAGCCGGGCGACGAGCCTCTAGAGTCGCCGGCGCTGGGGTCGAGGACGACGCGGAAGCGGGCGTCGCCGGAGATCATGCGCTGGTATGCCTTGGGCGCCTCGCTCAGCGGGAACACCTCGTTGTGGGAGCGGATGCCCCGGTCGAGCGCGAACCGCAGGTTGTCCTCGTTGTCGATCGCCGTTCCCGTCAGGCTGCCGCGCACGACGCGCTCACCGAAGATGAGGTCGCTCGTCGCCACCTGGATCGGATCGGGGGCGGCCCCGACGACGACCAGTTGCCCACGCCGGCCGAGCCCCGGCACCAGTGGCGACATCGACGCACCCGAGGCCGCGGTGGCGACGATGACGGCCGCTCCGCCCAGCCGCTGCAGGGCGGCGCCGGGATCGGTCCGCGTGCTGTCGATGTAGTCGTCGGCGCCGAGTTCGGCGGCCAGCGCGGCCTTCCCGCCGCCTCGCGCGATGGCGACGACCCGATGACCCAGCGCCCGGGCGTACTGGAGGCCGAGGTGGCCGAGGCCGCCGAGTCCCTGCACCGCAACCAGCGCGCCGGGACGCGGGGCCGCCGACAGCAGCGCCTTGTACATGGTCAGGCCCGCGCACAGCAGGGGCGCACCGGCCAGGGAGCCGAGCTCGGGCGGGATCCGCACGAGGCCGGTCGCCCGTGCGTAGGTCACCTCGGCGTAGCCGCCGTCGACGTCGGTGCCCGTACGCGGTTGATCGGAGCAGTTGACGAAGTCTCCGCGTCGGCACGGCTCGCAGGCGTTGTCCTGGCCGCCGAGGAAGCCGACGCCGACGCGCTCGCCGATCTGCCACGCCGGGCCGACACCCTCGCCGAGGGCCTCGATCACGCCGATGATCTCGTGGCCGGGCACGATCGGCGTCGAGGGGTCGGGCCGCAGCCCTTCGACGGCGAGCACGTCGGTGTGGCAGATGCCGCAGGCCTCGACACGGATCCGCACGTGCCCGGGTGACGGCTCGTGCCGCTCGCGTTCGACCAGGTCGAACTGCCGCCGACCGGTGACGGTGACGGCACGGTAGGTGGAGGCGCTCATGCCGGCAGGTCCGTTCCGGCCTGTTCGCGCACCATGTGGCCGGCGTACCAGTCCGGCCAGCCGGGGTCCTCGGCACCGATGCGCGCCTCGTGCTCGCCGTGCGCGACCGCGGCACGGCGCAGCGCGGCCGCGAGGTCCGGGGCCGAGACGAACGTGGCGACCGGCGGGTCCAGCCGTCCCGGGAGCCGGGTGGTGACCTCCTGCACCACCCAGCCGTTGCCGTCCGGGTCGCCGAACGACAGGAACGAGCCGTAGCTGCGGCGCTGTGGATCCGGGCCGGGCACTCGGGCGTCGGTGCCCGCGTGGTGGAAGATGCCACCGGCGTCGTGGAACACCTCGCTCGTGTCGGCGCCGAGCCGCTTGAGCTCGTCGTACGCGGCTTCGATGTCGTCGACGACCAGATGCAGGCCCTGGGCCGAGCCCGGCGCCTGGGACGTGACCGACGTGCCGAAGATGACCGACGCCGGCGAGCCGGGCGGGGTCACCTGCACCACCCGGAACCCCTCGCCGGTGGCGATGTCGGCGTCCAGCCGCCACCCCAGCGCCGTGTAGAAGTCCTTGGCCCGGTCGACGTCCGAGACCGGCACCACGACGACCTCAAGTTTCATGTCCATGCCCTGCGCCTCCTGCGCTGGTTGTGAGGAAATGTCGAAACGACGAGACTCCGAGCGGCGGGCGTCCGGGGCGGCCAGGCCGTCCCGGACGAGCGGCGGGGCTCAGAGGCGGGAGACCTGGTAGTGGCCGATGCGCCAGCCCTCCTCCGTCCGCTTCACCAGCACGCTGAGACAGACGTCGAGGGTGGGGCGGTCGGTGAAGGAGAAGTCGACGGCCAGGTATCCGAGGACGAGGTCGTCGGCGGGGGCCGCGGTCTCCAGGATGCGGTACGCGGCCGTCAGTCCGGGCGGCTGGGAGTCGTAGTAGGCGGCTACACCCGGCCTCCCGACGGTGTAGGGGCGCAACCCTTGGAAGATCGCGTCCTCCGTGAACAGAGCGGCGATCTGCTGCGGTTCGTGGGCGTCGACGCCGGCCTTCCACCGGTCGAGGACGTCCCTGAGGATCGTTTCCCTGTCCTTGTCGCTGGTCATCAGGCGTCTCCTGTGGGCGGAACCGGGGCGTGCGGATCAGTGGCCGGCGCTCATGCCGCCGTCGACGTGGAGGATCTCACCGGTGACGAAGGGGGCGTTCTCCAGGTAGACGACCGCGTCCGCGATGTCGCTCGGCTCGCCCATCCGGCCTACCGGGTGCAGCGCTGCGAGGGCCTCGTGGGTCTCCTCGGGGTGCATCGGGGTCTTGATGGTGCCGGGTGAGACGGCGTTGACGCGGATGCCGCGCGTGGCGTACTCGATGGCGAGCGACTTGGTCGCGGACTGCAGGCCGCCCTTGGTCAGCGAGGCCAGCACGGACGGGACCCGCGAGTCGGCGTTGTCCACCAGGCTGGTGGTGATGGTGACGACGTGGCCGCCGCCCTGGGTCAGCATGCGCGCGATGGCGAGCTGGGTGACGTGGAAGAAGCCGTCGAGGTTCACCTTGGTCACGGCGGTGTAGTCGTCGAGGGTGTAGTCGGTGAACGGCTTGGCGACGAAGATGCCCGCGTTGTTGACCAGAGTGTCCACCCGGCCGAACCGCTCGACGGCCGCCGCGACTGCGCGTTCGGCGGTGGCGGGGTCGGCGACGTCGCCCTGGACGGTGAGGACGCCGGGGTCGTCGGAGGGCGCGATGGTGCGCGAGACGGCGACGACGGCGTAGCCCAGCTTGCGGTAGGCCTCGACCAGTGCGGCGCCGATGCCCTGCGACGCGCCGGTGACGAGGGCGACCTTCTGCTGCTGAATGCTCATGATTGCTCTCCTCCAGAGGGAATCGATCGGTTACTAGTCAACCGGTCGTCTATTTCCGTCTGTGAACTTAGGCCGCCGGAGAAGAGAAATCAAAGGTTCACGGCGCCTCGGCCAGAACCGGAATCCTTCCAACTGATAGGCACAGGCTCCTACACCTGGATCAGCGCACCTACGCCCGGGGGCGAGGGCTAGCGACGGTGCGGGTCGCCCTCGGGCAGCCAGGCGTCCGGGCCGTGGATCCCGAAGCGGTCGTCGGTGCGCAGAGCCTCGACGACGTCGAGCACCGAGGTGCGGACTTCGCCGCGACGCCACACCAGAGACCAGGTCCAGTAGATCTCCGGCGCGATGACCGGGCGCCGGACGAGGTCCGGCGGCAGCGGGGTGGCTTGACCCTTGGGAGAGTTGATGACCGGGCGGCGGCAACGGCGCACATGGTCGAAGAACGCCGGGCCGGTGATGCCGCCGTCGGAGATGCGTACGGCCCGGGCCCCGGTCTGGCCGGCCAGTTCCTCGGCGTAAGCGTTCCAGGACGACCAGGAGGTGGTGTCGTCGTCGAGGAGGACGCCGGTCTCCCGGGCGGGAACCGCGGTCGTGTCACGCCCGGTGGCCACGGCGTAGAGGCGGTCGGCGCCGATGAGCTGAGCGTGCAGGCCGCGTCGCTCCAGATCGTCGGTGCGCAGCCAGCAGATCGCGAGGTCCAGGCCGCCTTCGGCGACCCGGGCGGCCTGGGTGTGCGAGGGCGCGACCCAGGCGTCGACATGGACCTGCGCCACCGCCGCGGTGCGGGCGATCAGGTCCGATGGCAGCCAGTTGACGTAGCCGAGCCGGACCGGTTCGGATCCGGCCAGCCGGCGGGCCCGGTGCCGGAGGTCGTCGGCGCGTTCCAGCAGGGCCCGGGCGTCGGAAAGCAGGGCGAAACCGGCTGGGGTGAGGGACACCGAGCGGCGGTCCCGGTCGAACAGGCGCACGCCCAGGTCGCGCTCCAGCGCCTTGATCTGCTGGGACAGGGAAGGGCCGGCGATCAGCAGGCGCCTGGCGGCGCTGCCGAAGTTCAGTTCCTCGGCGACCGCGACGAAGTACCTCAGCTGGCGCAACTCCACGCTCGCCATGCTAGGACGGTGGGAGGCTGCGCCTATCGGCCCCGACCATCCGGGCGGGTGTCAGAGACCGGCGGCCGCCTCGGCGCGGGCACCGAGCAGCGCCAGGCAGTTGGCCCACAGGGGGCCGAGCCGCTGCGTGTCGTTGTAGAGCTTGGCGAACAGAACGTGCCCCTCCAACTGGGCCACCACCGACCGCGCGGCTTCCCGGGTGTCGGCCACGGTGACGTCCTCACGCGCCAGGGCCTCGACGATGACCGCGTCGATCATCTCGACCTGCGCGTCGAAGATCTCCTGCAGCCGCCCGCGGATGGCTTCGGTCTGGTTGCTCATCTCCAGCGAGAGGTTTCCGAACAGGCAGCCCGAGACGGTGCCGCAGTCCCGCTGCCCGGCACGCTGGGCGGCCTGGGCCGCCTCGAACAGCCGGCGCAGACGGTGCAGCGGCTCCGCCTCGCTGGACAGAATCTGCTTCCAGGCCCGCTCCTGGTCGGCCCAGTGCTCGTCGATGACCGCCCGAGCGAGGGCCTCCTTGGTCTCGAAGAAGTAGTAGAAGCTGCCCTTGGGCACGCCGGCCGCCTTGCAGATCTCCGCCACGCCCAAGGCGGAGTAACCGCGCAGCTCGATGAGCATTCGCGCGGCGCCGAGGATCTTCTCCTTGGCATCGCTGGTCCGTCCCATAAGGTCACTATACGACCGGTCGTATAGGCGCTACCTCAGAGACCTTGTAGTCCGCGGTGGCGCGAGGTGGCGGGCGGGGCCGTCCTCACATCATGAGTTCGGGGTGACTCGAACGGCCGAGGTCGGTCAGCCGTTCGTCCAGCGCCCGCGTCTGCCCCGCGGGCGGCAGGACCTTCAGCACGCCGCGTACGCGGTCGTGCCCGATCGAGTACCACTGATCCTCCAGCGCGTCGACCGCCTGCCTGAGGTGTTCGGCGGCCTGGTCGCCGTCGGTGGAGGCGTGGGCGGCGGCGAGGTCGGCGAGCAGCACCGAGCGCTGCTTGCCGCCGTTCGGGCCCAGGTCGTCGAGCGCCTTGCGCAGCCGGCGGGCCGCCTCCTCGTGGTTGCCCGCCGTCAGCGCGCTGTAGCCGGCGAAGCCGTCGAGCCTGGCCCGCTCGAAGAAGTCCAGCCAGGGCGGGTCGTCGCCGCCCGCGTCGACCATGTGGTCGGCGCGGTCGATGTGGCGCATGCACTCCTTCGGCTCGCCGCAGCGGGCCGAGATCTCCGAGGCCACGCAGTGCAGCCATGCCCTCGTGAGCGGGCCGACGCCGTGCCAGGCGTGCGCGAACGCCGCGTCCAGCAGGCCCAGGGCGTCCGTACGGTTGCCCTCGAACCCCGGCACGAACGCCGCGTGGGCGAGCACGGCGGCGGCGAGCGGGTGGTCGCCGCACTCCCGGGTGGCCGACAGGGCCATGCGGTACAGCCGTGCCGCGGTGGGGCCGTCGTCCAGGTCGAAGAAGGCGACCCTGCCCGACAGCAGCGCGGAGCGCGCGGCCGCCTCGGCCAGCGTCTGCCTGACCGGTCCCTCCGGGGCCCCTCGCAACAGGCTCATGCCGAGCCGGGTGTGCGCGACCGACGCCTGGAAGATGTCGTCCGGCGGCGAGGTCCAGTAGAGGGCCGCCTGTTTGTCGACGACCCTGGCGAACGCCTCGGCCGATTCGGCGTCGACCCCGCGCCCGCGTTCCACCGCCGCGGGAAGACGCTCGCCGCCCTCGCCGAGGAGCGGGGCGAGCACGCCCGCGCCGAGGAGCCCCCGCAGGAACGTGGAGCGGTCGATGCCGTCTGCGACGATCATGCTCAGCAGCCTCCGTATCTCGTCCACCACCTCTGTGACCGGCCGCATGGCCATCTCGTCGGGGGTGAGCAGTCCCAGCTCGCTCGCGGGCTTGTCGAAAATCGTCACGAGGTGCTTGCGGTAGCGCGGATCCGGCCATCGCTCCCCGGTCTCCCACCGTCGCACCGTGTTGGCCGTCAGGCCGGTGTCCTTCTCGTCGCACGACCGCATGGACGTACGGATGCGCTCGCACAGCTCCTCGTAGGACCACCCGCGCTGCAGGCGTTCCCACGCGAGCCGGCGGTTCGGCGGATGGCGGTGGTTGGCCGGCATGTCGCACCCCTCCTCGCACGACCGCAAGCACGCTGTGTCAGCGTGACACGCTGACACTACGGGAGATTCCGTGTTCGCGTGGCTACTGGCTGTGATTGGACGTCTCCTGGCTGATACTCCAACCGCTTCAAAAGCGCTTAGCTTGGCCCACTTCCGCGAGCAGCCGTTGGAGATGGGTGACATGACCACGTTGGAGGACATCGCACGGGTCCATACGGGCTGGATCATCTGGCGGTCGGACGTCGGCCGCTGGTGGGCGACCAGGCGCGGGCCGGTGGACCTCGACGCGATCCGCATGGGATGCGCGATGACGCTCGACGCCGACGACCCCGAGGCCCTCGCCGCCGCTTTGGCCGCCCAGGCCGAGCTGACCGCGGCGTTCGCCGCCGACCCCGCCGCCGCCGGGTGACCCGGGGTCGCGGCGCGGTCAGCGGCCGTGCCGGAGACGGTCCCTGATGTAGTCGACGACGTGAACCGCGCAGGCGCCGTTGTGGGCGCCTGCGCGATCGGTGACAGTGAACTCGGCCGGTGACGGGCACGACGACCCGCCCCAGCTGCACCGGCGTTCGTGGCCCTTCGTGCCCGGCCGGTAGTCGTCCGCCTCCCAGAACTTGATCTGCAACAGGTCCATCCGCCCATGCCCTCCGCTGCTCAGACGAGAAGGTCGTGCCGTCCTTCTCGTCCGCATTGTGTCCCGTCTGCCGCCGCAGCTCCTTCCGTACGGCGTCGAGGATCACCGGCGTGGCGTTCGTCGGCACCATCCATTCGCCGCCCGGCGTCGCCCGCGTGCGCCGGTGTCCGCGTAAAGGCTTCCCGCCTGAGATGCGCATCGCTATAGTGCGAGTTGCAATAAGGCAATGGGGGAGTGATGGCGCGGGGGCGGGCGGACAGGGACCTGGTCGGGCTCACGGTGCTCGCCCTGCTGTCCGTACGGCCCGCGCACCCCTACGAGCTGCACCGGTTCGTCATCGACACGCACAAGGACTACATCAGCGGCCTGCCGCGCAGCCTCTACCACGCGGTCGACCGGCTGGCCCGCGAGGAGCTCATCGCCCCCGTGGAGACCAGCAGGGAGGGCCGCCGGCCGGAGCGTACGGTCTACGGGGTGACCGAGGAGGGGCGGGCCGAGCTGGGCACGCGGCTGCGCCGTCTCCTCGAACAGCCGGACGGCGACACCAAGGTCTTCGTGGCCGCGGTGTCGCTGATGGGATGCCTTCCGGTCCCCGAGGCGGAGCGGGCGCTGGGCACCCGGGCCGCCACGCTGGAGGGCGCCATCGTCTCCGCCGACGCGCACATCGAGGCGCTCACCGGCTCAGGCCTGCCGCGCGTGCTGGTCCTCGAAGTGGAGTACGACCGGGCGATGAAGGCCGCCGAGCTGGAGTGGGTCCGCGCGACCCTCGCCGAGATCCGGTCCGGCCAGGTCTCCTGGAGCGCCGATTCGAACAGCGGACAGCTCGACCAGCAGTGACGCGCCGGCCGGATGCGCCAACATCCGGCCGGCGCCGGACCCGACCACCGCGAAGCGGCCGATCAGGACTCGCACCCCAGAGGATAGGCGGCTTCGCGGTCATCCGAGAGGAGCCGCAACCATGTCCGACGACATCCACCGCCTGCTTGACGCGCTGACCGCAGCCTGGAACAACGCGGACGCCGCCGCCTTCGCCGGGCTGTTCACCGAGGACGCCGACTACGTGACGTTCTTCGGCCTCCACATGGAGGGCCGCCGGGCCATCGAGGACAGCCATCGGGCGCTGTTCGAGGGCCCGCTGAAGGGGTCCCGCCTGGGCGGGCCCGCCGCCGCGCCGCCGCTGCGGAAGATCCGCTTCCTGAGCCCGGACGCGGCGCTGGTCGTCACCACCGGGGGCTCGGCCCTGCCGGACGGCGCGGCCGATCCGGGCCGTGACTCGATCATGACGTTCACCGCGGTCAGGGAGGGCGACGGCTGGCGCTTCGCGTCGTTCCAGAACACGCGGATCGGCACGCCGTGACGGCCGCCGGAACCCTCCTCTGCGAGGTGCGCGGCGTCGTCGAGGCGCCGGTCGAGCGTGTGGCAGGCCTGCTCCTGCGCGTACGGCCGGGGCCGGTGGGACGCGACAACTGCTTCCCGTTCGCCGACCACGGCGGAACGCTCACGGGCGGGCCGGACCGCTTCGTCCTGGCCGCGCCCGGCCACGCGATGACGGTCGAGGTGGGCCGGGACCGGCTGGCCGCGCAGGGCGGCTGGTGGTGGCGGGGCGAGTATCGCCTCGCACCCGACCCCGCCGGCACGCTGCTGGTCTACCAGGTCCGCAACGTGGCCGAGCGGCTGAGATGGGGGGTGCCCCTGGCCAACCGGTTCTTCCTCGGGTTCCGACCGGCCACGCGTGCGGGCTTCGCGGTCCTGCTCGACCGGGTGGGCGCCGAGCTGCACTGCCCGGTCCGCCTGCTGGACAGTCCCTGAGGCGGTCCCCGGGCCGGTCCGGCGGGGGCCGGTCCGGGGGCCGTCGAGAGGGTGTCGGCCCTTCTCCGCGCCTTCGTCGGCGCCGTCCGCCACCGTCACCGGCCTGCCGCCGGGTCTCGACCTCGACGTGCTGTGACGAGCTCGGTTCCCGATGGTGGCGGAGCCAGGCATGATCGAATACACGTTCTAATATGATGGTCGCATGACTGCTTTTCAGGCCTCGCTTCTGGACTGGGGTGAGGATGTGCGCATCGGACCGCTCGGCTCGTCCGTGCGGCGCAGTCCGCTGGAGCGCGGCGCCTGGATCGACGTACGGCCGCACTGGATCGAGGGGGCCGACGCGCTCTTCGAACGCCTGCTGGAGGCCGTGCCGTGGCACGCCGAGCGCAGGCACATGTACGACCGGGTCGTGGACGTGCCCCGTCTGCTGAAGTTCTACGACGAGGACGAGGAGCTTCCCGACCCGGTGCTGGCCGAGGCGAGGGACGCGCTCAACGCCCACTACGAGGAGGAGCTCGGCGAGCCGTTCCGTACGGCGGGGATGTGCCTCTACCGCGACGGCAGGGACAGCGTCGCCTGGCACGGCGACACGATCGGGCGGGGGAGCACGCAGGACACGATGGTCGCGATCGTGTCGGTCGGCACGCCGCGCCCGCTGCTGCTGCGCCCGCGCGGCGGGGGCCCTGCGCTGCGGCACGACCTGGGCCACGGCGACCTCGTCGTCATGGGCGGAAGCTGTCAGCGCACCTGGGAGCACGCGATTCCCAAGTCGGCCAAGGTGATCGGCGCCCGGATCAGCATCCAGTTCCGCCCGAGAGGCGTGCGCTGAGGGATCGCGGCCCGCCCCTGACGGCCGGCGCGACGCCCTCACGGCGGCGGGACGCGATGGATCTCCGGGGCAGCCGCGCCACGGTCTTCAGGCACCTCGATCCCGATCCGCGGTGACCGTGCTCGGCATCGTGATCCGCGAACCGTGAACCGGCACGGCTTCTCGTCCGACTGTGCATGATGACGGGAGGACGAGATGACCGATGAGTTGCTGGTGGTTCGCGCTCAGCTGGGCGAGCGATCGCCTCCCTGTCGATACGACGCCGAGCCTGACCGGAACGGCCCGCGTCCCGAGATCCACCGCCCCTCTCCCGAGATCCACGGCCTCGCCCCGGGACGGTGGGCGGGCCGTTGACATGTGCGGTTTGCTGGTAGTCCTTGAGTAAGGCCGCGGCAAAGGACCGGCCCAGTCCCGCAAGAAAGGCCACGGATGATCCCGCACCCCTACGTCCCCGCCCCCGCTCGATACGACGACATGCGGTACCGGCGCAGCGGAAGGAGTGGCGTGTTGCTCCCCGAGATCTCTCTCGGGCTGTGGCACAACTTCGGCGACGGCCACCCGCTCGACGTGCAGCGCGCCGTTCTGCGCCGGGCCTTCGACCTCGGCATCACCCACTTCGACCTGGCCAACAACTACGGCCCGCCGTACGGCTCGGCGGAGGAGAACTTCGGCCGCCACCTGCGCGCCGACTTCCGGCCCTACCGCGACGAGTTGTTCATCTCGACGAAGGCGGGCTACGACATGTGGCCCGGGCCGTACGGCGAGTGGGGGTCGCGCAAGTATCTGCTGGCGAGCCTCGACCGGTCGCTGAGCCGGATGGGCCTCGACTACGTCGACGTCTTCTACTCCCACCGGCCCGACCCGGACACCCCCATCGAGGAGACGATGGGCGCCCTCGACACGGCGGTGCGCTCCGGCAAGGCGCTCTACGTGGGCATCTCGAACTACTCCGCCGAGCAGACCGAGCGGGCCGCCGCCGTGCTGCGCGAGCTGGGCACCCCGCTCCTGATCCACCAGCCGCGCTACTCCATGCTGGACCGCTGGGTGGAGGACGGCCTGCTGGACACGCTGGAGCGGGCCGGGGCGGGGTGCATCGCCTACTCGCCGCTGGCGCAGGGCCTGCTCACCGGGCGCTACCTCGACGGCGAGGTGCCGGCCGACTCGCGGATGGCGATCGGCCACTTCCTGAAGCGCGACCGGCTCACCCCCGATCTGCTGGAGACCCTGCGCGGCCTGAACAAGATCGCCCAGGAGCGCGGCCAGTCGCTCGCGCAGCTCGCACTGGCGTGGATCCTGCGCGACCAGAGGGTCACGTCCGTGCTGGTCGGGGCGAGCTCGGTCGGGCAGCTCGAACAGAACGTCGCGGCCCTGGCCGCACCGGCGCTCACCGCCGAGGAACTGTCCGAGATCGAAAGCCTGCTGTAGGCCACGCGGACGCGGTCCCGGGCCGGCGCGCACGCGCCGCCCCGGCCGTCCGCGTCAGGAGGCTGTCCGCGTCAGGAGAACGTGTCGACGCCCGTGAGCTCGCACGACAGGTCCCAGAGCCGGGACGCCTCCTCGGGGTCGATCGCCCACGGCTTGACCCCTCCGGTGTCCACGTCGTCGGCCGTGGCGAGCTCGGCGACGTCGCAGTCCTGGCAGTAAACCCCGCCGTGATCCGCGAGCATGGGAGAGGTCGCCGCCCAGGCCGTCGTGGCCGCGCCCTGCTCCGGAGTCTTGAAGCCCTCCGCCGCCGCGCCGTCGGGGGAGATCCAGCCCAGGGCGATCTGCTCCTCGCGGGGGATGTGCCGCTGGAGGGGAGTGAGAATCTCGCCCGGATGCAACGAGAAGGCCCGTATGCCGGTGGCCGCCCCGAGCGCGTCGAGGCGCACGGAGAACAGGATGTTCGCCGTCTTCGACTGCCCGTAGGCCAGCCATCTGTCGTACCCGTCGCGGAAGTGGATGTCGTTCCATCGGATCCCGGTCGCGAAGTGGCCGGCGGAGGACACCGACACCACCCGCGATCCTCGGGCGGTCAGGGCGGGGCGGAGGCGGTTCACGAGGGCGAAGTGACCGAGGTGGTTGACCGCGAACTGGGCCTCCCACCCGGGGCCGACGCGGGTCTCCGGGCAGGCCATGATGCCGGCGTTGGCGATGAGGATGTCGATGGTCCTGCCGGTCTCCACAAGCGTTTCCGCGAACATGCGAACGCTGTGCAGGTCCGCCAGGTCGAGTTCGCGGGTCTCCGTGCCCGGGATGTCGCGCAGCGCCTCCTTCGCCACCGCCGGCCTGCGCGCGGGGACGATCACCTGAGCCCCCGCCGCGCTCAGCGCCCGCGTCGTCTCCAGGCCGAGCCCGGAGTATCCCCCGGTGACCAGGGCCGTCCGCCCGGACAGATCGATTCCCGCGAGCACCTCGCGCGCGGTGCTGCGGGCGCCGAAACCACTGCCGATCCTGTGCTGTGTCGTCATGAGAAGGACGCTAGAAACTAGAGTGCGCTCTAGGTCAAGCTGTACGATCCGCCGCATGACCAGGCATACGGAAGCTCTGTCCATCGGGCAGGTCTCGGAGGCGACCGGGCTGAGCGTGCACGCGCTGCGGTTCTTCGAACGCGAGGGGCTCTTCCTCCGCCCGATCCCCCGATCGGCCGGAAGACAGCGGGTGTACGACCCGGCGGACGTGCAGTGGCTGGTCCTGTGCAACCGCCTGCGCGACTCCGGCATGTCCATCGCCACCCTGCGCAGGTTCGCCGAGCTCGTACGGTCGGGGCCGGGCAACGAGCACGAGCGTCTCGCCCTGCTGGAGGAGCACGAGCGCACCGTCAGGGCACGGATCGCCGAGCTCGACGCGAGCCTCGCCGTCATCCACGACAAGGTGGTCACCTATCGCGGGCACCTGCGCGGCGGGACCGCGGCGGGACTCTGGTCGCCGACGCCGTCACGATGACCCGGCGGCGTGAGGGGCGCCGCGGTCAGTCGACCTCGGCGCTGCCGTTCACGCGGAGCTTGCGGCGGGCCCGCTCGTAGAAGGTCGTCGTCCCGAGCCGCACCACGCGGGCGGCGGCGCGCAGCGCGGTCACCGTGAGCCGGTCGCCGGGGCCCAGGTGGCCGCCGATGGCGCCGTCGACCTCCAGGGCGAGCTGCCCGCTGGTCGGGAGCACGTCGAGCGTCACCTCCTCGTCGGCCGACAGGACCAGCGCCCGGTTGAACGCCGAGTGGGCGGCGGCCGGGACGACGAGGAAGCCCTCGACGGTGGGGGAGACGATCGGGCCGCCCGCCGAGAAGCTGTACGCGGTGGACCCGGTGGAGGTGGAGACGATCACGGCGTCGGCGGAGTACCGGACGAACGGCTCACCGTAGACAGAGACGGACACGGCCGCGAGCCCGTCGCCGGGGATGCGGACGAGGGCGATGTCGTTGAACGCGGTCACCATCCGGCCGTCGTGGCTGACCGCCCGGACCGCCATGCGCGGCTCGACCGTGTATCGGTGCTCGTCGATCGCGGACAGCGCGGGAGCCAGCTCGTCCACGTCGATCTCGGCGAGGAAACCGAGCCGTCCCAGGTTGACCCCGAGGACGGGGGTCGGCCGCCCGGCGATCAGGCGCATCGTGCGCAGCATCGTGCCGTCGCCGCCGAGGCTGACGAGCAGGTCGGACCGCCTGACCAGGGTCGGGGCGTCCACCGCGATGGCGCTGCAGTCGATGCGCCCGACCTCGTCGGGCAGCCCCAGCACCGTGCAGTCCCGCTTGCGCGCCCACTCGACGATCGTGTCGATCGCCTCCTTGGAGTCGCGTTGCGGGTGCAGGACGAGACCCACGGTGCTGACCATGCCCATGTCCACACTGTACGGCCAGGCCGTTTGTGGGCGGCCCTATCGAACGGGCTCCGGGGCCGCCTGGTCCACCGGGAGGTAGACCCGGAACCGGGTGTCGCCGGGACGCGTATCCACCCTGATGTCCCCGTGGTGCTTGTTGACCACGATCCGATAGGAGATGTCCAGGCCCAGGCCGGTGCCCTCGCCGACGGGCTTGGTGGTGAAGAACGGTTCGAAGATGCGGGGCCGGACCTCGGGCGGGATGCCGGGGCCGGTGTCGCCGACCTCGACGATCACGTGGCCGTCCTTGCGCCGGGTGCGGAGGGTCAGCGTGCCCGTGCCGTCCATCGCGCCGAGCGCGTTGTCGATGAGGTTGGTCCACACCTGGTTCAGCTCCGCCGCGTACGCCGGGATGAGCGGCAGCGACCGGTCGTACTCCTTGACCGTGCGGACGCCCTCGGGGATCTTGCCGTGCAGCATGGTCAGCGTGGCGTCGAGCAGGTCGTGCACGTCGACCGTCTGGTGCGGGGCGCGGTCGAGCTGGGAGTACTGCTTGGCGGCGGCGACCAGGCCGGAGATCCGGTTGACCGCGTCGTCGATCTCGCACATCAGCAATTCGGTGTCCACCGTATAGGTGAGCCACCGGACCGCGGCCTCCCGGTTCTCCTCGCCCACCGCCCCGGCGATCTGGTCGAGCCAGGCCGCGTCGAGGCCGCCGGCCACGAGCGTCGCCGCCAGGTCCCAGCCGCCGACGATGTCGTGGTCGTCCAGCCAGTCGGCGACCGCGTCCTCGGCGTCGGAGCGCGCCAGCGGCGTCAGGTCGGGGGCGGAGGCCGACCGCTTGACCGCGTCCTCCTGGAGCTCCACCAGGTCGTGCAGCTGACTGCCGTCCAGCCGCCCGTCGGCGATCATGGCGAGCTTGTGCCGCATGCCCGCCACCCGCTCGCGCAGCGCCGACGTCGCCCGTACGGCGGCGGCCGCGGGGTTGTTCAGCTCGTGCGTCAGGCCGGCCGACAGCGAGCCGAGCGCGAGCAGCCGCTCCCGCTCGCCGACGATCGTCTGGGTGGCGCGCATGCCGAGGAACAGCCCCTCTAGCAGGTGCATCGCCATCGGGAACCACTCGCGCACACACGCCCCGATCACCTCGGCCGGGAGCACGAAGAACTCGGCGTCGGTGACCGCGGTCAGCGTGTTCATGTAGAGCTGGGAGAACTCCCCCGTGATGTACGCCTGGGTGGCGCCGCCGTACACGCCGCGCTGGCCGGTGCGGCTCACCTCGACCTCGTCGCCCTGCACCCGCCTGCTCATCGCGACCGTGCCGCTCAGCAGCACGAAGAAGCAGGTGGCGGGGTCGCCCTCCTGGTAGACGCGGGTCCCGGCGAGCCGCCGCTCCACCCGGCCCGCCTCCGACAACCGGGCGAGCTGCGCGTCGTCCAGCGCCTCGAACAGGAACAGGGTGCGCAGCTCGTCAGGCGACAGTGTCGGCTCACTCGGATGGTCGGTCATCGAGCCTCCAGATAGCGGTGGACGAGCGAGACCGCCATGGCGCCCTCACCGACGGCCGAGGCGACGCGCTTGACCGATCCGGCCCGCACGTCGCCCGCCGCGAAGACGCCGGGCATGCTCGACTCCAGGTGATAGGGATCTCTGGACGGCGTCCATCCGGCCGGGCGGCGGCCGTCCGCCAGCAGGTCGGAGCCGGTCAGCACGTAGCCGGATCCGTCGCGGGCGACCACGTCGCCGAGCCAGTCGGTGCGCGGTTCCGCCCCGATGAAGACGAACAGCCACGACGTCGGCACGGCGGTCGTCAGGCCGGTCCGCCCGTCGCACAGGATCAGGCGCTCCAGGTGGTCGCGGCCCTCGCCGCCGACCACCTGCGTGCGCGGATGGACCTCGATCGACGGAATGGCCTCGATCTGATCGATCAAATACTGCGACATCGACCGGGTGAGGTCCTCTCCCCGGATGAGGATGTGCACCTTGCGGGCGTACCGGGAGAAGTACACCGCCGCCTGCCCGGCCGAGTTCGCGCCGCCGACGATGTAGACCTCTTCCCCGGCGCAGCTCGGGGCCTCGGTGGCGGCGGCGCCGTAGAAGACGCCCCGGCCGGTCAGGTCGGCCAGGCCGGGCGCGTCCAGGAGCCGATAGGACACGCCGGTCGCCAGCACGACCGTGTGCGCCGTCACGGCGGTGCCGTCGCCGAATTGCAGCAGGGTGGCCGAACCGCTTCGTTGGAGGCCGACGACCTCCCGGGTGGTGAGCAGCTCGGTGTTGAACTTCAGCGCCTGCCTGCGGGCGCGGTCGGTGAGCTGGGCGCCGGAGACCCCGTCGGGGAAGCCCAGGTAGTTCTCGATCCGGCTGCTCTGCCCGGCCTGCCCGCCGGTGGCCCGCTGCTCCACGAGCAGAGTGCGCAGTCCCTCGGACGCGCCGTACACCGCGGCGCCGAGGCCGGCGGGGCCCGCGCCGATCACGGCGAGGTCGTAGAGATCCGAGGCCGGGGTGGTGGCCATGCCGACGTGCGCGGCGAGATCGGCCTCCGTGGGCCGTGCCAGGGCCTTGCCGTCCGTGGTGATCACCACCGGCACGTCCGCCTCGCTCATCCCGGCGGCGGTCAGCAGGCGTACGCCCTCGGCCTCGTCGGCCCGCAGCCAGCGGTACGGCACGAGGTTGCGGGCGAGGAAGTCGCGCACCGTGAACGAGTGCGCCGACCAGCGATGACCCACGACCTTGGTCTCCGGCATCGTCACGGCGGGGGTGGCGAGCCAGGACTCCAGCAGCGCGTCCAGCACCGGGTAGAGCTTCTCCTCCGGCGGGTTCCACGGCTTGAGCAGGTAGTGGTCGAGATCGACGATGTTGATCGCGCTGATGGCCGCGTCGGTGTCGGCGTAGGCGGTCAGCAGCACCCTGCGCGCCAGCGGGAAGACGTCCATGGCCGCTTCGAGGAACTCGATGCCGTTCATCTGGGGCATCCGGTAGTCGGCCAGGATGACGGCGACCTGCTCGCCGCGCAGCTTGATCTCGTGCAGCGCGTCGAGCGCGCTGGGGCCGGACTCGGCTCGGATCACCCGGTAGCGGTCGCCGTATCGGCGGCGTACGTCACGAGCCACCGCCCGGGAGACGGAAGGGTCGTCATCGACGGTAAGGATCGCGGCATTCTGCACAACTCACACGGTACTGGCGGCTCTTCGCTGAACGGCACCCCCGGGACATAGGTCCCACGGTAGGGGGACGTTCGCCGGTCGCCCCGCCGCCGGTCATGGCCAAGGCTGGGGGCGTGGCCATGAGTGGGGGCATGGCCACGGGGGGACGAAGGAGGTCGCCATGCCGATGACCGTCCGCGACGTCATGAACAGGTTCGTCGTCGCCGTCGAGGCGACGGCCTCGTTCTCCGACGTGGTCACCGCCATGTGCCGGTTCCATGTCGGGGCCGTTCCTGTCGTGGACGGGGACCGGCGCGTGATCGGCATGGTGAGCGACGACGACCTGCTGCTCAAGGACCTCGACAGGCGGCCCGGCGATCTGATCATCGAGGGGCCGTCCCGCCGCAGGGAGCGCAGGAAGGCGAGCGGCCGCAGCGCCGCCCAGATCATGAGCAGCCCCGCGATCACGGTCACCGAGGACACCCCGCTGCGGCGGGCGGCCTGTCTCATGCACCGCAACAGGATCAAGGAGTTGCCGGTGGTGGACGGGCAGACCGGCCGCATCACCGGGCTGGTCAAACAGTCCGATCTGATCAGGGCGTTCTGCCGGCCCCCGGAGGACCTCCGCGACGACGTCCTCGAGGTGGCGTCGCGCCACTCCCGCCAGTGCGCCGTACGGATCCAGGACGGGATCGTCCACCTCGACGGCGGCGTGGAGCGGCGTTCCCAGCTCTGCGCCCTGATCGAGGAGGTCTGGCAGGTGGACGGCGTGGTGGACGTCGACTCCTCCATCACGTATGAGATCGACGATGTGGACCGGGCCGTCCCCGCGGGCGCGCCCCGGCGGACCGGCCCGGCGGAAGGCGGGCGGGATCGATGAGCGTCGAGACCACGACCGCGTCCGAGGTGATGACCCGGACGCTCGTCACGGTGGAGCCGGAGGAGTCGCCGCTGATGGCCTGGGAGCTCATGTGGCGGGCCGGCGTCCACCACCTCCCGGTCGTGGACGCCTGCTGCCGGCTCGTCGGCGTGCTCGGGCGGGAGGACGTCGCCGCGCACTGGTCGGGCGGCCCCGCCGAGCAGTCGCAGGCGGTGGTGCGCACGCTCGTGCAGGGGCGGCGCTGTCCCCGGGTCGCCCCGGACGCCCCGCTGTCCGAGGTCGCCGCGCTGATGGCCGACGCCGACTGCGGCGCGGTCCCCGTGCTCGGCCCCGACGACGTCCTGCGGGGCCTGGTCACCACCACCGACGTGCTGATGGCGCTGGCCGGGAGGACGGCGCGTCCGGCCGGCGACCCCACGGACGTGAAGGGCGGCCTGTTCCACCTGGAGCCGGTGCCGCCCGTCACCTGTCCATGAGCAGGACGGCCGCCCCTTCGACGCGGTCGGCGGCCAGGTCGGCCAGCGCCTGGCCGGCGGCGTCGAAGGAGTAGGGCGTCGTCGTGACCCGCGGATGGTGGAGGGCCGCCAGCCGCAGGAACTCCCGCCCGTCGTCGCGGGTGTTGGCCGTGACGCTGCGCAGCGTGCGCTCCTGGAACAGGTGACGCTGGTAGTTCAGCACCGGGATGTCGGTGAGGTGGATCCCCGCCACCGCGAGCGTGCCGCCCCGGTCGAGCGCGGCCAGCGCGACCGGCACGAGGTCGCCGACCGGGGCGAACAGGATGGCCGCGTCCAGGGGCTCGGGCGGCGGGTCGGCGCTGCCCGCTGCGGAGGCCGCGCCCAGCCGGAGCGCGAGCTCCCTCGCCGCCGCCGACCTCGTCATCACGTGTACGGTCGCGCCCTCGGCGATCGCGATCTGGGCGGTCAGATGGGCCGAGGCCCCGAACCCGTAGATGCCGAGCCGCCCTCCCGGGGGCAGGTCGGCGCGGACCAGCGCGCGATATCCGATGATCCCCGCGCACAGCAGCGGGGCGAGCGTCTCCGCCGGGGTGTCCTCGGGCAGCGGGTAGACGTACGCGGCGGGGGCGGTCAGCAGCTCCGCGTACCCGCCGTCGGCGTCCCAGCCCGTGTAGGTGGACGCGGGGCACAGGTTCTCCGCGCCGCGCAGGCAGTAGCGGCACCGGCCGCAGGTCGAGCGCAGCCAGGCCACCCCCACGCGGGTGCCGACCGGCGGCCCCGCCGTGTCCGGGCCGAGCCCCGCCACGCGTCCCACGACCTCGTGCCCGGGAACCGTACGAGGGCGTCTCGGGGGGAGGTCGCCCTCGGCGAGGTGCAGGTCGGTGCGGCAGACCGCGCACACCTCGACGCGGACCAGCAGTTCCCCGGGCCCGGGCACGGGGTCCGGCAGCACGGCCCGCTCCAGCGGCCGTGTCGCGACGGGCCCCGGCCGGGCCACGACCCAGGCGTCCATCACGCGTGCTGGATGCGCCGGCCGCTGACCTCGTTGGGCGAGATCCGGATGTAGAGCGGACGGTCGCCGCCCGCCCACGAGTCCACGGCGTTCTTGTTCACGTCGCCGGTGATGTGGTGGGCCCCGCCGCGCACGAGCACGCTCCAGCCCTCCCGGGTGCTCTCGTCGATGTGGTCCACCTCGAAGGCCACCATGAAGTCGGCCCCCTCGATCCCCGTGCGCAGGTCGGCGTCCATCGGGCCGCCGAGCGCGGTGCGGAACAAGACGGCGCCCTGCTCGATCGTGTAGTTGACCGGCAGGATCACGGGCCCGGTCGGGTTGTTGAAGGCGACCCTGCCCACACCGCCCGGCGAGATCAGCCGCAGGCACTCCTCGCGGTCGAGCTTGTCCAGGCGCGGCATGCCGGCGGGAGCCGTGTCTTCAGTCATGCGAACCTCCACGATGATCCTCAACGGGCGTAGGCGACCAGTCTGCCGTTCCCGTCCCTCCGGCGGCACCGACGTCCGTCGCTCGGCGGAGGGACTAAGGGCCCGGGAAGCCTTGGCCGCCGCTTGCCGTAATCCATCCTCAATCGCATGCCCCGAATGGGCACGACCGTCACGTGGAAGTGCTGAGCAGCCGCATACTCCTGCGATCGGCCGACCGGGCCGCGAGCCGCCGTTTCTATCGCGACGTCCTGGGCCTGGCCGTCAACCGGGAGTTCGGCCCGGTCGAGGACCCCGGGGTGGTGTTCTTTCTGGGGCAGGGGTTCGTCGAGGTCTCGCCGCGCACCGGCGACGTACGGGAGGGGCCGGCGATCTGGTTGCAGGTGCGCGACGTGCAGAGGGAGCACGACCGGCTGGTGGAGGCCGGGGTGCGGGTGTCCCGCCCGCCCCGGCTGGAGCCGTGGGGGCTGGTGGAGATGTGGATCGAGGACCCCGACGGCCTGCCGATCGTGCTGGTCGAGATTCCCGAGGGCCATCCGCTGCGGCGCGACCAGCGTTCCTTCACAGCGCGCCCCGCCTGAGCCCGTCTCCGGCCGCCCCACGTGGTTGCGGTGCTGCTGAATTGAAGAATTCTTCATATTGCGAATATGCTGGGTACGGCCGACGGAGGAGAGGACGACATGCACGAGTTCACGGCGGAGCTGCGCGCCCGGCTCGCGGAGGCGCGCGAGGAGCTGCGGCGGGCGCGGGAGAGCGGCGACGAGCATGGCGTCCAGGTCGCCTCGGGCCGGCTCGACAACCTGAACCGACTGGCCGCCGACCACGGGATCAGCCCGGAAGTCGCGGGAGGGGCGGAGTGAGCCCGATGCCCGTTCCGCTCTACCAGGCCAAGGCCGATTTCTTCCGCACTCTGGGTCATCCGGTGCGCATCCGCGTGCTCGAACTCCTGCGGGACGGGCCCCGCCCGGTCCGCGAATTACTCACCGAGATCGAGGTGGAGGCGTCGAACCTGTCCCAGCAGCTCGCCGTGCTGCGCCGCACCGGCCTGGTCGGCGCGGTCAGGGAGGGCGGCACGGTGGTCTACTCGCTGGCCACCCCCGACGTCGTGGACCTGCTCGCGGCGGCCCGGCGGATCCTCACCGACATGATCACCGGTCAGGGTGAGCTGCTGGCCGAGCTCCAGGCGGAGGCGGCGAAGTGACCGGCGCGGCCAAGCGGCTGTACGGCCGGGTCGCGGGGCTGCTGCCCTCGCCCGCCGACTGGCGACCGGCCCGCCGCAGCCCCGGCCGCGACCTGATCGCCGGGCTCACGGTCGCGGTGGTGGCCCTGCCGCTCGCGCTGGCCTTCGGGGTCGGCTCCGGGCTGGGCGCGCAGGCCGGCCTGGCGACCGCCGTCGTCGCGGGCGCGATCGCCGCCGTCTTCGGCGGCAGCAACCTCCAGGTGTCGGGGCCCACGGGGGCCATGACGGTCGTTCTCGTCCCGATCGTGCACAGTCACGGCCCGGGCGGGGTGCTCGCGGTCGGCCTGCTCGCCGGGATCGTGCTCATGGTGCTCGCGCTGGCCCGGGTCGGCAGGTACGCCCGCTACATGCCCACCCCCGTCATCGAAGGTTTCACGGCGGGCATCGCCGTCGTCATCGCGCTCCAGCAGGCGCCCGCGGCGCTCGGCGTGACCGGCGAGGGGGAGCGGGTGTGGCAGGCGGCGGGGAACGCGGTCGCGAACTTCGCGCGCGACCCGCATCCGGTGCCGATCGCGATGGCGCTCGTGGTCGCCGGGGTCATGCTGCTGGGCGCGCGGTGGCGGCCCGCGGTGCCGTTCTCCTTCCTCACGGTCGTGGCCGCCACGGTCGTGGCCGAGACCGCAGGGCTGGACGTCGCCCGCATCGGAACCCTGCCGGCCGGGCTGCCCGCGCCGTCGATCGGCTTCCTCGATCCTGGCGCCGTCACCTCGCTGCTCCCGGCGGCCCTCGCCGTGGCCGCCCTCGGGGCCCTCGAGAGCCTGCTGTGCGCCTCGGTCGCCGACGCCATGAGCGTGGGGGAGCGGCACGACCCCGACCGCGAGCTGTTCGGGCAGGGCCTGGCGAACGTCGTCTCCCCGCTCTTCGGCGGCATCCCCGCCACCGCCGCGATCGCCCGTACGGCGGTCAACGTCCGATCGGGTGCCCGCTCGCGCCTGGCCGCCCTGGCGCACGCTGTCGTGCTTGCCGCCATCGTGTTCAGCGCGGGCGGCCTGGTGGGGCGCATCCCGCTGGCCGCGCTGGCCGGAGTGCTCCTGGCCACGACGGTCCGCATGGTCGAGGTCGGCTCGCTGCGCGCCATCGCCCGCTCCACCCGGGGCGACGCCGCGGTGATGGTCCTCACCTTCGCCGTCACCGTCGTCTTCGACCTCGTCACCGCCGTCGCGGTCGGCGTCGGCGTCGCGATCGTGCTCGCCCTGCGGGCCGTCGCGCGCAGCGCGCAGATCGAGCAGGTCCCGCTGGAGACCGGCGACCACGGCGACGAGGAACGGCGCCTGCTGGCCGAGCACATCGTGGCCTACCGGTTCGACGGCCCGCTGTTCTTCGGCGCGGCCCACCGCTTCCTGCTCGAGCTGTCGGAGGTCGCCGACGTGCGGGTGGTCATCCTGCGCATGTCGCGCGTGTCCACGATCGACGCCACCGGCGCCGGTGTTCTCGGGGACGCGATCAGGCGGCTGGAGGGGAAGGGGATCATCGTGCTGCTGTCGGGCATCCGGCCGGGCCACGACGAGGTCCTCGGCGGGCTCGGGGTGGCCGACCACCTCCGCCGCGACGGGCTCGTCTTCCCGGACACGCCGGCCGCGATCGCCCACGCGAGGACGCTGCTCGGACTCCCGTCCGCGCCGCCGCCGACCCCGGTCCTCGCGGCACGTCACCCGGACGTTTCCGCGCCGACGGTGTGATCGGCGCACGACTCCCCGTAGGCTTCCGAGTGGAAGAACAATAGCCTTAATTTCCTACCAGCTTTGTGGGAGACTGGGGTGATGAGCGCCTGGCCCCGCGAGACACCTGTCACCGCCGCTGTCACGGCCGCGCGCTGGGTGCGGTCGGCGGCGGTCGACGACGACCTGGGACGGCGATGGCGGGCCAACCCCGATCCCCGGGGGCGGTCGGCCGGGGCCGGTGACGTCTCGTCCCTCTATGCCGGCGCGGCCGGCGTCGTGTTGTTCTTCCTCGAACTCGCCGCCGCCACCGGCCACGAGGCGTACCTGGAGGACGCGCTCGCGGGAGCGCGCAGGCTCGCCGTCACCTGGCCCGAGCAGCGCGACCCGACCTTCTACCACGGGCTCGCCGGCCTGGTCTTCGCGATGGCGGAGACGGGGTGGGCGACGGGCGACGAGGAGATCTTCGGGGCGGCCCGCGCCGCCGCCGACCGCCTCGTCCGCGACGCCCGCCCCCTCGGCGACGGCATCGGCTGGACCGGTGACCCGGCGCAGCGCGGTGACGGGGGGATCGTGCTCGCGCTGCTGCACGCGGCCGGCATCCTCGGCGTCCCGGCGTACGAGGAGGTGGCGATCGAGGCGGGGGAGCGCATCGCGGGCCTCGTCGTCCCCGGGCACCGTTTCGGCGGCGACGCCGCCCCCGACCTGCCCGTGGACGCCGTCACCCCCGGGTTCCTGTCCGGGACGGCGGGTACGGCGTTCCTGCTCGCCCGCCTGTACGGCGTGACCCGCGACGAGCGATTCCTGGCGGCGGCCCGCAGGGGCGCCGACTTCGTCCGCACGGTCAGCGTGGTCACCGACAGATGCGCGCTCGTGCCGCACCACATCCCGCAGGGGCGCCGGCTCCACTACCTCGGCTTCTGCTCCGGATCCGCCGGGGTGGCCCGCATGTTCCACGAGCTGCACCGGGTCACCGGCGACCCGGGCGATCTCGACTGGATGGAACGGCTCGCGCACGGAATCATGCTGAGCGGCGTGCCCGGGGCCCGGCCCCCGGGTCACTGGGACGTGGCCTGCCTGTGCTGCGGCACTGCCGGGCTGATCGAGTGTTTCGTGGGCCTGTACGCGGCCACGGGGCACGAGCCGTACCTCGACTTCGCGCGCACGCTCGCGATCGACCTGATCGGGCGTGCGACCGCGGGCGACGAGGCCGGCTTCCGCTGGTATCAGGCCTATCGGCGGCTGCGGCCCGGGGAGGTCACGGCCGACACCGGATACATGGTGGGAGCCGCGGGCATCGGGACGGCCCTGCTGCACCTGGACGCCACGGAGCGCACCGGCACACCGCGCCGGCTGATCCTCCTGCCGGACAACCCGTTCCCGGCCATCCCGATCCCTGCCGCCGTCCTGCGCGGCGATCAGGCGTAGCCACGCGCTCGTAGGCGCAGGACGGGGGTGGGAGCGGACTACTCCGTACGGCGTAGCGCGCCCGCCCACTGCGTCCGGCGCGGTAGTCGGGAGAGTCCTCCCCGGGGCGACGACAGTGAGGATTCGTCGCGGCAAAATCGCCACCGATCGACCCTTTTCGGGAAGGACGGAGCGACGATGTTGTTTGTCGAGCTGCTGGTGCCCAAGGGCATGTTCGACGAGTGGGAGCGCCGGGTGCTCGCCGGGCGGCTCACGGCGCGGCGTCTGCTGTCGCCCGGGGACGCCACGACACCCGCCGCGGACCCCGGTGTCATGGATCTGTTCGACTCGCTCTCCCACGTGGTGGTCCGTGAGGAGGACGTCTGGATCGCGGGCGGGAACCTGCTCGACGGCTCGCAGGACCCCTGGTACGTGGTGAACGTCATCGTCGGACTGTGGGGCAAGGAGATGAGCGAGCACCTCATCTCCCGGATCACCGCCGAACTCGCGGAGGCGGAGGGGCGCCCCGAGCCGCGTGCCGTGGTGAACGTGATCAGTCTTCCGGAGGGCGGCTACGGCCTGCGTGGGCGGGTGCGGCGTTCCTCGGACTTCCTCGCCCTGATCGAGGAGGCCAAGACCGGATCGGCCGCGCACGTGCCGGACGGCATGGTCGTCGACCCGGTCTGCGGCGCGACCGTGCCGCTGGAAGAGGCGGTGATCCTGGAGCGCGACGGGCAGACCTACGGCTTCTGCTGCACCCATTGCCGCGGGCACTTCGTCAGAGAATCGAGCGCTGCGGGGGCGTCCTGACGGCGGCCGACGCCTCGGAGGCGGCGCGCCGGGGCCGGATCCCGGCTGAAAATTTCACCTGCTCGCGGCGGGTATGCCCAGCTCAGCCGGGGTGACGCCCGCCGCGTCTTTGACTTAACCGGTCTAGTTCACGACGCTTCGCTCCGGTCTTCTATGGAAGGACGGAGCATGCGACGGAGAGGCGCGATCCTCACCGCACTGGGGCTGATCGCCGCAGGCGGACTCGCCTTGGGCAACACGCCGGCGGCCCAGGCCGCCGTGGCGTGCAAGGTCACCTACACGGCCAGTCAGTGGCAGGGCGGCATGTCCGCCAACCTGAGCATCCAGAACCTGGGCGACGCCCTGAGCAACTGGACGCTCACCTTCACGTTCCCCGACAGCGGTCAGAAGGTCACCCAGGGGTGGTCGGCCACCTGGAGCCAGTCGGGCAGCGCCGTGACCGCGACGGCGATGGACTGGAACAAGTCCCTGTCCACCGGCGGCTCGACGAGCATCGGATTCAACGGATCCTGGTCCGGAAGCAACCCGGCGCCGACCGGCTTCACGCTGAACGGCGTCGCCTGCGACGGCGGCACGCCGTCGCAGTCCCCGTCGGCCTCGCCCTCCCGCTCGCCGAGCCCGTCACCCAGCCCCTCGCAGAGCCCCTCGCGGAGCCCGTCCCCGAGCCCATCGCCCTCGACTTCGCCCAGCCCCTCCACAGGCGCGGCGCCGAAGCTGAAGGTGTCGGGCAACAAGATCGTGAACGCCGCGACCGGCACGCCGTACCGGCTGCTGGGGGTCAACCGGTCGGGCGGCGAGTTCATGTGCGTCCAGGGCCGCGGCATCTGGGACGGCCCGGTCGACAACGCGGCGATCGACGCGATGAGGACGTGGAACGTCCGGGCGGTCCGCGTCCCGCTGAACGAGGAGTGCTGGCTCGGCCTGAGCAACATCCAGTCCTCGTACGGCGGCGCCGCCTACCAGAACGAGGTCAAGGCGTACGTCGACCGGCTGGTCGCCAAGGGCATCACCCCGATCGTCGAGATGCACTGGAACTACGGCCAGTACACCGGCAACTCCTCGGGCTGCTCCGACGTCCACGCCTCCTGCCAGAAGCCGATGCCGGACGCGCAGTACGCCCCGCAGTTCTGGACAGGGGTGGCGAACGCGTTCAAGGGCCGTGACGAGGTCGTGTTCGACCTGTTCAACGAGCCCTATCCGGAGCGCGCGACCGGCGGCGCCGCCTCGGGGTGGGCCTGCTGGCGCGACGGCGGCACCTGCTCCGGCATCCCCTACCAGGTGGCGGGCTTCCAGTCCCTGGTGAACGCGGTGCGCGCCACCGGTGCGACCAACATCATCATGCTGGGCGGCCTGGCCTACTCCAACGACCTGTCGCAGTGGCTGCAGTACAAGCCCACGGACTCGCGGAACAACCTGGCCGCCGCGTGGCACGTGTACAACTTCAACTCCTGCGTCAGCACCTCGTGCTGGGACAGCCAGCTCGCACCGGTGGCGGCCCAGGTCCCGCTGGTGGCCGGGGAGATCGGTGAGAACACCTGCTCGCACGGGTTCATCGACCAGGTCATGAACTGGTTCGACGCCAAGGGCCTGTCCTACCTCGGCTGGACCTGGAACACCTGGGACTGCTCCACCGGCCCGTCCCTGATCAGCGACTACAGCGGCACCCCGACCGCCTTCGGGGCCGGGCTGCGGGCTCGCCTGCTGTCGTCCTGATCTCGATACGTGGCGTGCCCTCCTTCCCTCCAGCCCCCCGGGAAGGGGGGCGCGTCACATCCGACTTTGCCACTCCATGGGAAGTTAGTCCAGAAAGTAAAACTTTCGCCTTATATGTCGAGATTTGGGGTGTTCTTGGCTTAGTGTCCGGTTACCCAACCGTGACCAGTCAGGAGATCCCCCATTTCCAGCTACGCGGACCCCCACAACGATGCCCTCCGGGAGCAGATGAGCCCGGCGAAGGGCGAGACGCACCACGCGACCGCCGTGTCCCCGCACCGGCAGGACGCCTCCGCCCGCCCCGCCCCGGCGGGCTCCCAGGACACACCCACCGACGGCGCCGACGCGGCCACCGCGCCCGCCGTTCCCGAGGTCGGCTGCCCGACCGCCGAAGGCCACACCGTCCTGTACGCCGGCAAGACGACCGCGTCGTACTTCTGGGACGACGGGTCGGGCGTCAACGGCGACACCGGCGCCCCCGCGTCGGGCGAGCCGATGCAGGAGGGCCTGGCCGCCAGCCCGAGCTGGCCGATGGGCACCAAGGGCTATGTGGTCTACAAGGGGAAGAAGGCCGACTTCTTCGTCGGCGACCGCGGCCCCGGCGTTCCCTCCAGCAGCGGGGTCATGCTCGACCTCGACGGCAAGACGTTCGCCGATCTGACCGGCGGCACCTGGAACACCGACTCGCTCACCGTCGAGGACGCGGACGGGCTCGGCCACATCCCGGTGAAGTACGTGATCACCCAATGGGGCAAGGGCCTCGGCAAGACGGGCGCGCCCAAGCCGTTCTCGACGGGCGCGTACGGGGTCAAGGACCAGCCGAAGCCCCCGCCGCCCTGCCCCAATACGGCTCCCGCCCCCTCCGCCTCTCCCGCCGCGCCGCAGGACGCCGCTCCCACGTCCACGCCCGGCGTGAAGGAGAGCCCGGCCCCCGTGTCCCCCGTGGCCTCCGTGGCGCCCGCGCCGCCGGCCGTGCCCGCGCCGCCCGCCGCGCCGGACACGCCGGCCACGCAGGCCGAGGCGGCCACGGCCCAGATGTCCCCACTTTCTGGAACGACAGGGGCGAACCCCGCCCCGAACCCTGCCCCGAAGCCTGCCGCGAACGCCGCCGGGAAGACCACCCCGAAGACCGCGGAGGAGACCGCCGCGAAGACCGTCGCGGAGACCGTGAAGGGGGCGAGGACCGGCGAGGTGACGGCCTCCCCGGCGTTCACCCCCGCGTCGGCCGTGGACGGACAGCTGGAAGAGGCGGCCGTTCCCGCCTTCTCGGTCGCGATCGTGGTGTGCGCGCTCGCCGCCGTGGGCGCCAAGGCCGTGCTGAGCCGGCCCGCCCGCACTCACGGAACCTCGCACCAGCAGGGCCGCCACCGCGACGGGTAGGGCCCCGGCGGCCCGCGGACCTCTACCGTTTGCGGCGCTTGAGCGCTCCGGCCACGCGCTTGAGCACGCGGTCCCACTCCGAGCCGAACGGGTTGTCCTGCACCAGGTAGGTCCAGGTGGCCGTGGGCCGCTTGAGGCCCTGCTCCGCGAGGTCCCGGGTGACGTCGGCCTTCTCGAAGGTCTCCTTGGAACGCCGCTCGACCTCGTCGAGCATCGCCCGGTAGGCCGGAACGGCCTCGCGGTTGAACTCGTCGAGCGGGTTCAGCCGCCCGAGGGCCCGCAGGTGGATGCCCTCGCGGAGGTCGGCGAGGAAGCCGAGGTGCTCGGTCCAGCAGCGGTCGAGGTGATACAGCACGATCTGCCGGGCGGCCCGCTCGACCGTCTCATCGCCCGCCGTCTCGCACAGCTCGCGGTAGCGCTCCGGGCAGGCCTGCTCCAGGGCCCGCGCCCCCGTGTCGCCGTGCAGGACGCGGTCGCGCCGCTCCAGCACCTCCGCCCGCTGGCGCTCCTGCAGCCGCGTGTAGCGCCAGGTGTTGCGGTGGATCTCCAGGTTGACGCCCTCCGCCACGCGCTGGGCGTGTGCCACCAGCCCGGCGGCGTCCGCGGCCCGCACGACACCGTCGCGGCCGGCCGCGGGCAGCGACTGGTCCGGCGCGTACGCGGTGAGGAGCGTGTCCTCGCCGCTGACGAAGAACACCGAGCCGCCGGGGTCGCCCTGCCGTCCGGCGCGGCCCCGCAACTGGTCGTCCAGCCTGCTGCTTTCGTGCCTGCCGGTGCCGATGACGTAGAGCCCGCCGAGCGCGGCGACCTCCTGCTCCTCGTCCGGGTCGCCCGCGCCGAGCCGGATGTCGGTGCCGCGCCCGGCCATCTGCGTGGACACCGTGATCGCGCCGCGCCGGCCGGCCTTCGCGATGATCTGCGCCTCCTCGGCGTCGTTCTTCGCGTTGAGCACGGCCGCGCTCAGCCCCCCGGCCTCCAGGGCCTCGGCCAGGCGCTCGGACTCGGCGACGTCGAGCGTGCCGACGAGGATCGGCTGCCCGGTGGCGTGCCGGGTCTCGATCTCCTCCAGCAGCGCCCGCTCCTTGTCCTCCAGCGTGGCGAAGATCCGGTCGGGCTCGTCCACCCGTACGCACGGCTTGTTGGGCGGGATGACCGCGACCCTGAGGTCGTAGAACTCCCGCAGCTGCTCGGCCACGGCGATCGCGGTGCCGGTCATGCCACACACCTGCGGGTAGCGGCGGATGAGGCTCTGCACGGTGAGCGAGTCGAGGATCTCGCCCGTCTCCGACGCCGGCAGGTGCTCCTTGGCCTCGACGGCCGCCTGCAGCCCGTCCGGCCAGCGCTGCAGCACGGCGACCCGGCCGCGCGAGGTGTTGATCAGATGGACCCGGCCGTCCCTCACGATGTAGTCGACGTCCCTGGTCAGCAGCGCGTGGGCGTGCAGGGCGAGGTTGACCTGGGTCACCACGCCGGGGTGCTCGTAGAGGTCGACCCCGAGGGCCTTCTCGACCGTGTCGGTGCCCTTGGGGGTGAGGAAGACGGCGCGCCCCTCCTCGTCGATCGTGTAGTGGTAGCCGCGCGACAGCCGCCGCACCAGGGCCGCCATCTCGGGCAGCGCCGTGCCGGGGTCGGCCGTGCCGGCCAGCACCAGCGGCACGCGGGCCTCGTCCACCAGGACCGAGTCGGCCTCGTCCACCAGCGCGACCTCGGGGGCGGGCACGACAAGTTCGGCCGGGCCGATGCACAGGCGGTCGCGCAGCACGTCGAACCCCAGCTCGCTGACGGCTCCGTACGTGACGTCGCAGGCGTACGCCGCCCGGCGCTCCTCGGAGGTGGAGGTCTCGGCGATCCACCCGGCCGTGAGGCCGAGCGTCTCGTACAGCGGGCCCATCCACTCGGCGTCGCGGCGGGCGAGGTAGTCGTTCACCGAGACCGCGTGGACCCGGGCGCCGCGCAACGCGAACCCGGCCGCCGTCAGCGCGCCGACGAGCGTCTTGCCCTCGCCGGTGGCCATCTGCACGACGTGGCCCTCCAGCATGGCGAGCATGCCCACGAGCTGCACGTCGTACGGCCGCTGGCCGAGTGCCCGGCGGGCGGCCTCCCGCATCACGGCGCAGAAGTCGGCGGAGCCGACCCAGTCGGGATCGACGGCCGCGGGGCGCAGGTCGGCGCGCCGGGTGACCTCGCCCTCCAGCTCGCCCGCCTCGGCCACGATCCGCTGGAAGGGGGCCAGATCGACGCTTCCTGGTTTGTCCAGAAACCGCTTGATCCATTCGCCTACCCGTGCCACATCCGCTCCAACGACTCGCTTGCCGGACTGGTTCCACATGCCCGGTTCATGGTCCCACTATCGATGCCGATTTCCGTGGCGCACCTACCTGACACTCCCTGACAGGTATACGCGGAAAGATGGCCACCATGACAACGATCGCGAAGCTCATCGCCGTGACCATCGACTGCGCCGAGCCGAAGAAGCTCGCCGAGTTCTACTCCCAGATCACCGGGTTCCCCGTGCAGTACGCCGAAGAGGAGTACGCGGGGATCGGCGACGGCGCGACGAGCATCTACTTCCAGCGCGTGCCCGACCGGAAGGCTCCCTCCTGGCCCGGCCCGGACAAGCAGTTCCACCTCGACTTCCGGGTGCCCGACGTGGCCAAGGCGGTGGAGGAGTACATCGCGCTCGGGGCGACCAAGCCGGAGTTCCAGCCGGGCGACTGGGTGGTGCTCGCCGACCCGGAGGGCCACCTTTTCTGCGTGTGTCCGGAGAGGTCCTGAAGCGGGCGCAGTGCTCCTGAAGGGGGCACCCTGTGGCTGACTCTCCTGACGATGCAAGAAGCCGGGAGCGGATCCCGGGGAGCGGATCTGGGGGAGCTGGCCGGAAAGCCGGACTTGTGTCACGGGCTCCCTGGGCGCGTGCCGGGTCCCACTAAGCTTGCGTGGTGATTTCTCGACACACCGGCGGGCGCGCATGACCTGGGTGGGAGTGGCCATCGCCCTCGTCGGCGCGCTGGGATACGCCCTGGGTGCGGCGCTGCAGCAGTTCGAAGCGGTGAGCGAGGGGGCCACCCTCGCTCTCGTCAGAAGGCCCCGCTGGTGGATCGGCGGGGTCATCGGTTTCACCGGGGCGTCCCTGCACGCGGTGGCGCTCAGCCTGGCTCCGCTGGTCGTCGTCCAGCCCGTGAGCGTGGCGACCCTCGTGTTCGCGGTGCCGCTCGCCGCGACGCTGCACGGCAGACGCCCGCGCCGGGCCGAGATCGCCGGGTCGATCGCGGTGGCGGTCGGCCTGCTCGGCCTCATGCTGCTGGTCCCGGCGCACAACGTGACTCCGGTCCTGTCCGACGCGCACGCCCTGGAGCTGATCGGCTGCGTCGCCCTGGTGGTCGCCGTCACGTTCACCGCGGCCCGCCGGCTGAGGGGCCCGGCGAAGGCGCTGCTGATGGCGGTCGGCGCCGGAGCGGTCACCGCGACCGTGTCCACCTTCGTCCGGGTCGTCGGCGGCGGGCTTCAAGGAGACCTCGGCCACCTGCTCCACTGGTTCACCCTGGCCATCCCCGTGCTGCTGGTCTGCGCCGTGGTGCTGCTGCAGAAGTCGTACGCCGTGGGCTACTTCGGCATCGCCTATGCCGGGGTCCAGGTCGTCGACCCCATCACCTCGGTCACCGCCGGAGCGGTGCTGCTGGGCGAGTCGCTGCCCACCGAAGTGGACAAGGTGATCCCCGCGCTGCTCGCGGCCGGCCTGCTGATCGCCGGGACGATCACGCTCGGCCGCCTCGCCCCCGACCATTCCAAGCCCGCTGCCGCACCGGCCGAGCCGGACAGGATCGGCGACCCGGTGGTCGCGTCCGAGGCGGCCTGACAGCTGCGGCCGCCGATCTCCTCGGCGGTTCAGGGCGACCAGGCGAAGATCTGGTCGCCCTGACGCAACGCGACCCCGGGCCCGAACCAGCCCGCCGCCCGCATCGCGCCGTCGCGCAGAGCGACCGCCGACGGGTTGCGCCACCGGGTGAGCCGGCCGATCGCCCGCGACCGCCGCACGATCGGCGTCGTCCGTGCCAGTCGTTCCCTGCTGTAGACAGCCAGCCCCGCGGCCAGGTCGCCGTGAGGTGGGACGCGCTCGGCGAGCACGACGGCGTCCTCCATGGCCTGGCAGGCCCCCTGTCCGAGATTGGGCGTCATGGGGTGGGCCGCGTCGCCCAGCAGCGCGACCCGTCCCGCGTGGAAGGCGGGCAGCGGGGTGTCGAGGCAGTGGATGTCGTGGCGGAGCACGGTCGCGGGGTCGGCGGCGTCCAGCAGCGCCGGGATCGGGTCGTGCCAGCGGCCGAACAACCGGAGCAGTTCGTCCCTCTCGTCCGCCGCGCGCAGGCCCGCCGGAACCGCCGCGGTGGCGTAGCAGTACACCTGGCCGCCCGCGAGCGGCATGACCCCGAAGATCAGCCCACGCCCCCAGGTCTCTGAGGCAGCCACAGTCTCGGACGCGCCCGTCACGCCGGGCAGCGGCACGATCGCCCGCCAGCTCGTCACGCCCGCGTAGACCGGCGCGGGATGCCCGGGGAACAGAGCCGAGCGGGTCCGGGACCGGATCCCGTCGGCCGCCACGACCAGGTCGGCCTCGATCGTCTCCGCCGCCCCCGACACGGTGACGCGGCCGGTCGCGGGATCGGCGGACTCGACCCGAGTGTTCAGCCGCAGGGCGCTCTGCGGCAGGCGTCCGGCGAGGATGCCGACCAGCGCCGGGCGGGTGAGCAGCACGATGGGGTCGCCATACCGGGCGGCGGCGTCCTCGGCGGTGGTCCGCGACAGCCATCGGCCGTCCGGCACCCGGATGCCGCTCTGGCCCTGGATGGCGGAGAGCTTCCTGACCTCGTCCCCGAGTCCGATCACGTCGAGCGCCCGGAGCGCGTTGGGCGCGACCGCCAGCCCGGCGCCCACCGGCTCGATCGAGGCCGCTTGTTCCAGGACCGTCACCGACCAGTCCTTCCGCGCCAGGGCGAGGGCCGCCGTCAGCCCGCCGATGCCCGCCCCGATCACCACCGCGTGCGCCATGCCCGCCTCCTCGTCACTACAGCTGTAGTGAGCGTACTACAGCTGTAGTCCGCCTCTACGATGAGGAGGTGAGCAGTCAGCGGGCGGTCGTCGTCGCGGACGCGGCCATCGCGATCCTGGCCGAGCGGGGGATGCGCGGCCTCACCCATCGGGCGGTGGACGAGGCCGCGGGGCTGCCGCCGGGCTCCACCTCGAACCACGCGCGCACGCGGGCGGCGCTGCTGGAACTCGCGCTGGCCCGGCTCACCCAGCGCGAGGAGGCCGCGTTCGCCGTCGCGATGACCTCCGACGGCCGGACGCCCGAGAGTGCGGGCGCAGTGGCGCGGCTGGCGGATCTCCTGGCGAGGACGACGCACGCGGCGATCACCGTGCACCGGGAGACCACGATCGCGCGATATGAGCTGGCGCTGGAGGCGAGCCGGCGCCCCGAGCTGCGCACGACGTACGACGAGATGGGGCGCCGGTTCCGGGAGCAGGCCGTCGCGGTGCTGGCCGCCGCCGGCTCACCCGATCCGGTGCGGCACGGCCGGCAGATGGTCGCCTACGTCGAAGGGCTGCTGTTCGACGCGGTCGTGGGGGCGGGGAACGTGCCGACCCTCGAGGAGCTCGACGCCGCCTTCCGGGAGCTTCTCCACATCGCGTCAGGACGGTGAGCTAACGGGCGGCCAGCAGGCGGGCGCGGTGGGCAGGCCACTCGTCGTCGAGGATGGAATAGAGGGGGCTGTCGCGCCAGGTGCCGTCCGCGCGGCGGTACTGCCGCCGGAGCACGCCCTCCCGGACGCCGCCGATGCGCTCGATGGCCGCCTGCGACCGCAGGTTGCGGATGTCGGTCTTCAGCACCACGCGGACGAACCCCAGAGCGAAGGCGTGGTCGAGCAGCAGGACCTTGCACTCGGTGTTGACGGCGGTGCGCCAGTAGGCCCTGCCATACCACGTGGAGCCGACCTCCACGCTCTCGTCGAAGCCGCCGACGTCCCAGTAGCCGGTCGAGCCGATCGCCCGGCCGGTCTCCTTGAGGACCACCGCGAACTGAGTGGTGCGCGGGTCGGCGATCAGCTTGTCCACCAGGCGGCGCATGTCCTCCTCGGTCTCCGGCACCGGCTCCGGCCGGAACCGCCAGACCTCCTCGTCCTGCCCTGCGAGAAACAGGTCGGGCACGTGTCCCGGGGCGAGGGGCTCAAGGCGTACGGCGCGGCCGTCGAGCACGGCCGGCGCGGGCATCTTCGCGGTCATGCGCCCGACGTTATCGGCGACGTACGGTGCGAGCGGATGGCCACTTCGGGCGGAACGGCGAGGACCACTTGGCCGTGACCGTGTCGACACACATACCGTCTGGTCGGTACGCTGACGGCGTGAACGCTGACCCGCCCGGCCTCGACCTCACCCGCCTCGCCGAGCACCTCCGGCGCGAGGGACTGACCGAAGGGCCGCTCACCGCCGAGCTGATCGTGGGCGGCAAGTCCAATCTGACGTACGTCGTCGGGGACGGCACGAGCACGTACGTCGTGCGGCGGCCGCCGCTCGGGCACGTCCTGGCGACGGCGCACGACATGGGCCGCGAATACCGGGTCATGAGCGCGCTCCAGGACACCGGCGTTCCGGTGCCGCGCACCTACCACCTGTGCCGGGAACCCGAGATCATCGGCGCGCCCTTCTACGTGATGGAGCACGTCGTGGGCGGGCAGCCGCCGCTCACCCCGGCCCTCGCCCACGGGCTGGTGGACGTGCTGGCCGCGCTGCACTCGATCACCCCGGAGAGCGTGGGCCTCGGCGACTTCGGCAAGCCCGACGGCTTCCTGGAGCGGCAGGTCGCCCGGTGGAAGCGGCAGCTCGACGCCTCGCGCAGCCGCGAGGTGCCCGGCATCGACGACCTCTACGAGCGGCTCGCCCGCGACGTGCCCGCCTCCGGCAAGCCGGCGATCGTGCACGGCGACTTCAAGCTGGGCAACACGCTCATCGCCGACGGCGAGGTGCGGGCCGTGCTCGACTGGGAGATGTCCACGCTCGGCGACCCGCTCACCGACCTGGCGCTGTTCCTCCTGTACGGCGACGTCGCCTCGCTCGACCGGGGCGCGGCCGGGGAGGCGCCGCCCGGCTCCGAGCTGACCGCCCACTACGGGGAGGCGTCCGGCCGCGACCTGTCCCGGCTCGGCTGGTACGTCGGCCTCGCCTGCTTCAAGCTCGCGGTGATCGCCGAGGGCATCCATTTCCGATACACGAAGGGGCTCACGGTGGGGGAGGGCTTCGCCGAGGTCGGCGACCAGGTCGCCCCGATCGTCGCCCGCGGGCTGATGGAGGTCTAGTGGAGTTCGGGTTCGACGCGACCACGGAGCGCTATCGGGAGCGACTGCTCGCCTTCATGAACGAGTGCGTCTACCCCGCCGAGCACGCCTTTCACGAACAGTCGGTCACCAGCGGGTGGAGTCCGCCGCCCCTGCTGGAGGACCTCAAGGCCGAGGCCCGCTCGCGCGGCCTGTGGAACCTCTTCCTGCCGCCATCCGACAGCCGGGACGAGCACGGCGCGGGACTGACCAACCTCCAGTACGCCCCGCTCGCGGAGATCATGGGCAGGTCGCCCGCCATCGCGCCGCCCGCCACCAACTGCGCCGCCCCCGACACCGGCAACATGGAGGTGCTGGCGGAGTTCGGCAGCGAGTGGCAGCGCAAGGAATACCTGGAGCCGCTGCTCGCCGGCGAGATCAGGTCGGCCTTCGCGATGACCGAGCCCGATGTCGCCTCCTCCGACGCGACGAACATCGCGACCTCCATCAGGAGGGACGGCGGGGAGTACGTCGTCAACGGCCGCAAGTGGTTCATCACCGGCGCGATGAACCCCGACTGCCGGGTCTTCATCGTGATGGGCAAGACCGACCCCGAGGCGCCCAAGCACCGCCAGCAGAGCATGGTGCTCGTCCCTCGCGATGCCCCCGGTCTCACCGTACGGCGCGGCATGACGGTCTTCGGCTACGACGACGCCGACCACGGCGGCCACGCCGAGGTGGTGTTCGAGGACGTACGTGTGCCGGTGGACAACCTGATCGGCGAGGAGGGCGGCGGGTTCGCCATCGCCCAGGCGCGGCTCGGGCCGGGGCGCATCCACCACTGCATGCGCCTCATCGGCATGGCCGAGCGGGCCGTGGAGCTGATGTGCCGCCGGGTGCTGACGCGGGAGGCGTTCGGCAAGCCGCTGGCCCGGCAGGGAGTGATCCAGGACTGGATCGCCGAGTCGCGGGTGCGCATCGAGCAACTGCGCCTGCTGGTGCTGAAGACGGCCTGGCTGATGGACACGGTCGGCAACAAGGGCGCGCACACCGAGATCCAGGCCATCAAGATCGCCGGTCCGGCGACGGTGGAGTGGATCCTGGACAAGGCCATCCAGGCGCACGGCGCCGGCGGGATCAGCCAGGACTTCCCGCTGGCGGCGCTGTGGGCGGGCGCGCGGTCGCTGCGGTTCGCCGACGGCCCCGACGAGGTCCACAAGCGGTCGCTGGCCTACCGCGAGCTCAAGAAATACATGGGGTGATGTGTCGTGGCATGGGATGAGGCGTCGGTCGCCGAGCGTGCCAGAGCCTTCCTCGCGGAGCACGACCCGGCGGCCATGGACCGCCTGGAGTTCCTGCGCGCCCGGTTCGACGCCGGGCTGGCCTGGGTGCACTTCCCCGAGGGCCTCGGCGGGCTCGGCGCGCCCCGGGATCTGCAGGCCGTGGCCGACCGGGAGCTGAGGGGCACGCCCGACAACCAGCCGGGCCGGATCGGCATCGGCCTCGGCATGGCCGCCCCGACGATCCTCGCGTTCGGCACCGAGGAGC
Source organism: Microbispora sp. NBRC 16548 (assembly GCF_030268985.1). Classification (NCBI taxonomy): domain Bacteria; kingdom Bacillati; phylum Actinomycetota; class Actinomycetes; order Streptosporangiales; family Streptosporangiaceae; genus Microbispora; species Microbispora sp. NBRC 16548. The sequence continues at coordinate 383,843 of NZ_BSSF01000007.1, forward strand.
AGAAGAAGCGCTTCCTGCGGCCGCTGTGGACGGGCGAGGAGGTGTGGTGCCAGCTGTTCAGCGAGCCCGGCGCCGGTTCCGACCTCGCCACGCTCGCCACCCGCGCCGTACGCGAGGGCGACGAGTGGGTGGTGGACGGCCAGAAGGTGTGGACGTCGAGCGCGCACACCGCCCGCTGGGCCATCCTCGTGGCCCGCACCGACCCGGGCGTGCCCAAGCACCGCGGGCTGACCTACTTCGTGTGCGACATGCACGCCCCCGGCGTCGAGGTGCGCCCGCTGCGCCAGATCACCGGTGAGGCCGAGTTCAACGAGGTCTTCCTCACCGGGGTGCGGCTGCCCGACGCGCTGCGGCTGGGCGAGGTGGGCGACGGCTGGCGGGTCGCGCAGACCACGCTGATGAACGAGCGGGTGGCGATCGGCGGCGCCCCCGCTCGGCGCACGATGATGGGCGTCGTCGCCGAGACCTGGCGCTCCCGGCCCGAGCTGCGCACGCACGACCTGCACCAGCGGCTGCTCAAGCTCTGGGTCGATTCGGAGGTCATGCGCCTGACTGCCGTACGGCTGCGCGAGCAGCTCGCCGCCGGGCATCCGGGGCCGGAGGGCTCGGGCATGAAGCTGGCCTTCGCCCGGCTGCACCAGGAGCTGTCCGGCATCGAGGTCGAGATGCTGCGCGAGGACGGCCTGGCCTACGACGACTGGACGTTCCGCCGCCCCGACAAGGTCGACTTCATCGGCCGGGAGGCCGGCTACCGCTACCTGCGCGCCAAGGGCAACTCGATCGAGGGCGGCACCTCCGAGATCCTGCGCAACATCATCGCCGAACGCGTCCTCGGCCTGCCCGCCGAGCCGCGCGCCGACAAGGACGTCGCCTGGAAGGACCTCCCCCGATGACGCTGCTGTACACGGAGGTGGAGGAGGAGCTGCGGGCCGCCGTGCGCGACCTGCTCGCCGACAAGTGCTCCCCGTCGGCCGTGCTCGACCGTGTCGAGTCAGGCACGCCGTACGACGCGGAGCTGTGGAAGGCGCTGGCCCGCGACATCGGCGTGGCCGGACTGCTGATCCCCGAGGAGCTCGGCGGGTCCGCCTCCCGTGAAGGCGGCGCTTCGGCCCGTGAGGCCGCCGTCGTGCTGGAGGAGCTGGGCCGCGCCGTGGCTCCCGTGCCGTTCCTGAGCAGCGCCGTCCTGGCCACCCAGGCCCTGCTGACGGCCGGGGGAGACATCGCGGAAGAGCTGCTGGGACGCCTGGCCGCCGGGGAGGCGACGGCGGCGCTCGCGGTGTCGTTCGCCGCCTCGCCGTACGCGCCGCCGAATCCGAGTCATCAAAACGGGGCCGCCCTTGGCGAGGACGGCACGGTGACCGGCACGGTCACCGGGGTGATCGGCGCGGAGGTCGCCGACGTCCTGCTCGTCCCCGTACGGCTGGCGCAGGGCACCGGGCTGTGCGCGGTGGAGGCGTCCGCCGCGGTCCGGGTGACGCCGGTCACCTCGCTCGACCTGACCCGGCCCATCGCGACCGTGTCGTTCGCGTCGGCGCCGGCGCGGGTCGTCGCGAGGGCCGACGGGCTGGAGGTGCCGTGGGTGTGGGAGGCCCTGGTGCGCGGCGCCGGGCTGCTCGCCTCGGAACAGCTCGGCGTCGCCGAGTGGTGCCTCACGACGACGGTCGCGTACGTGAAGGAACGCAGGCAGTTCGCCCGGCCGGTGGGGTCGTTCCAGGCGGTCAAGCACCGGCTGGCCGACCTGTGGCTCGAGGTCGTGGGGGCCAGGGCGGCGGCCCGCAACGCGGCCGCCCGGCTGGCGGACACGGCCTCCGCGGGACCGCTGGGCGACGACGCCGCGGTGGCCGTCGCGGTGGCGCAGGCCCATTGCGGAGCGGTGGCGGTGCACGCCGCCGAGGAGTGCGTGCAGCTCCATGGCGGCATCGGGATGACCTGGGAGCACCCGGCGCACCTCTACCTCAAGCGGGCCAAGGCCGACCAGATCGCACTGGGCACGCCGGGTGATCACCGCGAGGCGCTGGCCGGCCCGGCGGACCTCCCCGCGCCCGTCTGAGCTGTGTTTCCGGTGATCAGGGTCGCAGCGAGCTGAGCAGGAGGTCGGCGAAGTGGCGGCCGACCTCCTGGCCGGTCAGCGGGCCGTCGGGGTGATACCAGGTGCCGAGGTGGTGGACCGAGCCGAAGAAGAAGTCGACCACCATCTCGGCGGGGATGTCGTCGCGGAAGACGCCGGCGCGCTGCCCCTCGACGACGAGGTCGCGGAACCGCTCGTGGTAGCGCCGCCGTTCGGCCCGCACGCTCTTGTACGTCTCCGGCGCGAGCTGGTGCATCGACCTGAAGAAGATCTTGGAGTCGTCCAGGTTGTCGACCGTGGTCACCACCACGTCGGTCGCCGCCGCGTGCAGCCGGTCGGCCACCGGGCCCTCCGCGTCGGCGAACCGGTTGAGGCGCTCCATCTGCAGGCGCAGCACCCGGGCGTAGATCTCGTGGAGCAGGTCGTCCTTGGAGTCGAAGTAGTGGTACATGGCGCCCTTGGTGACGCCGGCCGCCGCGACGATCTCCTGCACCGACGTGCTCTCGAAACCCCGCCCGGCGAACAGCCGGGTGGCCTCGGCGAGCAGGCGCTGCCGCACCGGCTCCTCCAGGGACCCGTTCGCGGGGCGCTCCCCGTTCGCGCGATCCCCCGTTACGCGGCGGGCCATGCCGACCTCCTTCGTCTCTCGGGCTCAAGCATACCGACTGGTCGGTCAAGCGTCGGCACTGGCGTAATTGCGCTACTTCCCTCACCTTAGGAGGGTTGGGATTCCCGCTCGGGTATCCCGGAGAAAGCCGCATGCCTAGTGTGGGGGGTTCGCGTGCCGAATGGGTCTATTTACGTCCCGAAGGACGAGAAGTTCACCGGTGCCTCGCCGCAGAACCTGTACGAGACGTTCTGGTTCGCCGGACGCAAGAACCGGATCCGGGTGCGGGCCGCGATCACCTTCGCGGGGTTCGTCATCGGCAACCTGGTGGGCCCGCGGCTCGGGCTGAACATGTTCGCCGCCGGCCTCGGGCTGGCCGCCCTCGCGGGCGGCACGGACCTGTTCATCGCCTGGCGCCTGCACGAGCGTACGGCAGTGTGGCGGGGCAAGCGCCGCGGCGAGGTGCGCACCGGACGGTTGCTGCGTCTCGGGCTGCGCCGGCACGGCTACCGGGTGATGGACGGCCGGGCCGTGCCCGGCGAGGCGTCGATCGACCACCTCGTCATCGGGCCGGGCGGCCTGTGGATCGTGGACAACGAGGCGTGGTCGCCCGACACCCTGATCGCGCGGTACGGCGAGCGCCTGTTCTTCGACGAGAAGTTCGGCACCTCGGTCGCCAAGGGCCTCATCTCCGCCGCCGGTTCGATGGCCGCGCTGCTGACCAAGGAGACCGGCATCGAGGTCTCCATCGCCCCCGTGCTCGCCGTGCACGGCGGGAAGATCAAGGCCAGGGGTGGCGTGCTGCACGGGGAGGGGCTGACCGTCGCCTACCCGGGCAGGGTGGCCCGCTGGATCCGCACCCACGGTTCCACCGAGTTCACCGAGGAGCAGATCGAACTGCTGGCCCGTACGGCGGCCCGCATCCTGCGCCGCATGAGCTGAGCGCGCCGACGCGGGCCGGAATCGATTCGGGCGAAGGGTCTCGATTCAGGCCAGTGTCTCGACGAACGCGGCGAGCTGGGCGACGTTGCGGCACTCGTGCATGGGAACGACCGAGCCGTACGACGTGGCGAGGGAGTCCCCGGTGTCCCACTGGGCCCGGGGCTCGGGGTTGAGCCAGTAGGCGTGCCTGGCCTGCCCGGCCAGTCGCTTCAGCGTGCCCAGCGCCGGGACCTGGTAGTTGGACCTGGCGTCGCCCAGGATCAGCAGCGACGTCCGGGGGCCCACGGCGTCCGGGAAGCGTTCGGCGAAGCGCTCGAAGACGTGGCCGTAGTCGGTGCGGCCGAACATGACGATGTCGGCCTCCTCCGTCAGGCGGGCGATGGCGTCCAGCACGTCCGCACCCGGGGCGAACAGGCCCGTGATCTCGTCCACCGTGTCCACGAACGCGAACGCCCGCACCTTGGTGAACTGCTCCCGGAGCGCGAACGTCAGCAACAGCGTGAAGTGCGAGAACGTGGAGACCGAGTCGCTGGCGTCGCACAACACGACCAGCTCGGGCCGGTGGGGGCGGGGCGGGCGCATGTGGGTGGTGAGCGGCACCCCGCCCGTGGACAGCGAGGCCCGCACGGTGCGCCGGAAGTCGAGCCGCCCGCGCCGTCCCCGCTTCTGCCTGATCGACAGCCGGGTGGCCAGGCGGCGGGCGAGGGGATAGACCTCCCGGCGCAGCCGGGCCAGCTCCTCCTTGGTCGCGCGCAGGAAGTCGACCTGGTCGATCGGCGGCCGGACCGCCGACCTGGCGATCTTCTCGATGCCCGACTCCTCGGCGATCCTTCGGCGTACGTCGGAGGCGACCGCCTCCGTGAACGCCTCGATGGTCCGCGAGATGTGCCGCCTGGCGACCTTCTCCGGCAGGCCGCCGCGCTCGTCGAGCATGGCGTTCAGCATCCGGGCCACCAGCGTCTCGGGCGACAGCGCGCGCAGCACAGGGAAGGAGAACCACGACTGCCTGCCGGGCGCGGCCTGGATCTGCCCGAACCGCCCCACCATCGCCCGGGCGAACTCCCGGAACGCGGGATCGGCCGGATCGCCCATCAGCAGCTCCGCCAGCCGTTCGCGCAGCTCGGGCAGCTCGGCGTCCTCGGCGACGGCGGTGCCTTCGGTGCCGCTGATCACCGGCGGGAACCACAGGTCGAAGAGCAGGTCGAACCCCGGCCGGTGCGCGGGCCGCTTCACCAGCGTCGCGGCGTACGCCTCACGCAGCGTCTCCCGCTCGGCCAGGTCGATGACCATGAGCGCGTGGGCGGCGTCCAGCCCCTCGGCCGGGGAGACCGGCAGCCCGGCCTTCCGCAGGGCGTGGACGAACCCCACGTGCCGGTCCACGAGGGACGCCGGAGTCGTCATGACCGGGACGGCAGGCCGAGCTCCTTGGCGGCCCGCACCTGGTCGGAGTTGTGCTTGAGCACCACGCCCAGCGTCTCGCCGATCAGCGCCTCGTCCAGCTCCGTACGGCCCAGCGCGAGCAGGGTGTGCGCCCAGTCGACGGTCTCCGCGATCGACGGCGACTTCTTCAGCTCCAGCGCCCGGAGCGTGGCCACCGTACGGGCGAGCTGGTCGGCGATGCTCGCGGGCAGCCCGGGCACCTGCGCGAGCAGGATGTCGCGCTCCCGCTCCGGCGTGGGGTAGTCGAGGTGGAGATAGAGGCAGCGCCGCTTGAGCGCCTCCGACAGCTCGCGGGTCGCGTTCGAGGTCAGCACGACGTAGGGCCGGCGCGCGGCGGTGATCGTGCCCAGCTCGGGGATCGTGATCTGGTAGTCGGACAGGATCTCCAGCAGCAGCCCCTCGACCTCGACGTCGGCCTTGTCGGTCTCGTCGATGAGCAGCACGGTGGGCTCCTCGCTCCTGATGGCCTTCAGGAGGGGGCGCTCCAGCAGGAACTCCTCGGAGAAGATGTCGTCCCAGGCGCCGTCGTCGGCCTGGATGCGCAGCAGCTGCTTCTTGTAGTTCCACTCGTACAGCGCCCGCGCCTCGTCCAGGCCCTCGTAGCACTGCAGGCGGATGAGCCGCGCGCCGGTGGCCTCCGCCACGGCCTTGGCGAGCTGGGTCTTGCCCACTCCCGCCGGTCCCTCGGCCAGCAGCGGCTTGCCCAGCGCCCCGGCGAGGAACACCGATGTCGCGATGCCGTCGTCGGCAAGGTAGTCGACGGCCGCCAGCCGCCCCCGGACCTCGTCACGCGAGGCGAACCACATGTGCGCTCCCAACCGCTGATACCGAATGTTGTTCTAGTCTAGCCTGATTTCGACTGTTCTGATTTGGACTGCTTTGAGGTGTGCGATAGCCTCTAAGGGCTTTGCGCCGCTAGCTCAGTTGGTTAGAGCAGCTGACTCTTAATCAGCGGGTCCGGGGTTCGAGTCCCTGGCGGCGCACCCTGTCGAAGGCCCAGGTCGGTGTATCTGACCTGGGCTTTCGTTATTCACTGATCGTCTCGGCGGCGCAGGTTCGGCGTCGGCCGAAAGTGCTACTCAAACGGCGCCGACCGCACCTTCGGCCGATACCGCGCCAGGCCCGGGCCCCGCAGGATCAAGCGTGAAGCCGGGGCCGAGGAACTGGCGAGCAGAGGCTACGTGGTGGCCGGCGTCGACCACACGTACGAGCTCGAAGGCGTCGACGACTTCGGTGAGAAAGCGGTGGAGAACCGGGCGGTCGACGTCTCCTTCGTGATCGATCAGCTGACCGGCCCGCACGCCAAGTGGAAGGGCGCTTCGCTGATCGACGTGTCCAGGATCGCGATGGCGGGCACGTCCTTTGGAGGCGCGAGCGCCGCCGAGACGATGCTGAAGGACCCCGAGGTGCGCGCCGGAATCAACATGGACGGCCTCATGTTCGCCCCGATCCCCGCGAGCGGGGTGGCGCGCCCGTTCCTGTTCCTGGGCCGGCCGTTGCACAGCCCGGGCGGCACGGACGCCACATGGGACCGCGACTGGGAACACCTGACCGGATGGAAGCGCCGGCTCGTGGTGGCCGGAGCGGTACACCCGTCCTTCAGCGACTACGACCTGCTGGCCCAGCAGATCGGCGTCGACCTCGGCAGCGAGCTCGCTGGAAGCCGCTCCGTGGACATCACCCGCAGGTACGTCCGGGCCTTCTTCGACCTGCACCTGGGCGGTAGGCCACAGCCCCTGCTGGACGGGCCCTCGGCGCGCTACCCCGAGGTCGGGTTCTGCTCGCCGGAAACGAAGACCTGCACATAGAGAGGAGGACTGTTGATCAGCGGGTCCGGGGTTCGAGTCCCTGGCGGCGCACCGCGTCAGGAAGCCCAGGCCGTTCGGCCTGGACCTTCCGCGCTACCCGGGTGGCGTGCAGGGACGCGAGCAGCCGGATTCGTTCGTCGTCGGCGGTGCCGGGCTCGGCCGTGTAGACGAGCAGGACAGGTCCGGGATTGCCGGGCAGGGGATAGACGTCCCAGTCGAGGGTGAGGTCACCGACCTGAGGGTGCCGGAACAGCTTCGTCCCGTGGACCGTCTCACGCACCTCGTGCCGGGCCCAGAGCCGGCGGAAGTCCGCGCTGCGGATGCTCAGCTCGCCGATGATCGCCGTGGCGCGAGGGTGGGTGGGGTCGGTCGCGACGGCGGCCCGCAGCATGCCGATGTACTGCAGGGCGGTGGTCTCCCAGTCGGGGCAGCGCGCGCGGGTCCCGGGATCCTCGAACAGCGCCATGAGCATGTTCCGCCGCCCTGGCGGCAGGGTGGCCGGATCGCCGAGCAGCGCCTCGGCGAGCGTGTTCCACGCGAGCACGTCGAGGTGCCGGCCGAGCACGACCGCGGGAGTGCTCATGACGTGCAGCAGGCGCCGGGTGCTGTCCGGCACGCGTTCCGGGGCCCGGCGCGTGCGGACGGCCGCCGGCCGCCGTGCCGCCCGGGCGAGGGTGAACAGGTGCCGGCGTTCCTCGTCGCCGAGGTCCAGCGCGGAGGCGATGGCGTCGAGCACCTCGTCGGAGGGCCGCACCTCACGGCCCTGCTCCATGCGCTGGTAGTAATCGGTGCTCAGCCCGGCCAGCAGCGCGACCTCCTCGCGCCGCAGGCCGGCCACCTTGCGCCGGGGCCCCGGTTCAAGGCCGACGTCCTGCGGACGCAACCGGCCGCGCCGGGCACGCAGGAAGTCACCGAGTTCACGGGCGTACGGATGGTCGATGGCCATGACGACAGTCTGCCGGTGCGGTCCGCGCCGAAGGTAGGTCTGGTGTTCCCAGGCAGACGCGTGCGACCGAATTCCGGTGACTCCGTCCTAGCGTCGTCGCCATGACCGAATGGAACGCCAGCCACATCCCCGACCAGCACGGCCGGGTCGCCGTCGTCACCGGCGCGAACTCGGGACTCGGCCTGGTCACCGCGACCGAACTCGCCCGGCACGGCGCGCACGTCGTGATGGCCGTACGCAACACCGTCGCCGCCGAGCGGGAGGCCGAGGCGATCCGGCGCTCCGCGCCACGGGCCGAGATCGAGGTGCGTGAGCTCGACCTGGCCTCGCTCGCGTCGGTGCACGCGTTCGCGAAGGATCTGACCGCCGACTTCCCGGCGATCGATCTGCTGGTCAACAACGCCGGCGTGGTCCTCCTCGGCCCCGTTCGCACGACGGCCGACGGGTTCGAGCTCCAGCTCGGCACCAACATGCTGGGCCACTTCGCCCTCACCGGCCTGCTGCTCGACACCCTCGGCCGGGCGGACGCCGCACGGGTCGTCAGTCTCAGCTCGATCACCCACAAGAACGCCCACCTCGACTTCGACGACCTGATGTCGCGGCGCGACTTCAACGCCAGCCGGGCGTACGGCCGCTCCAAGCTCGCCACCACCGTCTTCGGCCTCGAACTCGACCGCCGCCTGCGCGCCGCGGGCTCACCGGTCGTCAGCGTCGTCGCCCACCCCGGGCTGTCCAGGAGCAACCTCACCCCCCGGGCCTGGGAGCACCGCGGCCGGATCGGGCGGATCTTCGCCCGAGGCGGGCTGCTGGTGACGCAGCCGGCCGAGCGGGGGGCGCTGCCCCAGCTCTTCGCCGCGACCGCGCCCGGCGTGCGCGGCGGTCAGTTCTTCGGACCGTCCGGCTTCCTGGAGATGCGCGGCCGGGTCGTGGAGGTCCGCCCCAGCGTGGAGGCGGCCGACCCCGGCGTCGGGCGGCGCCTGTGGACCGCCGCCGAGGCGCTGACCGGCATCACCTACCTCTGACCCCGGCCCGGTTGGGAAGCCGTCGGGTCGAGGGCGCGGATCTGGCCGAACTCGCCGTCGTAGCCGGGGTCCTTCGTCACTTCGCCATTCCGCAGGCGGCCGATCGCCTCGGCGAGCCGAGGCGAGTGGGCGGCGATGTCGTCGAGGGGGAGGTCGCCGAGTATCGCGAGCTCGGGCCCGAGCGCGGTCACGAGCCTGTCGGTCTCGGCGCTCACCTTCTTGCTCTTCGGGCCCACCCCCAGGGTCTCGGCCACGAGATCCGGGAGCGGAACGAGGTTGCGGAAGCCCGCCGCGCCGCGCGGACTCCTGCCCGCCGGGCGGTCCGCGAGGTCCTCGACCCTGCTCAGGACGCCGACCGTGAGCTTCCTGCCGCACACCGGGCAGAGGCCGCCGAGCTTGCGCGTCTCCTCAGGGTCGAGCCGCACGCCGCACTTGCGGTGGCCGTCGACGTGGTACTTGCCCGCCTCGGGGAAGAACTCGGTCGTGCCGCACACGCCGGCGCCGGTGCGCAGGGCCCGCTCGATCGCGAAGTAGTCCAGGTCGGTTTCGAAGACGGTGGTCTCGCGGCCGACGATGGGCGGCGAGTGGGCGTCCGAGTAGCTGACCAGCCGATATCCGTCGAGGCCGGAGACCTGCCACATCATGGCGGGGTCGGCGGACAGCCCGGTCTCCAGCGCGAAGACGTGCTCGGTGAGGTCGCCGAAGCACTCCTCGATGCTGTCGAATCCCGATTTCGAGCCGAGCACGCCGAACCACGGCGTCCAGACGTGCGCCGGCACCAGGTAGGCGCCCTCGCCGCAGGCCAGGACGGCCTCCAGCAGGTCGCGGGAGCTCATGCGTACGGTGGGCCGGCCGTCCACGCTGAGGTCGGCGACCTTGGCGAGGCCGCGGTCGAACTCCTCGACCTGGTCGAATCCGGGCAGGTAGACGAGGTGGTGGATCTTCCGGGACCGGCCGCCCTGGGAGTAGACGGTGGAGATCTCCACCGACAGCATGTACCGCACGGGGGCGGCGGCCACGCTGCCCGGCAGCGTCGCCGCGACCTCGCGGTCGAGGTCGTCGCGCAGCCGGAAAAGTCCCGGCTCGGCCGGTACGAGAGCCGTACGCAGCCGGTCCAGCCAGGCCGGGTGGGTGAAGTCGCCCGTGCCCATGAGCGTGACGCCCTTGCGCCGGGCCCACCAGGTCAGCTGCTCCAGGTCGCTGTTCTTGCTGCACGCGTAGGCGTACCTGGAGTGCATGTGCAGGTCGGCGTGGAAACGCACGGTGAGCTCTCCCGTCGGCTTGACCCTGGATCTACCAGGTTGCCGACCAGACCAGGTCCAAACGCCCGCCGCGCGGCGACCGGCGCCTACAGTTCGGCGATGGCCCCGACGAGGACGCTCGTCCCGCCGAAACGCTGCACCCCCCAGGACAGGCAGCGCGGGTCCTCCTCCGGCCGGCCGGTCGGCCCCTCGCCACGCACGTGGAAACGCAGGCTCCCGTAGGCCAGGCCGGACTGCGGCTTGCTCGGACGCGGCGCCGGGACGGGGGTCCCGGCGCCGCGTCACCGGACGGTCAGGGGATCAGTAGAGCTTGATCTCCGGCACCGGCAGCCGCACCTGCTTCGGGCCGTGCCAGTCCTTGTGGCCCTTCGGCAGGTCGATCAGCGCGCCGACCAGGTCCAGCGGAAGCGAGACGCTGCTCTTCCTGAGATCGACGGTGACGTTCGCGCCGGTGGCCTGCTCACGGCTGTAGGTGGAGTCGGTCCCGGCGATCACCAGGCCGATCCTGTGGCCCTTCTTGAACGTGTACTCCTGCGGCAGGGTCTTCCACGTGACCTGTGCGTACGTCCCGGGGGTCAGCGGCGACGGCTCGGTGAGGGAGCCGCGGTTCTGCGCGTCGATCCAGCCGCGGGCCACGACCTCCAGGGGCCTGGTGGCCAGGTTGGCGGCGACCTTCCTGTAGCAAGCGTCGTCGGAGGCGGTGCTGTCGCCGTGGCAGTCCTCCTCGGCGAGGGTGGTGATGCCCTGGCCGAGACGCCAGTCGACCCGGGTGTCCTCGCCGAAGTCGACCAGGAGCGCGGTCAGGTTCGAGGTCGGCTTGTCGAGCGAGATCCGCAGGTCCACCTCGGGTGTGCCGGACATGCGCAGGTTCATCGGCAGCTCGCCGGTGGTGAAGGCCACCCTGCCCGGCGCCGCCGTGCCGACGTCGGCGACCATCGCGTCCTCGGACTGGCGGGTGTCGGTGAAGGCGGCCGTCTCACCCTTCCTGGCGGGGAGCAGGCCGAGCGAACCGTCGGCGGCCGGGCGGAGGGCGACCTTACGGGCGAGCGGCGCGGGCCAGTCGCGCTGCGTGATCCACTCGGCCGGGCCGACCTGCACGTCGGCGCGCGGCTCCCGCATGATCCCGTTGTCCACGCCGAGCAGCCAGTGGTCGAACCAGCGGTGCAGCGTGTCGACCCACAGGTCGCGGCGCCCCTCGAAGTCGAAGGGGTCCACGTGCTGATACTGACCGATCCAGATCTTGCGCGGCACGTTCCGGTCGGCGAGAGCCTGCCACCACACCGAGAAGTTGTCGGGCTTGACGTTCAGGTCGTTGACCGTGTGCACGACGAAGACGCTGGCGTGCACCTTCGACGCGTCGCCGAGCGACCCGGCGACGTAGTCGCGCTCGGCCCAGAAGCCGTTGTAGTTCCCCGTGGCGTCGTCGGCGTCGGCGTCCAGCTGAGCCCGCTTCGCCGCGCACTTGGCGGCCGGGTCGGTGTCGATCACCCGGGACAGGTACGACATGTAGTTGTAGTTGTAGATGACGCCGTTGGAGCGCTGGTACTTGTACCAGGAGCTGATGGCGGAGATCGGGACGATCGTCTCCAGGCCCTGCACCCCGGTCGCCGCGACCGCGTTGGCCAGCGTTCCGTCGTACGACTTGCCGATCATGCCGACCTTGCCGGTGCTCCAGTCGGCCACCGCGGGGGAGCCGTCGTCGTGGTAGGCGGGGGCGCGGCCGTTCAGCCAGTCGACGACCGCCTTGCCGCCCAGCACGTCCGCCTTGCCGCCCACGTCCGGGCAGCCGTCGGACTTCGTGGTGCCGACCATGTCGACGTTGAGGACGGCGTACCCGCGCGGTACGAAGTAGTTGTCGTAGAACAGCGGGAACTTGGCGGGCTCGCCCGCCACGTCGTACAGCTTGCGCTCGGACTCGTTGCCGCGCCCGGAGTTGTCGTAGTAGGGGCTCTCGTCGATGATCGTCGGCACCTTGAGCCCGGGCCCCGACTCTCTGGGCCTGATGATGTCGACCCTGACCCGGTCGAGGCGGCCGTCGGAGTCGCTGTCGACGCTCGACTCGACGTAGACGTGCTCGCGAACGGCGTCGGCGTAGGAGAAGACCGGCTGGGTGCGTCCCTGGTCGACGGTGATGGCCGGGCCGGTGGCCGCGTGGGCAGGAACCGCGCCGATCGCGGTCACGGCGACCGCGGCGATGGCTGCTCGTAACAGCACGGAGAGCCTCCAGAGGGGGGTGAGGAATTCCCCGCAAATCTCCATGCGTGCCCGTATGCCGACAAGATCCCTTTATGCGATCGACATCACCTTGGTCCTGCTGTGTGACAGAGGTGGTTCCCGAGGGTCAAAAACGCCGTGAACCTTTGACTGCTCCCCGGCGAGCTTCAGCGCGGAGGCGGCCCGGCGCCTGACAGGGCGGCTGCGCGGCCCGGAGCCGGGACCGCCCGCCACCCTGTTCATACGTCGCCCCGATCACGAGGTGATCCGATCAGGTCCCTGGGCTGACGACGGGGCTGATGAACACCGGCGTGCCGGAAACGGCCACGAGCAGCCGCCGGTCGCGGACCTCGACGGCGAGCGGCTCGCCGAACGCGTCCACGGCCGTCGCGGTGGAGGCGGGCCAGGGCCAGGAGACGGGCACGGGCGGCTCGTCCTCCCCATCGACCATGTCGCGCGGGTCCCACAGCACGAGTAGCGGCCCCCGTCCGGCACGCTCGACCTCGAACGCGTACAGGCCGGGCGGGTCGGCGCACTGGACGCGGGTCACCCGGCGGGCCCCCGCGAGCTGCGCGGCGAGCAGGGCGAAGGTGTCCGCCGCCGGATGCCGGACGGCGAGTTCGCCGTCCCGGTAGCCGAGCATGGCGAGCTTGCCGAACATCAGATGCATGATCTGCAGCGGGTCGGCCGGTCCGGGGACCTCGGGCGCGAGGTTCCAGTAGAGAGTGCGGCGGACCCCGGCGGCGAGCGCCTGCAGGGTGCATGTGACGAGCTGGCGGCAGTTGATCCGGTGTCGTCTGGCCTCGAGCTCGGGCGGGCACCCCTCCATGAACATCCGCAGCCGGGGCGGCAACTGCGGCATCCGCGCGTACAACGCGGCCATCGCTCGTCGCTCGGGGGTGTCCTGCCGCGCCCTGGCGGCCAGTTCGCCGGTGCTCTGCACGTGCGCACCCTCGGCGAAGGCCTCGGCGAACATCTCGTACATGACGGCCTGGGCGTCGGGGAACTCGAACGGCACGGGCGCGCCGTACTCGCCCACCACCACCGGCCTGAGACAGCCGTGCGCCCGCATCAGCTCCCGCACGGCCTCGATGTGGGCGGGGACCGCGGCGGTGTCGCCGTACAGGTGCACGTCGAACAGGTCGAAGGCGTCTCGGCCGCCGGACAGCACCTGCGCGAAGAAGCGCCACGGCTCGCTTCCCGCCTCGCTGCCGAGCACGTCGTATCCGCACCCGCCGAGCACCACGGCGGCCGCGGGGTCGGCCTCCTTGACCGCGGCGTACATGACCCTCAGCTGCGCGACGTACTCGTCGGCGGTCCCCGCCCACAGCAGGTCGGTGTTGCTCGGCTCGTTGTCGCACTGCCAGTAGTGCACCCGCCCGGCGCAGCGGCGCACCACCCGGCGTACGAACTCGGCGTAGGCGTTCAGGTCGTGCGCGGGGGAGGGCGGCAGGAAGTCGGTCGGTGTCCGGGTGGCCCACGGGGAGCTGGAGCACAGCGTGATCCACACCTCCTCGTCGCCGTCGAGCTGGCCGAGCAACGCGTCGACCACGTCCCAGCGGTAGCGGCCCGGCTCGGGCTCGACCTGACTCCAGTACACGTACGCCCGCACGATCCCGGCCCCCAGTGATCGGGCCTGGGGGACGAACGTGCCGGGCGGGCCGAACAGGCCGTAGCTGACGCCCCTCACGATGCCCAGCCGGATCCCCGGCGGTTCGTACGCGTCGGTCGCCTGCGTCATCAGTACCTCCGTACCTTGGGAAGTTTATGTCGTATACACACAGCTTATAGCGTAAACTTGTGCCGTGGGCGAGGGAGAGACGAACGCGTTCCCGCTGATCTGGACCCAGCAGCCGCCGCGCCGGCGCGGGCTGGACCGAGAGAAGATCACGGCGGCGGCGATCCGCGTGGCCGACGAGGCCGGACTCGACGGCCTGACGATGAAGGCGGTCGCCGCCCGCCTCGGGCCGTACTCGCCGATGGCGCTCTATCGGCACGTGCACAGCAAGGAGGGCCTGTTCGACCTCATGCTCGACGCGGCCACGGCCGAGATCCCGCTCCCCGGGGAGCCCGGTGACGACTGGCGCGGCGATCTGCGTACGCTCGCCCTGGAAACCCGGCGGATGACATCGCGGCACCCCTGGTTCGCCGTGCTGGTCCACGCCCGCCCTCCGGCCGGCCCGCACATGATGCGGCGACTGGAGTTCATGCTCACCGTCCTCGTACGGCGGGGGGCGACCGTCGGTGACGCCATGACCTATGCGGCGCTGATCGATCGGCACGTTCTCGGCAGCGCCCTGCAGGAGAGCGAGGAGGCTCGTCTGGAGCGGCGCCACGGCCTGGACGACGACGCCCGGCGGTACGCCGCCATCGCGACGCTCCGCGAACTGGCCGCCGCCGACGGCGGCCTGCCCCACCTCACGGAATGGCTCACCCATCCGGCCGGTCCCACGCCGGAGGAACGCTTCGTGATCGGGCTCGACTTCGTCCTCGACGGGATCGCCGCCCGGCTGGCGTGATCGCGGCTACCGCCGGGTGGTGCTCTCCCACTCCAGCTCGCCCTTGACGACCTTCGGCCGCCAGCCGCGGATCGGCCTGCCGGTCTCCAGCGACCTCGTGGTGGCCTTCAGCAGCGCCAGGTAGGACGGCCACACCACGTCGCCCTCCAGCGTGAGCCCCTCCTCGTTGAAGAACTCACCCGTCTTCCCGGTGCGGGTGTCGACGAAGAGGTTTCCGCCGTCGATGGCGTAGGCGAAGGGGATGAGGTCGCCGCTCCACCAGTAGCCGAGCGAGTCGCCGCCGATGTCGCACAGCATCTTCCACTCGGAGTGGATGTGCTTGGCGGACATCAGCTCGTAGAAGGGCGCGGGGCCGAACCCCAGCGAGCCGGCGCCGTCGTGCCGCAGCAGCGAGGCGCGCAGGTCGTCAGGGAAGCGCAGCCCCATCGCCGCCTCCGACCCGGCGATGTCCAGGGGGCGGGCCGGTGGCCGGAGCCGCTTGAACGTGACGGGGGCTTTTCGCGCCAGCCACCGCTCGACGCGCCGCCACACCGCGTTCACCTCGGCGATGGCACGCGGCCCCGGCATACGCACCCGCGGCGTACGGCGGGGCGGCAGGCACCCGCCGGCCCGCAGCTCCTCGGCCGTCGGCTTCTCCGGGGTCGGCTCCACCGTGGGCGTGGGGCTGGGGGACGGCCGGGGGCCGCCGGCGCAGCCCGGCCGCACGGGGGCCGGGTCCTCGGCCCAGCGCAGCTCGCAGCCCGCCGTGACGACCGGATACCAGTCGCGCAGCGCCGCACCCCGCTCCAGCGCGCCGGCCAGCGCCTCCAGCATCGCGACATGCGACGGCCAGCCCATCGGGCCGTCGTACTCCAGTTTCTCCTCCGACGTGGCCTCGCCCACGCGGCCCGTACGCGGCTCGACGAACAGCTCCCGGCCGCGGCCGTCGCTCCCGATGGACAGGAAGCTGCCGTGCCACCGCCCGTCCTCGGGGTCGGCCGCGTCCAGGTCACCCTCCATCACCAGGTCCTGGCAGTTGCTCCAGTTGAAGGAGTCGATGTCGAACAGACCGAGCAGGCCGTACGACGGGGGGAGCTGGAACCCTTCTCCCAGGTTGCCGTCGGCGCCGTCATGGCGCAGGTAGGAGGCGTACAGGTCGTCGGGCAGGCGGCGGCCGTGATTGGCCTCCCACCCGGCGAGGGCCTGCGGGCCGGCGCCGAACTCGAGCTTCCGCAGCGTGGCCGAAGCGTGCGCGCCCAGCCAGCGTTCGATCCGGTCCCACGCCTGGTTCACCCGCGCGGCGATCGCCGGATCGGGCGTACGGGGGACGTACGTGGGCTCGTCGCCCACGAAGACCGGTTCCTGCGGCTCCTCGCTTCCCGTCGCGGTCCCGTCGTCTTCCCACCGGATCGGCGGGCAGCCGATGGCCTTCGCCTCCTCGGCGGTGAGCGCGTTGGCCTTCATCTCGGCCTCGAACTCGGGATCGTCGCAGGACAGCGACACGGTGTCGCCCATGGACATGGAGGAGCACGTCACCGTCTCCTCCATGAGGTCCGGCTCGCCCACGAGCCCCGCCATCAGGAGCGCGGCCACGAGCGCCGGTCGTACGACACGCGCCCACCGGGGTCCGATCACCCGCGTACCTTATCGATCTTGCACTATGGACCGCAGGCCGTTCGCAGGTGCCAGGTGAGGGCACGCGCGGTCCGCTCACCCAGCGCGTCGTACGCCTCCTGAACCAGCGCCGCCAGTTCGTCGCAGAGCGGCTCGGATGGTCCCGCGTACGCGGTGGCCGCCTGCCGGGTGAGCCAGTCGTCCACACCGGCCCGGGCCCGCGCGCGGAGCGACTCGTCCGACCCGGTCAGGAGAATCAGGTCGGCCTTGAGCCGACTCCATCTGTCCGCCCCGGCGAGCAGCCGGCGGGCCGCCTGTCGTACGTGCGGGGGACGCCCGCCGTCGAGCAACGGCCACAGCCGGTCCTCGGGCGGGGGTGCGTCGCGCAGCGCCTCGGCGGCGTGGCGGACGACGACCGGCGCGGGATCGACGAGCATCGCGGCGAGGTCGACCCGCGCTCCCAGGCGGCACGCGGCGCGTACGGCCTCCGCCCGCACGCGGGGGCTCTCGTCGGCCAGGTACGGCAGGACGATCCGGGCGTCGGCGGGAGTGCCGCACTCACCCAGCCCGGCGACCAGGTCCCTGGCGCCGCGTCGGGGCCGGGCCGCCAGACGCCGCCGGTAGAACTCCGCCGGGTCGCCGCCCGCCCGCCGGACCGCCCACTGCGCGGTCAGCCGCACCACCGAGGAGCCGTCGCCGAGCATTCGCTCCCCGTGCTCCGGTGCGCCTAGCCGCACCAGGGCGGTCAGCGCCGTGGCGCGCACCCGCGCCGCCCGGTTCGCCAGCAGCCACCGAAGCAGGTCGGGCCGGTCCAGTCCGGCGACCGCCTCCGCGCACAGTGTCCGGCAGGTCATGTCGTCCTCGTGCTGCGCCGCGTGAATCAGGTCCGCCTCGCCGAGACGACCGCCGTCGAGGCAGGCCCGGTAGGCGAACCGGCGCGTGGGGATGTCGGCACTGCTCCGCAGGGCCGTGAGGACCTCGTCGCTCGTCCGCGTGATCGCGTCACGCACCCTATGGACGACCGCTTCGCCGCGCCGCCGTCCCCCGAGCCGTACGGCGACCGGCGCGACGGTCTCCAGGACGGCGGCGGTGGGCGCCGCGAGCACCTGGTCCAGGACGTCCGCCGCCGCCGACCGCACCTCGGCCACCCAGTCGGCGGCCCGGATCACCAGGATCGGCAGCAGCCGCGGGTCGTGGCGCATGGCGGGATGCCGGACGGCGCGCTCCCGCTCGTGACCGTCGTAGGCGCAGGCCGCCGCCAGCACGGCGAGCGGGGTGTCCGGCACGGGTGCCGCCACGTCCGTGAGGGCGGAGTACCAGCCGCGACGCCGCGCGAGGTCGAGTTCGGGCCACAGCCGGAGCGGGGCCGCGGCCAGGGCGTCGACAGCGTGTTCGGCGTGCTCGCGATCGGCCGCTGCCAGGAACAGGGCCTCCCACAGGTCCCACAGCACGTACTGATGGCCCGGTGCGGCCCTGGCGACGAGCGTCTCCACGGTTTCGGCCATATCACCATGATCCACGTTATGGAGGTCCCCGCCGGCCGGGCTCGAACCGGCGCCCACCCGGGCCCGAGCCGGGCGCTCTACCGCTGAGCTACGACGAGGCCGCTCCATCGTGTGGGCACCGCCGGCCGGGCTCGAACCGGCGCCCACCCGGATGAAGAGCCGGGCGTTCTACCTCTGAACTACGGCGGGCCGGGTTCCAGTCTGCTCGACCGTTCCCGGCCGCGCCACGGATTAATCCGTCTCCACGGCGGAGGGCAGGTCACCGATCACGACGCCGCTCTGAAGCCCGTGCAGGGCCTCCGGAGCCAGGTCGGGCCTGAGGGGCCCGCCGCTGAACACCCCGGCGCGGCGCAGCAGGGCCGCCCACACCGGATCGGCGACGGCGACCCCGTGCACCAGCTCGGGGGTGGGCCGGAACACCGCGACACGGCGCTTGGGCGCGGGCGCGGTCCAGCCCGACTTCTCCGGGTCGAGCCCCGCCGTACGGCAGGCCGCCTCGACGTCCGCACGGGTACAGGACGCCGTGCCGTCCAGCACCTCCCAGGGCGGCGGCAGCGCGGCCCACACGCGGGTGCCGGGATCGACGTCGCCGCCGGTCGAGCGGTGCCAGGCCGCCAGGTCCGCGGCCATCAGCCGCATCGCCTTGCCGGGGCAGGACGCGTCCAGCAACTCCAGAGCGTTCAGCGAGGCGAGGCACGCGAGCCACCCGGCGCGGGCCGCGTTGTAGGCGCCCGCCAGAGAGTTCCACGTGCTGGAGTCGTCGCCGAGCCGGACGACCATCGCCGCCCGGTCAGTGGTCGCCCGCCAGCGCCGTCCCAGGAGTCGGGCACTGTGCCGCATCACCGCGGACCACTGACCGAGCAGCCGTCCCCGCTCCCCGTCGGTGAGGCGGTCCAGCACGTCGGGTGTGGGCCGGACCTGCGCGATCATCCACCAGTCCGCATCGTCTCCGCATCGGCGGAGCAGGACCTCCGCGATCTCGTCGAAGGGATTGTCCCGCCCGGAGAGACTGAACTCGCGGCGCAGCTTGCGGCGCGCGGTGTAGTACGCGACGAAGCAGGCGGCGTCCGGGTCCGCGACGAACCTCTCCAGAGGAATTTCCGCGCCGAAGCCGGTGACACCGATCAGCAGCAGCCGCCGCTTGTCCCGCTCGACCTCGAGTGTGCCCGCTTTCGCGGCGATGCGGCGCAGCATGCGGAACCGGCGGTTGTACTGCCGCTTCGACAGGTCCATCCCGGCGGCCTCCCGAGCCTCGCGGTTGAGCCGGTCGGCCAGGAAATCGGTCCGGCCGGGCGTCCACGCGATGGAGCGCCCGACCGTGCTCGCGTACGCCAGCAGGGACTCGGGGTCGTCGGGGTCCGCCTCCGCCGGACCGCCGAACAGCCGGGCCGCCGTCGCCACCTGACGCGCTCCGCCGACGGGACGCGCGTAGTCGCTCGACATTGAGGTGAACCACGCGGAGCCGCGCGAGGAGTGCCGCGCGGCACGGCCCAGTACGAGGCGCTCGCGGCCCGACAGCCGTCCGTCCAGCGCCTGGAGGACCAGTTCGGCGACGTCCTCCGGCCGGTAGCGGCGGTCCAGCGAGCCGTGCAGCTCGACGAGCGCCTCCCGGCGGGCGCGCTCGGAACCCTTGCGGTGCTTCATGCCCGCCATGATGTCCGTCGTGCCCGCCAGGAATCGATCGGTTATCCGGCCGCCCGCGAAAAGCCGTTGGGCGTACGGGCCGGGACGGGGGAGACTTCGGCGTATGGAGACCATCTCGGCGGCGCGGCTCACTCTGTGGCCGCTGACCGTGCAGGACGCGGACGAGATGGCGGAGGTGCTGGCGGGGGAGGAACTGTACGCCTTCATCGGCGGAGCCGCGCCCACCCTGCTCGAACTACGCGCCCGGTACGCCGCGCTCGAAGCCCGCTGCTCTCCGGACGGGCGGCAGGAGTGGCTCAACTGGATCATCCGCCGCCACACGGACGGGCGGGCGGTCGGCTACGTCCAGGCGACCGTGGAGGACGAGGGGCGGCGGGCCGAGGTCGCGTGGGTCGTGGGAACCGCGTGGCAGGGCCGCGGGTACGCCTCGGAGGCCGCGGCGGCCCTGGCCGGATGGCTGCGTACGCGCGGTGCCGCCCGCATCGAGGCCCACATCCACCCCGATCACCAGGCGTCCATGACGGTGGCCGGCCGGATCGGCCTGCTGCCCACCGATCATTTCGAGGACGGCGAGCGCCTGTGGGCCTGGGACCGACCGGCCTGAGACCCGTGGTGACGGGGTGAGATGACGAACGCGACCCCTGATGATCATTGGAGGGCGTCTCCGGGGAAGCCGTGGCACGGGTGCACCTCGCAGCGCATCATCCCGGCTCGAACGCAGGGGTCCCCGGCCATGATCTCCGCGGCCTCTTCGGCCGGCACGGTCATGATCGCGACTCCGGCCACGGTGTCGGAGGCGACCGGGCACAGGATCGCGATCACCCCCTCGGCGCGCAGCGATACCATGCGTCGCTGGTGTTCGAGTTCGATTGCGTCCGCGCCGTCCATGGTCCGCTCCGGCCCCCACTGAAGGAGCGCCAGGCTGTAGGGCTTCGCGGTCGCGGCCAGAGCCCGAATCTGTTCGTCGGTCACGGTCGTGCTCATGATGTCTCCTTACTTCTCGATGCGCTCGGCCAACGAGACGATGATTCCTTCGGGCCCGCGGACGTAGGCCATCCGCCACACGCCTTCGTATTCGCCGATGCCTCCGACCAGGCCGTAGCCGTCGGCTGCGGCGTGGTCGACTGCGGCGTGGAGGTCGTGCACCTCGAAGGCGACGTTGCGCAGGCCCAGCTCGTTGGCCGGCGCGGCAGGCGAACCCGGGAGGTGGTCCGGCCGTGTGAAGCTCGAGAGCTCCAGCGTCGTGCCTCCGCCGGGCGCTCGCAGCATGACGATCTCGGTGCGGGCGTCGGTCATGCCGATCACTGTGTCCAGGAACTCGCCTTCGACGGCCATCTTCCGATCGGCCTCCAGACCGAGGCTGACGAAGAACGCTGTCACGGCGTCGAGGTCGGCGACGGTGATGCCGACGTGGTCGAAGCGCCTTATGAATGCCATCGGATCCCTTTCGAGGTTTCTTTAAGAGACGCTGAGAAAGGTAGCACCCGAGGTTCCGTAAGGGAACCCCACTTGCTGGATTGCTGCCATGCAGCGAACGCGGTTCGGGGAGATGGCGTGTTCCATCGCGCGTACCTCGGACGTGATCGGCGAGCCCTGGTCGCCGCTGATCCTGCGCGACGTGTGGGCCGGGGTGTGCCGCTTCGACCACATCCAGGCCGACCTGGGGATCTCCCGCAAGGTGCTCACCGAGCGGCTCGACCGCCTGGTCGAACAGGGTGTGCTCGAGCGGCTGCCCTACGACGCCCGCCCCCGCTACGAGTACCACCTCACCGCCAAGGGCGCCGATCTCGTCGAGATGCTCATGGTGATGGCCCGGACGCCGTCACCAGCCTCCCGCCGGGGCCCCGCCTGATCGGCTGGACCGACATCGCCGCCGCCACCGACCACTACAGCTGCCATCCCGACGATGGACTCCAGCTACTCGGTCTCACGACAATCGCCAAGGAAATCACTAGCGGCGGCGGTTATTGGGGACCTGTATGTACGCTTAACTACAGCGATATCCTGGACGCTCGCCGAGTGTTCGGCGGCGACGTCATGATAAATTCATGGTTATGTCCGCTCGCAAGAAAATGACCTTCGCCCTCCTTGTGGGATCCACCGCTTTAGCTGCAACGGCCTGCGGTGGACTTGAATGGCAGGACATACCGTCAGCGATGCTGTCTGAAGGCGGGCGGGCATTAACCGTGGATTTAACCTTCAAGAGGCCGGAGAGCGATAAGGAGCAATGCCAGCGAGTCGTCGAAAGGGAAATAGAGGAGTCGGCGTCGCAGGTGATTATTGGCGTTCGGGTGCAAGATGACTGTCCGCGCCCATCCAAGCCGACCATCGCTATGGGTTACGTGCGGCGCGTCAAACTTCACTTGAAGCAGCCGCTTGATGGGCGGACTGTTCTGGAGAACGTCCATCATCAGCGTGTTCGGATCTACCGATCACCCGATGGGTCGTAACCGCCTGCTTGTTGCAGATGCCCTCCGGTCGGTAAGCCGCAACTCCGGCATCAAGGCACCTCAGGAAGGCCCGGTAGCTCGCACTTTCTGTCCTACTGCCGTCCCCCGGATGGCGCTCGCCGCCAGTAAGGCTCGTCATGCACCCGATCATGCGCAAGAAGCTCGGTATCGTGGCTCTGTCTGCCGCCTTGCTGTTATTTGCGGCGCTTGCCATGACGGCGAATGTCCGCAAAGCACACTGGCAGACGATCGCCTGGGTAACGCCGTCACCCGATGGGCAGACGCTGACCGCGACGTTCATCGTCTACAAGTCCGAGAACGACGACGGCCGCTTCTGCTGGGAAGTGACGGACACGGAAGTGCGGGAGTCGCCCTCTCAGGTGACAATCGGCGTCCGGATGAGCAATCCCTGTGCGCCCCTGCTGTCCTGGGGGACGATACAACTGCCCGACAATGGACGCCGCTTCGATGTGCGGCTACATCTTCGTGCTCCCTTGAACGGGCGGACCGTCATCGAGAGAGAAAGCGGGCAGAAGATCGAGGTCGCCCAGCAGTAGCTGCCCGCGCGGGCCTGGGTTCGGGCTGATTTGATGGGGTCTTCGGCGTTCCTCGGGGAGGCGGCATGGAGACGGCGGAGTGGTACCGATACTTCGCGGAGCGGGAGGTCAGAGGGCACAGCCCCGCCTACGAGGCGCTCGCCCTCGGGATCGCCGCCGACGCCGGGCTGCTCGAACTGATCGACGGCCTGCCGGAGCCGAAACGGCAGCCGAACCTGCTGCTGGCCGCCGTACGCTTCCTCGGGGGGCCGTACGACGAGTTCGGCCGCTTCCGGGAGTGGACCGTGAGCCACTGGGCCGAGGTGCGGGAGACGATGCTCGCCCGGAGGACGCAGACCAACGAGGCGGGCCGGTGCGCGAGCCTGCTGCCGGTGCTGGCGACGCTGCCGCAGCCGCTGGCCCTGGTGGAGGTGGGCGCTTCGGCGGGGCTGTGCCTCTACCCGGACCGCTACCGCTACCGGTACGACGACGGGCCCGAGATCGGGCCGGCCGAAAGCCCGGTCCTGCTCACTTGCCGGACGAACGGGAAGGTGCCGGTGCCGCAGCGCCTCCCCGAGGTCGTGTGGCGGGCCGGGCTGGACCTCGATCCCATCGACGTACGCGACGACGAGGCGGTGCGCTGGCTGGAGTGCCTCGTCTGGCCGGAACAGCGGGACCGGCTCGCGCGGCTGCGCGGGGCGGTGCGGATGGCGAGGCAGGACCCGCCGCGTCTGGTGCGCGGGGACGCCGCGGCGGCTCTGCCCGATCTCGTCGCCGCCGCGCCCGCCGGGGCGACGGTCGTCGTCTTCCACAGCGCGGTCATGCCCTACCTCGACGCCGAGGCGCGGGACCGCTTCGTTGCGCTCGTACGTAACCGGCCCGTGCGGTGGATCTCCAACGAGGGCTCGCCCCGGCTGCCCTCCCTGCTTCCGAAGCTGACGGCCGACCTGCCACAAAGGCGGCTGGCGTTCCTGCCCGCGCTCGACGGGGAGCCGCTCGCGATGGCCGGGCCGCACGGCGAGTGGCTGGACTGGCTCGCCTGAGGAACATCACCAGGTGAGCCACAGCTCCTCCGGGCCCCTGTGGATGAGCGTGGGGGCCATGACGACCGGCCGGTCGGCCGCGAGCCGCAGCCCGGGCAGCCGCCGGGTCAGGATCTCCAGCGTGATCCGCACCTGTTCGCGGGCGAGCTGCGCCCCCGGGCAGGAGTGCACGCCGTGCCCGAAGGCGAGATGGCGCCGGGCGCGCCGGGTGACGTCGAAGTCGCCGGGCCGATCGTGCCTGGCCTCGTCCCTGTTGGCGGAGCCGTACGCGACCAGCACGGTGGCGCCTTCGGGCAGGTCGGTGCCGGCGAGCGTCACGGGCCGGGTGGTGACGCGGCGGAACGCCTGGACGGGGGCGTCGTGCCGGGCGGCCTCCTCGACCGCGTCGGGGATCAGTTCGGGCCGGGCGCACAGCAGCTCCCACTGCTCCGGTCGCCGCAGCAAATGCAGGACCGCGGAACAGATCAGAGCCGTCGTGGTCAGGTGGCCGGCGATCAGCAGGTTCTGCAGGTTCGACACCAGCTCCGCCCGCTGCTCCCGCGTCAGCGGCCCGGTGCCCGGCGCGAGCGCCTGGACCATCTCGGTGCACAGGTCGTCGCGGGGGTCCTCCCGGCGGCTTCGCGCGTACTCGTCGAGCAGATGCTGCAGGGCGACGACCTCGCGGGCCGCGGCGATCCGCCCCTCCTCCCCGACCGGGAGGAAGAACAGCTCCTCGGCGCGGTAGCCGGTCTCCACCGCCAGGGGCACGTGCTCGGGGTCGAGGCCCAGCAGGTGCCCGATCACCTCCCCGGGGAGCCTCCTGGCGTACGCGCCGGCCAGCTCGATCCGGCCCGACGGGGCGAAGGCGTCCACGAGCGACTCGGCGCGTTCCCGGATGAACGGCACGACCGAGGCGATCCGGGCGGGTGACAGCCCCCGGACGAGCGGGGCCCGGTAGCGCTGGTGCGCCGCCCCGTCGGAGGTGACCACGACGGGCGCGCCGCCGACGCCCTTGCCGAGTTCGGCGAGCACGGACGGCTCGGGGACGAAGTCGCCGCGCAGCGCGTTGGCCGAGGAGAAGACCTCCGGACCGCGCAGCACCTCGCGCACGTCGGCGTCCCTGGAGACCAGCCAGGCGTTCATCTCGGGGAGGAAGGTCAGCCCGGGGGTCTCACGGGCCTTCGCGTAGACGGGGTAGGGGTCGCGAAGCAGCGCGTCGGTCATGCGGGCCTCCGGTGATCGGAATCCGGTACCTCCCGTCATACTGATCGGCTCCGGCCGGTAGGTGAACGGTTCGCCGCGGATACTTACGTCATGACCGTCTACAACCAGATCGGCAGGACCTACAGCGCCGCCCGCAGACCCGACCCGAGGCTGGCCGCCCGGATCACCGCCGCGCTCGGGGACGCCGCGACGGTCGTCAACGTGGGGGCGGGCACGGGATCGTACGAACCCCCGGCGACCCTGCTCGCGGTCGAGCCCAGCACGGTGATGATCGCCCAGCGGCCCCCGGGGTCGGCCCCCGTGGCGCGCGCCCGGGCCGAGGCCCTTCCCCTCGCCGACGGCGTGGCCGACGCCGCGATGGCGATCCTGACGGTGCACCACTGGACGGACCTCGCGGCCGGGATCGCCGAGTTGCGCAGGGTCGCCCGGCGCCGCGTGGTGATCCTCACCTGGGACCAGGAACTCACCCGTGACTACTGGTTCCTCAGGGAGTACCTGCCCGAGGGCGCGGCGCTGGACGACGCACGCGCCGTCCCGATCGCCGATCTCGTCCGGCTGCTCGGCGGCGCGCGGGTCGAGCCCGTCCCCATCCCGCACGACTGCACCGACGGGTTCGGCGCCGCCTACTGGCGCAGGCCCGAGGGCTACCTCGATCCCGTGGCCCAGGCGGGCATGTCCGTGCTCGCCCAGCTCGATCAGGCGGTCGTACGGCCGGCCCTGGACCGGCTCGCGGCCGACCTGGAGTCGGGCCGCTGGCACGAGCGCCACCGCGACCTGCTCGACCTGGAGGAGTACGACGCCGGATATCGGCTTCTCGTGTGCGATCTGTGAGCCGATCTGTGAGCCGGGGCGTGGGATCCGCACCGCGGGGGGTAAGGACAGACCGGAAGGAGAAGGCATGCCTGACCCTGCGGAGACGGAGCGGCTGCGCCAGGTCGTGGACGAGGTGTTCCACGACCGTCTCCGCGCGACGCGCCGCGACCTCTACTCCGCCGCCGCCGCGGACATCCACGTGTCCGCCGAGACCCTCGCCCTCCTGAACGAGATCCCCGAGGGCTCCTACAGCCGGCGGGAGATGCTGGAGGCCATCGAGGGGGCCGTACGGGACCGGGACGAGGCGGAGCGGGAGGCGCGGCGACCGGAGCGGATCACCGCGCTGGAGGACACACCCGAGTTCGAGCACGCCATCGCCGACGACACCACGTTGAACGCGCTGATCCAGGAGTCCTCCGGCCCTCCGCCGGACGCGCCGCGGTTCCAGGAGCCGGGCGAGTGAGACAACCGGCGCACGAGAAGGAGGAGGGGTGACGCGATGCGATCTGGCCCGGTGACGAGGCGGGTGCGGCGCTACCTGCCCGACGGCAATCCGTTACGGCGCGGAACCGACCGCGTCGAGTCCGCGGCCGTCCTGGCCTTCCTGATCCTGGCCGTGCTGAGCCTGGTCGCGGCGTTCGCCGCGGGCGCCGCCGTGTATCGCGGCGGCGTGGCCGAGGAGCATTCCGGGCGCTGGGTGACGGCCACCGTCACGCGGGACGCGCCGGCGGCCACCTGGGTCGCGGTGGAGGGCACCGCCGCGCGGCTGCGCACGGGTGTCGCCTGGACGGCCGCCGACGGCCGTACGGCGACCGGGCAGGCGCCGGTTCCCTCGGCGGCCACGGCCGGCACGCCCGTGCGGATCTGGCTGCACCGCGACGGCAGGCCGGGCGACGGCCCGCGGAGCCGGATCGACACGGTCGCGGACGGCGTCGCGTCCGGAACGGCCACGGCGGCGCTGTCGCTGACGGCCCTGCTGGCGTGCCTCGCCCTCGTGCGCCGCCGTCTCGATCACCGCAGGTACGCCGCCTGGGACGCCGGATGGCTCGCGATGAACCGGCGGCGCAAGCCCGAGGACGCGTGAGCAGACAGCTAGGAGGCGCGTCGTGCTGACAGTCACCGACCACGCCGTTCAGGCGATCCGCGATCTGATGGTGGGGGAGTACCTCCCCGAGGAGGCGGGCCTGCGCATCGCGGCCAAGCCGGGCGAGCCCGCCTCGCTGGAGCTCTCGCTGGTGAGCGCGCCCTTCTCGGGCGACGAGGTGGTCAAGAGAGCGGACGTGCGCGTCTTCCTCGACGCAGAGGTCGCCCAGGCCGTCGGCGGCAAGACGCTGGACGCCGAAACCGGTCCGGGCGGCCGCCCGACCTTCCGCCTGAGCTGAGATCTACTGGTCGCCCTCGTCCTCCTCGTCCTCGGGCGGCAGGCCGGTGCCCGCCACCGTGTCGGCGAGCTGGTCGTCGTCGAGCCGCCCGGTCGGCGGCTGCCCGAACGTTCCTCCTCCGGAGGCCCCGCCGCCCGACACGCCGGTCCCGCCGACGATGCCGGCGGCGTCCTGGTCCGCCTTCTCCACCGACCCCTGCCGGGTGGCCCGGATGCCGGGCGTCCGGTTCTTGAACCGCGGGTCGTCCTGCGCGTTGGTCGCCAGCTCCTCGGCGAGCTGCTTCGGGTTCATCTTCTTCTCGTCCATACGGGCCGCCGTACCCGGCGGCCCGTAGGCCATTCATCCGTCAGAGCACCTCAGAGCTCGGCCGGGACCCGCTGCGCCGGAACGCTCGCCTCCTGGCGGCTGCGCAGCGCCTCCAAGCCGACCAGGTCGTCCGGCTCGGCGTCCGGGGTCTCCTGGTCGAACCTCGCCAGGGCCGGGTGACGCAGGGCCAGCGTGATCGTGAGCGCGATGGCCAGTCCGCACACCACGTACAGCAGGCCGATGCCGCGGCCCTCGCCGACCCCGATCACCGTGCCGACCGTGTCGGCCAGCGGGCCGTCCGGCCGCATCAGCGGCTCGAAGACCAGCCCCACCAGCCAGGCCTGTACGGCCAGGCCGACCGGCTGGGTCGACAGCGCGAGCATCCGGTTGATCGCGATGACCCGGGCGTGGTAGCGCTGGGGCACCTTCGAATGGATGATCGTCAGCCAGATGCCGTCGCTGATCGTCATCATCAGCGACATGCCGAAGGCGCCGACCGTGATGAGGACGAGCGACGGGCGCAGACCGGCGATCGCGCAGAAGATCCCGAGCACGCCGGCGGCCGACAGCATGCCGAACATCCGGCGGTCGCGCGGGCCGCCCCACAGCGTGATGATCACGCCGCCGCAGACCGCCCCGATCCCGGCGAGCAGCGCCACCCGCCCGGTGTCGGCCAGCTCGCCGACCGACAGCACCAGCGGCGAGATCATGATGAACCCGGTGAACAGGAAGAAGTTCACGATGAACATCGTGAAGGCCATGGCCCGCAGGCCCCGCCGCCGCAGCAGGTAGCGGAAGCCGTTGCGGATCTCGGCGGAGACCGTCTCCCTGCGCCGCCAGGCCATCGTGGCCGGGAAGCGCACGAGCAGGGTCACGACGAACGCGATCGCGTAGCAGATCACGTTGGCGGTCAGGATGCCCTCGATGCCGATCAACGCCAGCACGGCGACGGAGAACAGCGGGACCATGAGCTGGGCCACGGCGTTGCCGAGCTGGACGACGCCGCCGACGTGATGCAGGTAGTGCTTGGGCGCGAGCTGTGGACCCGCCGACTGCCAGGCGACCCGTTGGAGGGTCACCGATATCGACAGCACCACCAGCAGGCCGTACAGCAGGGGCATGCTCAACACGTCGCTCGCCATCAGCGCGAGCAGCGCGGCCTGCACGGCCAGCGACATGCCGTCGGCCGCCAGCATCGCCCGCTTGCGGTCGTACCGGTCGACGAGCGCGCCGATCAGCGGCGCGAGGACGAGCCCCGGCACCAGCCCGATGATGGCGAACAGCCCGAACTGCACCAGCGAACCGCTCTTCAGGTACGCCCAGATCGGCACGGCGAACTCGGTCATCACGGCGCCGATCATGGAGACGATCTGACCGGTCGCCACCGTGAAGAACCGGCCAAGGCTGGGCTGCGGCCCGGCGACGTCGGCCCGCCGGTCGGCGGACAGAGCCTGCCGCCACCACGTCGCCGGGTCGTCGGGCGGGCGCGGCCGCCACTCCCCGGGACTCTCCACGGCGGTGTGGGTGGTCGTGACGATCGCGGCCAGTTCCTCGGTGCGGTATCGGAGGAAGTAGTGGCCGGCCTCGGCCATCACGACCAGCGCCGTGGTCTCGGAGACGCAGTGCCAGTCGCGGTAGCGCTCCTGGTAGAAGTCGGTCAGCGCGTCGCGGTCGCCGACGATCGAGATCACCGGGGCGCGCAGCTGCGGGCTCTGCTGCTCCACGAGTTCGCTGAAGTAGTCCTCGCCGGCCCGCGCGTCCACCCGCATCGTGCGGATGATGTGGTCGACCTGCTCGGGGTCGAGGTCCTGCAGGTCGGCGCCCATCGCGCGGAGCCAGTTGGCGTGCGCGTTGGCGTTGTCCAGCGCCTTGCTGCGGAAGATGCGGCCGAGCAGGCCGTTCAGGCCCTTGGTGGGGGTGGCGAACGGGAAGCTGCCGCCCACGTAGAGGGCCTCGACCCGGCGTCCCGCCGCCTCGAGCCTCCGCGCGATCTCGGCGGTCAGCGCGCTGCCGACGCAGTGGCCGTACAACGCGACCGGGCCGCGCACCCGCTCCATCACCTCGTCGCACACCCGCTGCGCGGCCTCGTGGAACGGGATCGTGCTCTCCTCGACCCCGAGCTCGTGGCCCGGCAGGGCGACCGAGAACAGCGAGTGCCCGGCCGGCAGCACGTCGGCCAGCGGCTGGTAGATCATCGCGCTGGCCCCGCCGTACGGGATGCAGACCAGGGACAGCGCGGGCGCCTTCACCGGCCGGGTGAGCTCGACCAGCAGGCCGCGAGGGCCGTCCTCGGTCTCTTCCGGCGCCTGCCGGGCGGCGTCGATCAGCGCGGCCAGCTCCCGTACGGTGCGGTTGGCGATCGCGTCGAGCACGGTCACCTGGTAGCCGTCGGCGGGCAGCGCCTGGCGCAGCTTGGCGACCATGCGGATGAGCAGCAGTGAGTGGCCGCCGAGCGCGTTGAAGTCGTTGTCGATCGAGACGGCCTCGATGCCGAGGACCTCACGCCAGACCCCGGCCACCACGATCTCGGTCTCGGTCGTCGGCTCGGCCAGGTCCTCGCCCACCCGGACCACCGGATCGGGCAGCGCCTTGCGGTCCACCTTGCCGTTGGCGTTGAGCGGGATGGTCTCCAGCGGCACGAACACCGACGGGATCATGTATTCCGGCAGCCGCGCCGCGCAGTGCTCTGCCAGCTCGGATAACTCCGGACCTGTGGGGACGTAGTAGGCGACGAGTCGTTTGTCCTCGGGTGTGAACGCGTGCACGGTGACGACCGCGTCGCGCACGCCGGGGTGATCGAGGACGGCCGCCCGCACCTCGTCCAGCTCGATGCGGTAGCCGCGGATCTTCACCTGGTCGTCGAACCGGCCGAGGAAGGCCACGTTTCCGTCGCGGGTCCAGGCCACCCGGTCGCCGGTGCGGTACATCCGCCCGCCCTCGTTCCCGGAGACAGGGTGGAAGGGGTCGGGGAGGAACCGCTCCTCGGTGAGGTCCGGCCGGTTCATGTAGCCGCGGGTCACGCCCACGCCGCCGACGTACAGCTCGCCCGGCACGCCGACCGGCTGCAGCCGCCGGTTGGCGTCCAGGACGTACATCCGCATGTTGGGCAGCGGGCGCCCGATCGGGACGACCTCCACGAGCTGGGCGTCCCGCACCGGATAGATACACGTCCCGACAGAGGCCTCGGTGGGGCCGTACTCGTTGATCAGCCGGCCCGGGCCGAGCATCTCCAGCCACCGGTTGGCCATCGAGCCGGGCAGCGCCTCGCCCGCCACGACGATCTTCCCGGCGAGCGCCGCGGCCTGCCGGGCGTCGATCTGGTGACCGAGCACCTCCAGGTGGCCGGGGGTGCACTTGATGAAGCCGTACGGCCCGCCCGCCACCAGCAGCGCGCCCAGCTCGCCCATGTCGAAGTCCTGGGCCAGCACGGTGACCCGCTGTCCCACGACGAGCGGCGCCCACAGGTTGGGCACCACGAGGTCGAACGCCACCGAGCCGAACAGCGGCGCGCCGCCGTCGCCCTGGGACGCCAGGTCCTCGACGGCCCACCACACGTGGTTCACCAGACCGCGGTGGGTGACCTGCACACCCTTCGGCTTGCCGGTGGACCCCGACGTGAAGATCACATAGGCCAGCCGGTCGATGTCGTACGGCACGCCGGCCGGGTCGCGCGGCTGCTCGTCGAGCAGGCCGCCGTCCACGTCCACGACGTCGACGCGGACGCCGTCGAAGAGATGCGCGTAGCCCGCCGAGGTCAGGACCAGCGGGGTCGCGGCGATCGACAGCATGTCGCGGACGCGCTGCGCGGGGAACTTGGGATCCATCGGCAGGTAGGCCGCGCCCGCCTTCCACACGCCCAGCAGGCAGGCGATGAGGTCCGGGCTCCGGTCGAGCAGCACGCCCACCGTGTCCTCCGGGCCGATGCCCCGCTCGCGCAGCAGGTGGGCGACCTGGTTGGCGCGGGCGTGCAGCTCGGCGTACGTGGTCGTGCGGCCCTCGAAGGAGGCCGCGACCGCGTCGGAGCCCGCGTGGCGCTCCAGCAGCTCGGGCAGGGCCACGTCCGGGTACGGCCGGGCCGAGTCGTTCCAGGCGCCCAGCACCACGTCGCGCTCGGCGTCGGTGAGCAGCTCCAGGTCGGCCAGCGGGGTGTCCGGGGCGGCGGCGATCCGCTCGGCCAGCGCCCGGTAGTGCCCGGCCATCCGGGCGACGGAGTCCGCGTCGAACCGGTCCTTCTGGTAAGTCAGGTAGAGCTCGGGGTCGCCGGTGCCGTTCAGGTGCACGAGCAGCGCGAGGTCGTAGGTGAAGTCGTCGACCTCGTGCTCCCAGACCGACGCCTCCAGTCCGGGCCAGCGCCCGCGCTGGTCGCGGAAGACGCGCAGCGAGAAGCCGACGGTCGACAGCGAGAAGTTGCGGGCGTCCCGGTCGCTCAGCGCCCCGGCCAGTTCCGAGAACGGCAGGTGGTTGGCGAGCGCCTCGCCGAGCCTGCGCCGCACCCCGGCCGCCGCCTCCCGGAACGAGGGGTCGCCCGACAGGTCGGCGCGCAGCGGCAGGGCGTTGACGAAGCAGCCCAGCACGGGCTCCAGCTCCACCCGGCGCCGGCCGCCGTCCACCGTGGCGATCGTCAGGTCGCCCTGCCCGGTGTAGCGCGCGAGCAGCATCGAGAAGACCGTGAGCAGGGCCACGAACGGGGTGGTTCCGGGGCCGCCGGCCTCCCGCAGCGCCCGCAGGACCTCGTCCGGCAGCGTGAACAGGTGGCAGTCGCTCCGGTTGCCCTCGGTGGCGGCCTGGCCGTCCCGCGCGATGGGAAGCTCCACCGCGCTCGCGCCGTCGAGCCGGTCGCGCCAGTAGGCGAGCCGCCGCTCGCGCCGCTCGCCGGTCAGCTCACGCCGCGACCAGGCCGCGTAGTCGGCGTACTGGAGCGGGGGCGTGGCCACCTCGGCGGGACGGCCCTCGTGGGCGGCCGCGTACACGCTGGTCAGCTCGTCCACGATGATGCCGACCGACCACCCGTCGCACGCGATGTGGTGGCAGACGAACATCAGCACGTGGTCTTCGTCGGCCAGCCGGACCAGCGTCGTGCGGTGGACCGGCCCGGTCTCCAGGTCGAAGCGTTCGACGGCGGCCCTGCACGTGATCTCCCGGGCCCGGCCCTCCCGCTCGGCCTCCGGCAGGTCGCGCAGGTCGACGACGTCGAGCGGCGCCGGCCCGGGGTCGAGGACGATCTGGCGGGGCTCGTGCCCGTCGCCCTCGTAGACCGTACGCAGGATCTCGTGGCGTTCGACCAGGCTGTCCAGGGCGACGGTCAGTGCCCGGGTGTCGAGCGGGCCGGTGAGCCGCAGGCCGATCGTGGCGTTCGGCGCCGGAGCGCCCTCGGCGAAGCGGGCGCCGAGCCACATCTGGGTCTGCTCGTAGGAGCAGGGGGCGGGTCCCTCGCCGCGCGGGGTGATCGCGTTCGCGGCGGCGGCTCTGGCGGCTTTGGCGGCGAGGAGCCGGCGCAGGGCCTCCTGCCTGCGTGGGGAAAGCGACGCTATTAGATGCTCGTTGTCAGTCGTCGGCGATATCGTCACCGAGCGTTCTCCTCTCTGCGCAAATTATGCGCAGGACCAGCTGACCACGCAGAAAAGTGGTTGAACCAGAAAACGCTTGATCGTCGATTTCGCAGGATCTCGCCGCGTATCTCGCCGCGTTTCGAGCCGAGATGCGTGGGAGCGCTCCCACGAAAGTGATTATTTTACGATACGGGATGCACGCTGGGTAACGCAAGCCTCACTTCTACCTGCGATCCGGTGCGAAGAGTATTGGGAAATCGACCTTCCGTCATCGCCTACCGGTGGCAGAACATGAGTGGTCGTCGGCATTGCCGGCGGACACAGACGAATGTCGGATAATTTGACTGACGCCGTCGAGTGAACCGGATGAAACATGTTTCTTGCGCGTGACCCGATCCGGGTTCTATGTTGGCCGCCGGAATCTCTTTCCGCAGGGGCGCCGCCTATTCGAGGGCCCGCCTGCCTCCTTAATTCGACTTTTCCCCGCGCTCGGCCGCGACCCGATCCCGCGCAGAAGGAGGACGCATGGACGACTTCTGGAAGCCCCTGGAAATAACCCCGGACGGCTCCGCCGCCACGCCCGAGGGGCTGATGGAACGGCTGCGCGGATTGAACCTGGGCGACCTGCTGGTCCGCGAGAAGGCGCTCGTCTTCCGGGGGTTCGGCGTCACGCCCGAGACACTCGATCCTGTCATGGACATGCTGCTGCCCAACCGGCTGGCGTACGTCCACGGCAACTCGCCCCGCACCAAGGTGGGCGGCAACGTCTACACCTCGACCGAGTACCCGCCCGAGTACACGATCTCCATGCACAACGAGCTGTCGTACTCCGCCACCTGGCCCTCGCGGCTGCTGTTCTACTGCGAGAAGGCGGCCGAGACCGGCGGGGCCACCCCCGTCGTGGACGGCGTGCGCTGGCTGGAGTCGCTCGACGACGAGGTCAGGGAGGCCTTCGCCAAGGGCGTGCGCTACACCCAGAACCTGCACGCCGGCCGGGGGCTCGGCAAGAGCTGGCAGGAGACGTTCGAGACCGAGGACCGCGACGAGGTGGCCGGCTTCCTCGACCGCGTCGAGGCGGACTGGCAGTGGCGGCCCGACGGCGGCGTGCGGATCTCCCAGATCAGGCCCGCCACCACCCGGCACCCCGTGACCGGGGCCGAGGTGTGGTTCAACCAGGCCGACCAGTGGCACCCCGCCTCGCTCGGCGACGAGGCCGCGGCCATGCTCGCCGAACTCATGCCGCCGGAGGAGCTGCCGCAGTCGGTGACGTTCCCCGACGGCGCCCCGATCCCCGGCGAGTACGTGATCCAGGTGCGCGACCGGGGGCTGGACAACGCGGTGGACGTCGACTGGCGGAAGGGCGACCTGCTGCTGATCGACAACGTGCTGGTCGGGCACGGCCGCAGGCCCTTCACCGGCTCCCGCCGCATCCTCGTCGCCATGTCCGACTGATCGCGCTCTCGAAAGGGAAAACGCAGTGAACAAGATCGGACTTGGGGTCGCCGCGACCTTCACCGCCGAGCCGCTCGGGGACGCCCTGCGGTTCTGGGCCGCCGAACTCGGCGTCGAGGGGGAGGTCGCCTTCGCTCCGTACGACCAGGTCTTCCCCTCGCTCCTCGACTCGGGCAGCGTGCTCGGCCGGGCCGGCGCCGCCGTCGTGCTGGTCCGGGCGGAAGATCTGGTCGCCGGGGATCTGGTCGCCGGGGATTCGGCCGCCGAGCAGGACGGGCTCGACGAGGTGGAGGCCGTGGCCACCGACCTCGCCGCCGCGCTGCGAACCTCGGCACGCGCGTCCGGCACGCCCCACGTGCTCATCGTCTGCCCTCCCTCCCCCGAGCACGGCTCGCCCGAGGCCCACGCGCGCCTCGCCTCCAGTCTGGCCCGGGCGTTCGAGGGCGACCGGGCCGTCTCCGTGCTCACCTCCGCCGAGCCGTACGAGCCCGCGCCGGAGGCCGTCCACGACGCCTTCGCCGACCGGACCGGCAACGTCCCCTACACCGACCGCTACTTCGCCGCGCTGGCCGCCGCGGCCGCCCGCCGCCTGCACGCCATGACCACCCCGCGTCCCAAGGTCGTCGCCGTGGACTGCGACGGCACGCTCTGGGACGGCGTGGTCGGCGAGGACGGCCCCGACGGCGTGGTCATCGGCCCGGAGCGGATGGAGATCTGGCGGGAGCTGGCGCGCCAGGTCGCCGCGGGCAGGCTGCTGTGCCTGTGCAGCAAGAACGAGGAGAAGGACGTCCGCGAGGTGTTCGCCCGGCATCCGGAGCTGCCGGTCGGCCTGGACGACGTCGCCGCGATGCGCGTCGGGTGGGAGGCCAAGTCTCAGTCGCTGCGCTCGCTCGCCGCCGAGCTCGACCTCGGGCTCGACTCGTTCGTCTTCCTCGACGACAGCCCGGTCGAATGCGCCGAGGTCCGGGCCGGCTGCCCCGAGGTGCTGACCCTCCGGCTCCCGGCAGGCGCCGCGGAGGCGGCGGCCTTCCTCCGGCACTGCTGGCCCCTCGACCTGACCGCGGTCACCGAGGCCGACCGCGAGCGCACCCGCCGCTACCAGGAGGAACGGCAGCGAGAGCAGGCCAGGGACGAGATGTCCCTCGCCGACTTCTTCGCCACGCTCGACCTGGGGGTGACCATCACCCCCGCCGGTCCCGAACACGAGGCCCGGGCCGCTCAGCTCGCCGAGCGGACCAACCAGTTCAACCTCTCGGGGGTGCGTCGCCTGGACGGCGACGAGAAGTTCGTCGTGGACGTGCGCGACCGCTTCGGGGACTACGGCGTCGTCGGCCTCACCGACGTGCGGACGGAGGGGGACACGCTGCGCGCCGGTGCGTTCCTGCTCAGCTGCCGGGCGCTCGGGCGCGGGGTGGAGCACCGCATGCTCGCGCACCTGGGGGCGCTCGCGCGGGAGCGCGGGCTGGCCCGGGTGGCCCTGGCCTTCCGGGCGACCGAGCGCAACCAACCGGCCAGGGACTTCCTGGCCGCCCTGCCGGCGACGGTGGAGCCGTACGGCGAGGAGGCGGCCTGGTACGTCCTCGACGCGGGCGCCGCGGCGGCCGTCGTCCACGTGCCGGGCCCTGCTGAGGAGAGGGCAGCGGGGCCCGCCCGGACCACACGGACCACCCGGATCGCGGAACCCGCCTCTTCCGCCGGCTGGGCGGCCGTCGAACGGATCGCGACCCGGCTGACCGGCGCCGACGCGATCCTCGACGCCATGCGAGCCGCCCGTCCCGTGGCGGAGGTGGCCGGAGCGAGCCCCGTCGAGGCGGCCGTCATGCGGATGTGGGCCGAACTGCTCGACGTGGCGCCGGCCTCGGTGAGCGACGGCTTCTTCCAACTGGGCGGCCACTCGCTGCGGCTGGTGCAGTTCATGGCGCGGGTGCGTGCCGAATTCGGCGTCGAGCTGCCCTTCGACACGCTCTACACCACCTCGTTCACCGTCGCCGAGGTCGCCAAGGCGATCGAGGAGCGGCAGCTCGCCGACACCGACGACGAGGAGCTGGCCGGGCTGCTCGACGAGCTCGCGGGCCTGTCGGACGAGGAGATCGACGCCCTGCTCGACTCGGGGAACGGCTGATCCGCATGGCCACGATGCTGCTGAGCACCCACGGCACCAACGGCGACGTGCTCCCGTTCGTACGGATCGGGCGCGAGCTGGCGGAGCGCGGCCACGACGTCGTCGTGATGACGCACTCCTGGTTCGCCGACCGGATCGCGGCCGCGGGTCTCCGGCACCTGCCGATCGACACGGCGGAGGGCTACGACCGGCACCTGGACGACGCCCGGCGCTACATGCTCGATCCCCTGAAAGACCCCGACGGCGTGCTCGCGCTCTACCGGCGCAACGGCCTGTTCGAGCTGCTCGCCGACGAGGTCCGCATGATCGAGGCGCATTACCGGCCGGGGGAGACCGTGGTGGTCGCCCGGCACACCTCGGGCATCGCCGCGCTGATGGCCGCCGAGCGTCGCGGGGTGCCGGTGGCGCTGGTGTCCGTCACGCCCCACCAGTACGTCTCGTTGCCGGTGCTCGGGAACCTCTTCAGACGCGTGCTCGGGCAGGGGTACGACGACGTCTTCCAGGCGTTCGGCCTGCGGCCGGTCCGCGACTGGGTCGCCTACCTGACGAGCGCCAAGACCCAGCTCGCGCTGTGGCCGGAATGGTTCGACGCCGCGGGCCAGCCGGCGCCGGAGGGCGTCGTCCGCTGCGGGTTCGTGCTCGGCGACACGGCGGAGGGGCCGGTCCCCGACTGGGCCGAGCCGCCCGTGCTGATCACCGGCGGCACCGGGCAGGTGCTGCACGACCGGTTCTACGACGTGGCGGCGCGGGCGTGCCGGCGGATCGGGAGGAAGGCCCTGCTGGTGAACCGGCACCCGTCGTTCCAGCCCGAGTCGCTGCCCGACGGGGTGGAGTGGGTGCCCTCGGCGCCGTTCGCCACGGTCATGCCCCGTGTCGCCGCGGTCGTCCACCACGGCGGGATCGGCACACTCGCCCGGGCGCTGTCGTCGGCGACCCCGCAGGTGCTCCTCGCGCACGGCGTCGACCGTCCGGACAACGCCGAGCGGCTGGAGCGCGCCGGGGTGGCGACCTGGCTGCCCGTGTCGCACTGGACCGAGGACCGGACGGCCGACCTGCTGGCCCGGGCCCTGGACTCCGCGGCCGACGGCGGATACCGGGAGCGGATCGCGCCGCTCGCGGCCGACGCCGCGTCGGAGGACTCCGTGCGTGTCGCGGCCGAGCACGCCGAGGCGCTCATCGGGACCGACGCGGTCATGACGCGGCCGGATCCGCGCGAGCGGCTGGCGCGTCTCACCCCGGAGCAGCGCACGCGCCTGGCCGCCATGGCGCGCGCCCGCCGGGGCGTGTGAAGGAGGGTCTCCCGGGTACGCCGAGGTGCCGTACACCGACGGAGGGGGATCCATGGGCGGCACGGTGGCGCCGATCTCGCGCTTCGACTACGACAAGGTGGCGGTCGTCACCGGGGCCGACTCGGGGATCGGGCGGGCGACCGCGGTGATGCTCGCCGCGCACGGCTTCGACGTCGGCGTCACCTATCACCAGGACGAGAAGGGGGCGCGGGAGACCGCGGAGCAGGTCGAGGTGCGGGGTCGCCGCGCCGCCGTCCGGCAGCACGACCTGACCGACCCGGTGGCCGCGGCGGCCGTGATCGACGAGCTCGCCGACGAGCTGGGCGGCCTCGGCGTGCTGGTGAACAACGCGGGCACCGGCACGGCCGAGCCGCTCCTGGAAATCGGCTACGACCGGTGGCGGTCGGTCCTCGCGGTCGACCTCGACGGGCCGTTCCTGTGCTCGCAGCGGGCCGCCCGCCGGATGATCGCGCGCGGCGCGGGCGGCCGGATCGTCAACGTGACCAGCGTCCACGAGGAGTACCCCCGCCTCGGGGCCGGGCCCTACTGCGCGGCCAAGGGCGGTCTGCGGATGCTCAGCCGCACACTCGCGATGGAGCTGGCCAGGCACGGCATCACGGTCAACACCGTGGCACCCGGGGAGATCGCGACTCCCATGACCGGGCAGGAGGACCAGCCGCCCCGGCCGGACAGCCGGCCCGGCTATCCGCTGGGCCGTCCCGGCGACGCCCGCGAGGTGGCCGCGGTGATCGCCTTCCTGGCAGGGCCGACCGCGTCGTACGTCACCGGCGCGTCGCTGTTCGTGGACGGAGGGCTCGGCCTGATGGGCCCGCAGGCCGCCGGCGACATCGACAAGGACATCTGGGCATCCGCCTGACCCGTCATCCGCCGGGGAGTGCGGCGGCCAGGCCGTCGAGCACCTGCCGCAGGCCGGACGCGAAAAGCCGCTCGTTCTGGTCGGCGCGGTGCGGCCCCTCGGCCTCCACCATGATCCGTATCAGCGTGGGATGGGCGCCCGAGGCGATGATCGCGTCGCCGTACGCGCCCTGGGCGGCCAGCCACGTCTTCGCGTCGTAACCCGCGGCCCGCTGCGCCACCTCGTACGCCACCGAGCCGTGCACGAAGATCTGGATCGTGCTCACGGCCGCCAGCATCGCGTCGGGGTCGAGACCGAGGCCGTCGACCGCGTGCAGCCACGCCTCCAGCCAGCGCAGACTGCCCGGGCCGAGACCGGGCCGCGCCGCCGCGGCGACCGGAAACCAGGGGCGGCGCAGCATGAGCGCGCGTGTCCGCTCGGCGAGCTCGCGCAGGTCCGCCCGCCACTCCCCGATGGGCCGCGGCGGCGCGTGCTCGCTCAGCACGGCGTCCACCATCAGGTCGATCAGGTCGTCCTTGCTCGACAGGTATCGGTAGAGCGAGGTCGTGCCGGTGCCCAGCTCCGCCGCGACCCTGCGCATGGACACGGCGTCGAGCCCCTCCGCGTCCGCCACCGCCACCGCGGCCCTCGCGATGTCGTCCCTGCTGTGCGCGGGGCGGGGCCCGCGAGCGGCCCGCGCCGGACGGTTCCAGATCGATTCCATTGCGAACAGTGTACGCAGTAGTCTACGGTCGATAACTGCGAACGCTGTTCCCGGGTTTTAGGGGTGATCATGGACGTCGACGTGGTGGTGGCGGGTGCGGGCCCGGTCGGGCTGATGCTCGCCTGCGAGCTGCGACTGGGCGGGGTGTCGGTGCTGGTCCTGGAACGGGAGGCCGAGCCCGAGGCGGCGCACAAGGCGGGGGCGATGGGCGCGCGGTCGATCAACGCGCCGACCGCGGACGCCTTCCACCGGCGGGGGCTCCTGGAGGAGGTGCGGCGGGCCGCGCTGATGTGGTTCACTCCGGGCGCCCCTGATTCGGACGCCTCTGGCCCGTTGCCGTTCGCCGGGCACTTCGCCGGACTGCCGGTCAGGGTCGACCGGCTGGACCCGGGCGATCCGGACCTCGCCGCCCACACGCTCGGCGGCGGTGCGATCAGTGTGCTCGACCTGGAGGCGATCCTGGAACGCCGCGCCCGCGCGCTCGGCGCCGAGATCCGGCGCGGGTGTCCGGTCACCGGCTTCGACGCCGGCGACGACGGGGTGACCGTCGCGACCCCGGCCGGGCGGATCCGGGCGGGTTGGCTGGCCGGGTGCGACGGCGGCCGGAGCACGGTCCGCAGGCTCGCCGCAATCGCGTTCCCGGGCACCGACCCGGAGTTCACCGGCCGCCAGGCGATGGTCGAGATGACAGAGCCGGACCTGCTGCCGCTGGGCGGCTGGGTGCGCACCGGCCGGGGCTCGTACGCGCACGGCCCGGTGCCGGGGCGGCTCCACATCGTGGAGTACGGCCCTCCGCCCGCCGACAGGAACGCGCCGGTCACCACGGAGGAGATCGCCGGCTGCCTGCGCCGGGTCGCCGGGATCGATCCCGGCATCGTCTCGGTGAGCGCGGGCACCAGGTACACCGACGCCACCCGGCAGGCCGCCACCTACCGGGCGGGCCGGGTCCTGCTGGCGGGCGACGCCGCGCACATCCATTCGCCGGCCGGTGGACAGGGCCTCAACCTCGGCGTCGGCGACGCGATGAACCTCGGCTGGAAGCTCGCCGCGACCGCGCGCGGATGGGCGCCGGAGGGGCTGCTCGACACCTACACCGAAGAGCGCCATCCGGTCGGCGCATGGGTGCAGGGCTGGAGCGACGCGCAGACCGCGCTCGGCCGTCCCGACGCCCGCACCGCGGCGCTGCGGGCCGTGGTCGCCGATTTGCTCGACACCGTGCCCGGCGCGACATACGTGATGAAGCAGATCTCCGGTGCCGGGCGGCTGCGCGGCCGTGTGGCGCCCGATCTCGTGCTCGACGACGGCAGCCTCCTCGCCGGCCACTGCCGCACCGCCCGCTTCCTGCTCGTCACGCGCGACCCGCGGCTCGCCGCGCGCGCTGAGGGCTTCGCCGGCCGTCTCACCGTGCTCCCCGGCCCGGACATGCTCGTCCGGCCGGACGGGTACGTCGCCTGGGCGGGCGAGCCGCCCGCGGACCCGTTCACGCCGTGGCTCGGGCGCAGAGGGCTTGGTGGCTGACGGGCCCTTGTCGCACGACCCGGGCGTGGGTGACGATGGCGCCTGAAGACGCGGAGAGTGAGGGCGCCGTGACCAATCCATGGCTCGCGCTTGAATCCGGGGCCGACGCGGCGGAGCGTACCGGTGAGCTGCGCCGCGCCCATGAGCGCTTCCTGTCGGCCGGGGCGATCGACGGACCGGTGCGTTCCCTGGTCGCCGATTCGTGGCGGCGATCGGCCCGGGCGGTCGCTCCGGACGCGCTCGCGCCGCTGGAGCTCACCGACGCCGAGCTCGAGGAGTATCGCAGCGCGCACCCGCTGGCCAGGGTGCTGCCGCTGTTCCGAGATCTGCTGGGCGGCATCGCCGACGACGGGCGGCACCTGCTCGCGGTGTGCGACGCGGCCGGCCGGCTGCTGTGGGTCGAGGGACATCGCGGGGCGCGGGCGCGGGCCGAGCGGATGAACTTCGTCGCCGGGGCCCGGTGGGACGAGTCCCACGCGGGCACCAACGCCCCCGGCGTCGCGATCACGGTCGGCCATCCGGTGCAGATCTTCGCGGCCGAGCACTTCGCCGTACCGGTGCAGCCGTGGACCTGCGCCGCCGCGCCGATCCACGACCCGCACACCGGCCGCCTGCTCGGCGCGGTCGACGTCACCGGCGGCGACAACCTGGCCAGCCCGTACAGCCTGGCCCTCGTGCAGGCGGCGGCCCGCGCGGCGGAGGCGCACCTTGCTTCCGACCACGGGGCCACGCTTCCCGCTCCGGCCCTCGCGCCCGCCGTGACGCTCACGGCCCAGGGCCGGGACGACGCCGTGCTCACCGAGGGCCCGCGCCGCATCAGGCTCGGTCCCCGGCACAGCGAGATCGTCGTGCTGCTGGCCTGCCATCCCGAGGGGCTGAGCAGCGACCAGCTCAGCGCGGAGCTGTACGGCGACCGCATGCTGAACCCCGTCACGCTCCGCGCGGAGCTGTCCCGGCTGCGCCACCGGCTCGGCCCGTTGCTCGACTCCCGTCCGTACCGGCTGCGGGTGCCGGTGCGGGCCGACTTCCAGGCGCTCGCCGAGCACCTGGCCGCCGCGGACGCCGACGCCGCGCTGCGGGCCTACCGGGGGCCGCTCCTGCCCGGCTCGGACGCGCCCGGCGTCGTATGGCAGCGCCGCCTGCTGGACGACGGCGTACGCGACCTGCTGGTGGCCCGGCGCGACCCCGCGCTGCTCGAACGATGGACGCGCGCGCCGTGGGGAAGGGACGACATCGTCGCCTGGCAGGCGCTGCTGGCCGCGCTGCCCGCCGGATCCCCGGCCCGGGCGCGGGCCGCCCGGCGGGTGCGCGACCTCGACGCGGAGTACGGCCTGCCGTTCAGGTGAGATTCTTGAGCCAGCGGAGGGCGACGGCCGCCGCCAGGCGGGGCGGCACGGTGCCCGCCCCGAGCCCGACGTCGACGAGCAGGTCGAACACCTCGGTGCGGCGGGCGGCGACCGTGATCGCC
The DNA here is from genome assembly GCF_030268985.1 of Microbispora sp. NBRC 16548. Lineage (NCBI taxonomy): Bacteria > Bacillati > Actinomycetota > Actinomycetes > Streptosporangiales > Streptosporangiaceae > Microbispora > Microbispora sp. NBRC 16548. The sequence continues at coordinate 426,124 of NZ_BSSF01000007.1, forward strand.
GCGTCGATGAAGCCGGGGGAGCGGGCCGCCAGGGCGAGCACGTCGGTGGTGCGCAGGTGCCGCCCGAGCGCCCCGCGCAGCCCGCGGCGGTAGGCCCGCAGCGGGTCGTCCGGCGAACCGATCGCCGCCTCGGCGGCCAGCCGCCCCGACAGCAGCGCGTAGTAGATGCCCTCGCCGGTCAGCGGGTTGACGAGGCTCGCCGCGTCGCCGGCCAGCAGCACCCGGCCCGCGCCCGGCACGGGCCGCCCGCTCGACAGCGGCAGGTGATGCGCCCGCAGGTCGCGGACGGGCGACCTGATCTCACCCAGCAGGGGCAGGAGCCGGGCCAGCCGCCCGTGCAGGATCTCGCGCCCGGGCCGGCCGGTCTGTCTCAGCATCGGCAGCAGCAGGCCGTAGCCGACGTTGGCCGTGCCGTCGCCCACCGGGAACGACCAGGCGTAGGCCGGCCAGGCCTCGCTCTGCATGACGATGACCTGCTCGTCGTCGTCCGGCGGCACGTCGGCGTACCCCCGCACCGCGATGGCGGTGTGCCGGTCCGGGCTCGGCGGGACGCCGATCAGCCGCCGTACGGCCGAGTTGGCGCCGTCGGCGGCGACGACCGCCCGGGCGACCAGGTGGCCGTCGATCACGACGTGCCCGCCGAGGGCGGTCAGCGTACGCACCCGGTGGCGGCGCACCTCCACGCCGCGCGCCCGCGCCGCCTCGACCAGCCGGGCGTCGAAGACCCGGCGGGGGACCACGTGGTTGGGCCGTGCGACGACGGCCGAGACGTGGGCTCCGCCGGGCGACGTCACCGACAGGCGCGGCGTCGGCCGGTGGTCGTCGAGCAGCCCGGGCAGCCCGAGCCGCGCGAGCTCCTGCCGTGCGTGCGCCGCGATGCCGTCGCCGCAGGCCTTGTCACGCGGGAAGGCCGCCCGGTCGAGCAGCAGCACCCGGCAGCCGGGATCGAGCTGCCTGGCCCGCAGCGCGGCGGCCGAGCCCGCCGGCCCGGCGCCGACCACCACCAGGTCCCAGACGTCCTCCACATCTACAGACCGTACGTGGAGAAGAGGTTGGTGGTGGGCCAGGACTTCACCGAGTTCGCGGCGGTGTGGAGAAGGGCGTCGATGGCCCCGTAGTTCAGCCCCGAGGCGTCGTCGCGCTGGTCGAACAGCACCACCCAGCTCAGCCCGTCGTAGCGCCGGACCATGAGCGTGGAGGTGCCGGCCAGCGACCCCGTGTGCCAGGTGTTGCGGCCCCCGGTGACCGGGCGGACCTGCCAGCCGAGGCCGTAGTACCAGCCGTCGGAGTTGACTCCGATCGACGGCTTGGCGAACGCCTTGGAGATCGACGCCGAGGTCAGCACGCCGGCCGCGTCGAAGAGGGTGGTGAACTTGGCCAGGTCGACGGCCGTGGCGAGCCAGCCGCCGTGGGCGGCCATGTTCTCGAGGTTGAACCCGCCGTACGGGAAGGGCACCACGGAGTTGGAGGTGTCGATCACGCTCTTGCCGGTGTACTGCGAGAAGTACGGCACCTCGCCCGATTTGCGGAGACTCTTGGCGGTCCTGCCGAGCACCATCCGCTTGATCTTGAGGGGCGTCAGCACCTTGCTCTGGACGTAGCTCGCGTACGAGACCCCGCTCGCCTTCTCGATGATCTTCTGCAGGAGAAGGTATCCGTAGTTCGAGTACGCGTATGTCGTGCCCGGCGCGTGGTCGAGCTTGAGGCCGGACGTGTGTGTGACGATGTGCGCCTGCGTGATCGGCAGCGGGACGCCGAGTGCCGCGGCGATGACCCGGTCCTTGAACATCGGGTCGCCCGAGACCTCGGAATCCCACCCGCCGAGGTGCTGGAGCAGGTGGGTCACGGTGACGGAGGCGAGGCGCGGGTCGGCGGTCGTGCTCAGCCCCAGCAGCGGCGCGACCTTGGCCGAGAGGCTGAGTTTGCCGTCCTGCGCCAGCTTCAGCACCGCGGCCGCGGTGACCGGCTTGCTCAGGCTCGCGATGCGGAACAGCGAGGTAGGCCCCGCCGTGAACGAGGTGTCCGCCGTCCAGTTGTAGCCCCGGGCGAGCACGAGCTTGCCCTTGCGGACCACGGCCAGGGACGCGTGGGGGATCGCCCGGTCCATCATGAAGCGCTTCAGCGTGTCGTCGAACGGCTTGAGCGACGTCGCGCTGCGGCCGGTGACGCTCCACACACGGGCCGCAGCGTTCGCCGGTGACGTGGGCAGCCCGGCGGCCAGCCCCGCCGCGGCGCCGCCCGCCAGCAGGCGCAGGGCGTTCCTTCGGGAGGCGGAAAACGTTTCCGAAATCATGACGGCTGATCTTAGGGGAGATTTGACCGTTTATGACCGCGGATCTGACCGCACCGGCCAGAGGCTGTGTGCGGAAGGACGTCGCGGGACGATGCTCCGGGACGATGCTCCGGAACGGTGCGGGAACACGGACGCAACGTGTCGGCAACGTGCCCGCGACTAACGTCCGGGGCGTCAGACCCCACACCCTGTCCGGGAGGTCCATCTCATGACCCGTTACGCCGCGCCGGGACAGCCGGACGCCCTCATGGCGTACGAGCAGCGTTACGACCACTGGATCGGCGGCGAGTACGTCCCGCCGCAGCGGGGGCAGTACTTCGAGAACCCCTCGCCGGTGACCGGTCAGACCTTCACCGAGGTCGCGCGCGGCACGGCCGAGGACGTCGAGCGCGCGCTGGACGCCGCGCACGGCGCCGCCCCCGCCTGGGGGCGTACGTCCGCGGCCGAGCGGGCGAACATCCTCAACCGGATCGCCGACCGCATGGAGCAGAACCTGGAGCGGCTCGCCGTCGCGGAGACCTGGGAGAACGGCAAGCCGATCCGGGAGACGCTGGCCGCCGACATCCCACTGGCCATCGACCACTTCCGCTACTTCGCGGGGGCGATCAGGGCCCAGGAGGGCAGCCTGTCGGAGATCGACGCGGACACCGTCGCCTACCACTTCCACGAGCCGCTCGGCGTCGTCGCGCAGATCATCCCGTGGAACTTCCCGATCCTGATGGCCACCTGGAAGCTCGCGCCGGCGCTGGCCGCGGGCAACGCCGTGGTCCTGAAGCCGGCCGAGCAGACCCCGGCGTCGATCCACTACTGGATGAGCCTGGTCGCCGACCTCCTCCCGCCGGGCGTCCTCAACATCGTCAACGGGTTCGGCGTCGAGGCGGGCAAGCCGCTGGCCTCCAGCGCGCGGGTCGCGAAGGTGGCGTTCACCGGGGAGACCACCACCGGGCGGCTGATCATGCAGTACGCCAGCGAGAACATCAAGCCGGTCACGCTGGAGCTGGGCGGCAAGAGCCCCAACATCTTCTTCGACGACGTGTCCTCCGCCGACGACGAGTTCTTCGACAAGGCGCTGGAGGGCTTCACGATGTTCGCGCTCAACCAGGGGGAGGTGTGCACCTGTCCCTCCCGGGCGCTCATCCAGCAGGGCCACTACCAGCGCTTCCTGGAGGCCGCGGTCGAGCGTACGGAGAAGATCGTCCGCGGGCACCCGCTGGACCAGGCCACCATGGTCGGCGCCCAGGCGTCCAACGACCAGTTGGAGAAGATCCTGTCCTACCTCGACATCGGCCGGCAGGAGGGCGCCAAGGTGCTCACGGGCGGGCACCGCGCCGACCTCGGCGGCGAGCTGTCGGGCGGCTACTACGTCGAGCCGACGATCTTCGAGGGCGCCAACAACATGCGGGTGTTCCAGGAGGAGATCTTCGGGCCGGTCGTCTCGGTGACCTCGTTCACCGACTTCGACGACGCCATCAAGATCGCCAACGACACGTTGTACGGCCTCGGGGCGGGCGTGTGGACCAGGGACGTCAACAAGGCGTACCGGGCCGGCCGGGCCATCCAGGCCGGGCGGGTCTGGACGAACTGCTACCACGCCTATCCCGCCCACGCCGCCTTCGGCGGCTACAAGCAGTCGGGCATCGGCAGGGAGACGCACAAGATGATGCTCGACCACTACCAGCAGACCAAGAACCTGCTGGTCAGCTACTCGCCCTCGAAGCTCGGCTTCTTCTGATGCCCGAGATGTCCCGCGTGGACCTCACCCCCGCGGCCGCCGACCTCATCCGGCGGCTGCGGGCGGCCCACGGCCCGCTGATGTTCCACCAGTCCGGCGGCTGCTGCGACGGCAGCGCCCCGATGTGCTACCCGGAGGGCGAGTTCCGCACCGGCTCCTCGGACGTGCTGCTCGCCTCGCTGACCGTCGAGGGCGTCGACGAGCCGGTCACGTTCTGGATGTCGGCGAGCCAGTTCGAGCGCTGGCGGCACACCCACCTGACCGTGGACGTCGTCCCCGGCCGGGGCAGCGGCTTCTCCCTGGAGGCGCCCGAGGGCGTGCGCTTCCTGATCCGTTCCCGCCTGCTCACCGACGCCGAACGCGCCGCCCTCGACAGCTGACCGGCCTCGCGAAAAGGAGCTCCCCCCGGTATCGGCCGCGTCCGTCACTCATTGACGTGGCAATGTGACGGTAAGTAATGTCTCCGCTGTTGCTGTGCAAGGTGGCGGACGGAGCGGGAGGGGTACGGTGAGCATGCGGCTGATCCGGGGAGGAGCGGTGATCAGCATGCCCGTCGACTCGCCGAATCCTCTGGCAGGGGCCGTGCTGTCCATACTCGTGGCGGCGCGGGAACTGAATCTGCCGGTGACTGAGGCTCATCTGGTGGGGCTCCTTTATCTCTCCGACGTCGCCGCCGTCGAGGCGGGGCATCCGCCTATCACCGGTGCCACCTGGCGCCTCGGGCGCTGCGGGCCCTATGACCCCGCGCTTACGCGGGCCCAGGACTATGTGGTGGAAAGCGAGCTCGCGGAGCGTGGCGCCGACGAATCCGCTGACGCGGAGGCGGGCGTGTTGTCCTTGACCATGGATGTGGACGATCCTCTGGGCCCTGACGCCATGAGATTCGTCCGCACGGTCGTGGCCCTGCATGGGGCGAGGGACACCGCCGTTCTCCGGACCGTGGTGGACGCCACCGTGCCCGTCGTCGAGGCGCAGGCGGGCGGAGAGTCCGGCGTCCTGCTCGACCTCAACCGGGCACGGCGGCGCAGGCAGGCCACGGCGCTGCTCACGCGAGCGAAGGCGAGGCGCGCGTCGATGCCTCCCGAGCACGACGCCCCCGGTGTCGGTGCGATTGTCAAGGAAGAGTTCCTGCAGGCGCGAGACGCTCTCCGTCGCGCTAACGCGAAGGCCCTGGACGATCGGTGAAGTCGTTCATTCGCAAGGGTGGTGTCTACTACGTCTCCGACAGATCGCTCACGATGCCGCCCAACGACCAGCGCAATCTTCACCCCCGGCGACCGGTCGTCGTCCTGAGCGGTGACGCGAAGAACCAGCAGTCGGACTGGGATCTGATCTACGTCGCGCCGTTGTCGACGGCCACGACGCTCAAAACGGAGTATTGCGTCAAGCTCGCGCAGGGGACCGCCAACCTGCCCAGCAAGTGCTGGGTGCGCACCGTCTGCGCACAGCCCTTTCTCAAGGAGGAGCTCGGCGACTACCTGGGGCAACTTCCACCGCAGTTGGTGGCCCTGATCGAGGACAACCTGTTCGCGTACCTCGGCCTCGTCGACTGACAGGCGCGGGGAGGCCGCGGCGGGTGGCCGCGGCCTCCGGGACTTCACAGGGACGTGCCGGTACCTGTGCGTCTGGAACTAGATCTTGCCGGTGCCCGCGTTGGCGAGGACGTTCGCCTTCACGCCGCTGGGGTTGTCCACCGTGTACGAGTACGGGATGGAGGCGACGCTGCCGGAGGTCTGCGGCGTGCCCGAGTTCACGAAGTAGTTGTTGCGGGCGACGATCGACCCGCCCGGCGACGAGCCTTCGGCGGTGTGGGTGGGCTCGGCGATGTTCTCGAAGTAGTTGCCCTCGACGAGCACCCCGGCGCCGCAGGTGGAGGCGATGCCGTAGCTGTAGTCGGTGTAGGACGGGTCCTTGTAGTAGTAGTTGTTGAACACGTGGACCGGGTTGCCGAAGCGCACCCGGGGGTTGCGCTGGGCGCAGGTCTGGAACGCGTTGTGGTGGTACGTCACGCGTAGGTGCCCGGAGTCCTCGGAGCCGTTGCCGTCGCTGTGGCCGACGAGCGAGCACTTGACGTGGTCGTGCAGCTTGCTCCAGGAGACGGTGACGTAGTCGGAGCCGTGCGTGATGTCCAGCAGGCCGTCGTAGTAGTCCGTGCCGTGGCTGGTGTCGCTCGACAGGTCGTTGTGGTCGAGCCACACGCGCTTGGCGTTGTCGAGGTGGATCGCGTCGCCGTTGCCGTTGCCGGCCGGGACCTTCGAGATCTTCATGTTGCGCACGATGACGTTGCTGACGTCACGGATGTTCAGGCCACAGCCGGTCAGCCCGGAGTTCGCGCCGACGCCGAGGACGGTGGTGTTGCCGCCCACCCGCACGTCCTCCGAGCAGCTGAAGTTGCCGCTCACCTGGACGACCTTCGCGGCGTCGCCCTTCACGGCGGTGGTGAGCGCGGTCAGGGAGGTGACCGTCGTCGTGGCGCCGCCCGCGCCGCCTGTCGTGCCGCCGCCCTGGGTCGCCCAGCCGATCAGCCCGGTGGTGGGCGGGGTGGTCGGGCCGCCCGTGGGTGTGGTGCTGGGCGTGGGCGACGGGCTCCTCGTCGGGCTGGCCGTGGGCGTGCCGCTCGGGGTCGAGCCGGTCGGCTGGAGGGTCCACTGCTTGGTGGCCACCGAGTCGCAGGAGTTCTGCTGCACCAGGGCGCCCGAGGACGTGGAGTTGTCCTTGGTGTTCAGGCATTTGTCGCTGTTGGCGTTGACGACGCGGTAGTTCGACCCCGAGGCGGTGAGCTCCCAGGTCTGCGACGAGGCGCCGGTGCACGACTCCTGCTGGACGGCCTTGCCCGCGGAGGTGGAGGCTCCGGCGACGCCGGCGCACTTGCCGCTGTTGCCGGCGGCCAGGCGGAAGCCGCTGCCCTGGGCCGACAGGTTCCAGGTCTGGTCGCTCGCGCCGTTGCAGCTCGACACCGTCAGCTGCACGCCGTCCGAGCCGCTGCTGCCCGGAACGGTGAGGCACAGGCCGCTGGCGCCGTTCACGATCCGGTAGGCGCCCGCGCTCGGCGCCGCGTTGGAGACGCCGGCGAAGACGCCGCCGACCAGGGCGGCGACCCCGACGACGGTGCCGATCACTCCGACTCCGGTTCTGGTTCTGGTTCTCAAAGCCGAGCTCCTTGCATGTCGTGCAGGACCCCTGACCGAGGGGATGAACTCCTGGTCCCACATAGGGGGGCGTTCATGAATGCGAACAGCATTCATGAGGAGGAACAACACGCATCAAATTACGGACCTGTTAAGCGCCGGTCAACGGATTCGTCCGCGCGGGTTTCCGCCCGCCCCGTCGCTCGCCCCGGCTGGGCAGGTGGAGACGGACAGCGGGTCTTTGAGATCATCGTGAAACGTTCACGCCGGATCGTCGGGGAGGGATGGCGGATGAGCGAGCGAAGCGAGCGAATCGATGAGCACAACGAGGAACCGGAGTCGAGGGCGCCGTTCAGCGCGTGGCTGCGGTCGCAGAGCGAGCCCGACTGGACGGCGGTGGTCACGCACCCCTTCGCGGAGGCGATCGGGAGCGGCACCGCCGACATGCGCCGCTATCTGGAGCAGGACTTCCAGTTCGTGGACGCCTTCACGGCGCTGCTCGGCGCCGCGGTCGCCGCAGCCGACACCTTCGAGTCGCGGGCGGCCGTGGGCCGCTTCCTCGGGCAGACAGTCGCCGACACCGAGCGGGGCTACTTCCACCGCGCGCTCGCCGAGCTCGGCGGTGAGCCGGCCCCGCCCACGCTGGAGCCGGTGACGATCGAGTTCCGGGCCCTGATGGACGAGGTGCGCCGCAGCCAGGACTATCCGCTGATCCTGGCGGTGCTGTGTGTGGCCGAGTGGACCTACCTCGGCTGGGCCTCGCGGACCGCCGGGCTCCCGGAGGGCTTCGTCCACAGGGAGTGGATCGAGCTGCACAGCGGGCCGGAGTTCGAGGCGTGGGTGGGCTTCCTGCGCGGCGAGCTCGACCGGCTCGGCCCCGGCCTCGACGAGAACGGCCGGGCCCGGGTGCTCGACGTCTTCCGCCGGGCGACCACCCTGGAGCGCGGCTTCTTCGACATGGCGCTCGGTTAGGCACGTAGGGCGAGGACGGCGAGGCGGCGCAGGGACAGGCGCAGGAAGACCGCGCTCACCGGCCCGGCGACCCGCCAGCCGATCCGCCCGGCCAGGCCGAGGGGCACGTGGAGGTGCTCCTCCCAGATGATCCTGCTTCCGCCGCCGGGACGGGGCAGGACGTGGAACCGCCCGACGCCGCGTACGACACGGCCGGTGTGGCGGACCTCCACCTCGTGCGGAGGACGCCAGCCGGTGACGTCCATCGTGTCCACGAACGACAGCGGGCCCACCCCGGTGGCCGCCGCGAGTCTGCTGCCCCTGCTGCGGCCGTCGCCGGCGACCACCCAGGCCCGGGTCAGCAGCATCCACTCGTGGTGCCGGGGCCAGTCGGTCAGCACGGCGAAGATTCGCTCCGGGCTCGCCTGCGCGTCCACCGTGACCGAGAGGTTCTCCACCTCGTAGGTCCTACCCAGGAAAGCGTCCTTACCAGGAAGGCGTTCTACCCCAGAAAGCGGATGTCGCGTGCGGGGGCGTCGCCCGCCGCGAACTCCAGCAGGCGCTCGCCCTCGGCCGCCAGCGCGTCGCGGGTGGCGGGGCCGAGCGGCTCGAACGGCGCGATCGCCAGGACCGCGGTCTTCCCATCCCGCTCGATCCGCCACAACCCCGCGACGAAACCGTCGACCAGGATCGTCGCGCGGATGATCCCGTTGACTGTGAAGACCCGCGGGCGGTGCTCCTCGGCCATCACCCGCGTCCGGTCGGCGTGCGAGAGCAGCAGGTTGTCGAACTCGGGCAGGAACCGCACCGGCGCCTCGGCGTCCGGCCCGGGCAGCGGCGCTCCGGGCAGGTCGAACAGCTCCACTCCGCTTTCGTCCCGGTAGGTGACCAGGTCGAGGCCCTTGACGACAGAGCGCAGCCCGGTCAGGCCCGACCAGGTCTGCATGTCCTTCACCGACGCCGGTCCGAAGGCACGCAGGTAACGCAGCACCATCTCACCGGCGGCCGAGCCGTCGCCGAGCGGGCGGCCCAGCCACGACTCGGCGGGGACGTGCCGCGCCTGGCCCGAGGCGCCCCACACGCCGCGCGGCGGGACCTGGACCAGCGGCACGACCGCGCGTACGGCCTGGGCCAGCGCGTCGCGGCCCGGCCACCGCTCGCCGAGCAGTTCCTCCAGTTCGGCGAAGCTCAGCGGCCGCTCCTCCATCAGGGCACGGGCGGCGCTCGCCAGCTCGCCGAGATCCACCCCGTCCAGCCGCCTGCCGTAAGACGTGCGCAGCCACCGCTCGAGGAGCGGCTGCATGACCGGGCGCAGGGCGAGGCAGTCGTCGGCGCTGACGAGGTGGATGGTGCCGCGCATCAGCGCGATCCGTACGGCCGTGCGGTCGGTGAGCAGCCCGGCCAGGTCCTCGTGCCGGAAGTCCAGCAGGCGGGTCCACAGGCCGACGTAGGCTGGGAGAGGAGCCTGCGACTGCATGCCCACCAGGTGCTCGATCACGGCCAGAGCCTTGGCGTCGTGGCGGCGCAGCAGCATCTGGCGGTCGAGCAGCGCGCGGTTGAGCATACGTCGGGTCAGCACGCCGCAAACATAACGCCCGGCACCGACAGAACCGGGGGTGCCACTAATGATCACTATTGACGTCCCGCTGTGGGCCGCCCGCCTGCGGGCGCTGCGCCGCGGCCGGCTGTGGAGCCGCCGGGACCTGGAAGAACGGCTGACCGAAGCCGCGGGGGAGACCGAGCCCGGCCTGCCCGCGGACGCGGTGCGCGCATGGGAGGCGGGGGCACGGCGGCCGGACCCCGGCCACGCGGAACTGCTGTGCCGCGCGTTCGGCGCGGACGAGGCGGACCTGTTCGTCGGGCCCGGGTCGGGCACCACCCTGTGGCACCACGTGACCGGCATTCCGCTGATGCCGGGCCTGTTCCCCGAAGAGGAGGAGGAGCGGGTCGGCCGGGCCATCGAGCGTCCCTGGCGTGCCGACGCCGGCACGGCCGGCTACTTCGAGCGGGTGCTCGACGCCTGCGCCGTGCCGCACGCGCGGCCCGCCGATCTCGCGGCGGCGCTGCGGCCCGTCTTCGCGGGCATCGAGGCGTTCCGCCGTGACGCCAGGCCGTCCGCGCGGGGGCCGCTGCTCGCGCTCGCCACCCGGGACGCGGAGCTGATCAGCGGGATGGAGCACGAGGCGGGTGACGCCCGGGGGGCGCGGGCCTGGTCCGACCGGGCGATCCGCGAGGCGCGCGAGACCGGCGACACCCTCACCGAGGTCTTCGCGCTGATCCAGCGGGCCGAGCTGGTCGACGCCGCCGAGCCGGGCGAGATCGTCGAGGCGGCCGTGGCCGCCCGCGAGCGCACGGGCGTGCCGGCGGAGGTCGGGACGCTGTCACGGCGGCACGAGGCCCGGGCGCACGCGCTGGCGGGTGAGGTGGAGCTGTGCCACCGCTGCCTTGAGGAGTGCCTGGAGGAGTCGGGCGAGACGGGGGCGGAGCTGTGCGCGGGCTGCCTGGTCGACCTCGGCCGGCCGGGCGGCGCCATCGAGATGCTGGAGGGCGAGCCGGCCCCGTCCGCGCCCGCGTACCTCGCGGCGTACGTGCTGGCCCGCAAGGCGCACGCGTACGCCGAGGCGCACGAGCGGGACCAGGCGGCCGACCTCGCCCGGCAGGCGCTTTCACTGGCCCGCCGTGCCGGGGCCGCCCGGGCCCTGCGGGAGCTGGGCCGCGTCCACCTGTGACGGGCCTCAGTGGCCTCAACTGATCCATTCCCCGTCTGGGCCGAATCGCCGGGGCGCGTGAGGCCTTGTTAGGTTGTGGGCGTTTCGCCTGATTTTTTCCTGAAGGGGCGCCCATGCCGGCCGGATCCTCCTTGCCGCCCTCCCTGCTCCGGGCGCTGGCCCGGCCGGTCCCGCCGGGGAGCCTGGCCGACGTCGAGCACGTCGTCTTCGTCATGCTGGAGAACCGCTCGTTCGACCACTACTTCGGCCGGATGCGCGGGGTGCGGGGGTTCGGTGACCGCAACGCGGTGTCCACCCGGGCGTGGCGGCCGATCTTCGAACAGGACGGCGTGCTGCCCTTCTCCGTACGGGAGGCGGCCGAGCGGGCGGGGGCGGACCCGATGCTGCTCGACACGCACGACCACACCTGGCTCGGCACCCAGAACGCCTGGGCCATGGGCTGGAACGACGCCTGGGTGCCCAGCAAGGGGCCCGGCTCGATGGCCTACTACGACCGGCGCGACCTGCCCTTCCACTACGAGCTGGCCGACACGTTCACGATCTGCGACGCCTATCACTGCTCGCTGCTGACCTCGACGACCCCCAACCGCAACTACCACATCTCGGGTTACACGGGCTACGAGCCGGGCACCCGGCAGCGCGCGCTGGACAACGTCGCGTCCGAGGGGGCGGAGGGGCATCCGGGCTACGACTGGGTCACCGTGCCCGAGCTGCTGACGCGGGCCGGGCACACCTGGCAGGTGTACCAGGAGTGGGACAACTACGAGTGCAACAACCTGGAGTTCTTCCGGCCGTTCGCGGCCGTGATGGACCGGATCGGGCTGGGCAGCATGCGCTCGTTCTACGAGAAGGTGCGGGCGGCGGAGGACCCGGCGCCGTTGCTCGCGGAGCTGGCGGAGCGGGTGGCCGCCCTGGAGCCGGCCGACCGCGACCTCTACGACCGGGCGCTGCGCCGCGCCCCCGCGGGTGGCCTGGGGGAGTGGTTCGCCGCCGACGTGGCCGCAGGGCACCTGCCCGCGGTGTCGTACGTCGTGCCCTCGCTGGCCGACTCCGAGCACCCCGAGGGGTCGTCGGCCGTGGAGGGCGGGCGGGTCGTCCACACGCTGCTCGACGCGCTGGGGTCCCACCCCGAGGTCTGGGCGCGTACCGCTCTGTTCGTCACCTACGACGAGAACGACGGATTCTTCGACCACGTGCCGCCGCCGGTCCCGCCCGACGGCACCCCGGAGGAGTTCGTCGGCGGGCGTCCGATGGGCCTCGGCGTGCGCGTACCCATGATCGTCGTGTCGCCGTGGAGTGTGGGCGGCAACGTCTGCTCCGAGACGTTCGACCACACCTCGACCGTACGGTTCCTGGAGCGCCGGTTCGGGATCACGGCGCCCATCGGCGAATGGCGGCGCCGGGTGGCGGGCGACCTCACCTCCGCCTTCGACTTCGCCACGCCCACGGCCCCGCCTCCCGTGCCGCCTCCCGTGGAGACCGTCGCCGGCCCGCAGCCGTCTCCGGCCGGACACCGGTGGTATCCGCAGGTGCCGGCCGAGCAGCGGATGCCGGTGCAGGAGCCGGGGGCCAAGCCCGCCCGCGCCCTGCCCTACCAGCCGGACGCGGAGGCGGTGGTGCGCGGACGGTCCGTGGAGATCGCGATGCGCAACTCCGGCGCGGCCTCCGCCCACTTCATCCTGTACGGCCACCTCGGCGAAGTCGCCAAGCCGATGCACTTCGACGTGCTCGGCGCGGCGGAGGAGGTGGTCTACTTCCCCTGCCCGTCGTACGACCTGGTGCTCGTCGGGCCGAACGGGTTCCGCCGGGAGTTCCGCGGCGGGACGGCCGACCCGGTGGAGGTGACCGGCGGGATCGACGCCGCCGCCCGCGCCGTCGTGATCGCCGTGGCGAACCGGGGCGCCTTCCCCGCCGAGGTGTCGGTCACGCCGCTGGCGTACGGAGGCGCGGCGCGTACGGTCCGGATCGCGCCGGGAGACACCGCCCGCCTGGAGTGGCACGCGCCCACGGGGTGGTACGACCTGATGATCGGGGTGGCGGGCCACGACGGGTTCGCCCGGCGGCTGATGGGACACATCGAGAACGGCCGCCCGAGCGTCACGGGGTGACGCCCGGGCCGGGAACGCGGGTCAGGCGCGGACGAGCGGCGTGTCCACGAGGTGCTCGGCGAGGAACCACGCCTGCAGCTCGCCCGTGCGGATGACCTCGGAGACGAGCAGGTCGTTGGTGCCGTCGTCGCCCATCTCGGCCGCCCGGGAGGCGGCGTCGTGCGCGGCGACCAGGATCGTCTCGTGCGCCTCCAGGAGCCGGGAGAGCATGGCGGGCACCTCCTCCACGCCGTCCGGCGGCCGCGGGATCACGGTCATCTCCGCCACCTGGCGCGGATCGCCGACCGCGACGCCGCCGAGGGTCTGGATGCGTTCGGCGACGGCGTCGATGATCGGCAACTGCTCGCTCGCATGCTTGTCGAGCAGCAGGTGAAGCTGGTAGAACGTCGGCCCTCGCATGAGCCAGTGGTGCTTCTTGTAGAGGTTGTAGAGGATCTGCGAGTCGGCGAGGATCTGGTTGAGCCGCTGACAGGAGTATTCCCGCGTCTCCCTCGGCAGCCCGACCGGGAAGTCCCGCACGGTCCCGAACGCCTGTATCTCGGTGCCCCTCTGGTGGAGCCAGGGCTGGCTGCTCTCACGCATTCTGGAGGAAGGGTTGACGCTCAAGATGTCTCTCCTCACTCAGTCGGTTTATGTCTAATAGGGAGTCTTTCGCCAGGCATGACCTCTAAACGCCTCCTTAGGGCATATATCCCAAGGTGAACCATGTCACACCGCCGACCTGCGCGGCGCTCGCGTTGGTGCTGCTCGCGGCGACCGGCTGCGGGGGCGGCGGAAGGCAGACGCTCACCGTGTTCGCCGACGCCTCGCTCACCGGGACGTTCGGCTCGCTCGGCAAGACGTTCGAGGCCGCCCACCCCGGCGTCGCCGTCCGGTTCGACTTCGGCGGCAGCGGCGCGCTGGCGCAGCGGATCGCGCGGGGTGCGCCGGCCGACCTGTTCGCCGCGGCCGGCACGGCGGCCATGCGCGGGTCGGGGGCGCCCAGCCCGCGGGTCTTCGCGCGCGACAGCCTCCAGATCGCCGTGCCGAAGGGCAACCCGGCCCACGTCGCGGGCCTGAAGGACCTGACCGTTCCCGGCGTCAGGGTGGCCCTGTGCGCCGAGTCGGCGCCGTGCGGGGCGGGCGCCCGCACGGCGCTCGCCGCAGCCGGAGTCACCGTCACGCCCATCGGCCCGGATCAGAACGGCAAGGCGCCGGACGCCGCCAAGGTGCTGGCAAAGGTGCGGCTCGGCGAGGCGGACGCGGCGCTGGTCTACCGTACGGACGTCAGAGCGGCGGCGGGAGCGGTGGAGGGCGTGGACCTCCCCGGGGCGGCCAGGGCGGTCGAGGACTATCTCATCGCGACCGTCCCCGGGACCGAGCGCCTCGCCCTGACCCGGGAGTTCGTCGACCTCGTCCTGTCCGACGAGGGCCGCAAGGTCCTCGGAGGTGCCGGCTTCACCCCCGTGACAGGGTGACCTGCGGGCCTTCCGTGAGCCGCGCCGCCGTACGCTCGGCCGTGGCCCTGGCCCAGCGGCCGGTCGTCAGGAGGGCGACCGCCAGCACGATCAGCCCGTACAGGGCATTGACGCGGTAGGCCGCGTGCGCGGCCGGGACGAATGCCGCGTCGGCGCCGGCGCCCGAGACCACCGACCCCGCGATGGCCACGCCGAGCGACTGGCCGACCTGCCTGCTGGTCGAGGCGACCGCGGCGGCCACGCCCGCCTGCGCGAGCGGCATCCCGGAGACCGCGGTGTTGGTGATCGGGGGGTTGAGCATGCCGAACCCGACACCGAAGACCACGTAGATCCCGAGCAGCAGGGGGAGCGGCGTGGTGAGCGTCACCTGGGACAGCAGCGCCCCGGCGGCGGCCAGGCACACGCCCGCGACGACGGACGGCACGCGCGGGCCGCGGGTGCCGACGAGCCGGCCCGACAGCGGCCCCACGATCGTCGTCGTCACCGCGACCGGCAGCGTGCACAGCCCCGCGGCGAGGGCGGAAAGCCCGCGATGGCTCTGCAGGTAGAGCGTGTTGAGGAACAGGAAGGCCCCCAGGCCGCCGAAGCCCGACACCGCCATGACGGCCGCGCCCGAGAACGGCGCGCTGCGGAAGAACCGCATGTCGATGAGGGGTTCGGGCCTGCGCAGTTCCCAGACGACCAGCGCGGCCAGGGCCGCCGCCGCGACGACGAAGCAGACGCCGCTCACGGCGGGGCCCGCGGCCCGGCCCTCGATGATCCCGTACGTGAGCGTGCCGAGCAGGACGATGACCAGCACCTGCCCGACCGGGTCGATCCTCCGTGCCGAGGGCGCCTTGGACTCCGGGACGAAGCGCCAGGTCAGGAACAGTGCGAGCAGGCCGATGGGCACGTTGATCCAGAAGATGGCCCGCCAGCCGACCGTGTCGGTGAGCAGGCCGCCGACGACCGGTCCGAGCGCCATGCTGACGCCGACCACGCCGCCCCACACGCCGATCGCCTGGGCCCGCTCCCTGCGGTCGGTGAACGTGTTCGTGATGATCGACATGGCCACGGGGTTGAGCATCGACCCGCCTACGGCCTGGACGATCCGGGCGGCCACCAGCCAGCCCAGGCTCGGGGCGAGGCTGCACAGCAGCGACCCGGCCGTGAAGATCACCAGACCGGTCTGGAATGTGCGGCGGCGGCCCACCCGGTCGGCCGTCGAGCCGGCCAGCATCAGCAGGCTCGCGAGCGTCAGCGTGTAGGCGTCCACCGTCCACTGGAGGCCGGAGACCGGCGCGTGCAAATCGTGCCCGAGCGACGGCAGGGCGACGTTGACGATCGTGTTGTCGAGAGACACGATGAGCAGGCTCATGCAGCAGATGAGGAGAACAAGTATCCGCCGTCGGCGGGTCATTTGCGACACCACACCACACAACCGTACAGATCTGGTCATGTAGCGCTTGCGGCAGGGCAAACCGAATGAAATTCTGCCCGCATGCATGCGACGGCGAACGGCATCGAGATCTGCTACGAGGTGTTCGGCGAGCCCGGGGGACGTCCGGTCCTCCTCATCATGGGGCTCGGAGCACAGATGATCGGCTGGCCAGAGGAGCTGATCGAGCTGCTGGCGGAGTCCGGCCACCGGGTCGTCCGGTTCGACAACCGGGACGCGGGTCTGTCCACCCACTTCACCCCGGCGGACGGCCTCGCGCCGGCCCCGTCGTACACGCTGGACGACATGGCCGACGACACGGCCGGCCTGATGGACGTGCTGGGCTGGGAGAACGCCCACGTGGTGGGCGCGTCGATGGGCGGCATGATCGCCCAGGCCCTCGCCATCCGCCACCCCGCCCGGGTCCGTACGCTGACCTCGATCATGTCCACGCCCGGGCCCCGCGTGGGGCGGGCGACCGAGGCGGCCATGACCGTGCTGATGGCGCCCCCCGCGCAGGACCGCGACGAGGCGATCGCCCGCGCCGTCGCGACCGCGCGGGTCGTCGGCTCTCCCGGCTACGAGATGGACGTCGAGCGCGTCACCCGGGTGGCCGCGGAGGCTTACGACCGGGCGTTCGATCCCGCGGGCACCGCCCGGCAGTTCACCGCCATCCGGATCTCCGGCGACCGTACGGAGGGACTGCGTGGGCTCTCGGTGCCCGCGCTGGTGATCCACGGCGAGGACGACCCGCTGGTCACCCTCGAAGGCGGAACCGCGACCGCGGACGCCATCCCCGGCGCGAAGCTGCTGACCTTCCCGGGGATGGGCCACGATCTGCCCCGCCCGCTCTGGCCGGTCATCGCGGAGGCGATCACAGAGCTGACCGGGCGGGGCTGAGCGGGCGGGGCTGACCAGGCGGGATTCAGATCTCGAGCTTGTCCTCGATCGCGCGGAGCTGGTGCCGGGCCATCGCGAGGTTGGCCCGGTTGCGGTCGAGGGCGAGGTAGAGGAATAAGCCCTTGCCGCCGCGGCCGGTCAGCGGCCGGATGATGTGATACTGCGCGCCCAGCGTGATGAGGATGTCCTCGATCCCGTCGTTGAGCTTGAGGGCGTCGATCGCGCGGAGCTTGGCCTTGACCACCTCCGTGTTGGCCGCGGCGGCCACTTGGAGGTCGAGGTCCTTGGAGCCGCCGAGCGTGCCCAGCGCCATCCCGCTCCCGTAGTCGGCCACCGCCGCGCCGACCGCGCCGTCGATGGTCAGCATCTCCTTCAGCGAGACGTCCATGTTCGCCATGTCTCTTCTCCTGTTCTGGTTTGTCATCCGCGTTCGACGATGGCGGCGATCTTGTTCGCCGCCCTGCGTCCCTCGATCCGGAGCAGGCCGAGATTGGCTCCCTGACCCGCGAGAACGGTGAGGACGATCGTGGGGCCCGCGGCGTAGCACGCGGTGTGTCCCTGGGTGCCGGAGATCAGCGTCTCCTCCAGCCGCCCGATCCTGGCGAGGTCGGTCATCTTCCGGCTCAGCGACAGCAGCGCCGACGTGAGCGCCGCGGTCTGCTCGGTGTCGGCGGCCAGGTCCGTCGTCACGAGCATGCCGTCGATCGTGCAGGTGAGCGCTCCGGTGATCTCGGGTGCCCGTTGCCGCAGGACGACCAGTTCCTCATGTATGTCGTGGCGCAGATCCACCGAGACACCCTTTCCGGCCCGCTTGAGCCATCCGATCACTACAGCGCCTCCAGCGCGTCACGCAGCCTGAGCAGCAGGTTCACGTCTGTCGCGTCGCCGTTGACCTGGGGGAGTCCCGAGCCGGCACGCCCGGGCTCCCTCGGCGGTGCGGGCGACTTGGGCGTGCGCTTGGGCAGTGCCGCCGTCTCGCCCGTCATCACCAGACCGGCCGCCGCGAGCTCCCGTACGGCCAGCAGCGTGGAGTAGGCCGGACGCCCGAGGCGGCGGGCCAGCTCGACCGGCGTGGCGGTGGAGTCCGCGGCGAGCAGCAGCTCCCACTGCAGCCGGGTGAGAAGCGCGTGCGTGCCCGGGATCTGCCGCAGGGGCGTCACCGGCCGCGCGTCCAGCTCCTCCGAGGGCCAGGCCCGCTCCAGCCGGGCCCGGCGCCTGGCGCACTCGCGCAGCAGCCCGGGGACGTCGAAGAACCAGTGGACCCCGAGCCAGTGGGCGTCGCTCTCCCTGAACCTGGTCCGGACCGTTCTCGACGTGAGCAGGAAGAACGCCGCGTCGAGCGTGGCGGACAGCATGCAGAACTCCAGCTCACCCCGGCTGAGCACCCCTCTGTCCACGAGCAGGGCGCCGCCGTCGCCGCCGGAACCGGACTCCTGCCGCGCGTGCCGCATCCCGTTCGCGCTGATCCGGCCCGACGCGCCGAGCAACTCCTCCACACCGGGCGTGGCCGCGCACTCCACGTACGACACCCGGCCGCGGACGTAGTAGACCGTGCCCTCCTTGCCCACCCGCAGTGAGCCGGTGGCCTCGTCCTGGGCGAGGCCGGTGAGCACGGAGTCGAGAGTCGGGGCGGCCACCGGTCAGGCTCCCATCAGGAGGCGACCAGCTCGTCCGTGATGGTGCGCAGCCGCCGCCGTGCCAGGGCGAGGTTCGACCGCTCCACGTCCAGGCGTACGCACAGCAGCAGCGGGCCGTCGAACATCATCTCCATGGGCCGCACCAGGTGGTAGGCCGAGCCCGTGGTGACGATCACGTCCTCGATCCGGAAACCCGTCTCCTGGGAGGCCATCGCGATCCCGTCGAGCGTGGCGCGGTACGCCTCGCTGAGCCCCGCGGCCGCCCTTCCGGGGTCGGGGATCCCCTTTCCCGCGACGGCCATGCCGCTGGTGTGGTCCACGAGAATGGCGCCGAGCGCGCCCGGGATCGACATGGCCTCGGAGAGGCAGTCCTCTATCCCGATCAACTCGTAACTCCTCGCCTCGCCGGTACAGCGCGGCCAACACTAGAGGAGCAGGTGGACGGGTCACCCGAGCCGGAAACGGCGGGGATAAACGGATTAGTCCCGAGGAATAAGAATTCTTCTTCCCGGAATGGAAATCCCGATTTTCATGAAATTTCCTCGTATCGGGGATGGCGCGCGCACCGCCGTACGGCGGCCAGAATGGGAGGCGTGGAGCGGATTCTCGTCAGCGCCTGCCTGCTCGGCAGCCGGGTGCGGTACGACGGCGGGGCCAAGACCAGCGACGACGACCTGCTCGCCCGCTGGCGCGCGGAGGGGCGGCTGGTGCGGTTCTGCCCCGAGGTCGAGGGCGGGCTGCCCGTCCCCCGGCCGCCCGCCGAGATCGAGGGCGGCGCGGGCGGCGCGGCCGTCCTGGCGGGCGCGGCCCGGATCCTGACGCCGGAGGGCGACGACGTGACCGCCGCGTTCCTGTCCGGAGCGCAGCAGGCCCTCGCCGTCGCCCGGTCCTTCGGCGTACGGGTCGCGATCCTCAAGGAGGGCAGCCCGTCGTGCGGGTCGCTGCGGATCTACGACGGCAGCCACCGGGGGAGGACCACCCCCGGGCAGGGTGTGACGACGGCGCTGCTGGAGCTGAACGGCATACGCGTCTTCGGCGAGGACCGGATTCCGCAGGCCGCTCAGTATCTGGCGGGCCTCGTCACGGAGACAGTCACGGAGACAGTCACGGAGACAGGGGATCGGACGTGACGATGACGGCCTTCTCGTCGGGCTTGTGCACCAGGACGTTGTCCACGTAGGACCGCACCGCCGCCTCCAGCCCGACGTCCTTGCCCGCGGCCTCCGACATGTACCAGCGGTGGTCGAGCACCTCGTGGAAGAGCTGGGCCGGCTCCAGCTTGCGCCGCAGGTCGGCCGGGATCGCGTTCACCACCGGCTGGAACACCTCGGCCAGCCAGCGGTGGGCCACGATCGCCTCGTCCTCGTGCCGCAGGCCCGTGGACACCCGGAACGAGTCGAGGTCGTTGAGCAGCCGCCTGGCCTGGTTCTCCTCCACGTCGAGGCCGGTCAGGCGCAGCAGGCGGCGCTGGTGGTGCCCGGCGTCCACGACCTTCGGCCGGACGATCAGGCGGGAGGTGCCGGCCTTGCGGCGCACCATCATCTCCGCGACGTCGAAGCCGAGCGAGTTGAGACGGCGCACCCGCTGGTCCACACGGTGCCAGTCGACCTCCTCGATGATCTCGTCCTCGGTCAGCTCGTCCCACAGCCGGTGGTAGCGCTCGACGAGCTGCTCGGAGAAGGCCAGCGGGTCGATGGTCGGGTGGAGCAGCCCGCCCGCCTCCAGGTCGAGCATCTCGCCGTAGATGTTGACGTGCGCCACGTCGATGTCGTGGGCCCGCTGGCCCTCGCTGATCGCCGGGTGGAGCTCACCGGTCTCGGCGTCCACCAGGTAGGCCGCGAACGCCCCGGCGTCCCGCCGGAACAGCGTGTTCGACAGCGAGCAGTCGCCCCAGTAGAAGCCGGTCAGATGGAGCCGTACGAGCAGGACCGCGAGCGCGTCGAGCAGGCGGGTCAGGGTGTCGGGCCGCACCGAGCCCGACAGCACGGCACGGTAGGGCAGCGAGAACTGCAGATGCCGCGTGATCAGGGCGGAGTCCAGTTCGGAGCCGTCCGGGGCGGTCCTGCCGGTGACGATGGCGACCGGCTCGACGGCGGGGGCGTCGTGCCGCGCCAGATCCCACAGGAGCTGATACTCCCGCTTGGCATACCTGGTGCTGATCTCCTTGATCGCGTACACCCGGCCGCTGAGCCGGGCGAAGCGCACCACGTGCCGGGAGATACCGCGGGGCAGCGTCACCAGGTGGTGGACGGGCCACTCTTCGAGGGGGACGTCCCACGGCAGGCGGATCAGGTCGGGGTCGCTGGGGGCGCCGGTGATCTGCAGGGGCACCAATCGCTCCTTATCTGGGGGCTTCCACCCAAGTGTCGCGGATAGAGTCGGGCGCTATGACGCTGGTGGACGAGTTCATCGACTGGTACCTGGCCGAGAACCCGGTCAGGGCGGCCCTCCTGGGGGCCGACGGATACGACCGCACGCTGGGCGACCTCAGCGCGAGCGCCTTCACGGCGCGGGAGCGGGCGGCCGAGGAATGGCTGCGCAAGCTGTCGGAGTCGACGCCCGAGAGTCCCGAGGACGAGATCGACAGGGACCTGGTCGCCGCTCATCTGCGCGGGCAGATCGCGCTGGCCCGCTGGCCGGAGTGGCGGCGCGAACCGGCCGCCTACCTCGGAGTGATCTTCGGGTCGATGTTCACGCCGTTCCAGCAGCGCCTCAAGCCGGAGGCCGAGCTGGTCGACGCTGCCGTCGCGCGGCTGGCCGAGGTGCCCGCCGTGCTCGCCGCCTGCCAGGCCAACCTGGACCCCGATCTCGCCGCCGGCCTGCTCGTCAAGCGCGGCCTCGACCAGGCCCGTACGGGACGCCGCTTCCTGACCGAGACGCTGCCCGCGCTGGTCGGCGATGCGGACCTGCGGGCGCGGCTGGCGCGGGCCGCCGAGCCCGCCGCCGACGCCTTCGACGGGCTGGTCGGCTTCCTGGAGGGCTTCGAGGCCCGCGGCACCTGGCGGATGGGCGAGGAGATCTATTCCGCGCTGCTGCGCGAGCAGGAGATGCTCGGGTATGGCGCCGCCGAGCTGCACGAGAAGGGCCGCCAGGCCTGGGCCGAGCTGGACACGCGGATGACGGAGGTCGCCGCGCGCCTCGGCTCCGGCAGCTGGCGGGAGGCGATGGAGTCGCTCATGGACGACCACCCGCCGACCCTGGAGGCCATGCGCGCCGAGTATGAGGCCGAGACGCTGCGGGCGCGCGAGTTCGTCCACGAGCGCGGGCTGGTGACCTTCCCCGAGGGGGAGGTGTGCCGGGTCGAGCCCTCGCCGGAGTTCCAGCGGCCCATCATCGCCGTGGCCAGCTACCTCGCCCCGCCGCCGCTGTCGTCCTCGCGGGATGGCGTCTTCTTCGTGCCGTACACGCCGGACGGCTTCACCGAGGAGCAGGTGCGGCAGCGGCTGCGGACCAACTCGCGCCCGCAGATGCCCTCGATCAGCGTGCACGAGGGGTATCCCGGCCACCACTGGCACCTGTCCTGGATGGCCGGCAACCCGCACCGCGCCCGCAAGATCTTCCGTACGCCCTACTTCGTGGAGGGCTGGGGGCTCTACGTCGAGAAGCTCATGCACGAGCAGGGCTACTTCGACACGCCCCAGACCGAGCTCGCCCACCTCGACTGCCGCATCTGGCGGGCCGCCCGGATCGTGGTGGACACCGCGCTGCACTGCGACGACATGACGATCGAGCAGGCGGAGGAGTTCCTGACCACGAAGGCGTCGCTGTCGCCGGGCACGGCAGCGGGAGAGGTCAGCCGCTATTGCGCCTGGCCCACGCAGGCGCCCTCCTACCTCACGGGCGCGCTGGAGATCGAGCGCATCAGGGCGGACTACGACGGCGATCTGCGGACCTTCCACGACACGATCGCGGGCTCCGGCGGGCTTCCGCTCGGCCTCGCCCGGAAGGTCGTGCTCGGCTGAGAGTTCAGCCGCTGAGTGCGCGTTCGATGACGGCGGTGAGCTGGTCCTCGGTGAGCACCGTGGGCCGGCCCACGCCGAGAGCGCGGACGTAGACCTCGCACAACCACTCCAGCAGGCGGGTCGCCTCGAACGCCTGCTCCAGGCCGCCGCCGATCGTCACCGCGCCGTGGCTGGCCATCAGGGCGGCCTGCCTGCCCTCGATCGCGGCGATGACGTTGCGCGCCAGCTCCGGCGTGCCGTACGTCGCGTACGGGGCCACGCGGACGGCGCCGCCGAGCAGCAGGGCGTTGTAGTGGATCGGCGGCAGCTCGGTCATGGTCGAGGCGACCACGGTCGCGAAGACCGAGTGGGTGTGCACCACCGCCCTGGCTCCGGTCGCCTCGTACAGCGCGAGATGCATCGGCGTCTCCGAGGAGGGCTTGCGCTCCCCCTCCACGACCCGCCCTTCGAGGTCGACCACGGGGCAGTCCTCCGGGCGCAGCCGGTCGAGCGCCACGCCCGAGGGCGTGACGACGACCAGGTCGCCCTCCCGGGCGCTCAGGTTGCCCGAGGTCCCGATCACCAGGCCGAGAGCCGCCGCCCGCCGGCCGTACTCGCACAGCTCACGCCGCAGCTCGTCCAGCTGCTCGTCCACCTGCTCGTTCACGCCGGCGAATCTACACAATCGGCGGTGTTTCGTGATGTCCTGATGCCATGTACGAGGCTTCCGAGTGGCGCCGCGACGGAGACACGATCCGCAGGACCGTGGTCGCCCGAGATTTCCGTACGGCCATCGCGATCGTGAACGACATCGCCGAGCAGGCCGAGGCCCTGAACCACCATCCCGACATCGACATCCGATGGCGCACCCTCCACCTGGCGCTGACCACCCACGACGCCGGCGGCCTGACCGACCTCGACTACAAGCTCGCCGCCCGCATCGACGCCATCGTGGCCGACCACGAGGCCGGATCGCCGCAGTCCTAGGACGGTCCTAGAGCGCGTTCAGTGCGGCGATGAGCTGTTCCTCCTCGCGGGCGAAGTGGGCCTCCAGCTCGGCCGACAGGCGCGTGAGCCCGGCCTTGACGGTGGCCGGGTCGCCGGAGCCCGCCTCGCCGACCGCCGCGCCCAGGTCCTCCCTGATCCGGGCCAGCCGCACGTGCTCTTCGCGCAGGCGGTCGAGGGTCGGGGCCAGCTCGGGGAAGGCCCGTTCCAGCAGCGGGAAACCTCGCTCGTTCTCGTTGACGTGGTGCTCGTGGAAGGCCGTGCAGAAGGACAGGCAGCGCTCCCGCAGCGCTCCCTCCAGGGCGCGACCCGGCAGGTTCACCGGCGTGCCCGTGGCGAGCCCGTCCTCGACCGCGGCCAGCAGCGCGGCCATCTCCGCCCGCAGTCCGTCGTGGATCCGCACCAGCTCGTCGCCGAGAGCCCGGGCGCGTTCGCGGTCTCGCCGATAAAGGGCGACGACGGGGATGACGCGGGAGGTGTGGGCCTGATAGTCGGCGAAGGCCGGCACCAGCTCGGCCTGGCGGGCGTACATGCGGTCGCGCTCCTCGCCCGACAGCGGTACGGCCGTGGCGGTGAACGTCTCGATCGCCGTTCCGTCACCCGCCTCGACGGTCACCGTGGGATTGGCCAGCAGGTTGTGATACCAGTCCGGGTGGCGTGGCGCGCCCGCGTAGGAGGCGAACACGAGGGTTCTGTCCCCGTCGCGCAGGCAGGCGACCGGGTTCGTCCGGGCGGCGCCCGTTCTGGCGCCGGTGGTCGTCAGCAGGATCAGCGGTGTCCCCTCGAACAGCCCGCCGACCGTGCCGGCGTTTGCCCGGAACTCTTCAATGATCTTGTCGTTCCATTCGGACATGCGACGATGGCTCCTGAGCCTCGGATGTATTTGCTTTGATAGCAAAGCTATTTTGGAGATCAACATATGTCAACGGATGAGGGGCTGAGCCTGGATGAGGGGGTCCGAACCCTCCTGCTGCTGATGCCGCGTCTGGTGGGCCGCGCCAAGCGCATGCCGGTCCCCGAGTCGCTCCGGACGCTCGACCTGGCGCCACGGCACCTGTCGCTGCTGTCCTACCTGCTGTTCGACGGTCCGCTCACGGTGAACGAACTCGCCGCCCGGCTGGAGGTCGCCCCGGCCACCGTGAGCCTGATGGTGAGCGACCTCAGCCGCAAGGGCGTCGTGGACCGGCGCGAAGACGACGCGGACCGCCGCCGCACGATCGTGAGCATCGCCGAGACCAATCGGGAGGCGGTCGACGCCTGGCTCGCTCGCGGCGCCCGTGCCTGGCACAGCGTGCTGGAACCGCTGACGAGCGAGCAGCGGCGCATGTTCGTCGAGACGCTCCGGTCGTACGAGCGAGCCGTCGCCGGTGACGCCAAGTGACGGGTCCGATGCCTGTCCCGCTTGTGATTCCAGGTTATTGCCTCGCGAGCTTGCCGCGCGCTCACGGAGAGTGAAAGAATTAGCACAGAATTTCGAATTGCTTGAAGGAGGGTGTGATGGATCTGTTCGACTTGGATCCCGAGCACCCTCGTCATTCGAATAACTCCGATAGCTCTGACGACTGGTGGGACCGGTTGACCGCCGATTCCCCTCTGTGGTCGTCCGAAGGTTCGCTCGCCCGCGAGCACTTCCCGATCGCCGGCCCCGAGCCGCGACAGGACACGAGCCGGGACACCGCCGACGGCGCGCCCGGCGCCGACAGCGCCGGTGGTTGTGGGGCCGGTGCTGGTCGGGACAAGGGCCGGTCGTCGTGGGTGTTGGTGGGTTCTGTGCGTGAGTCGGCGCAGGCGTTGGGGTTGGCTGCGGTGCCGGACGATGTGGATATCTGTCTTGCCGAGGCTGAGGATCTGTTGTTTGCGCGGGATCGGATCACGTGCGCTCTTGCTGATCGGGTGGGGCGGGTGCATGGTGTGGGGCAGGCCAGGCGGCATGGGCATGCCTCGACCCGCAGTTGGTTGCGTACCGCTGGGGGGATGAGCGTGGCGGGTGCGGGGCGTCTGCTGACTTTGGCGGTGGAGTTGGCGCGTCTGCCGCGGGTGCGGGAGAAGTTCGCCGCCGGGGACTTGGCGGCGGGGGTGGTGGAGGCGATCTGCATGGCCACCGCGCAGTTGAGCGATGAGCACGCCAACCTGGCTGAGCCGATTTTGCTGGAGCTGGCGGGTAAGGCGGGGGCGGCGGAGGTGGCCAAAGCGGGCCGCTACCTGCGGGCGGTGCTGGACCCCGACGGGGAAGAACGCGACGAGCAGGCGGACTACGGGCGGCGGTTCCTGCGGGTCCGCCCCACCAAAGGCGGGGGCGTGGAGGGGGAGTTCTACCTCCCCCGTGAGCCTGCCGCCCGGCTGCTGACCTTGCTCAGCCTGTACGCCAAGCCGAAGGCCGAGGGGGATGATCGGCCGTTGCGGGTCCGCCAGGCGGATGCGTTCATCGCTCATCTGGAGGAGAAGATCGCCGCCGAGCTCCTGGTCCTGGTCACCGCCGAGTCCCTCCCCACCGACCCCGACACCGACCACCCCGAAGACATTGACGACGCCCAGGATGCCCAGGATGCCGAGCGTGCCGAGGACGCGGAGGGCGCCGAGGACTGCCGGGACAGCGAGGACACCAGCGCCACCGGCGACACCGGCGACACCGGAAGCGCTGACGACCCCGGCGACGTCGAAGATGCCAGTGCCAGTGCCCCCGGCGAGATCGGCGGCCCCTGCGACGTAGGCAGCACCAGCGCTGCCGCACCTGCCCAGGATGAGGGCCTGTGCCATCCTGCCGACCCCGCCGACCCTGCCCACCCCGCCGACTGCGGCGACTGCGGGGACGCCGGGGCAGATGCCGGTTCACCTTCGCAGATAGCGCGGCCGGATCCTCCTCCCGAGGATGCCTCCGCGTATCACGCCCACGCCGGGCGCCGGCCTGCGGGGGACTGCAGGCATGGGCAGAGCACGCCTGAGAGCCAAGGCCACGGCCACGAGCATCGGAGGCACGGCAAGGGCGAGGGCGGGTACGGGTGCGGGTGCGGCGGCGAGGCACAGTGCTCGCGTGCGACAGGGACACCGCCGGGGAGGCCGCCGGGCGTGCCGGGACCGGAGCCGGGTAGGCCAGCGGGAACAATCCCAGGGACGACCCCGGGGGCGCTGCTGGGGGCGGCGCCGGGGGTGTTGCTGGCGACCGGGCAGATGCTGCCGGTCTCCAGCGTGCACCGCCTTGCCCGCACCAGCAGCCTGGTGCGCCTGGTCATGGACGCCGAGGGGCAGGTGCTGGACATGGGCCGCAAGGTCCGCCTGGCCACCCCCGCCCAACGCAGGGCCGTCTACGCCCGCTACGCCACCTGCTGGATCGACGGCTGCCCACTACCCGCCACCATGTGCCAGATCGACCACGCCGACAACTGGAGCAACGGCGGCCTCACCGACCTCAAACTGCTCGGCCCCGCCTGCCAGTTCCACAACCGCGACCGCTACCAGCACCCCGACCGCTACACCCGCCGCAAAGCCGGCACCGACCGCTGGGCCTTCACCTACCGCAACCCCACCAGAGCCCGGCGGCTACGGGAATGACGACCAGGGCGATGCGAGTGCCGCTGGTGCGCTGTCCGCAAGGCTTTTCGGGGCCGAGGGGGCGGAGCGGAAGGGAGCGAGGACCGGAGCGAAGGCCCAGCGGAGCGGGCTTCGCGAGGACCGGAGGTTCCTTCCGGCGCAGTGACCGGCCCGGCCAAGGTTTGTGGATCGGCCCGGGCCGAGGCTCGTGGACAGACAAGCCAAAGTTCGTGGACGGACTGGCTCAGGTTTGTGGACCGACCCGGCCTGGCTTCGTGGACACTCGACTAATCGAACAGGCCTGGCGGAGGGACGGGGGCGAGGACGGCGTCGCCGTCGTGAATGGGCGCGGCCCCCGCGACCAGGCGGGTCAGGTCCTCGTCCGCCAAGCATCGCGCCTGGGTGAGGCCGCCCGCCGCCTTCCTGGTGAGTGCCTCGATCGGCAGGTCGCCGAGCGAGGCCGCCAGGACGACGTTGCCGAACCTGCGCCCGCGCAGGATGCCGGGCTCGGCCAGCAGCGCGGCGTGCGGGAAGACACGGCTCACCGTGGAGGCGACCCGCTTCACGAAGGGCAGGCCCTTGCCGTCCGCCACGTTGATCAGTGCCATGCCGGAGGGGCGCAGGACGCGGGCGATCTCCGTCATGTACTGGACGGTCGCCAGCTCGACCGGCATCGTCGCGCCCGAGAACGCGTCGAGCACGAACAGGTCGGCCGAGTCGTCCCTGAGGTCTGTCGTCGCCGCGCGGCCGTCCATCACCCGGACCTTCAGCCGGGGCACCGACTTGAGGTTGAGCTGGTCGCGTACGAGCTGGACCAGTTCGGCGTCCGGTTCCACGACGATGTGCCGGGAGCCGGGCCGCCGCGCGGAGATGTAGCGCGGGATCGTGCATGCCCCGCCGCCGATGTGGACGGCGTCGAGCGGGCCTTCGGGCAGGCAGTCGATCACGCTCGCCATGAGCTGCGTGTACGAGAAGTCCAGATAGGTGGGATCGGCCAGGTCCACGTACGACTGGGGGACGCCGTCCCTGATCAGCATCCACCCGTCGGGCCGGTCGAGGTCGCGCAGGAGCTCCACCTCGCCGAAGGTCACCGGATAGCGGCCTGGCAACGGTTCTCTGCTCCTTGCCACCTATGGCTCCTTTCGCATGATATGAGAACCGTATGCGGAACAGGGCCCTGCTCGCCCTCGTCATGGTCGCCGCGGCCATCTTCGTCTTCGGCGTTGCCGGACTCATTGTGTCCGGCAGGCAGGAGCCGGTCTCGGACTTCGTCGCCGCGCCGCGGGGGACGCCCGCACCCGGCGGCCCGCAGACGCTGCAGCTCCGCCCCGACTCATCTCCCGAGCCGTCCCCCGTAAGCTCCCCGGAGGGCTCCCCCGACGAGACGGCCGCCGCCTACTTCCAGGCCTGGGTCAAGAGCGACTACGACGCCATGCGCGAGTTGGTCGACGATCCACCGGACGACTTCGCGGACCAGCACCGCGAGTTCGAGGACGCCGCCCTCTCCAAGTCGCTGCGGATCACGGTCGGCAACCTCGTACGCACGGGGGACGAGACGGCCGAGATCCCCTTCACCCAGGAGCGGGACGAGCAGGACGCCGGCACCTGGCGCTTCGACTCCAGTCTGCACCTGGCCGTACGCGACCTCACCTGGAAGGTCGTCTGGACGCCGTCGGTCCTGCATCCGGAGATCCAGCCCGGCGGCAGTCTCGTCAGGACCGAGCCGGAGAGCGGGCCGCTGCGGCCGGTGACGAGCGGAGGGCGGGAGTTCCCGCAGAACTCGGGCGCCGAGGCCTACCTCGACAAACTGGTGAACCAGGGGGTGGCGCCCACGACCGGCGTGGCCGTGGGATGGGCCCTGGAGGTCGACAACCCGGGCATGCCGGCGAAGACCGTCCTGTCATACAAGCCCGACAAGCGACCGGTCGGCGTACGGACCACGATTGACTACGCCGTGCAGGCAGCGGCGGCCCGGGCGCTCGACGGCGTGCAGCGGGCCGCCATCGTGGCCGTACGGGCGTCCACGGGGGAGATCCTCGCAGTCGCCGACCGGTTGGGCGGCAGGGCGGCGTTCGAGCGCAAGTACGCCCCCGGCTCGACGTTCAAGACGGTCACGGCGGCCGCGCTGCTCACCAACGGACTGTCCCCCGACAGCACGGTGGAGTGCCCGGCGGCCTACCAGATCCCCTTCCATCGGTCGATCCCCAACTACCACAACGAGGACCACGGGACGGTTACGCTGCGCCAGGCGTTCGCCCTGTCGTGCAACACCTCGTTCGCCCGGCTGACGATCGAGCGGCTGAGCGGTGACACGCTGGTCGACCAGGCCAGGGCGTTCGGCTTCGGGGTGCAGGGGGAGAGCGCCGGCACGAGCACGTGCGGCAGCCTGCGGCGGCCGGAGAACCCGGACGCGCTCGCCGAGGACTCCTTCGGACAGGGCACGGTCGAGGCGACCCCGCTGTGCATGGCGCTGGTCGCCGCCGCCGTGGAGAGCGGCGAGTGGCGGCCGGCCCGCCCGCTGGCGGACGAGGCGCCGCAGGGGGAACTGCAGCAGAGCGTGCCCCTGCCCTCCAACGTGGCGGATGGACTGCGCTCGCTGATGAACGCGGTCACGGTCGACGGGACCGCCGCCGGTTCTGAGCTGCCCCAGGGGGTCGCGGGCAAGACCGGCACCGCCGAGGACTGGCAGGGCGGGCAGGACCACGCCTGGTTCATCGGCTACCGGGGCGACCTCGCCTTCGCCGTGTTCGTCGAGCACGGCGGCACCGGCCGTGGCGCCGCCGTCCCCATCGCCGCCCGCTTCCTGAGGGCCCTGTAGGAGGGCCCTGTAAACCTCACACACCGGGCCAGGCGAACCGGTGGGTGTGAATGCCGAAGTAGGTGAACGCCTCGGCCCTGGTGACGCCCGGCACCCGCTTGACGTGGTCGTTGAGCACGCTGAGCAGCTCGGCCGGTTCCCGGCACACCACCTCGGCGAACAGATCGAACGAGCCCGCCGTGAGCACCACGTAGATCACCCCGGACAGCTCGCTGATCCGGTCGGCGACCTCGTGCACGTCGCTGTCGACGCGGACGCCGATCAGCGCCATGACCGGCAGGCCCAGCGCCATCGGGTCGGTGACCCCGACGATCTGCACGACGCCCTCGTCGCGCAGCCGCTGCACCCG
This sequence comes from Microbispora sp. NBRC 16548, assembly GCF_030268985.1. Classification (NCBI taxonomy): domain Bacteria; kingdom Bacillati; phylum Actinomycetota; class Actinomycetes; order Streptosporangiales; family Streptosporangiaceae; genus Microbispora; species Microbispora sp. NBRC 16548. The sequence goes on from NZ_BSSF01000007.1 coordinate 456,117, forward strand.
TTGCCGTACGGCGGGAGCCGACAGGCCGGTGACCTCGGCGAGTGCGGTGTAGGAGGCCCGGCCGTCCCGCTGCAGCTCGCGCAGCAGGACCCGGTCGACCTCGTCGAGGGTCATGAGACCAGGTCCGCCACGGCCGCGGCGAAGACCTCATGGTGCAGGTCCACGTCGGCCTCGGTGGTGGCGGGGGACATCAGCGCCATGTTGTGGAACGGCGTGAGCAGCACGCCCCGGTTGGCCAGGTAGACGTGCAGGTAGTCGTCCAGGTCGGGGTCGCCTGCCGCGTTCGACTCGCCGCCGTTGCGGGGGGCCGGGCTGGTGAAGCGATACTCGGCGCGAGCCCCGAGCTGCGTGACCGACCACGGCAGGCGGTGCGCGTCGATCACCTCCTGGACGCCCTTGGTGAAGCGGGTCGCCAGCTCGGTCATGGCGGCGAACGCGTCGTCGGTGAGCACGTGCTCCAGCGTGGCGCGCATCGCGGCGACCGACAGGGCGTTGCCGGCCAGCGTGCCGCCGACACCGCCCATGTCGACCAGGTCGAGCCCGTCCATCGCCTCGACGCGCGCCGCGACCTCGGCGGACAGGCCGTAGCCGCCGCTCGGGATGCCGCCGCCGATCGCCTTGCCGATCGTCACGATGTCGGGGTGCAGGTCCCACGCCTTCGTGCAGCCGCCCGGGCCCGCCGAGAAAGTGTGCGTCTCGTCGTTGATCAACAGGCTGCCGTACCGCCGGGTCAGGTCTCTGACGCCCTCCAGATAGCCCGGCTCGGGCAGGACGATGCCGATGTTGGTGAGGGCGGGCTCCATGAGGACCGCCGCGACGTCGCCGTACGCCAGCTCTCGCTCCAGCGAGGGCAGGTCGTTGAACTCCACGACACGCGAGGTGGCGGTGGGATCGACCGGAGCGCCGACGTTGCCCTCGCGGGACACCTGTTCGCCGTCCGGGCCGACCACGAGGAGCACCTCGTCCACGCTGCCGTGGTAGCAGTAGCTGTTCACGAGGATCTTGGGCTTGCCGGTGATCGCCCTGGCCAGCCGGATCGCCCACCGGTTGGCGTCCGTGGCCGTCAGCGAGAAGCTCCAGTAGGGCACGCCGAACCGGCGGCCCAGCTCGGCGCCGACCCAGGCGGCGTCCTCGGTCGGCATCATCACCGTGGCGCCGCCCCGCCGGCCGAACCGGTCGGCGACGGCGTCCACGGTCGCCTGGGGGGAGTGCCCCGCCATCGCACCGGTGTCGCCGAGGCAGAGGTCGACGTACTCGTGGCCGTCCAGGTCGGTGACGCGGGCGCCGCGGGCCTCGGCCAGGTAGAGCGGGAAGCCCGCGGCCGTCTTGTTCATCCAGGTCATCGGCACGCCGCCGAACAGGTGGCCTCTCGCCTGCTCGTACGCGGCGGCCGAGCGCGGGTTGCGCCCCCGGAACGCGTCGCGCTCGCGGTCGAGCAGCCGGGCCAGGCGAGTACGGTCGATCATCATCCCTGCCTCAGAAAAGATCGCTGCACTCCGTGCAAAACCACGGAATCTGAAGCAAAGGTACACAAAGGCTTCTGAATCGTCATCCCATGGCCGCGAGCGTCCGCCGCAGCCCCTCCACGATCGAGGCCAGCCCGACCTCGAAGGACAGGTCCGCCGGCGGGCGTCCGCTGGAGGTCGCGGCGTCGTCGCGGGCGCGCACCGTGGCGGCGAAGACCGGGACCTGCGCGGCCAGCGGCCCGGCGTCGAACATGTCGGGCGGCGCCACCAGGTCGAGCGCCGAGCCGAGGATGAACGACTCCACGGCCACCATCACCGGGATGACCATCGCCTCGGGCCAGCCGCCGCGCCGCAGGCCGGCGACCACCTCCTCGTACATCCGCAGCGTCCGCAGGGCTCCGATGATCGGCAGGGTGGCCAGCAGCGAGATCGCGGGCGGGTGCGCGGCGAACGCGTCGCGGTAGCCGTGGGCCCACCGCACCAGCGCCTCGTCCCAGGGCAGCTCGGCGAACATCGAGGCGTCGATGGCGTCGGAGACGATCTCGCGGACCGCCGCCAGGATGTCGTCCTTGCCGCTCACGTGGTTGTAGAGCGAGGACGGCCGCACGCCCAGCCGTTCGGCGAGGGCGGCCATGGAGAAACCCTCGGCTCCGGCGTCGTCGATCAGGGTCAGCGCGGCCCGCGCTATGGCCTCCCTGCTCAACACCGGCTTGACCGGCCGTCCCACCCGCCGTCGCATTCGGCCCGCAGCCCCCTTCCGCTTTGCCCTTCGACAACCTATCCTCATCCCACTAAACGAACGTCATTCGATTTATCGGGACGCCCATGTCGCGCACCCTCTTCAGCAACGGCACTGTCTGGACGGGCACCGGCACCACATCCAACGCCTTGTCCATGCGGAACGGCCGGATAGAGGCACTCGGAGCCGCCGCTCTCGCGGGAACCCACGACGACCGTGTCGACCTGCGGGGCGGAATGCTGTTGCCCGCCTTCGGCGACGGCCACTGCCATCCCGACCACGCCGGGTTCGAGGCGACGGGCCCGCAGGTCAGAGGGCTGAGCACGGTCGAGGAGATCGTCGAGGAGGTCCGCCGCCACGCCGCCGCGCATCCCGGCGACGGATGGATCATCGGCGGCGGCTACGACGCGACGATCGTCCTGGACGGCCTGTTCGACGCCCGGTGGCTGGACGAGGCGGTGCCCGACCGGCCGGTCGCGCTGCGGGCCTGGGACTACCACACGTTGTGGTGCAACTCCGAGGCCATGCGGCGGGCCGGCCTGGACGCCTCCACGCCCGACACGCCCCGCGGCCGGTTCGCCCGCCGCCCGGACGGCGCGCCGCTTGGGACCATGATCGAGTGGGACGCGGTGGACGCGGTCCTCGTCGCCGCCCCCGCCCGCACGACCGAGGACCTCGTGACCGCGCTCGCCGCCGCCACCGAGGCGTACGCCGCGGCCGGGGTGACCTGGATCCAGGACGCGTGGGTGGAGCACGGCACGGTCGAGGCCTACCTGGAGGCGGCCCGCCGTGGGCTGCTCGCGACCCGGGTCAATCTGGCCTTCCGCGCCGATCCGGTGCGATGGCGCGAGCAGCTCGCCGAGTTCGCCGCCGACCGCGCGCGGGTGCGGGCGCTCGGGCACGACCGGCTCACCGCCGCCACCGTCACGGCCAACACGGTCAAGTTCTTCGTCGACGGCATCCTGGAGAACCGCACGGCGTCGCTGCTCGCGCCGTACAGCGACGATCCCTGCACCCGGGGCATGCCCGTCTGGCCGTACGGCGAGTTGCTTGAGGCCCTGACGGCCGTGGACGCGATGGGCCTGCAGGCGCACCTGCACGCGATCGGCGACGCGGGCATCCGCACCGCGCTGGACGCGATCGAGCACGTGACGCGGGTGAACGGCCCGCGCGACCGCAGGCCGGTGATCGCTCATGTGCAGGTGCTCGCGGAGGAGGACCTGCCGCGGTTCGCCCGGCTCGGCGTGATCGCCAACCTCCAGCCCCTGTGGGCGCGCACCGATCCCCCGATGACGAAGCTGACCTTCCCCAGGATCGGACCGGAGCGGGCCCGGCGCCAGTACCTCATCGGCTCGTTGCTGCGCGCCGGGGTGCAGGTGTCCTTCGGCAGCGACTGGCCGGTGAGCGACCACCGCCCGCTGGCCGGGCTGCCGGTCGCGGTGACGCGGGAGAACGCCGAGCGTGAGCCGCCCGGCGGCTGGCTGCCCGAGGAGTGCATCGGCATCGAGGAGGCGCTGTCGGCGTACGGCGCGGGGGTCGCCCACCAGGCGTTCGCCGAGGACGAGCGCGGCACCCTGGTCCCCGGCAAGGTGGCCGACCTGGTCTGGCTGGACGGCGACGTGCGGCGGCTGGACCCCCATGACATCGCGGAGACGACGACCGTCCTCGGCACGTGGGCGGCCGGCGTGAGAACCTTCCCCCCAGCCAACAGGAGTGGCGTATGACCGAACCCGCCGGACTGAAGCGCGTCCTCGGCGTCCCCGGACTGACCTTGTTCGGGCTGACCTACCTCGCCCCGGTCGCCGTCTTCACCACCTACGGCGCCGTCACCCAGGTCACCGAGGGTCACCTGCCGGCGGCCTACGTGGTCGCCCTCGTGGTCATGCTGTTCACGGCGTTCAGCTACGGCAGGATGGCCAGGGCGTACCCCACCGCCGGGTCCGCCTACACCTACACCCAGCAGACCTTCGGCGGCCACATCGGCTTCATGACCGGGTGGACGCTGATGCTGGACTACCTGTTCCTCCCGATGATCAACTTCCTGCTCATCGGGATCTACCTGAACAGCCGGTTCCCCGAGGTGCCCCAGTGGATCTTCACCCTGGCGGCGCTGCTGCTGGTGCTCGTGCTCAACGTCGTCGGCATCACGGTGATGAACCGGGTCAACGTCCTGGTCGTCGGGCTGTCGGTGGTGCTGATCGTGGTGTTCGCCGCGCTGTCGCTGAAGCACCTGACCGGTCACCCCGCGCCGTCGCCCTTCGCCCCCTTCACTCCGGGCTCGGGCGTGTTCGCGGGCGCGGCGATCCTGGCGCTGAGCTTCCTCGGGTTCGACGCCGTCTCGACCCTGTCGGAGGAGGCGAAGGAGCCTCGCCGGGCGATCCCGCGCGCCATCGTGCTCACCACGCTCATCGGCGGCCTGCTGTTCGTCCTGGTCGCGTGGATGGGGAGCCTCGTCCACCCCGGCTACGACGACTTCGCCAACGCGGACACGGCGGGTGTGGACATCATGTCCGCGCTCGGCGGCGCCGCTTTCGAGACCATCTTCGTCGGGATCTACGTGGTCGGCGCCTTCGGGTCGGCAATGACCACCCAGGCGAGCGTCTCGCGCATCCTCTACTCGATGGGCCGCGACGGCGTGTTGCCCCGCGCGGCCTTCGCCCGGTTGCACCCGCGCTTCCGCACCCCGGTCGTCGCGACGGCCGTGGTGTCGGCGGTCTCGCTCGTCGCGCTGTTCATCAGCCTGGACAACGCCGTGGTCATGGTCAACTTCGGCGCGCTCATCGCGTTCTCCATGGTCAATCTCACGGTCGTCAAGCACTATCTGCTCGACGAGGGACGCCGCTCGGCCGCCGACCTGGTCCGGTACGGCCTGGTCCCGCTGGTGGGCTTCGCGCTGACGATCTGGCTGTGGACCAGCCTCTCGGGTGTCACGTTCACGGTCGGCCTGATCTGGATGGCGGTGGGCTTCGTCTATCTCCTCGCGCTGACGAGGATGTTCACCCGCAGGCCGCCCGTGATGAGCTTCTCGGATGCGGAACCTACCCTTGTGGCCTGAAAAATGTCCTCTTGAGGTGCTATCTGTGCGAAAACCCTTCACATAGATGGCCTGATGTGAGGGAATCATCTCGTTTCCCAGCATGACGCGGAGGCGAAATGGACCCCACCACTGTGCACGACGCCCTCGCACGGCACCTGCTCGTCGACGGCTACCGTCTCGTGCTCGACCTGGACAGGAGCGCGGGCTCCTGGCTGGTCGACGCCCGGGACGGGCGAAGGTACCTCGACTTCTACACGTTCTTCGCGTCGTCGCCGCTCGGGGTGAACCCGTTCGCCGACGACCCGGAGTTCGTCGCACTGCTCGGCCGGGTGGCCGCCAACAAGCCGGCCAACTCCGACATGTACACCGTCCACCTCGCCGAGTTCGTGGAGACGTTCCGGCGGGTGCTCGGCGACCCAGAACTGCCGCACCTGTTCTTCGTCGAGGGCGGGTCGGCGGCCGTGGAGAACGCGCTCAAGTGCGCCTTCGACTGGAAGAGCCGCTGGAATGAGGCCCACGGCCGCCACCCCGGCCTCGGCACCCGCGTCCTCCACCTCACCCGGGCCTTCCATGGCCGCGGCGGCTACACGCTCTCGCTCACCAACACCGACCCCGTCAAGACCGACAGGTTCCCCCGGTTCTGCTGGCCGCGCGTCGACGTCCCCGCCATCCACTTCGGGGACGTCGAGCGGGCGGAGGAACGGGCGCTGGCGCAGGCCAGGGAGGCGTTCGAGCGGTTCCGCCACGACATCGCCTGCTTCATCGCCGAGCCGATCCAGGGCGAGGGCGGCGACAACCACATGCGTCCCGAGTTCCTCCAGGCGATGCAGGCGCTCTGCCACGAGTACGAGGCACTGTTCGTCATGGACGAGGTGCAGACCGGCGTCGGCCTGACCGGCACCCCCTGGGCGTACCAGCAGCTCGGCCTGGCCCCCGACATCGTGGCCTTCGCGAAGAAGGTCCAGGTCGGCGGCGTCATGGCGGGCCGCAGGGTGGACCTCGTGCCCGACAACGTGTTCCACGTCAGCGGCAGGATCAACTCCACCTGGGGCGGTGGCCTGGTCGACATGGTGCGTTCCCGCCGGATGCTGGAGATCATCGAGCGGGATGCCCTGATCCCGAGGGCGGCCATCCTGGGCGAGAAGCTGCTGGGCGCCCTCCAGGGTCTGGAGGCCGAGGGCCTGGTCGCCAACGCGCGCGGACGCGGGCTGATGTGCGCCTTCGACGTCCCCGACCCCGGCGGGCTGGTCGCCCGGCTCCGGGAGGAACGCGCGATCCTCGTCCTGCGCTGCGGCGAGCGGTCCGTACGGCTACGCCCTGCCCTGTCCGTCCAGCCGGACGAGCTTGAGTACGGCCTGGCCGGCCTGCGTGCCGTCCTCACCGGGGATCTGGCCGGGAGCTGACGGCGCCGGTGGCGCGGGTTCGCCGCGCCAGCGGCAGATGGCCGTCATCCTCGAGTCCACGCCCAGCTTGGCGTAGATGCGGTTGACGTGGTTTTTCACGGTCTTCTCGCTCAGGAACAGCAGCCGCGCGATCTCGCCGTTGGAGTGACCGGTCGCGATCAGCTCCATGACCTCGGCTTCTCGCTTGCTCAGCCCCATTGCGGTGCGGTCGTCGATTCTCATCCGGCCTCCGTAGAAGACGATCAGAGATCGCCGAGGCCCCCGCACGGCGGTTGTGAGGCAGCATAACCCGCAACGTCCACCTTTGGGGAAAAATGCACTGACTTGCCCGGGTCAATGCCCCCCGTGGACGGTGACGGTTTCGAGGTGCGGATCGGCGGCGATCTCGGCCGCGGTGAAGCGCTCGGTCACCCACCCGCTGCGCGAGAACAGGGCCGTCTGGTCGGTGTGGTGGGGCGATGCGGGGTTGGCGGACAGGGAGTAGGTGAGGACGGTACGCGTGCGGGGGCCGTCCTTGGTGAGCTCGACGGCCATCATGAAGCTGGATCCGGTGTTCACCTCCGGGTAGCGCCCGTCCGCGCCCAGCGGTCCGCCCGTGCGTACCCGGTCGAAGCAGCCCTCCCCTTCCGTGCAGCCGGGAATCGGGATCGAGGAGTAGCTCTGCGCCTGCCCCGGGGTGAGCGTCAGCGGGATCCGGTTGGACTGGAAGTAGCGCACGGCGTCGGCGAGGGCCTGCCGCACGGCCGGGTCGTCGCTCTTCAGCCCGCTCGGGGTGGTCAGCGGGCGCGCGGGGTCGAACGGCACTCGCCACGGACTGAAGACCGGCTCTCCCGGTTTGGTGGGACGGCCCAGCCGGGTGAAGAACTCGCGCCACAGAACGGCGCCCTCGCCGTCCAGGGTGGCTCGCCCGTTCCACTTCCCCAGCGTCCGGCAGGCCTCGCGCACGTCCGCACCGGGGCCCGAAGAGGAGCGGTGGGTGCGGCACAGCTTCAGCAGGTCGTCGCGCATCAGCTCGAAGGTGAGGTTGCGCTTGCCGTGCACCGTGGCCTGCAGCGTCTCCAGGGTGAAGCCGGGCGCGCCGAGCCCGTCGGCCCCGGACAGCCGCTGCGCGATCATGTCGAGGCTGACCCGGGGGCGCGGCTCCAGGTCGGTGCCCGTCTCGCCGTACGCCTTGGGATAGCCGGTGAGCGGCTTCGCCGGGTTCGCCATCCAGTAGGTGTTGTTGGAGTTGGCCACGTAGTCGGCGCGGATCAGCCTCGGCTGGCTGCCAGGCCCGAAGATGCCCGGCACGACGGCGTCGCCGTCCCTGCCCCACAGGCACGCGGAGGTCGAGCCGTCCAGGACGTACGCATCGAGGCCAGGAACGGGCGAGGGCTTGGCACAGCGCTCCGCTTCTTCGTCGGTGACGTGGGGGACGACCGAGGTGTCGGCGAAGTAGGCGGTCCCGCTCACGTCGGTGGCGAGGGTGTGGACGAACGGCATCCCCTGGTAGGTCCCCTGGGCCTTGCGCAGCTCGTCGAGGCTGCCCGCCCTGGCCATCGCCAGCCACTCGTCGGCCGCCCGCAGGTTGGCGGCGTTCGCGTCAGCCAGCGCGTACGCCGCCACCTCGTCGCTCTGGCCGACGGCGAGCACCGGGCCGTAGCGGGAGGTGAGGAGCGTGTGGCCGGAGACGGTGCCGTCCGGCAGGGCGACCTCCACCTCCTGCTCGCCCATCGGCTCCGCCCGGCCGTCCACCAGGTAGCTGTGGCCGCCCGCGAGTTCCAGCCGGTAGACGGTGAAGCGCTGGGCGTGGGAGACGGTGTGGGCCCAGGCGACCTTGGCGTTGTGGCCGATCTGGACGACCGGGGTGCCGTACAGGCTGCCGCCGGAGACGTCGAGCACGCCGGGGATGGCGAGCTGGACCTGGTAGAAGCGGCGGATCCCCTGCCAGGGGAAATGCGGGTCGGCCAGCACCATCCCGCCGCCCCCGCGTGTGGCCTGACGGCCGAGCGCCCAGGCGTTGCTGCCCGCGGCCGGCTTGGGCTGTGGTCTCTTGTCTTCTGGGGGTCCCTCGGGTTCGGCTATCCCGGTGATGGCCTCCTTCAGGCTGGAGCTCGAGACCATCCGGCTGAGGTCGAGCAGGTTGTTCCACATGTCGGTGGCGGTGATCGGGCCGACCCACGCCTTGCCCCGGCACCTGGGGTCGGGCAGGTTCGCCACGCCGGTGTCCTGGAGGTAGCGGTTGTATCCGGCCACGTAGCCGTCGACCATGCGGCGCAGGTCGTCGCTCGGGCCGACCGGCGCGGGGCGGGCCAGCAGCCGCCGTACGACGCCGGAGCCGGCGACGCTCTTGTAGTAGACGTCGCTGGCGAGGTTGGCGACCGGGCGGACCGGGTCGTCGGACTCGGCCTTCGGGCCGAAGTAGCGGGAGCGTTCGCCGCGCAGCGTCACCACCCAGGAGGCCAGCGTGCACAGGTTGTCCTGGGCGAAGGCGTAGCCGTACCCGAATCCGAGGCCGCCGTAGTCCTTGGCGGTGACGTGCGGGATTCCGTACTCGGTGCGCCGGATCGTGGCCGAGTAACTCCCGTCGGCCGCCGCGGCGGGCACGGGAGACAGGGGATACACGGCCGGGGTGAGTAAGGCCAGCGCGATCATCAGTGGTCTGAGCTTCATCGGTCTCCTATTCGAAACGCGCGTTGTCGGGCGTGGTCATGCGCCGCAGCAGCGGCAGCGTCGTGAGGATCACCAGGAGGGAGGCGGCCAGGCCACCGCCGAGGGAGGCGAAGTAGACGGGTCCCGGCATGGCGATCGACGCGCTCTTCATGGCGAGGGCGTCGATGAGCGGCTCGGCGACGCCGAAACCGGCGCCGGAGGCGAGCGCCGCGGCCAGCACGAGCGGCAGCGCCGACTCCAGCAGCACCACCGCGGCCAGGGTGCGCGTGGGCGTGCCCGCCAGCCGCAGCAGGGTGAACGGCTGCCTGCGCTCCACCAGCCCGCCGCCTGCCGCCACCACGAGGCCGCAGGCGCCGGCGACGAGGGTGAGCCCGACCACGGCCAGCGCGACGTTCTCCGCCCGGGTGTAGAGGTCCGCCCTGACCTCGGCGACCTCGGCGAAGGTCATCGGCGCTTCGACGGTGTAGCCGGCCAGCAGGGTGCGCAGCCGCTCCAGTGTCGCCGGATCGCGAGTAGTGATCATGACGGCCGCCAGGTCGAGCCCGTCGGCGGAGGCGGGCGGGCTGGCCGGGCCCGCCAGCGGAAGGAGTCTGTCGACGGTGAGAGGGTTGTCGGCGCCGACGATGCGGGCGAAGTTGCCCGCCACGGCCCGGGCGCCGTCGGGGCAGCGGCCGAGCACGGGGAAGCGGGCCAAATTGGAGCACTCGACGACGTACGGCGCGGGCGGCGGGCCGTCGGGCCGCGGGGGGACGTGTTCGATGTCCGCCCTGGCATCGATCGGCAGCGCGTAGATCGGCAGCACGTCCACGCCCGGGCGGGCGTGCAGCCGGTCGAGCAGCTCCGTCCCCGCCCGCGGTGAGAGGCCGGAGACGCCCGGCCGGTCGAACCTGGCGCCCAGAACGTCGTTGAGTGTGCCCCCGGCCACCTTCTGCTGGCCGGCGACCACCGTCGGCACGAGGGCCGCGATCGTCGTCCCGATGAACACCGCCAGCACCAGCCCGCTCACCGACCTGAAGGCGGCCTTCGGATCGGCGGCCAGGCGCCGCGCGGCCAGCAGCGTCGCTCCGCCCCGGGTCAGCCGGGCGGTCAGGCGTGCGGCGACCATGGTCAGCCAGGGGCCGGCCAGCATCAGCCCGACCATGACCAGCGCGAGCGCGACGACGGCCAGCAGATCGTCGGGCTTGCCGTTCCGGTACACCGGGCCCGCGAACATCCCCAGCCCCGCCAGCAGCGGGATCACCCGCCACGCTCGTGGCGGGGACGCGGCGGTCTTCCTCGCCACGCCGAGCGGCGAGATCCGCACCCGGCGCAGCGACCACAGGGCGGCGCAGGCCGCCACGACCGGCACGCCGCCGAGCACGGCCGCGTACTGCCAGGCGTGCGGGGCGACCAGTTCGGGGAAGAACCGGGCACCGGTGATCCGCACGCCGGCCACGGCCGGCCGTACGAGCTGGAAGACCGCGAGGCCGGCCAGCGCGCCGGCCAGCGCGCCCAGCGCGGCGTCCACCGTCGCGAGCACGTTGATCTGCCGCGTGGTGGCTCCGACCAGGCGGATCGCGGCGAAGCGGGTCTCGCGGCGAGCCGCGGCCAGCCGGGTGGCGGTGCCCACGAGCACCAGCAGCGGGACGATCAGCCCGACGGCGGCGACGCCGAAGCCGAACCGGTAGACGTCCGCGCTGTCGTCGAACGCGGGCATGGTGGAGACCGCGGAGACCGTGTCGACCTGCCTGGCGCCGGGCAGGGCGGCGACCTGATCCGGCGTCCGCCCTACCACGATGACCAGCTCGTCGGGCCCGGACAACGCCGCGTCGCCGATCAGCCCGGCGCGCGTGCCGGGGAAGCGGGCGGCCAGCTCCTCGGGCGGCGCCGAGTCCAGCAGCCCGGCCAGCGCGGGCGAGGCGTAGTACTGCCCCGGGCCGGGCATGCGGGACAGGCCGGGGACGGCCGGCGCCCGCGTGCCGAGCGCGGCGGCGTCGAGCCTCTTGATCGTCCGGCCCGCGTAGAAGTCCTCGTGGTAGTTCCACAGCGCGCCGTCGGCCGTCGCGTCGAGGGCCCAGCCACTGGGCGCCGAGCCGGTCGTGCACTCCCAGCAGGGGCGGCCGTCGGTGGCCTGGAAGGCGTTGAACAGCGACAGCGTGGACAGCAGCACCGCGACGCCGGCCGCCACCCCGACGACGATCAGCGCCAGCCTGGCCGCCGCCTCCCTGCCGCTGCTCAGCGACAGCCGCAGGCCCAGCCGGATCATCGGAGGACCCCGGTCGTGTACGGGTCGGAGACACGGCCGTCGCGCACCACGACCTCCCGGTCGGCGCAGGCGGCGACCCGGGCGTCGTGGGTCACCACGATCACGGTGGCGCCCTCCTCGCGGGCCAGGCCCACCAGCAGGTCCATCACGTGCTCGCCGGTGAGCGTGTCGAGCGCGCCGGTCGGCTCGTCGGCGAACACGATCCGCGGCCGCGTCACCAGCGCTCGCGCGATAGCCACGCGCTGCGCCTGCCCGCCGGACAGCTCCCCGGTGCGCCGGCCGCCCAGGTCGGCCAGCTCCAGCCGCTCCAGCCATTCGGCCGCCCGCCGCTCGGCGTGCTTTCTCCTGGTGCGGCCCAGCAGCAGCGGCAGCATCACGTTGTCGGCCGCGGTCAGCTCGGGCACGAGCTGGCCGAACTGGAAGACGAAGCCGAAGGCGGTGCGCCGCAGCTCGCTGCGGCGGCCGTCGTCCAGGGTGTCCAGGCGGCGTCCGTCGAACCAGACCTCGCCGCTGTCCGGTGTGAAGATGCCGGCCAGGCAGTGCAGCAGCGTCGACTTGCCGGACCCGCTGGGACCCATGATCGCCACGACCTCGCCCGCGGCCACCGACAGGTTCGCCTCCCGCAGCGCGGGCGTGCTGCCGTAGGAGCGGCTGACCTCCCGAGCCTCGATGATCACGACGCGCGCACCATCTCGGCCAGGGCCCCCAGCCGGGCCTGGGTGACGTCGATCCACCGCAGGTCCGCCTCCAGGTGGAACATGGCGTGGTCGGCCAGCAGGGCGTCGGTCAGGGGGCCGCCGCGCTTGACCTCCGTCAGCTCCCGCATGCGCCGCATGTGCGTGGCGCGCTGCGCGTCCAGATAGCCGGCCGCGTCACGGCCCAGCATCAGCGCCAGCACGACCTTGGTGAACAGCACCGTCTGCAGGTACGGCTCGGCCGCGACCGGCTCGGCCAGCCACGTGGCGACCTCCTGCCTGCCCAGGGGGGTGATGGCGTAGCGCTTGCGGTCCGGCCCGTCGCCCGGTTCGCTCTGCCCGGTGACCTTGCCGTCCCTGGCCAGGCGGCCGAGCGTGGAGTACACCTGCCCGAAGGGCAGTGGCCTGCCCCGGCCGAAGAAGGCGTCGTAGTCGCGTTTCAGGTCGTATCCGTGGCTCGGCTCCCGTTCCAGCAGGCCGAGCAACGCGAGGGGAACGGTCATGTCCGTGACTATACATCGAGTGTATACGCGGAGGTTATAGTCACTCATAAAAAAGCGAACGGCCGATCCGTCCGGACCGGCCGTTCGCCATTGGGGTGAGTGATGGGACTTGAACCCACGACATCCAGGACCACAACCTGGCGCTCTGCCAGCTGAGCTACACCCACCATGTCCGCCGTTCGAGGCGTACGAAGAAAGTGTAGCGGTATTTCGGAGTCCTCCGCGCCCTCAATACCGCTCGCCCTCCGCGTCAGGACCCGGAGACGGCCTCCGCGACCTCGCGGGCGGTGGCGGAGTCTGGGCCGGGCTGCGGCACGAAGACCGCGGCGCGGTAGTAGCGCAGCTCCCGGATGCTCTCGGTGATGTCGGCCAGCGCGCGGTGCCCGCCCTGCTTCTCGGGGGAGGCGAAGTAGACCCGGGGATACCAGCGGCGGGCCAGCTCCTTGATCGACGAGACGTCGACCATCCGGTAGTGCAGGAACGCGTCCACCAGCGGCATGTCCCGGGCGATGAACGCGCGGTCGGTCGCGATGGAGTTGCCGCACAGCGGCGCCTTCTTGGCCTCGGGCACGTGGGAGCGGATGTAGTCGAGCACGACGGCCTCGGCCTCCGCCAGGGTCACCCCCGTCGCGAGCGCCCGCAGCAGTCCCGAGGCCGTGTGCATCTCCCGCACGACCTCGGACATCTGCTCCAGCGTCTCCGCGGGGGGCTTGATGACGACGTCCACGCCCTCATCCAGCTGGTTCAGCTCGCCGTCGGTGACGATACAGGCCACCTCGATGAGCGCGTCACGGCCGAGGTCGAGCCCGGTCATCTCACAGTCGATCCAGACCAGCGGGTCAGTCATGGCTCAAGAGTAATGCTGAAGGGTAATGGGGACGTCACTGAGATTGAAGCGAGTCCTCCAGGCGCTTGATGACCGACTGGTCCAGGTTGTCCGGCACCGAGACGTACAGCATCGCGGGACGGGCGTTCTGACCGCGGTCCACGAGGATGATCGCGCCCTTCTCCTTCTTCCACTTCAGATTGTTGGCCTCGGCGACCTTGGTGAAGTCCATCTCGAACTCGATGACCCAGCCCTGCTTGCCGCTCACGGTCAGCGCCTCGTTGCGGAGGATCTTGCGGTCGTGCTGGATGCCGTACCAGGCCCGGTCGTAGGTGAGCAGCAGCCCTTGAGCGAGCGGCCCCAAGCCCTGCGCGCCGCTGTTGGGGAAGACCTGGGGCACCTCGGCCGTGTAGACGCTGCCGACCCAGTCGTTGCCCCTGCCGTCGTAGTTCGACTGGGACGTCGCCTGGCAGCCGCTCGTCCACAGTGGACTCGTCGGGTCGGCCGGGTTGTTGATGTCCTTCGATTCCGGCACCTGCCACTTGTCGCCCGGGTACGCGTACGACAGGCCGGTCACCGGGTCCGTGATGCGGTCACCGGACGGCTGGGGAAGCTGGGGCAGCGGCGGGGTGGACTGCTGCGGTTCCTGCTCGGGCGGCACGGTCTGGTCGAGCTGCGGGGCCGTCGCGGTGGTGTCCGGCCGGGCGAGGGCCGCGCCGGCGCGATCGCGCAGCACGATGACCGCGCCGCCGATGACCAGCGCGAGCACGACCACCGCGGCGATGCCGCCCACGATCCACGGCCAGACCGGCGCCGTACGCCGCGGCGCGCCGAACTCGGGCATGGGAAGCTGCGCCGTCTGGTTCTGAGGTCCCCACTGGGGCTGTGTCCACTGCGGGGCCTGCTGAGCGGCCTGCTGAGGGGCCTGCTGAGGAGCCTGGGGCGGAGCCCCGGCCTCCTGTCCGGGAGCGTGGGTGGCGTCGGTCCACTGGGTGCCGTCCCACCAACGGAGGAGAGGGGAGCCGTACGGGTCCGGATACCAGCCGGCGGGGGTCGTCGTCATGCGCGCCACACTAATGAAATCAGCATTTGTAGGTGAAACTTGCCTTGTCCTGGAGCGGCTTCCCCGTCGTCGTGGGCGACAGGACGCGGAGTGTGGCCGTGCCCTTGAACGATCCCGATCCGGTCACCTTCCAGTGCAGGGGGAGGTCCACCGACGTGTCTCCAGAGGAGACCCGCTGCTCCTGCTCCAGCGGCTTGCGGTCGTCGCTGCGGATCCAGAGGTAGCGGATCGTCCCGGCCTCGCCGTTGGTCGTGACGACGCCCACGAAATCGGCTTTGCCGTCGCAGCGCACCGTCTTCTTGGGCGCCTTGACGTCGACGTCGCTCACCGCGAGCGGCACGCCGGGCGTCTGGCGCAGCCACAGGATCACCGCCGCGATCAGGATCGCCAGCAGCAACGTCCCCGCCCACGCCGTCGTACGCCTCCGGCGCCGCCGGGGAGCCGGACCGCCGGCGTGGGTGGTCGTGATGGCGTCGGAGGTCTGCCCGGCACGCCAGATCTGCGCCGCCGTGGTCTCGGTCGGGACCCCGGGCCCGAAACGCATCATCACGTCGCCGCGGCCGTCGGCCGCATTCGGCAGGTCGAGCCCGTCCGCCGCATTCGGCAGGTCGAGCAGGGTCACCGCCTCCCCGCCGGCAGAGCCGGCCGCCGCGCCCGCGGGGAGTTCGGGGGTCGCGGTCGCGGCGAAGCCGTGTGCCGCGTGGGCCAGCCGTTCCCTGCCCATGCCGGGGAACGCCTCGCGCTCGGCGAGCAGGGTGTCTCGCGCGGCGGCCAGCCCATGGGCCGCGGCGGCGGACGCACGCCGCAGCGCCGCAGCGGCGGGTCCCTGCCCGCAGTTCGCGGCCAGCGCGCCGGCGAGCGCGGCCCAGGCCGCCACGTCCTGCTCCGCGGACGCGTGCTCGCCCCGCAGCGCCCGCAGCAGGCCGCGCTCGGCCAGCAGCACCGAGCCGTTCTCCCCGATCACGACGGTCCCGGCATGCAGCGCGCCGTGGGCCAGCCCGGCGGCGTGCACGGCGAGCAGCGCCTGCGCGGTCTCCAGGAGCACGGTCGCCGCGCCGCCCGGGTCCAGGCGGCCGGCGGCCATCAGGTCGGCGACGGTCGGCGTCGCCCGTGCGGTGATCAGCCAGACCTCGTCACGCGCGGCCACCAGGTCGATCACGGGCAGCAGCCCGATCGGCCCGCCTCCGTGTAGACGCACGTCGGCGCCGACCGCCGCGACGAGCCGCTCGCGCGCCTGGGCCGCCGTGACGGCCAGGGGATCGAACCGCAGCACCCCGGACGGCCGCCCGTCGGGGGAGACGGCGTCCGCCCAGGTGCCCACCTCGCTGGGCCGGGTGCGGCCGGTGAGCCGGTGTCCCGCGACCGTCACGCCTTCTCGCATCTACCGCCGCCTTCGTGCCGTCCCCGCCTGCGTCCCATG
Organism: Microbispora sp. NBRC 16548; assembly: GCF_030268985.1. NCBI lineage: Bacteria > Bacillati > Actinomycetota > Actinomycetes > Streptosporangiales > Streptosporangiaceae > Microbispora > Microbispora sp. NBRC 16548. Next base: position 472,166 of record NZ_BSSF01000007.1, read on the forward strand.
GCCAGTGTGGCGGGAACGAGGCCGGTCGTCACCAGGGCCGCGGCGAGCACGCTCATAGGATCTCCGGCGGCGAACCGGGCGAGAGCGTCAGTACGGGCGGGTTCTCGGTCGAGGGCTCGGTCGAGGGCTGGGGCGAAGGTTGGGTGGAGGGCTGCGTCGTGGGCGGGTTGCTGGTCTGCGTGGGCTTGGGCTGCCTGGTCGCCGGCGGGTTCTTGGGCGGGTCCACCGTGACCGTGGGCTCGTCCGAGGGAACGGGCTTGGGCGACGGCTTCGGCGTGGGCTTGGCCGTGGGTCTGGTCGTGGGCTTGGCGGTCGGCTTCGGCTTCGGCGAGGGGCTGGGCCTGCGGGTCGGCCGCTGGGTCACGGTGGGCCGCACGACCGGCGTCGGCGACGCGCCGGGCTTGGGCTTGGTGGCCGCCGGGGTCGGCGTGGGCTCCTGCGGCTCCTCGGTGGGGTCGTCGCCGGAGTCGTCGCCGGAGTCGTCCTCCACCTCGATGGAGGAGGGATCGACCGCGGGCGGGCTCGGCGTCTCGATCGTCGTCCCGGCCTGCAGAGTCGTGCCGCCGCTCACGGTCTGGACCAGCGCCACCGTTCCGCCCGCGATCACGACCATCCCGGCCAGGGTCAGGCCGATCTTCATGCGGGTCTGGCTCAGCAGCCCGCCGAGCCTGGTCTCGGCCAGCGCGGTGCCGGTCTCGGGGGCGTTCTCCTTCAGCGGGAAGAACGGCACGAGCAGCCCGGCGAGCGCCGCGAGCCGGCGCCGTCCGCGCTCCTCCCAGGCCGGGCCGTACGCGCCGGCGGCGACGGTCTCGAGCTCCCGCACGAACTCCTCGGCCGACGCGAACCGGTCCTCCGGCCGCTTGGCCATGCCGCGCTCCACGAGGTCGCGCAGCGGGGGCGGCACCTCGTCGACCGGAGGAGGGGTCGCCTGGTGCTGGCGGGCCAGCGCGGCCATGTTCTGCGCGCGGAACGGCCGTCCGCCGGTGAGGCACTCGAAGAAGACGACCGTGGCGGCGTAGACGTCGCTCGCCGGTCCGGCCTTCCCACCCGACCACTGCTCCGGAGCCATGTACGGCGGCGTCCCGGCCGCCCTGACCCCCTCGCCGGCCTGCGCCGCGATGCCGAAGTCGACGAGCTTGCTGGTGCCGTCGCCCTCGACCATGACGTTCTCGGGCTTGTAGTCGCGGTGGACGACGCCGATGGAGTGCGCCGCGGCCAGGCCGAGCAGCGAGCCCTTGAGCACGGTGAGCGCGGCCTCGGGACCGGTCGGGCCCTCCGAGCGGAGCATCGCGCGCAGCGAGACGCCGTCGATGAGCTCCATGACGATGGCGGCGCCACGCGCGGTCTCGACGTACTCGTAGAAGCGCGCCGCGTGGGGATTGGGATCCATGGCGGCGAGCAGACGGGCCTCGTGCCGGAACCGGGCGACGAAGTGGAGGTCCGCCATCATCTCGTCGGACAGGTACTTGATCGCCACAGGGATGTCGTCGGCGTCGTGCCGCGCGAGTATCACTCGCCCGGCGCCCCCCGTGCCGAGTTCACGAATCTCCGTATAGCCGGGGACGCGCCAGGCGCCCGTATGGCCGTGCATAACGGTCTGTCTCCTCATCGCCTGGGGCCCCCGCCATATGACGAGACCGTAGTTTAGTGATGACGTTGCGACTGCGATGAAAAGTCACGATTTAGTCAGGCTGAGTCGTCAATGATGGTCCGGGGTCATTTGATGCACGGATCCGTCTGCCGGGTGATCGTGGAGGCGCCGCCCGCCGCGGCCGGGGAGGTCGACGCGGTCACGCCGTAGGAGTCGCAGGGCCAGCGGGAGTAGGTGTACGAGGCCGTGACGGTGTAGCCGGTCTTGCCCGACAGGCTGAAGGTCCGGGTGGTCACCGTGGAGCCACCGGTCATCCAGGCGAGGTTCAACCGCACCGCGGAGGTGTTGCCCGCGGTGACGGCGATGGTGGCCGTGGCCGTAGTCCCGCTTATGTCCAGGCTCTGCACGCGTACCTGACCGACGGAGGCGGGGCAGGTCACCGCGGCCGAACGCGACGCGGCGCCGCCGGGGCCCGCGGGATCGGTCGAGGCGTCGAACGTGACGCTCTCGCCGCAGGGGCGGCGCGAGAAGGTGTACGACAGCGTCCGCGTGTAGGTCCTCGCCCCGGACAGACGGACCGTCTTCGCGCCGCCGCCCGCGGAGGGCGCGGAGAACCGTCCGGTGAGGTCCACCGGGCCGGTGCCGTCGGTGGTCACCGTCACGGTGGCCGTCGCGACCCCGGCCGAGGACACGACCGGTGTGCCGGCCTTCAGCTCGGTGACGGAGGTCGGGCACGGCGGCGCCTTCGCCGTGGCCTCGCGGGCGCCGCCCGGCGCGGCGAGGCCGGTGGTCACGCTCATGCCCCAGGTGCCCGAGCAGACGTGGCCGAGGTCGCCCGAGACGGTGCGGGTGTAGGACGTCGCGCCGCTGAGGGTGAGCGTGCGGGTGGCGGTCACCGTGCCGTTGGCGGTGAAGCGCACGGTCAGGGTCACCTTGCCCGGCCCGCTCGTCCTGACGGTGACCGTTCCGGCGCCGGTCGCGCCGTCCTTGCCTGCTCCGGCCTTGTACGACAGCCCGCCGACATCCAGGCCGGCGACCTTGACGAGCGAGGGAGAGGGCGACGGCTTCCCCGAGGGTGTCGCAGAGGGCCTCGGAGAAGGTTTCAGAGAAGGTTTCGGAGAAGGATTGGGTGAGGGCTTGGGAGAGTGCTTGACCGTGGGCGCAGGGGTGGGCACCGGGGACGGGCTCCGCACGGGCGTCTCCGTGGACACCGGCGAGGGGGACTCCGAGAAGGTCTCGTGCGGCGTCTCCTCAGGGACGACCGGCGACGCGGACGCCGTGGCGGGCACACCCGTGTTCCCCGCGCCCGTGTTCCCCCCGCTCGTGTTCCCCCCGCTCGTGTCCTGCGACGCCGCGACGGTGCGCGTCCCGGCCGAGCCGAGCGCGTACGCGCCGATGCCGCCGCCCGCGACCACCACCAGCACGGCCCCGGCGGTGAGCAGGACACCCCTGCTCCTCAGCGACCGCAGCGTCGTGGTGAACAGCGAGGTGCCGGCCTCGGGGGGGCGTGTCCGGTTCAGCGGGAACGTCGCGGCCAGGGTGGCGGCGAGCGCGGCCAGCCTGCGGCGGCCCCGCTCCTCCCACGCCGGGCCGTACGCCGCCACGGCGGCCTGCTCCAGCTCGGAGACGAACGCGGTCGCGCTCGCCGGCCGTAGCGCGGGGTCCTTCGCCATGCCGCGCGCGACCAGGTGCCGCAGCGGCTCGGGGACCTCCTCGACCGGCACGGGCGCCGTACTGTGCATGTGCCGGAGGACGGAGTACTCGGTCGCCCGGTAGGGCCGGTGGCCGGTCAGGCACTCGAAGAAGACCGCGGTCGCGGCGTACACGTCGGACGCCGGCGAGGCGGCCGTGCCCGTCCACTGCTCGGGCGCCATGTACGGCGGGGTGCCGGCCGGGAAGCCGAGGGCTCCTCCGGCCCGCACGGCGATGCCGAAGTCGGCGAGCTTGCTCGTCCCGTCGGCGGTGACCAGCACGTTCTCGGGCTTGTAGTCGCGGTGGACGACGCCGGTCGCGTGTGCCGAGGCCAGGCCGAGCAGGGAGCCCTTGAGGACGGCGAGCGCGGCCTCGGCGCCCGTCGGGCCCTGCTCGCGCAGCAGCGCCCGCAGGGTGGGGCCGTCGACCAGTTCCATGACGATCGCGGCGCCCCGCCCGGTCTCCAGGTACTCGTAGAGCCGCACCACGTGCGGGTCGTCCAGCTCGACGAGCAGGCGGGCCTCCTGCCGGAAACGGGCGACGAATCCCTCGTCCCGGCGCAGGTCCTCCGACAGGTACTTGATCGCCACCGGGGCGCCGGACCCCTCGTGGACGGCGAGGACGACGCGCCCGCCGCCTCCCGCGCCCAGCTCACGCGTCACCGTGTAACCGGGCACATTCCAGTGCTCGGCGGAACTCATACGGCCTCCCTGGCTGATGAAGGGTCGGCCGCAGTGTCGGTGAAACCGCTTGCAATCCGCTTACAGCCGCGGCTGACGGTTCCCGATGTGCGGGGGAACCGGGATGCCGGGCGCGAGGCGCGGGTCGGGCTCGGGAGCGCCCCACGACACGGTGAGCGGCAGCACGCCCGCCCAGACGGGCAGGTCGTAGTCGTCCTCGTCGTCCTTCGGCGGCCCCTGCCGGACCTTCACCGACGCCTCCTCCAGGGACAGGGCGACCACGGCCGTGGCGGCCATCTCCTTGCGGTCCGGCAGGCGTACGGCGTCCCACTGCCCGGGGGCGAGCTGCTCGGTGATGGCCCGCAGGCCGGCGAGCCGTTCCTCGGGGTCGTCCACCATCCGGGCGAGGCCGTAGACCATGGCGGACCGGTAGTTCACGGAGTGGTGAAACGCGGAGCGCGCCAGCACGACGCCGTCGAGGTGGGTCACGGTGACGCAGACCGGGGTGCCGAGCGCGGCCCGCAGCGAGGTGGCGGCGGTGGAGCCGTGCAGGTAGAGGGTGTCGCCGATCCGCCCGTAACCGGTGGGGATCACCATGGGGGACCCGCCCGCCAGCACGCCGAGATGACAGATGAGGCCGGCGTCCAGGATCGCGTACAGGTCGGCGCGGTCGGTGCGGGCGCGGTCTTTCGACCGCCTAAGAGTGGTACGGGCGGTTGTGGAGAGCATGTCCGATACGTTAGGCCGAAGTGGACCGGCGGAACACGTCCACTCAGTGCCCATACGGGGAGACCACTTTTGCGGAGAACACTGTGCGCGTGACCATAGATCTGCCGCTGGCGGTGGACCGCGAGTCCCCGGTGCCGCTCGCCGTCCAGGTGGCCGGCCAGTTGCGGGAGTCCATGCGCACCGGCCGGCTCAGGGCGGGGGAGCGGCTGCCGTCCACGCGGGCGCTCGCCGCGCTGCTGGGGGTCAGCAGGACCGTCGCGACCGACGCCTACCAGCAGTTGTACGCCGAGGGGTGGCTGGACGGGCGGCACGGCTCGGGCACCTACGTGGCCGACGACACGGTGCCGTACGAGCAGCCCGGCGCGCAGGCGGTCGAGGCTCGCGGGGCCGCCCGCCGCGAGCCGGCGCCCCCGGGATGGGTGGACCTGCGGCCGGGACGGCCGTGGGTGTTCGGGTACGACACGGCGGCCTGGCGGCGGGCCTGGCGCTCGGCCGGCGAGCTCGCGCTGAACGCGTTCCCCGACCCCTACGGCCACCCGGAGCTGCGCGAACTGCTGGCCGACCACCTGCGCAGGGCCAGGGCCGTGCCGGTGGGCGCCGGGAACGTCATGGTCACCAGGGGCACCGGCAACGGCCTCGACCTGATCGCCGCCATGCTGCTCGGGCCGGGGAGCCGGGCCGGGGTGGAGGAGCCCGGCTGGCGGGCCGCCCGGCGGATCTTCGCCTCACGGGGCGCGGAGGTCGTGCCCTGCCCGGTGGACGAGCAGGGCGTGATCGTCGAGGCGCTCCCCGACGACCTGCGGGTGCTCTACACCACGCCCGCGCACCAGTTCCCGGTCGGTGGCAGGCTGCCGATCCCGCGCAGGGAGAAGCTGCTCGCCTGGGCGCGCAGGACCGGCGCGATCGTGGTGGAAGACGACTACGACGCCGAGTTCCGCTACGACGTCGCGCCGCTGCCCGCGCTCTACGGGCTCGACCCCGGGCGGGTGGTGCTGCTCGGCACGCTGTCGAAGTCGCTCGGCCCCGACGTCGGGCTCGGCTGGCTGGTCGCCCCCGCCGACCTGCTCGACGCCGTGGCCGAGCGCCGTATGCACCTCGCCGACCGGACGTCGGGGCCGGTCCAGCGGGCCGTGGCGACCCTGCTGGAACGCGGCGACCTCGACCGGCACCTGCGCAGGATGCGGCTGGAGTACGCCCGCAGGAGGGCGGCCATCGTCGAGGCGCTCGGGCCGTACGTGCGGGGCGACACGGCCGGGCTCCACGTCATGGTCAGCCTGCCCGCCGGCGTGGTCCCCGGCCTCGTACGGCGGGCCGGGGAACGCGGCGTGCTCCTGGACACGACCGAGGCCCACCACCACGGGCCGCCTCGGGTGCACGGCCTCGTGCTGGGTTACGGCTCGGCCTCCCGCGCCGACGTGCGGCGCGGGTGCGCGGTGATCCGGGAGCTCATACCTCCTGAAGGAGCCTGAGCTCGCTTCCGGGCAGGGGGGCCTCCAGGTTGAGCGCCTCCTCGCCGATGATGCGGGCGATGTCGATCGATCCCGGGTCGCCCTCCCTGGTGCCGGGCACCTGGGAGTGGCCGAAGTGGCCGCCTCGCGCCCACAGCCGTTTGCTGCGCTCGGCGGCCAGGGAGTGCGGATAGGGCAGCGGAGGGCCGGCCGGCCAGCGGCGCGGCACCTCCCAGGAGTCGAGCCAGGCCAGGATGTCGTCCAGACCGTCGAGCTTGGTATCGGTGAACGGTTCCCTCGCCGAGCCGATGACTTGGATCTGCACGCAGACCCGTCCGTTCCTGCCGCGGTCCGCGGCGAGCCCGCCGCCCGCCCTGGTGGGCGGGAGCAACTGGACGATCTCCCCGGTCACCGGGTTCCACACCAGGTGGGAGGGCCGGTGGAGCTGGATCAGCCGCTGGGCGACGGACCTGGCCGAGACCCCTTGGGGGTCGGCGGGCCAGATGAACCAGACGGTCCTCGGGGCTCCTCCGAGCATCGCTCCGGAGTCCCCGGGGGAGGGAAGTCGGCTTGCGCCGGGCAGCCATGCTTGGGCCACAATGCCCCCTCAAATCCTCGGTCGCGTCGTTTTTCCCCTTTCAAACTTCCGCTGACACCTCGCGAATCCTGATTGTTACTGGCGGGTGCCAATCTTCCAACGAGGGTGTAACAACTGGTGATTCTGTGACGGATGCGTCAGGCAGAGGGGGTGGCGGCGGCTTCGCCGGCCGGAGGCGGGCCGTCGCCCGACTCGCCCGCAGAATCGGAGGAGGGGCCGGCCGTGGGGCGGCTCGTGGGACCGGTCGTGGTGTCGGAGGTCGGGTCGGGCAGCGGGCCGGCGTCGCCGTTCCCCTCCTGGCCGTCCCAGGTCATCCGGCACGAGGGCCGGCCGGCCGAGGACTCGAAGGTCACCACGCCCCTGCCCGCGACGCCGGGGTCGACGACGGCGAGCGTGACCCGGCCGCTCGCGCCCGCGCGGAGCCTGCCGTGCCGGGGCGAGACCGCGATCCCGCCCGAGGTCACGGCCGTCCACTCGATCACGGCGTTGCGCGCGGCCAGCGTGATCGACGCGCCCGCGGCCCCGCCCAGGTCTCCGGGGCACAGCGCCGTCAGCGCCGGCCTGGGCACGGGCCGCGTACGGGTGGGAGAGGGCCGCGACCGCCCCGAGGGTGCGGTGGTGTGGGGCGGGGCGGTCGCGGCCGATTGGGGGGAACCGTCTGATGGGGGTGTCTCGTCTCCGGATGCGGCGGGAGTCGCCGTGGGCAGGTCGCTCTCCTCCGGGCCCGGCGTCGAATCTCCGGGGGCAGGCTCTCCGACGGCAGGGTCTCCGGAGGCGGGGCCTCCGGGCGCCGCCGTCGGAGGTACGCGTATCGCCTCGAGCCGTTCGGCCGGAGCCTGACCGGAGACCAGCGCGAGCCCGCCGGCCGCGCCGAACACGCAGACGGCGGCGAGCATGACGGGGGCGGTCCGCAGCGGGCGGGAGCGGATCCGTCTGCGCCCTGTCGGCCCGTGCCCTGTCCGCCCGTGCCCTGCCTGCCTGCCGGTGGTCGCGGGGAAACCGCGCCGGTCGAACTCGGCGGTGGTGGCGGCTGTGGTGGCGGTGGCGGTGGTGGCGGCGTCACGCCGGTCGGCGTGGAGCGCGGATTCGATCACCCGGCGGCGCAGGGAGAGCGGGGGGAAGGCGACGGGGATCATGTCGAGCAGCCGCTCGGCCGACACGTGCCTGCCCCGGCCCTCGCGGCAGATCTCACAGGCCGCGATGTGCTTGCTCAACCTCTTGCGCAGGGGAGGAGCGAGAGGGCCGTCCTGCCAGGCGGCGCCCACGCCGTGGTCGACCAGGGCCGACAGCTCCGGGCAGTGGGCCCGGCCGACCCTGGCCAGCACGAGGGCCGCCGCGGCGTTCTCCAGGTGGTCGCGGGCCCGGGTGAGCCGCGCCGACACCTGCCGGGAGGCGAGCCCGAGGACCGATCCGATCTCGGCCGTCGTCAGGCCGTGCCGTACGGCGAGTTCGAGCGCCTCGCGCTCGTGGTCGCCGAGTTCCCCCAGCGCCTCCCGCACCAGCGCGGCGAGCGGCGGGTCCGCGGACTCCTCCACGGCGATGACGGGTCCGGTGACCTCCTTCCCCCCTCGCGCGGCCCCTTTTCTGGTGGCGCTGTGGAACCGGGTCAGCGCGTACAGCCACGCCCGCAGCCGGGCCGGTTCCTTCAGCCGGTCGGCGCAGCAGGACGCGGCGACGAGGGCGTCGTGCACCGCACGCTCCGCCGCGTCGAGGTCGCGCACCAGCGCGTACGCGTAGTCGCTCAGCCGGTCGGCGTAGGCGTCGTACAGCGCGGCCGTGGCCTGGGCGTCGGCGCCGCCCCCGCGGCGCAGCGCCTCCAGCAGTCGGTGGTCGTCGGCTCGCCCGACGCCGGGCCATTCGGGCAACGAACATTCCTCCCCGTGTGACGGAACCTGGTCTTGCCGGTCCCCACACGAGTGGGACGCCGTCCCCTCTGGCGTCGTTTACGGATCACAGTGTCATGCCCAACCGGCATGACCTGGGAAAACAGGTGCGGATGTTACTGGAGACGACGCGCGATGCCCTTGAGGAAGATGTTGCGGATCTCGAGGACCGTCTGCGGGAAGTAGGCGGCGCCGCCGGTCGCCTTGGCGATGGAGGCCATCTGCGTCCGGTCCTCGTCCTTCTGCGTGTTGAACGAGATGATCAGGATGCTCACCGGCCGCTTGGGGTCGTAGGCGTCCTTCAGCTTGCGCAGGATCTCGGCATTGGAGATGCCGCCGTTCGGGTCGTCGTTGCCGACGCCGTCGGTGAACAGCAGGATCGTGTTGACCTTGTCGGGCTCGTACTCCTTGGTCATCTTCTGGTAGGCGGCCCACAGGGTGTCGTTCAGGCCGGTGTTGCCCGTGGGAATGGCCTTCGCCTGACGCAGTGCCTGCGAGATCATTTCGCGCCGGGTCACCCCGTTGACCTGCTGGGCCAGCGGCCCGATCTGCACGACGGGCTTCCAGTCGACGCCCTCGCCGCGCAGGTTGTCGGAGAAGGCCCAGATGCCCATCTCGGCCTTGTCCGGGAAGAGCTTCAGGCCCTCGACGGTGAGGTCGCTGATCGCGCGCATCCGGCTCACACCGGTTTTGTCGGCGGGCAGCGCCATGGTTCCGGAGATGTCGATGAGGGAGAGCAGCCTGGTGCCGAGCTTGATCTGGTGCCACGCCTGCGAGAGGCGGGTGACGGTCGCGGCGTCCGGCAGCGGGATCGCGGCCGGCTTCTTCGCGTTCACGCCGTTGTCGGGCTTCAGCAGGCTGCCGCCCTTGCCGTCGGGCGCGCGGAAGCCGTAGTCCTGGACGGTCTTCCTGCCGTTGGGCGAGGTCACCTCGGTCGCCAGGGCCTGCGCCGCCTTACGCGTCGTGGCGTCCTTCGCCGTGACGATGATCGGGTAGTCGAGGTTGATCGTTCCCTCGGCCGGATAGAGCGCGACCGCCGGGTTCGAGGGGGTGGTCGTCGTGTTGTACGACCACACGGCCTGCTCGGACGTCACGCCGACCGGGATGCGGGCGGCGGCCTTGGTCAGCGTGGCGAACATGCTGTCGGGGGTCGACACGGTGGACTCCGACAACTGGCGCAGCACGCCGACGAGCGTCTCCTCGCTGCCGCCCCCCTGCTTGAGCACGGCGGCCCCGGCGAGCAGCGCGCCGAGGCCGGCGGCGTTCTGCGTGGGATCGAGCGCGAGCACGCGCACCTTCCGCGCCAGGCCGTCGGGGTTGGCGGCGTTCGCCGCGCTCATCAGGCCGGTCCAGCTCGGGCTGAAGGCCGACTGGAGCTTGTCCGCGCCGGTCTTGGACGCGGCGAGCACGACGGGGGTGCTCGCGGCGTTCCCGGCGGGCTCCGGCGCGTTCTTGACGCCGCTCAGCCACAGGCTGGAGTCGGGGATCCACAGGTCGGGGTCCAGCTTGCCGCTGGTGGGACCGGTGCCCGCCATCGCGTTGGCGACGTCGGCCGGCTCGGCGGCCTTGACCGTGACGGCGACGCACTTGCCGTCCAGAGCCTTGCCCGACTTGCCGAACCTGGTGGCGATCTTCTGGACGGCGGGCTGGATGTCGGGGGCGGCGACGACCGAGAGCTTGACCTTCTCGCCGGCGCAGCCCGGGCTCTTGTTCACCACCACGTACGCGGCGACGCCGAGGAGCACGGCCAGGGCGACCGCTCCGGCCAGCGGGACGAACACCGTCCCCCGCCCGGCCCGCCGCCGCGGCGGCGGCGGGGGCTCGTACTGGGGGTCGAAGCCGCCATCGAGTTCGTCTGTGCGGTGCCGTCCGCCCACGGTGCTCTCTCCGATGTCGACTGGCCGTAACAGGTTTACGGAACGATACTGGCAAAAGTCATAACTTGCGCCTGATGTGCGGGAGTCCACCTCGCAGGCCGTAGCCTTGGCCCGTGGTCATCCCGGTCGAGGACGCCGCCGATCCGCGCCTGTCGGACTACGTGCGGCTGCGCGACGTCGATCTGCGCAAGAGTGTCGAGAGCGAGCGCGGGCTGTTCGTCGCCGAGGGCGAGAAGGTCATCCGGCGGGCGATCGGCGCGGGCCATCCGGTGCGCTCGGTGCTGACCACGGCCAAGTGGCTCGACGCGCTGGCCGACGTCGTCGGGGAGGCCACCGTCTATGTGGTCTCCGACCGGGTGATGGAGGGGATCACCGGCTTCCAGGTGCACCGGGGCGCGCTCGCCGCGATGGAGCGCACCCCGCTTCCCCCGGTCGGCGAACTCCTCACGGACGCGGGGTCGCGGATCCTCGTCCTGGAGGACCTGGTCGACCACGGCAACGTGGGGGCGATCTTCCGCTGCGCGGCGGCGCTCGGCGTCGGTGCGATCGTGCTGTCACCGCGCTGCGCCGACCCCCTCTATCGCAGGGCCGTCAAGGTGTCGATGGGGGCGGTGTTCGCGATCCCGTACGCCCGGATGACCGACTGGCACGGCGGCCTGGCGGAGATCAGGGCGGCCGGGTTCCGCCTGCTGGCGCTCACGCCCGACCAGTCGGCCGTGCCGCTGGACAAGGCCCCGCTGTCCGGCCGGGTCGCGCTGATGCTCGGCTCGGAGGGCGACGGGCTGTCGTCCCACTGGCTGCACGAGGCCGACCAGCCCGTCTGCATCCCGATGAGCCCGCGGGCGATGGACCTCGGCGTCGACTCCCTGAACGTGGTGGCCGCCGCGGCCGTCGCCTGTCACGGCCTGCTCAGGGGAGCGTGACCCCGGCCCCCGCCTCGGCACTCTCACCGGTGTCCTGGCCGGCCCAGTCGAGCAGCTTGCGTGCCGTGGCGAACCTCGCCCTGTCGCTGCGCTCGCCCAGCACGACCCCCACGTACGTGCGCCCGTCCCGGACGGCGGCGAACGACAGGCAGTAGCCGGCCTGGTTGGTGAAGCCGGTCTTCAGCCCAACCGCGCCGTCGTCCAGCAGGTCGTTGGTGTTGCGCCACACGTGCGCCCGGTGGAGGGCCGACTTCCCGACCACCCGCTTGGGCGTCCTGGCGATGGACGCGATCACGGGGTCGCGCAGCGCCGCCACGGCCAGCGTCGCCTGGTCGCGGGCGGTGGAGTACCCCTTCGACGGCAGCCCGTCGGGGTTGGCGTAGCGGGTGTCGCGCAGGCCGAGAGCCCGCGCCGCGTCGTTCATCTTGGCGACGAACTTCGCCGTCCCCGGGCCGTACCGCTCGGCGAGCGCGTGGGCGGCGTCCGCTCCCGAGGGGAGCATGAGCCCGTAGAGCAGGTCGCGCACCGTGAGCCGCTCGCCCGCCCGCAGGCCCGCCGTCGTGGCGCCGCCCGCCGTCGCGTGCCGTACGTCGGCCTTGGTGATGGTCACCACGTCGTCCAGCCGGACCTGCCGCCGCACCACGTAGGCGGTCATGACCTTGGTCAGGCTCGCGACCGGCACCCGGCGCGTCTCGCGCTTGGCGAACTGGACCGTTCCCTCCGTGGTGTCCACCAGGTAGGCCTCCCTGGCCGTGACCGAGGGCGCTTCAGCGGCCTGAGCGGGCGCGGCCGCGGTCCCTGCCGTGACGAGGGCGGCGGCCAGCGCGATGAGTACCCCGTTACGCATCCCGACATGATCGCACGGCTTCGGGTGCGGCGGGCGCGTCCCCGTTCCGGCTCCTCCTGCGGCGCCGTACGAGGAGGGCGACGACCAGGGCCGCGACGGCGACGACGGCGGCGGCCAGCGCGGGGGACCGGGCCGCCAGCGACAGCCAGGCCCACAGGAGCGAGTAGAGGCCGAAGGAGGCCACCGGCACCCAGGTCAGGCAGCCGAGCGCGCTGGCCACCACATACCAGCGGTAGTTGACCCGCAGCGCCCCCGCGACCCACGGCAGCGTGTGCCGCAGGCCAGGCACCCAGAAGCAGCCGTAGACGGCGAGCGCGCCCCACCGGCGCACCACGTTCTCCACGCGCTCGATCCGCTCCCGGCCGATCCTGCGGCCCATCCGCGAGCGGTAGAGCGCCTCGCCGAGCCTGCGGCCGACCCAGTAGTACACCTGGAACGCGCCGAACAGGGCGACCGCGCCGACCGCGACGACCAGCCACAGAGGGAGGCCGAACACGGAGGCGGCCGTAGGGTCAGGGATCCGCACGTGCTCTCACCGCCGGTCATCGGGGCAGTCATTTAGGCAAGCCTCACCTTAGCGCCCTGGATCGCGCTGATTGCACGCGAATGTCAACCGGCGATCGATCCGTCCTTTCCCTGCCTCCTCTGCTTGCTCATCTGTTCGCGAGCGCCCCGTGCGCCTCGGCGACCCAGCGGGGCACGCCCACCCGCTCGGCCACGGCCAGCGCCTTCTCGTAGTGGTCGCGGGCCGGCAGGCCGAGCCGTACGGCGAGGTCGCCGAGCGTCTTCGCCACCGGCCACAGGGCGACCACGCCGGTGCCCGCCCCGGCGATGCGGTCGCGGAACGGCGCCAGCTTCTCGTACGCCTCCCGCATCCGGCCCTCGTCGTCCAGCAGCATCCCGGCGAGCGCCCGCCAGATGAGGGCGAGCTCGTAGAGGAAGTCGGTGCGGACCGGCTCCCGGCTCGCGGCCACCACCTGGGCGTCCCTCACGTGGCCGGCCGAGGCGAGCGCCACGGCGTACGCGTCGAGCGTCCACTTCGCGCCGCGCTGGTGGGCCTCGCCCAGCGGCTCGGCCATCTCGGCGGCCCGCCCGTCCACCAGGTGCAGGCAGAACGTGGCGATCAGCGGCAGGTCCTGGCGGCCTTCGAGCATGCCGGCCCGCGCGGTCAGCCGTGCCGCGTTCCGGTAGGCCCGCTCGGCCCCCGCGTAGTCACCGGTGATCATCAACCGCTGCCCGGCGTACCACGCGCCGACGGCCGCGGGGGCGGGCAGGGCGTACTGCCGCCCGAGGCGTTCGGCCTGCGCGAGGTGCTCGTCGGCCTCGGCGAAGTCGCCGCGGGCCGCCGCGCACTCCAGCAGCACGAGGTGCGCCAGCGTCTGCACCGAGATCTGGCCCGACTCCGCTCCGACCCGCAGCAGCTCACGGCCGATGGTCTCGCGCTCGTCGACCTGCGTCAGCGTGTACGACTGCCGCAGCCGCCCGCTGAGCGCCATCGCCAGCAGCGCGGGGTCGCCGCTCGACCTGGCCAGCTCCTCGGCCTCCAGTGACGCCTGGTAGCCGCGCTCGGTGGCCGACCCCTCCAGCTCCAGGGCAAGCGTGGCGAGCAGGCTGGCCCGCAGCGACTGCTCGCCCTGCGGCAGCTCGACCAGCGCCTTCTCGGTGACGTCGACGATCTCCCAGGCCGTGCGCGTGAAGTCGCGGGCGATGCCCTTGTGCGGCACCGCGAGCGCCGCCGCGACCCGGGCGGTCAGCTCCAGGTCGCCGAGGGGCAGCGCGACCGACATCGCCTCCCCCCGGTGCGCGCGGGCGGCGGTCATGTCCCCGCACAGCGCCAGCGCCCTGATCATCCGCAGCTGAAGCTCCAGCCGGTCGCGTACCGAGCCGCGGCCCGCGTGGACCCGGCCTGTGGCAGCACGGTCGAAGGCGGCGATGGCCTGCTGCCAGAGCGTCGCGGCCTCCCGGTGGGCGAACCTGCGCTCGGCCTGCTCGGCCGCCAGCCCGGCGTACCGTACGGCCTTCGCGGCGGTCTCCACCGTGCCCGCCGCGTCGTAGTGGTGGGCCAGCGCGGCCACGTCGTTCGGGCTGCGCTGCTCGATCACCGAGGCGACCGCGGCGTGCAGTCGCGAGCGGCGCAACCGGGAGGCGTCCGAGTAGAGCGTGTCCCTGACCAGGTCGTGGTCGAACCTGAGCAGGCCGGGGCCCGGCTCGGTCACCAGCCCGGCGAGCAGCGCCGCCTCGACCGCGTCCACCACGGCGTCCTCGTCGCCGGACACGTCGACCAGGACGTCCACGTCCACATCGCGGCCGATCACGGCGGCCTGCAGCAACACCTGCTGGGCCCGCTCAGGCAGCCGGGCGATCCGCCGCCGCAGCACGTCGCGCACGCCCGAGGGCACCTCGGAGATGTCGGCCTCGGCCTCGAACAGCCGGGCCGTCTCCTTGACGAAGAACGGGTTGCCCCCGGCCCGCTCGACGATCGTGCTGACGACCTCGTCGTCCACGTCGTGCACGCAGGTCGCCCGGACGAGCTCCGCCACCGCGGCGTCGTCGAGGCCGCCGAGCCCCACGCGTACGGGGTCGAGCCGGGCCAGCGCGGCCAGCACGTCCTGCTGCTGGTCGTTCAGCTCGCCGTCGCGGCAGGTCACCACGACGAGCACGCGGCTGGCCGCGAGCAGGCTGGGCAGCGCGCGCAGCAGTGCGAGCGTCTGGTCGTCGGCCCAGTGCAGGTCCTCCAGGAGGATCAGCAGCGGGGCCTCGCGCGCCACGGCCGACAGGTAGCCGCCGACGGCCCGGTGCAGCCGGAAGCCGCCCGACGCCTCGTCGTCGGCGATGTCGGGAGCGGCGTCGTCGAGCAGCGGCGCCAGCAACGCGGCATACTCGCCCGCGCCCCTGCGGGCGACCAGGGCGCGCAGCACCTCGACCCAGGCCCAGCCGGGCGGGGTCGCCGTGCTGTCGGGGCAGCCACCGGTCGCCCCTATCCAGCCGTCGCCCTCCAGGCGCTCGAACAGCCGCCGCACCAGTGTGGTCTTCCCCGCGCCGGGATCGCCGCTGACCACGGTGACCGTGAACCGGCCCGCCTGGGCGCGGGGCGCGGCGGCGGCGAGCGCGGCCAGTTCGGCGTCGCGCCCGACGAACGGCTCGGGCTCCAGCGGCGGGGCGTCGCCGGTGGCGAGCGGCCGGGGCGGCCAGGTCGCGGTGATCTCGGCGGGCCGCCGGGGCGCGGGGAGCACGAGGTCGAGCCCGGGGTCCTGGGCCAGGATGTCCGACTCCAGCTTCCGCAGCGCCGGCCCGGGGTCGATGCCCAGCTCGTCGGACAGGATCGTGCGGGCCCGGCGCAGCGCGGCGAGCGCGTCGCCCTGCCGCCCGCACCGGTACAGCCCGAGCGCGAGCAGCCGCCACCCCTCCTCGCGCAGGGCGTGCTCGGTGGTCAGCGCCTCCAGGTCGGGCACGGTCTCGGCGTGCAGGCCCATCCGCAGCCCGGCGTCGGCGTGCCGCTCCCTGGCCACCAGGCGCAGCTCGCTCAGCCGCGCCACCTCCGCCTCCGCCCAGGACTGGTCGGCGAAGTCCGAGTACGGCGTGCCCTGCCACAGCGCCAGCGCCGAGTCCAGCCGGGCCCGGGCGGCCTGGGGGCTCTCCTCCAGCCGCTCCCCGGCCGAGCGGACCATGGCCTCGAAGCGGAGCGCGTCCACCTGTTCCGGGGCGGCGCGCAGGGCGTACCCCGACGCGACGGTCACGAGCAGGCGGTTGGGCCCGCCGCGCGGGCGGTTGGGCTCAAGCACGCGGCGCAGCCGGGAGATGTAGACCTGCAATCCCGACTGGGCGCCCTTGGCGGTGTCGTCGTCCCACAGGTCGAACAGCAGGGTGTCCACGGGCACGACCTGGCCGCGCGCCACGAGCAGGCGGGCCAGCACGGCGCGCTGCCGCAGCCCGCCGAGGTCGAGCTCGTCGGTGCCGTCGTGCGCCCCCACAGGACCGAGGACCCGGAACGTCACCGGGCTCGTCGGGGGGCTCATCGGGCGCTCCTCCGCTGTCGTGCGTCGTGCCTGCCGGCCGCCGCTGGTCGTCCTATCTCAGGCGTCACCGTATGCGCGCCCGCGAAGGGGCACAAGGCATTCACCAACCCGGACACCCTCACCTTCTCGCCCGCGAGTGTAGGAGATCGGCAGGGTGACCCGCAGTTGATCAGCGGACCCGGGTGCGGTGCGGGGAGGCGGCCGATTCCGCCTCCGCGTTCGCGGCGCGGGTCTCCCGCCTGCGCAGCAGGGCCCATCCGCCGAGCGCGAGCCCGCCCCAGGGGATCTCGATCGTATAGGTCCAGAAGCCGAACAGCACGGCGGCCGCGGTGGCCCCGCCGGCGGGCTGGCCGAACGCCCCGATCAGCAGCGTGGCGACGCCCCCCTCCATGATCCCCGCTCCGCTGGGCGTGACGAGGGCGGTGGTGAGGACGCGGCTGAGCGCGAAGACGGCGACGGTCTCGGCCGGCCCCGGGTACGAGTCGGTGGCGACCAGGCAGGCGGCCATGATCAGGCACTGCAGGACGAGGAAGGCGACCATCCCGAGCGACAGGCCCGCCCACCGGCTGTGGATGATGTCGGTCGTGTCCCTGCGCAGCCGTTCGATCGCCGCCGACGCCGCGTGCTCCGCCGGGCGGAACCGCCGGGGCGCGAGCCGTACGAGCCCGTCGAGGACGCGGCCGAGGACGGCGGCCGCGCGGTCCCAGTACAGCGCCGTGGCGACGACGGCGACGAGGACGAGGATCGAGACGGCCCCGGCCCAGCCCGCCTTGGCGACCGTGGGATTGGTGGCCTTGCCCGCCATCAGCAGGCACACGATCCCCACGGCGGGCAGGATGAACCGGAACAGCGAGTTCCAGATGCCGGTGACCAGCGTGTAGACGACGATCGGCCGGTTGGCGAAGCCCCAGCCGCGGGTCATGCCGAACGTCAGGGCCACGCCCGCCGCGCCGCCGAACGGCAGCAGGTTGCTGACCGCGCTTCCCGCCGCGTTGAGCGTGAGCGCCTGCGTGTGCGTGAGGCCGGGCAGCGCGGAGGTCATCACGAACGTGTACGCCCACAGGCTCGCCAGCCACAGAACGGTCATCAGCGCGATCGTCTGCCACCCGAGACCGCCGAACTGGTGGCCGATCTCCGTCCAGCTCACGGTGGCGCCGGTCAGCGTGTGCACGATCTCCGGGAGATAGAGCACCAGCGCCGCGGCCAGCCCGAGCGAGACCACAGACAGCGCGATCTGCAGCCACTTCCTGTTCACCCGCGTACGCCCCAATCCGGTGTCGGTCCCCTCCAGTCTGCCGGGCCCCGGGGGCGGCCGAATCCTCCTGGCGGAGGATCACGCCCCTTAGGGGGCGGCCTGCGGGCTGCCGTCGAAGGGATGCCGCAGGCGGGTGCCGCGGGGCAGGCCGCGGCGTACGTACCACTCGGTGCCGAAGACGAAGCGGTAGGCGAATACGGGGATCTTCAGCATCGCGCCCAGCGTGCGGTCGCCGTCGCCGCCGGTGGCCTGGCTGGCGTGGGCCGCCATCGCCGCCCGCTTGGCCTTGGCGTACTTGCGCACGTTGACCCGGTGGGTGATCGCGTCGCGGGGCGAGTAGGCCCGCTCGAAGCTCCGCACGTCGATCGCCGGGTAGAACCGGGAGGCCAGCCGCACACCTTTCAGCAGCAGGTCGCGGTCGACCGTCGCCTCCAGCACGATGGGCGTCCCGGCGATCTCTGCGGCCCGGCTTCCGACCCGGTAGACCTGCACGTGGTCGGGGTGGCCGTAGCCGCCGGCCGGGTCGTAGATCGTGAGCAGGTCGGCGGCCTCCTCCTTGAGCACCGAGGCCAGCCCTTGCGCGGCCTCCTCGATGTCGGCGTCGATGAACGCGTTGTCCGGCCGGTCGTCGGCCACGCCGCCGTCGATGGCCAGGCCGGAGTCGCCGTAGCCGAGCAGCACGACCCGGGCGCAGCCCAGGGCCGCAGCCGAGCGGTGCAGCTCGTCCATGCGGGCTCTGCCCAGCTCCTCGCCGTGGGGAAGGTCGGCGAGGCCGCGCTCGCCGGCCGTCGCGACGACGAGCACCACGCGATGCCCCTCGTTGGCCAGCATGGCCATGGTCCCGGCGGTCAGCAGCGCCTCGTCGTCGGGATGGGCGTGGAAGAACACCGCCGTCCTCATCGCGCCCCACGGAACGTCGTCATCGCGTGCTCCACTCGTCAGCGCCATCGCGGCTGCCGTCGCGGCTGCCGTCGCGGCCAGTTCCGCCCATGATCCCACGTGGCCCAGGTCGCGCGACGTCGCCCTCCCCGTGAGCAGTCTGAATAGGCGTGCGGTTTGATGGGCGTGGCGTGCTCTGCCAGGCTGACCCGGTGAGGATTCTTCACGTCAGCGACTGCTACCTGCCGCGGCTCGGAGGGATCGAGGTGCAGGTCGCCGACCTCGTCAGGGCCCAGCGGGAGGCGGGCCACACGGTCGAGGTGGTGACGGCGACGCCGGGGGAGCAGCTGCCCGGGGTGCACCGGGTGGTCGCGAACCTCCCCTTCGACCTGCCGGTCCATCCGCGCGGCACGGCCCACCTTCTCCGGATCATGGCGAGCGGACGGTTCGACGTGGTGCACGTCCACACGGGGGCGGTCTCGCCGTTCGCGTGGATGGGAGTGCGCGCGGCGGTCCGGTCCGGGCTGCCGGTGGTCGCGACCGTCCACAGCATGTGGGATCCGGTCACCCGCGGCGTCTACCGGGCGCTGCAGGCGGCGTTCGAGTGGCGGCGCTGGGGCCTGGTCCTCACCGCCGTCAGCGAGGCCGCCGCGCGCCCCATCCGCGCCGTGGCCGGGCCCCGCGTGCCCGTACAGGTGGTGTCGAACGGCCTGGACGTGACCGCGTGGCGGCCCGAGCCCGGTTCGGTACGGGACGCGGAGGACGGGCCGGTGGACGACGTCGTCCATGTGGTGGCGGTCGGCAGACTGGCGCCGCGCAAGCAGCCGTTGCGGCTGCTGAAGCTGCTGGAGACGGTGCGCACCCGGGTGCCGAGGGACATCGCGATGCGCGCGACGATCGTGGGCGACGGCCCGGCCCGCGGGCGTATGGAGCGCTACCTGCGGGCGCGCCGGATGGGCTGGGTGTCGCTGCCGGGCAGGTACAGCCGGGAGCAGATCAAGGACCTGCTGGCCGTGGCCGACGTGTTCGTGGCCCCGGCTCCGCGTGAGTCGTTCGGCCTGGCCGCGCTCGAGGCCCGCGCGGCCGGCGTGCCGGTGGTGGCGCGGGCGCAGAGCGGCGTGGCCGACTTCGTCAGGCCGGGCAAGGAGGGCCTGCTGGGCCGCACGTTCGACGATCTCGTCGCCTCGGTCGTACGGCTGGCCCGCGACTCCGCCCTGCGTCAGTCGATCGCCGAGCACAACAGGGAGACGGAGCCGGTCCGGTGCTCCTGGCCCGCCGTCCTGGAGGGCTTCGCCCACTGCTACGAGCTGGCCAAGAGCTGATCCGGGCCACCGGGGTCCAAGAAGCGGGGTCTAGTAGGGGAGGACCCTTCCCGAGGGGGTGCGCAGGTCCATCGGAGCGGGAGTTCTCGGTGGCCGCGGTCGCGGCACGATCTGCACCTTCTTCATCGGGGCCCTCCTTTCGGCGGTGTCCGTCAGCTGGTGCCGTCATGATTCCCATGAATTGGCCGAAATTATCCTCCGCGCGTCAGTTCTTGTTCTTGTAACGTGCGCCCGTCGGTCACCCGCACGTCGCAGACTGCCCGTCGGGGCTACTCGCACGCCGTGGTCGTGTCCGTGCCCCGAGAGGCCGGACTCGGCCGGGATGTGAGCGTTCACTCCGGGCCGGGCGTCAAGATCTATCTGATAAGCGCGGCGTGCTCGATTTGGCGCCGTTTAGCGAGCGCCCTCTCGATGTGCTGCTCCATGATCCGCGCGCGTTCGTGATCTCCCTGCCGGGCACTGGCGGCGGCGAGATTACGCACCACCCGGAGTACGGCCCCCGCGACTTCCTGCAGATGCGTTTCCCGATGCCAGGTGTCGCTGAGCGGATCGAGGCCGAGCACATTCAGCATGGCCCGGACCGATCGGCATTTCCCGGCCGCCCGCCGGCGATCTCCGGACGCCAGTGCGGCGTTGCCTTCGGCCACTGCGCCGTGGACGGCCGCGAGGGCCTGAGGCACGTTCAGGTCGTTGTCCATGGCATCGCTGAACTGCGGGGGAAGGGACGCGGCGGCGTCGGAGGCCACCCGCAGCACGAACCTCTCGATCCTCCGGTAGGCCGCCGCCGCCTCGTCCAGGGCGTCGGGGCTGAATTCCACCGGCGACCGGTAATGGGCCGCCGCCAGGTAATAGCGGAGTTCGGCCGGCCGTACGCGGTCGAGCAGGGCCGGGACGGCCAGTGGATTGCGGAGATGTTTGCGTATCTTCTCGCCCCGGTGCGTCACCGGCCCGTTGTGCAGCCAGAAGCGTGCGAACGAATCCCCGGCGGCCCGCGACTGGGCCATCTCGTTCTCGTGGTGCGGAAATATCAGATTGGCCCCGCCGCCGTGGATGTCGAATTCGGCGCCCAAATATCTGCGGGCCATCGCGGAACATTCCAGATGCCACCCCGGGCGCCCCTCACCCCAGGGGGAGTTCCACGCCGGCTCGCCGGGTTTGGCGCTCTTCCACAGCGCGAAATCACGCGGATCGCGCTTTCCGTGCTCGTTTTCCTCGGCCGCTCGCAGATGCCTGGCCTGCTGCCGGGAGAGGGACCCGTAATGCGGGTAGGAGCCGACCGAGAAATAGACGTTGCCGTCGGACTCGTAGGCGTGCCCGGACGCCACGAGCTGCTCCACCATCTCGACCATCTCCGGGATGTGTCCCGTCGCCCGCGGCTCCACGCTGGGCGGAAGGCATCCCAGGGCGGTGTACGTGCGGACGAAGGCGCGGTGGACGGGATCGGTGATCCGCCACCACGGAACCCCCTCGGAAATGGCCCGGTGAATTATCTTGTCCTCGATGTCGGTGACGTTCCGGCAGAGCAGGACCTCATATCCGCTGCTTTTCAGCCAGCGGTGCAGGATGTCGAAATTCACCTGCGACCTGAGCTGTCCCAGATGCGGCGGGACGACGACGGTGGGACCGCAGAGATAAATCGACACCGTTCCGGGAATTCGGGGGGCGAAATCGCGGACGGCGCGGCGATGCGTATCGTAAAGGCGAAGACCCACCTAGCCGAGGGTAAGCGACTTATCCGCTCGCTGTCGATAGCGCGGGCCGACCCCGCCCCGCACACCGGGAAATGGCGATTGTGAGGCCGGGGAATAAGGACGATCCGCCCGCTGGTTGGCGCAGGCATGGAGCCGACGAAACGGGGCCGCGTCCGGGTGGAGACGACGGCCAAGCGCGTGCGTGTCTACGTCGAGGGCCGGGCGGTGGCCGACACCACCCGGGCCCTGCTGGTCTGGGAGGTCCCCTACTACCCGACGTACTACTTCCCGGCGGACGACGTCCGCGTGGAGGAGCTGAAGGCCAGCGGGGAGACGCGGCACTCGCCCAGCAGGGGAGACGCGGCGGTCCACGACGTGGCCGGCCGGGCGGGCGCCGCCCTGAGGTACGGGGACGACGCGCCGCTGGAGCAGATCCGGGGCCACGTTCGCTTCGACTGGAACGCGATGGACAACTGGTTCGAGGAGGACGAGGAGGTCTTCGTCCACGCCCGCGACCCGTACACGCGGGTGGACATCCTGGCCAGCTCGCGCCACGTCCGCGTGGAGGTGGGCGGCGTGACCGTCGCCGACTCGCGCAGCCCGCGCATCCTGTTCGAGACCGGCCTGCCGCCGCGCTACTACCTGCAGAAGACCGACGTGCGGCTGGACCTGCTGCGCCCGTCCGAGACCGTGACGCACTGCCCGTACAAGGGCCGCGCGGTGTACTGGTCGGTCGGCGACGACGAGTCCGGCAAGGACCTCGTCTGGTCCTATCCCACGCCGCTCCCGGAGTCCCAGAAGATCGCCGGGCTGGTCGCCTTCTACGACGAGAAGGTGGACGTGTACGTCGACGGCGTCCTCCAGGACCGCCCCACGTCCAAGTTCGCCTGACCTGATTCAGCGGCGGATCACGTGGAGGACGCTGGCGATCCGTTCGGCGGCGGTGACGACGTCGGAGGCGTGCCCGATCCGGCCCGCCCAGGACAGCCAGTACCACCACTCGCCGTCGCTGGCGTTGGACGCGAGCACGTCCTCGGCCATCGTGGGCTCCATGGGGTTGATGACGCGCAGACGGGGATAGAGGCCTGCCGGCGCGGTCAGGCGTACCTGGAAGGAGTGGGCCTCGAGCTGCGCGGCGAGCCGCTCCAGGTGGTCCATCGCCTCGCTGCGGTCTACCGTCGTCATGGTCAGCCTCCGGAACGTCAGGACCTATCACCGGAAAGGGTGAACCCGCAACGACCCACCGGCAATCGCCCCGATTCCCCGAAACCGTGCAATAACCAGGGAACTCACCGGGATTCCGTGGAACACACGCGGGTTCGCGAACACGAAGGCATAACAGTCTCGGGCGTTGCGTGCCTGCGCGTTTACCTTGGGGAAACAACCGTAAACGGGGACCGCTTCACCAGTGGAGGGCGTGCACATGGCCCGCGGAGAGCACTCACCCGCTTGCGCGCGTCGCTGGCGCGAACAGGCACAGGTGCGGCAGTGGACGCTCTGGCAGACCGTCCAGGCGATCCACGGGTGCTGCGGCGTCAGCCTGCTGAAGGCCCACAGGCTCGGTCGCGGGTGGTCGGCCCGGCAGGCGATCGAGGAGCTGGAGCACCTGTGCGAGCAGCAGGACCTCGGCCACCCGCGGGCGAGCATCGACCTGCTGAACGCCTGGGAGAACAACCGGGCACGCCCGCGTCCCCAGACCATCGACCTGCTGGCCCGGCTCTACCGGGCCAACGCCGTACGGCTCGGCCTGGCCGCCGACTACTGCGAGGACCAGGGCGGACAGAAGATCGTCGTGGTGGGGCCGGGCCAGACCGCCGAGCAGGCCCGGGCCGAGGACCCGGCCGCCGACGACGCGGAGCGCCGGGCGCTGTTCCACCAGGCGATGCTGATGGGCACGCCGAGCGGCCGGTTCTTCGCGGAGGTCGAGGGCCTGCGCCACGACCTCGACCGCACGCTGGCCGCGGGCACGGTGAGCGAGGACCAGCTCGACCGGCTGGACGAGCAGGTGCTGCGCTACCGCAGGGAGTACATGACGACCCCGCCGACGCCGATGCTCTGCCGGGTCATGCTGGAGATGTCCGATGTGCGCCGGCTGAGCGCGGTCCGCCAGCCGTCGTCGGTGCAGCGCCGCCTGCTCACCGCGACCACGATGCTCACCCTGCTCGCCGCCGACGCGCTGATGAAGCTGGGCGACACACGCCAGGCCCACGCCTGGTACGGCACCGCCCGCGCCGCCTCCGACGACGTGGGCGACCTGCGGCTGCGGGCGCTCGTGCGGGCCCAGCAGACCATGCTCCTCTACTACTACGGCGACCTGAACGAGACCGTGCGGCTGGCCCGCGAGGCGCGGATGCTGGCCGGCTCGGCCCCCAGCTCGCCGGCGGCGCTCGCGGCGGCGGCCGAGGCGCGCGCGCTGGCCAGGATGGGGGACGGCAAGGCCGCCAGGATCGCGCTCGCCGAGGCGGAGCAGATCTTCGCCCGCATGCGCGGCATCAGCCAGGACGACCTGGCCTTCGTCTTCACCGAGAAGCGGATGAAGTTCTACCGCACCGGCACGCTGATCGAGCTGGGGGACGCCCTGCAGGTGCAGGGCATCGACGGGTTCCCCCCGGGTTTCCAGACCATCGACCCGGCGCTGATCCTGCTCGACCAGGCGAGCCACCTGGCCAGGCACGGCGACCACGAGGAGGCCTGCAGGATCGCCGCGGACGCGCTGCGCCAGGTGCCCGCGGAACACCGCACCTCGATCGTCGTCACCCGGGCCAGGGCCCTGCTGGCGGACGCCGACCCCGCGCTGCCCGCCGTACGGCGCCTGCGGCGGGTGCTGTCGGAGTCGTCGCCCACGCTCGCCCTCAGCGGGCTGTTCCCCGCTGCGGACTTCCCCGTCGCCGAGAACGCCGAGAACGCCTGAAACCGCCATGAGGACGATGGAGCCGGCACCGCTGGCCGAGGAGGCGTTCGGGGTCCTGCGCGAGGTCTGCGCGAAGATCGGGATGGACGCGCGAGGCGCGCGGCTCCTGCGGTTGCGCAGCAACGCGGTCTTCAAACTGCGCGGGAACACGGCGGGCGGGGACATGGCGGGCGGGGAGATGGTGGTGCGGATCGCGACCGCGCCGGACGCGCTGACCCGGCTGCCGGTGGTCGTGGCGGTCGCCCGCTGGCTCGCCGACCGGGGCTTTCCGACCGTGCGGCCCGCCGACGAGATCGCCGATCAGCCGATCGTGCACGACGGCCGGGTGGTCACCTTCTGGCGGTACGTCCCCTCCCGCGGCCGCCCGACGACCCGGCAGCTCGGCCGGGTGCTGCGCAGCCTGCACCGCGAGCCGGTGCCGCCGGTGGGCCTGCGGACGCTCACCGACCCGCTCGCCGAGGTGCGGCACGCGGTGGAGCACCGGGCGGAGGTGCTCACCGCCGGCCAGCGGTCCTGGCTGAGCGACCGCATCGAGGAGCTCACCGGGCGCTGGCGCGACCTGGACACCGGCCCGCCGGTGCTGCTGCACGGCGACGCCTGGATCGACAACCTGCTGCGCTGCCAGGACGGGCACGTGGTGCTGTGCGACTGGGACGGCGTGGCCGTCGGCCCGCGCGAGTGGGACCTGGTGCACACCTACCACGGGCAGCGCCGCTTCGGCCTGTCGGCGGCCGACGTGGACGAGTTCGCCCGCGCGTACGGCTCGGACCTGCGGCTGTGGCCCGGCTACAGCACACTGATGGAGGTGCGGGACATGTACGCCGTGGGCATCCATATCCGCAACGCCTCCGGCGACCCGTTCTCCCGCCAGGAGCTGCCCCGGCGGCTCGACTCGCTCACGCGCGGTGACGGGCACGCCCGCTGGTATATGGCGGCACCGGCATAGCCTCGGGTAATCGCGGGTACTCTCCGTACAGGCTGCGAGTGTCGCAGTGGACAATTCCTGAAAACATGGTTTGTAAAAAGCGCACCCGGGTTCGTCCCGGCGGCGGATATACGCGCATTTCCAGCGTCTCACGCGGTCGCGCGATGAATCCGCTACGCAGCCTCATGCTCTCGACCTGGGAACATGGTGTGGCTTCCAAGAAGGAGAAGCAGTTGTCTGAAGGCACTGTCAAGTGGTTCAACGCCGAAAAGGGCTTCGGTTTCATCGCTCCGGACGACGGCACCGCTGACGTGTTCGTTCATTATTCGGCGATCACTTCGAACGGTTACCGGACGCTGGACCAGAACCAGAGAGTCAGCTACGTGACCGTTCAGGGCAACAAGGGACCGCAGGCCGAACAGGTCACGCCGCTGTAGGACGTGACGCACGGTGACACGGCGGCCGTGAGAGGCCGCGTGAGCGGTACCACGTCGGCCCGCGCCGCTGCCGCGGCGCGGGCCCGATGTTTTGCCGTTCTTTTGCCGGGCATCGGGAATGGTCATGAGACTGAGCATGACCTCCGATCTCTGGTGGAAAAACGCGGTCGTGTACTGCCTGGACATCGAGACCTTCGCCGACGGCAACGGCGACGGGATCGGTGACTTCAGGGGGGCGATCCAGCGCATCGACCATCTCGACCGGATGGGCGTGACGTGCATCTGGCTGATGCCGTTCTTCCCGACGCCGGACAAGGACGACGGCTACGACATCACCGACTTCTACAGCGTCGATCCGCGCCTGGGCACGCTCGGCGACTTCGTCGAGTTCATGCGGGTCGCCAGGGATCGCGGCATCAGGGTCATCGCCGATCTCGTGGTCAACCACACCTCCGACAAGCATCCCTGGTTCAAGGAGGCGCGCTCCAGCCGGGACTCCCGCTATCGGGACTGGTACATCTGGTCCGACAAGCCTGAGCCCGACGATCCCAAGGGCATCGTGTTCCCCGACAAGGAGGACAGCCTCTGGGAGTACGACGAGAAGACCGAGCAGTACTACTTCCACCGGTTCTACCGGTTCCAGCCCGACCTGAACACCGCCAACCCCGAGGTGCAGGACGAGATCTCCCGGATCCTCGGGTTCTGGATGGAGCTGGGTCTTTCGGGCTTCCGGGTGGACGCCGTGCCGTTCCTCGTCGAGCAGGTCACCGACAGCGGTGATCTGCCCGATCCGCACGAGTTCTTCGCCTGCCTGCGGGCCTTCCTCAGCCGCCGCGACGGCAGCGCCATCCTCCTCGGCGAGGTGAACCTGCCGTACGACGACCTGGTGCGATACTTCGGCAACGATCTCGGCGACGAGATCACCATGTGCTTCGACTTCATCACCATGCAGCGGACGTACCTGTCGCTGGCCCGCAACGACGCCGGCCCGCTGGCCGCCGCCCTGCGGGAGCGCCCCGAGGCCCCCAAGGACTCCCAGTGGGCGACGTTCGTCCGCAACCACGACGAGCTCACGCTCGACAAGCTGAGCGACGCCGAGCGCGAGGAGGTCTTCGCGGCCTTCGGCCCGGACAAGAACATGCAGCTGTTCGGCCGGGGCCTGCGCCGGCGCCTGCCCACGATGCTGGGCGGCGACGTCGACCGGATCAAGATGGTCTACAGCCTGCTGTTCTCCCTGCCGGGCACCCCGGTGCTCTTCTACGGCGAGGAGATCGGCATGGGGGAGAACCTGGAGCTGGAGGGCCGCCAGGCCGTCCGGACACCCATGCAGTGGACCCCGCACCGCAACGGCGGCTTCAGCGACGCCGACCCCTCGAAGGTGCAGATCCCCATGCCCACCGGGGACTACGGCCCCGAGAAGGTCAACGTCAGCGCGCAGGAGCGCGACCCCGACTCGCTGCTGTCGTGGATCACCCGGCTGATCCGGCACTACCGCGACTGCCCGGAGTTCGCGTGGGGCGAGTACACGGTGCTCGACACCGGCGTGGACGCCGTGTTCGCCCACCGGGCCGACTGCGACGGCGAGACGGTCGTGGCCGTGCACAACCTCAGCGAGGCCGAGGTCGAGGTGGAGATCGCGCTGGACGGGCTCGACTCGTCCAAGGTGCTGACCGACCTGCTGGTGGACGGCACGGTCGAGATCTCCGGCTCCGGGCGGGCCCGTTTCCCCATGGGCAGGTACGGCTGCCGCTGGTTCCGCGCCTCCACCCCCGAGACGGCCCCGGCGGATTCCGCCGACGCCTCCTGAGCTCCCTAGGGGTTCCCTCAGGGACGGCTCGGGTGGATCTCCGATGGGCCGTCGCCCTCCCCACGGCCACAGTGAAGAGCCATGGGGATGGTCTTGGGATACCTGCTGGTGGCGACCGGCGCCGCCGCGATGCTCGCGTTACATCTGGTGGCGGGGCTCGACCCGCTCACCGACATGATCAGCGAGTACGTCTTCGCGCCGCACGGTTGGCTGCTGCCGGTCTCGCTGACGTCGCTCGCCCTGGGCTCGGCCGTGCTCGCCGTACGGCTGGCGCGGCTGGACCGGCGCGCGGCGCTGCTGGTGGGCGTGTGGGGCGTCTGCCTGCTGCTGGTGGCCGGGTTCCCGACCGACCGGCCGGGGCTGTCGCTGTCGCTCTCCGGCGGCATACACCGCTATGCCGCCTTCGCCGCCTTCGTCAGCCTGCCGTTGGCCGGGCTGCTCGTCGCCCGGACCACCCGCTCGCGTCCGGTGCGCGTGCTGTGCGCCGTCGCGCTCGGCTCGCTGCTCCTCGTGGTCCTGCCGTACGCCTTCCGGATGCTGCACCTCGACCCCGGCACGGTGCCGGCAGGGCTCACCCAGCGCCTGACCGTCGTCTCCGAGGTGGCGGCGCTGGTGGCCATGTCCGTGTCGGCGGCGAGGTCAGCCGCCGCAGCTCTGGTAGGTGAAGGTGCCGGCCCGCACCTTGTATCGGTCACGCACTCGGGTCTTGCCCGTCTGCGTGTCGATCCTCAGGACGGTCACCACGTCGCGGGGGCCTCCCGACTCGCTGAAGTGGACGGTCACCTCGTGCTCGCCGGTCCAGTCGATCATGTCGGGCGAGGTGTCCCCGGGCAGGGAGACGCGGACCGAGCCCGTCGTCTGGTCGGTCTTGACGTCGTAGAAGCGCAGCGCCGCCTTCCTGCCGCTGCCGGTGACGAAGGCGACCGTGCGGTCGTCGGCCGACAGCGCCCACGGGCCGTTGTTGGCCACGATCTGGGGTGGGACGGCACTGGCCAGTTCGGCGCCGGCGTCGTCGTGGACGGCCAGCCCTGTGGTGTTCGCGGTGGCGTCCCGCTGCAGGAGGACGGCCGAGCCGTCCCCGCTGAAGCCGGAGAACCCGCCCGACTTCGGGATCGTGCCGGTCACGCTCGCCCGCGCGACGTCGAACAGGCGGCCTCGCGTATTGCCGTCGTCGTCGGTGTAGGCGAGGGCCAGGCGGCTGCCGTCCTGGGACATGTCCAGCCAGACCGAGTCCATGCCGATGCCGCGCGGCAGCGGCGTCTTCGGCATCACGTGGACCCCGCCGTGGAACTCGCGCACGACCAGGCGATGGTCTGACTTGCGGAAGTAGGCCACCGACTCGCCGTCACCGCTGACGGTGAGGGGGGCGCTGAGGCTCTTGTCGACCTTGCCCTTGGCGTTGAGCGGCCACAGCATGGCGTCCTTGAGCGCGACCCGCCTGCCGTCGAGCAGGTCCAGCCGCCAGGTGTGGCACGGCCTGTCGGTGCCGTCCTTGGCCGTGCAGGCGTCCACCGAGGCGTACCGGATCGAGTGGTGCGCGGAGTGCCGCATGGGGGGTGCGGTCCGGGCCGTGGCGGGCGCGGCCGCCGCGGAGATCGTGAGCGTGGACAGGGCGAGGCCGATCAGCCCCATTGAGATCGGGCGCAGTGTGATCGGCCGGGTGGGGTGCCGCATGACTTTCTCCTTCCTTGGAGGTCATGCATTGGACCCGCCCCGGGCGTCTCCGGTTCGTCACAAGTCGATTGCGTATGCCTGGCCGTCGAGCGTCTCGAGCGCGTCCTCGATGGCCCGGTGGAAGGTCGGATACGCGTACATCATGTGCCGCAGCCGCGTCGTGGGGATCTCGTTCTGCACCGCCACCACCAGCGCGCCGAGCACCTCCCCGCCGGCCGGCCCGGCGCTCGTGGCGCCGACCAGCACGCCACGCCGCGCGTCCTCCACCAGTTTGACGAAGCCCTCGTGCCCGGCCCCGTGGATCCAGCCCCGGGCCGATTCGCTGACGGAGGCGAAGCCCACCCGCACGTCGAGCCCGGCCTCCCGGGCCTCCCGCTCCGTCAGGCCGACCGAGGCCACCTCGGGGTCGGTGAACGTGACCCGGGGCACCGCCCGGTAGTCGGCCGGTGGGCCGCCCTCGCCGAGGATGTCGCGGGCCGCGATCCTGCCCTGGTAGACGGCGACGTGCGTGTACGCCCCCCGGCCGGTGACGTCGCCCACCGCCCACACGCCGTCGGCGGCTCGCATCCGCCCGTCCACGGTGACGAACCGGGCGCTCTCGTCGAGGCCGGCGTCGCCGGCGCCGATCGCGGCCAGGTCGGTCCTGCGCCCGGTGGCGACCAGCAGTCGTACGGCGCGGAGGGTCCGGCCGTCCTCCAGCGTGAGCGTGAAGCCGCCCTCGTCGTGCCGCACCCGCTCGGCCGCGACGCCGGTGTGCGTCTCGAGGCCCTCGCCGGCGAACACCCGGGCCAGCAGCACGCCGGCCTCGGGCTCCTCCCGCGCGAGCAGGCGGTCGGCGGCCTCCACGACCGACACCCGCGTGCCGAACCGGGCGAACACCTGGGCGAGTTCGCAGCCGACCGCCCCGCCGCCGAGCACGATCAGCGACTCGGGCACGTGCCGCGCCGCGACGGCGTCCCGGTTCGTCCAGAACGGCGTGCCCTCCAGGCCGTCGATCGGAGGGACGGCGGGGCTGGTCCCGGTGGCGAGGACGATCCCGCGCCGTGCCCGCAGCACCCGGCCGTCCACGGTCACCTCCCGCGGCCCGGTGATCCGGCCGCGGCCGCGGACCAGGTCGACGCCGGCGCTCTCGAAGTGCTCCGCCCTGGCGTCGTCGCTCCAGCCGTCGGTGGCCTCGCCGCTGATCCGGTCGATCACCGGGGCCCACTTGGGGAAGACCCGCACCGAGCCGGCCATGCCGGGCACCCGCCGCGCCTCGGCCAGCAGTCCCGCGGCGCGCACCATCATCTTGGAGGGCACGCAGCCCCAGTAGGCGCACTCGCCCCCGATCAGGCCGGCCTCCACGCCGGCGACGCTGAGGCCCGCCTCCGCCAGCCGTCCCGCGACGTCCTCTCCGCCCGGTCCCAGACCGAGCACCACCACGTCGTACATGCCGTCCATGCCCGTCAACTGCCCAGGCAGGCGGAGCCGTACCGTGCGGGAGACCCGGGACAACACGAGGGGCGGGCCCGTGCGGGCCCGCCCCTTCCGTGCGCGAATCGTCAGATGAGACCGAGCGCCCGCACGGCGTCGCGCTCCTCGACCAGCTCGTTGACCGAGGCGTCGATCCGCTCGCGGGAGAACGCGTCGATCTCCAGGCCCTGGACGATCTCCCAGCGGCCGTTCCTGGACACCACCGGGAAGGACGAGATGAGGCCCTCCGGCACGCCGTAGGAGCCGTCGGACGGGATGGCGGCCGAGGTCCAGTCGCCCTCGGGCGTGCCGTTCACCCAGTCGTGCACGTGGTCGATCGCCGCGTTGGCCGCGGACGCCGCCGAGGACGCGCCGCGCGCCTCGATGATGGCGGCGCCGCGCTTGGCGACGGTCGGGATGAAGGTGTCGCGCAGCCACTCCTGCTCGACCTGCTCGGCCGCGATCTTGCCGCCGACCTCGGCGTGGAAGAGGTCCGGGTACTGCGTGGCGGAGTGGTTGCCCCAGATCGTCATCTTCTTGATCTCGGCCACCGGCACGTTCAGCTTGGCCGCGAGCTGCGAGAGCGCGCGGTTGTGGTCGAGACGGGTCATCGCGGTGAACCGCTCGGCCGGCACGTCGGGAGCCGCGGACTGCGCGATGAGCGCGTTGGTGTTGGCCGGGTTGCCCACGACGAGCACGCGGATGTCGTCGGCCGCGTGCTCGTTGATGGCCTTGCCCTGCGGGCCGAAGATGCCGCCGTTGGCCTCGAGGAGGTCGCCGCGCTCCATGCCCTTCGTACGCGGGCGGGCGCCGACGAGCAGCGCGACGCTGGCGCCGTCGAAGGCCTTGGCCGGGTCGTCGGAGATCTCGATGCCCCGCAGCAGCGGGAACGCGCAGTCGTCGAGCTCCATCGCGGTGCCCTCGGCCGCCTTGACGGCCTGCGGGATCTCGAGAAGGCTCAGCTTCACCGGGGTGTCAGCCCCGAGGAGCTGGCCCGAGGCGACGCGGAAGAGCAGCGCGTAACCGATCTGGCCGGCCGCGCCGGTGACGGTCACTTTGACGGTCATGACGGATCCCCATTCGCGATATGTGTGACTCACGGATGCTACCCGCCGGCCCGGTTCCCCCTGTGACCAGGTGGTGCATGCCCGCTTCCGCGCGTCGGGGGTGGTCTGGACGGGACATCCGGCCCCTGGCCACGCGTTTCGCCAGTGAAAGGGTGAAACTTTCACGAAACACGCAGGTGACTTCTGACGTGACGGCATGACGGAATCCCTGCTCGGACGCGGGGTGAACGCCGGGCCGCGACTTTGCCGCACTCCCGCCCTTGACGGGTCCCTGTACGGCGCCGGAGGCGGTGCCTATGGTTCGTGGGAGCGCTCCCAAGCGCAGTATTCATCGCCAGGAGGACCTTCCCAATGAGATCCACCCCCCGACCGGGAGCCGTGAGCTCCACGGTGCGCCGCGGCCTGGTCGCGGCGGCCGTGCTCGCGCTCGGTTCCACGGCGGCCGTCGCCACCGCCACCTCGGCGAGTGCCGCGGTCGCGTGCAAAGTCAACTACTCCGCCAGCGAGTGGCAGGGCGGCATGTCCGCCAACCTGACCATTCAGAACCTGGGCGACGCCCTCAACGGCTGGACGCTCACGTTCAGCTTCCCGAACAGCAGCCAGAAGGTCACCCAGGGCTGGTCGGGCAACTGGAGCCAGTCCGGCACCAACGTGACCGTGACCCCCCTGGACTGGAACAAGTCGCTGTCCACCGGCGGCTCGGCGAGCATCGGCTTCAACGGATCCTGGTCCGGGAGCAACCCGGCGCCGACCGACTTCAAGATCAACGGCGTGGCCTGCAACGGGACCGGCCCGACGCAGTCCCCGTCGGCCTCGCCGTCCGTCTCGCCCTCGGCCTCGCCCTCCCCGAGGGTCTCCCCGTCGGCCTCGCCCTCTCCCAGGGTCTCCCCGTCGGCGTCCCCGTCGCCGTCCGCTTCACCGTCGTCCTCGCCGCCGCCGCCCGGGACCCACGTGGACAACCCGTACGCCGATGCGACGGGCTACGTGAACCCGGACTGGTCGGCGAGCGCGAAGTCCGAGCCGGGCGGTTCGCGGGTGGCCAACATCTCCACGGCGATCTGGCTGGACCGCATCGCGGCGATCAGCTCCGGCTCGGCCGGCAACAACAGCATGGGCCTGCGTGACCACCTCGACGAGGCGGTCAGGCAGGACGCGGCCAACGGCAGCGCGCCTCTCACGATCCAGGTCGTCATCTACGACCTGCCGAACCGCGACTGCTCGGCGCTCGCCTCCAACGGCGAGCTGAAGATCGCGCAGGACGGCCTCGCGCGGTACAAGAGCGAGTACATCGACGTGATCGCCGGGATCATGGCGGACTCGAAGTACTCGAACCTCCGCATCGTGACGATCATCGAGCCCGACTCGCTGCCGAACCTGATCACCAACGTCAACAACTTCCAGGCGTGCCAGGAGGCCCAGTCCTCGGGCGCCTACGTCCAGGGCGTGCAGTACGCGCTGAACAAGCTGCACGCGATCAAGAACGTGTACACCTATGTGGACGCGGCGCACCACGCCTGGCTCGGCTGGGACAACAACTTCCAGCCGATGGTGAACCTCTTCTACCAGGTCGCCACCGGCACCACCGCCGGCGTGAACAGCATTGACGGCTTCATCGTGAACACC
This sequence comes from Microbispora sp. NBRC 16548, assembly GCF_030268985.1. Classification (NCBI taxonomy): domain Bacteria; kingdom Bacillati; phylum Actinomycetota; class Actinomycetes; order Streptosporangiales; family Streptosporangiaceae; genus Microbispora; species Microbispora sp. NBRC 16548. The sequence goes on from NZ_BSSF01000007.1 coordinate 505,493, forward strand.
GCCAACTTCGCCGCGCTGACCGAGCCGTACTTCAACATCAACACCTCGGTGAACGGTCAGTCGGTGCGCCAGTCCCACTGGGTCGACTGGAACTGGTACGTGGACGAGTCGTCCTTCGCGACCGGTCTCCGCAACGCCCTGGTGTCGAAGGGCTTCCCGAACACCATCGGCATGCTGGTCGACACCTCCCGCAACGGCTGGGGTGGCTCGGCCCGGCCGACCAAGGCGAGCACGTCCACCGACGTGAACACCTTCGTCAACGAGTCGCGCGTCGACCGCCGCATCCACGCCGGCAACTGGTGCAACCAGTCCGGCGCCGGTATGGGTGAGCGGCCGAGGGCGAACCCCGCCGCCGGTTTCGACGCCTACGTCTGGATCAAGCCTCCGGGTGAGTCCGACGGTTCCAGCTCGGCGATCGACAACGACGAGGGTAAGGGCTTCGACCGGATGTGCGACCCGACCTACACCGGTAACAGCCTGAACGGCAACAACATGTCCGGAGCTCTGGGGGGCGCCCCGGTTTCTGGCCACTGGTTCTCCGCGCAGTTCCAGCAGCTCATGCAGAACGCCTACCCGCCGCTCTCGTAACCCGAGGCGTGCCAGGCGCACAAGAAAGCGGGCCCCGTCGCACTGCGGCGGGGCCCGCCCCTGTTTTCCGGCCCTGTTTTGCGGCCCTGTTTCCGGCCATGGAGCCGGTCAGGAGTAGTGGTTCGACCTGCTGCTCCGGGTGAGCTTGAGCACGACCGACACGATCAGCGCGATGGCGCCGATGATCAGAACCCACTTCAGCGCGCCGAAGATGAGCCCGATGACGGAACCGAGAAGGAAGAACCCGACGATGACGGCTGCGGCGATGAGGAGAATGCGTCCCATACCTTCACGGTACGGGCCGCCCTCCCGCCGTTCACAGGGCCGAAGGCCAAGTTCAGGGCAGACTCAGGGTCATCTCAGGGTGGGGGAGGGGGCCCGCTGGAGCGTCAGTCGTTGGCGTGCAACGCCGCGTTGAGCTCGATGCCCCTGCTGTCGCGGGACACCGCCTCGACCGCCCCGGTCGTCGAGTTGCGGCGCAGCAGCAGGCCCGACTTGCCCGACAACTCCCTCGCCTTCGCGACCGTCCCGTCCGGCAGCGTGACCTTGGTGCCCGCCGTGACGTACAGCCCGGCCTCCACCACGCAGTCGTCGCCGAGCGAGATGCCGATGCCGGAGTTGGCCCCGAGCAGGCAGCGCTCGCCGATCGAGATGACCTCCTTGCCGCCGCCGGACAGCGTCCCCATGATCGAGGCCCCGCCGCCCACGTCGGAGCCGTCGCCCACGACGACCCCCGCCGAGATGCGGCCCTCCACCATGGAGACGCCGAGCGTGCCGGCGTTGTAGTTGACGAAGCCCTCGTGCATGACGGTGGTGCCGCTCGCCAGGTGGGCGCCGAGCCGTACGCGGTCGGCGTCGGCGATCCGCACCCCGGCCGGCAGCACGTAGTCGACCATCCGGGGGAACTTGTCCACGCCGTACACGGTCACCGGGCCCCGGGCCCGCAGGCGCAGCCGCACCTCCTCGAAGCCCTCCACCTTGCACGGGCCGTGGTTGGTCCACACGACGTTGGCCAGCAGCCCGAAGATCCCGTCGAGGTTGAGCGCGCGGGGCCGGACCAGGCGGTGGGACAGCAGGTGCAGGCGCAGATATACGTCGTGCGCGTCGACCGGCGGGGCCGACAGGTCGGCGATGCCGGTGCGCACGGCCACGACCTCGACGCCCCTGGCGAGGTCGGGGCCGACCAGTTCCGCCATGCCCTCGCCGAGGTCCTCGCCCGCGATCGGCTCGGTGCCCACGGCCGGGGGCTCGCCCAGCGCGGGGAAGGGGAACCAGGTGTCCAGCACGGTGCCGTCCGCGGCGATCGTGGCCAGGCCTATGCCGTACGCACCCGAGGTGGTGGAGTCGATAGCTGTCATGTGCACCTACGGTACCGGCTTACGACGAGGCGTCTCCGGGGCGGACGACGCCCGACTCGTAGGCGTAACGCACGGCCTGGGCGCGGTCGCGCAGGCCGAGCTTGGCCAGCAGGCGGTTCATGTGCGTGCTCACCGTCGCCTCGCTGATCGACAGCGTGTCCGCGATCTCGCCGTTCGACAGCCCCCGCGCGACCAGGCGCAGCACCTGCCCCTCCCGGGCTGTGAGTCCCGTCTCGGGCGGCGGCGCGGCGGGCTGCGCGCGGCGGTAGGCGTCGACGACCCGGCCCGTGACGGCGGGGTCGAGCAGCACCTCCCCCCGGGCGGCGCTGCGGATCGCGGCGAACAGGTGCTCGGGCGGCGAGACCTTCAGCAGGAAGCCGCTGACCCCGGTGTGCAGGGCCTTGTCGAGGTTCTCGTCGGTGTCGTAGGTCGTCAGCATGATCACGCGCGGCGGCTCGGGCGCGGACAGGATGCGCCGGGCCGCCTCCAGGCCGTCGAGCCGCGGCATCGCGATGTCGAGCAGCACGACGTCGGGCCGCAGGCTCCGGGCCAGCTCGACGGCGCGTTCGCCGTCGGACGCCTCGCCCAGAACGGCGAGGTCCGGCTGGGTGCCGATCACCAGCCGCAGCCCGGCCCGGATCATCGCCTGATCGTCGGCGATCAGGATTCCGATCATGTTCACAGCGTCTTTCCAAGGGGCAGCACCGCCCGGACGCCGAACCCGCCCGAGGCGAGTGGTCCCGCGGTGAGCGTGCCGTGGAACAGCGCGGCCCGCTCCCGCATGCCGATCAGCCCGTGCCCGCCTTCCTGCCCGCCGCCACGTGCCCGCGCCCGGGCCCGGCCCTGGCTCGGACCCAGGTCGACGATCTCCAGGTGGAGCTCCCCGGGGCGGTAGTCCACGGTGACCGTCGCCCGGGTCGGGCCCGCGTGCTTGAGCGCGTTGGTCAGCGCCTCCTGCACGATGCGGTAGGCCGACAGGTCGAGCCCGGCGGGCAGCGGCACCGGATCGCCGCGCACCTCCAGGGTCACGTCGAGCCCCGCCGCCCTGACCTGGTCGAGCAGGTCGTCCAGCCGGTCGAGGCCGGACTGCGGGCCCGAGTCGGCCTGCGGCCCGCGCAGCAGGCCGAGCATCCGGCGCAGCTCGTCCACGGCGCCGCGGCCCGTCTCCTCGATCGACGCGAGCACCTGCCGCTCACGCTCCTGGTCCTCGCGCAGCATGAGCCGTACGCCGCCGGTCTGCATGGTCATCACGCTGACGCTGTGGGCGACGATGTCGTGCAGTTCGCGGGCGATGCGGGCGCGTTCCTCCGCCACGGCCTCGCGGGCCAGCAGCTCGCCGCGTTCGGCGGCCTGGACGGCGAGCACGCGGTGGCGGCGCACGGCGAGGCCGGCTCCGGCCGCGATCGCCGACATCACCACGGCCACGGCGACGTCGCCCGGCCCGGACGCGGGGGACGCGGTGGACATCATGGCGGCCACGTACGCGCCGCTCGCCGCCAGGCCGACGGCGGCCCGCACGCTGCGCGGCCGGACCTCGGACAGCAGGGTGAACAGCAGCACGAGCTCGGTGTAGAACTGCCAGGCCGACGCGGTCTGGGACTCCAGGATGAGCAGCGGGACGGTGACGGCGCAGTAGACGAACAGGATCGCGAACGGAGCGCGGCGCCGGAACAGCACTGCGACGGCGGCGGCGATCCCCCCGGCGATCCACAGGGGGAGATGGTCGCGGGCCGGGCCCGTCGAGCGCCCGCCGATCTCCTCGGCGATCGCGAACAGGCCCACGACCACCGCGACGAGCCAGTCGACGAGAGTGGGGGGACGGCGGTGGAGCACGATCCAGAGAGTAATGGGTGCAGAGAGTAACGGTCGTCCCGAATGCACCGTTCCACCGCTAGGTGAAGGGCAATCCGCCTATAGGTGGACATGACGTCAAAGTGTGCTTTGACGACGCCGCGGAGGACCGATCCGTACGGTCCTCCGCATGCTTACCAACGCGAACACCTTCCGCCGCGTCGCGGCGGGCACAAGCCTCATCCTCGCCCCGCTCTGCCTGCTCCTCGGCATGGCCGTCGATCCGTCCGAGCCCGGGGTCGACGACCCCCTCGCGTACGCCCACAACCCGGGCGCCGTGGGCGTCAGCGCGACGCTCCTCCACTACGCGTGGATCCTGTGGGTCCCCGGAGTGATCGGCCTCGTCCACCTCGTACGCAAGAAGGGCGTGGTGCTCGCCAACATCGCGGGCGTCGTGGCCGTCCTCGGCCTGATCAACTTCTCGGCGCTGATGATCTCGGACTTCTTCGACATCGTGGCGTTCCAGATGCTGCCGGTGGACCAGGCGGAGAAGCTCATGCAGGACGCGGCTCAGCCCGCGATGACCATCGCCTGGCAGATGCCCGGCATGATCGGATCGTTCCTCGGCCTCGTGCTCGTGGCCGTCGCGTACGCCTGGGGAGGCCGGGCCGGGTGGTGGTTCCCGGCCGGTGTGCTCGTCGGCATCCTCGTCTGGCTGTTCGGCGCGAGCGCGTGGAACCTCGTGCTCGGCCTCGGCGGCCCGGTCATCCTGCTGGTCGTCTTCGGAATCGCCGGCGTCTCGATGATCCGCATGCGCGACGAGGAGTGGGCGACCTCCGACGCCGCGTGACCGGTGTTAATGCACTGTTTCAGTGGGTTTCAGGTTGAGAAGGGGGATTACGGGGAAAGTTGACTCGGCACGACCGAGTCGCGTAAACATCGGCCCGATGGGGGGCGAATGACCGACGTGCATAGGTACGCCCGGGACTGCTTCCGCGGGGTCACCTCCGACCGGTTGGGCGTCGAGCTGGAGTTCCTGGTTTTCGACGCGGACAACCCCGCGCTTTACGTCCCCATCGCCCGGATCGCGGGCGCGCTCCCCGCGCTCCCGGGTGGCAGCCGAGTGACGTTCGAACCGGGCGGGCAGCTCGAACTGTCCGCCCCGCCGGACGTCCTGCCCACCGCCGTCGCGAAGCTCACCGCCGACGTCGACGCCGTACGGCTCGCGCTCGCCCGGGCCGGGCTGCGGCTGGGCGGTCGCGGCCTGGACACCCTGCGCGCGCCCCTGCGGCAGTTACGAGAGCCCAGGTATGAGGCGATGGCCGCGGTCCTGGAGCGGCCGGACGGCCTGACGATGATGTGCTCGACGGCGTCGATCCAGGTCAACCTGGACTTCGGCGAGGATCACCGGGCCCGCTGGGAACGGGCCCACGTGCTCGGCCCGGTGCTGGTCGCGGCCTTCGCCAACTCGCCCGCCGACGGGTGGGCCTCCGGCCGCCAGGCCGTGTGGGGCAGGCTCGACCCGAGCAGGACCGCGCCGGTCGCGCAGAACGGCGACCCGGTGGACGACTGGGCGCGCTACCTCCTCGACGCCCGCCTCATGCTGGTCCGGGGGACCGGCGGCCTCCTGCCGGTCCTCGACGGCTCGGCGTTCCGCGACTTCGCCCGCGTGGCCGGGCGGCCCCCCACTCAGGCCGACCTCGCCTACCACGCCACCACGCTCTTCCCACCCGTACGGCCCCGGGGCTGGCTGGAGGTGCGCTACCTCGACGCGCAGGGGGCCGCCGAGTGGCCCGTGTGCGTGGCCGTCGTCCATGCGCTCGTCACCGACGACCGGGCCGCCGGGATCGCCGTGGAGGCGGCCCGGCCGGTCGCCCACCGATGGGCGGACGCCGCCCGCCTCGGTCTCGCCGACCCCGATCTGCGCCGCTCCGCCTCGGTCTGCTTCGCCGCCGCGGCCGAGGCCCTGCCCCGCCTCGGGGCCGAGCCCTCGCTGGTCGCCCGGGTCCGCGCGTTCGCCTCTCGGCACATCGAATCCGGCCGATCGCCGGCCGCCGACCAGATGGAGGAGATGTTCGCGTGACCGATCTCGACGCCGTCCTGGGCAACGCCGGCCCGACCGGCCTGAAGGAGCGGATCGCGGCCGAGCTCGCCGCCGTACGCGAGCGGTCGCTCGCCTACACCGACGCCGACGACGACATGCTCGTGCGCCAGCACTCGCCCCTGATGTCGCCGCTGGTCTGGGACCTCGCCCACGTCGGCAACTACGAGGAGCTGTGGGTGCTGCGCGAGGTGGGCGGCATCGAGCCGCTGCGCCCGGAGATCGACCACCTCTACGACGCGTTCAAGTATCCGCGCAAGGACCGGCCGTCGCTCCCGCTGCTCGGCCCGGCCGAGGCCAGGAAGTACATCTCCGGCGTGCGCGGCCGGGTGCTCGACGTCCTCGACCGGGTGGACCTGACCGACCCCGATCCGCTGCGGTCCGGCGGCTACGTCTTCGGGCTGGTGCTGCAGCACGAGCACCAGCACGACGAGACCATGCTCGCCACGCTCCAGCTGTCCCGGCGGCCCGGCCTGGTCCGCGACGGGGAGCTGCCGCCCGGCAGGCCCGCCGCCGAGCCCGAGGTGCACATCCCCGCCGGGGTCTTCACGATGGGCACCGGCGGGGGCACCGACACCGTGCCCTGGGCGTACGACAACGAGCGGCCGGCCCACCGCATATACCTGCCGGGCTACTGGATCGACCGCCACCCCGTGACGAACGGGGCCTACCTGGAGTTCGTCGAGGACGGCGGCTACCGCGACCCGCGCTGGTGGCTGCCGCAGGGCTGGGAGTGGGCCGAGCGGAACGGCGTGGAGGCCCCGCTGTTCTGGACGCGCGACGGCGACACCTGGTGGCGGGTCCGGTTCGGCCGGGAGGAGCCCGTGCCGCCGGACGAGCCGGTGCAGCACGTCTCGTGGTACGAGGCCGACGCGTACGCCCGGTGGGCGGGCAAGCGCCTGCCGACCGAGGCCGAGTGGGAGAAGGCGTGCGGCGGCCGCAGATACCCCTGGGGCGAGGCCGATCCCGGGCATCTGGGGCGCTGGGCCAACCTCGGCCACAGGGCGGCCCGGCCCGCGCCCGCCGGAGCGTTCCCGGACGGCGCGAGTCCTTATGGCGTCGAGCAGCTCATCGGGGACGTGTGGGAGTGGACCGACTCCTGGTTCCAGCCCTATCCCGGCTACCGGTGCTTCCCCTACGAGGAGTACAGCAAGGTCTTCTTCGGGGAGACCTACCGGGTGCTGCGCGGCGGGTCGTGGGCCACCCATCCCTCCGCCGCCCGCACGACCTTCCGCAACTGGGACTACCCGATCCGGCGGCAGATCTTCGCCGGGTTCCGCTGCGCCCGCTCCGAGGAGTGAGGGATGTGCCGCCACGCGGCGTGGCTGGGTCCGGCGCGGGCCCTGACCACGCTCATCAGCGACCCCGAACACGGCCTGCTGCGCCAGTCGTACGCGCCGCGCCTACAGAAGTACGGCACGGTGAACGCCGACGGGTTCGGCTTGGGCTGGTACGACGGGTCCCGGCCCGTGCGCTACCGCCGTACGGTGCCCATCTGGGCGGACGCCAACATGCCCGGCCTCGCCGCGGCGGCCCGCTCGACGTGCCTGATCGCGGCGGTGCGGTCGGCCACGGTCGGGATGCCGATCGAGGAGACGGCCACCGCGCCGTTCGCCGACGGGCCCTGGCTGCTCAGCCACAACGGCAGGGTCAGGCGCGAGGCCGTCCGGCCCCTCGCGGCGGACGCGGAGAGCGGGTGCGACTCGGCGTGGCTCGCCGCCGCCGCGTTCACCCGGTTGCGGGGCGGCCTGCCACTCGCCGACGTCCTGCCCGCCGTCGTCCGCGCGGCCGCCGAGGGCGACCCGGAGGCCCGGCTCAACCTGCTCGTCACGGGAGGTTCCCACCTGGCCGCCGTCGCGTGGGGCGACACGTTGTTCACGCACCTGGAGGAGGGGGTGCTCGTCGCGAGCGAGCCGCTGGACGACCGGCCGGGCTGGCGGGCCGTGCCCGACCGGAGCCTGCTGCTCGCGTCCCCCGACGGCGTTTCGGTGACACCCATCGATTGAGAGGCGACCATGGTTACCGATCATCTCGGCGGCGACTATCTGCGCCATGCTCTGGAGAACGACGTACGCGCAGGGCTGACCTCGTCGCCCAAGTGGCTGCCCCCCAAGTGGTTCTACGACGCCGCGGGCAGCGAGCTGTTCTCCCGGATCACCCGGCTGGCGGAGTACTACCCCACCCGGCGCGAACTGGAGATCCTGCGCCGCCGCGCCGTCGACGTCGCCGGCCTCAGCCGCGCGGACACGCTCGTCGAGCTGGGCTCGGGCACCAGCGAGAAGACCGTGCTGCTGCTCGACGCGCTGGCCAACGCGGGTGTGCTGCGGGCCTACACGCCGGTCGACGTGGACGACGTCACGCTGGAGGCCGCGGCGGAGCGGCTCGCCGTACGCTATCCCGGCCTCGACGTGCGGCCGGTGCGCGCCGACTTCGAGCAGCACCTGGCGCTGCTGCCGAGGACCGGCAGGCGGCTGGTGGCCTTCCTCGGCGGCACGATCGGCAACCTCCCGCCCGCCGCGCGAGAGGTGTTCCTCAAGGAACTGCGCGCCACGCTGCGGCCGGGCGACACCCTGCTGCTCGGCACCGACCTGGTGAAGGACAGGGGGCGGCTGGTCGCGGCGTACGACGACCCGGGGGGCGTGACGGCCGCCTTCAACCGCAACGTGCTGCACGTGCTCAACCGGGAGCTGGACGCCGGGTTCGAGCCGGAGGCGTTCGAGCACGTCGCGCTGTGGGACGAGGACAACGACTGGATCGAGATGCGGCTGCGGGCCACCCGGCCCATGGAGGTCCCGATCAGGGCGCTCGGCCTCACGGTCGCCTTCGCCGAGGGCGAGGAGATGCGCACGGAGATCAGCGCCAAGTTCCACAGAGAGGGTGTGCTCGACGAGCTGTCCCGGGCCGGGTTCGCGGTCTGCCGCTGGTACACCGACAGCGCCGCCGACTTCGCGCTGACCCTGGCCGCCGTCGGGAGCGCCCGCCCGGGCGTCACCGGCTGAGCGTCACCGGCTGAGCTGGGGCGCGCTGTCCGCGGCCGCCGCGGCCGCGGGCAGCGGCAGACGCAGGACGAAGCGGGCGCCGCGGGGCGAGTCCTCGACCCGCAGCGTCCCTTGGTGCGCGTCCGCCGTGACGCGGCACAGGGCGAGGCCCAGCCCGGTGCCCTTGGGATCGCGGCGGCGCCCGTCCTTCAGGCGGACGAACGGCTCGAAGACCCGCTCGCGGTCCTCCGGCGCGATGCCGTCGCCGTCGTCGAGCACGGTGACGACCGCCTCGTCCCCGGCCCGCCCGACCGTGACGTCGACCCTGCCGTACGCGTGGCGCTGGGCGTTGACCAGCAGGTTGGTCAGCACGCCGCACAGCTGGACCCGGTTGCCGAGGACGGTCACCTCGTCCTCGACCTCGACATGCACGGGCACGCCGTCCGTGCGGGCGGCGGCCTCCTCCCGCGCGAGCGCCCCGAGGTCGACCGGCTCGGGTTCGTCCGTCGCGGCCGTGCGGACGCGGGCGACCGTGAGCATCTCGTCGATGATCGCCTGGCACCTCTCCGTGGTCCGCACCGCCGTACGGATCGTCTCGTACGGATCGGTCTCCTCGCGGTAGAGCAGGGCCTCCTCCAGTTGCGTGCGCAGCCCGGCGAGCGGGGTCCGCAGCTCGTGGGAGACCATCGAGGCGAAGTGCCGCTGCTGGCGCACCGAGGTGTCGAGGCGTTCGAGGAAGTTGTTGGAGGCCCGCGCGAGCTCGGCGATCTCGTCGCGCCCGGGCGGCTGGGGGACGCGCAGGCTCAGGTCGCGCACGCTGATCTCGGTCACCCTCTCGCGAATCTCTCTAACCGGACGCAGCGTGCGGCCCGCGGCGCGCCAGCTCGCCCAGGTCCATCCGGCGGTCATCAGCAGCACTCCGATCGCGATGAACAGTTCCAGCCGCCGCGCGGCCAGGAGGCCCGGCTCGGTCCTTCCCGCGTACACGGCGTGCGGCTCGCCGTCCCAGAACAGCCGGGACTGCACCGGCAGGACCCGTACGGCGGTGAGCACGACGCACCGGCCCCGGTCCGGGCATTCGATCCGGTATTGCAGGCGGTCCTGGCCCGTGGGGAAGGGGGAGGTCAGCGGGGCCCGGCCGCTCGCCGCCCGGCTGGCGGTGATCACCCGGTTGCGGGAGTCGACGAGTTGCACCAGGTCCTCGCGCCCGGTCGGCGGCTCGGGGATGCCGTTGGGACCCATCGAGGCGATCCAGTCGGTGGCCACCCGCTGGGTGTCCATGAAGAGATGGCTGTGGATCCGGTTGCGTACGGCGATGTCCAGGCCGAACCCGATCACCGTGAGGACGACGAGGGAGAGGACCGCGCTCATCAGTGCGGTCCGCGCCTGGATCGAGCGCGGGCGTAAAAAGGGAGGCATGTGCCAGCCCGCCATGACCCCTCCGTTCGTGTCCGTAATGCAATGCTCAGGAAAAAAATGTTAATAAGGGCTATCCGGAAACCGGGCCGTCTGAACACGTGGGATCGCAATACTTGCGATAACAAGGCGAAGGATCGACGATTCCTTTGCCTGATCACGCATCTGCCCTGGTAAACGGCCTAGATGATTGATTCCAAGCCCTCCGGCTGGGTCAGTGGTCGTATGCGATCAGCGACCGTTTGACCGGCTGACCGGTCCTGTCGTTGTGCCAGATCACGCAGGTCAGGGCCAGGATCCGGATGAC